>NZ_LR733817.1:1356250-2034375 GCF_902506165.1 Bosea sp. 29B
GGTGCCGCGCCCGCCGCACTGGACCGGCTTCCGCATCGCCCCGGTCTACATGGAGTTCTGGCGCGACGGCGCCTTCCGCCTGCATGACCGCATCGTCTTCCGCCGTGCCACGCCGGGCGACGCCTGGACGAAGGCGCGGCTCTACCCCTGAGGGAAAGTCACAAGCACATGGCCATGCCCAAGTTCGACTTCCCGAAGACGGAGCCCGGCAAGCGCCCGGTGATGCTGCTGACCGGGGCCAGCCGCGGCATCGGCCATGCCACGGTGATGCAGTTCGCCATGGCCGGCTGGCGCATCCTGTCCTGCTCACGCCAGGCCTTCTCCGACAAATGCCCCTGGCCGTCCGGCGCGGACGACCATGTCCAGATCGACCTCGGCGATCCCGAGGACACAATGCGCGGCATCGCCGAGATCAAGAAGCGCCTCGCCGCCGAAGGCGGCAAGCTCAATGCGCTGGTCAACAATGCCGGCATCTCGCCGAAGGGACCGAAGGGCGGCCGGCTCGGTGCGGCCACGACCTCGTTCAACGACTGGCACCAGGTCTTCCAGGTCAACTTCTTCGCGCCGATCATGCTGGCGCGCGGCCTGCTCGACGAACTGACCACAGCGAGGGGCGCGATCGTCAACGTCACCTCGATCGCCGGCTCGCGCGTCCACCCCTTCGCCGGGGCGGCCTATGCGACCTCGAAGGCGGCGCTCGCCAGCCTGACCCGCGAGATGGCCGCCGATTTCGGCCCGCTCGGCATCCGCGTCAATGCGATCTCTCCGGGCGAGATCGACACCGCCATCCTCTCCCCCGGCACCGAGAAGATCGTCGCGACCTTGCCGCTCGGGCGGCTCGGCAAGACCGAGGAGGTCGCCAAGGCGATCCATTTCCTCTGCACAGATGCCTCGAGCTACGTCACCGGCGCCGAACTCCACATCAATGGCGGGCAGCACGTGTGAGCGGGCAGGACAACGGCCAGGACAACAATCGAGTCATCCGCTTCCCCAATCCCGCCCGCGCCGCGGCGCGTCCGGTGCTCGCCGCCTCGATCGCCGTCTTCCGCCACGGCAAGGTCCTGCTGGCGACGCGGACCAAGCCGCCGGCCGACCAGCTCTGGTCTCTGCCCGGCGGCAAGGTCGAGGCCGGCGAGAGCCTGGAGGAGGCGGCGCTGCGCGAATTGGAGGAGGAGGTCGGCGTCAGCGCGCGGATCGTCGGCTTCAACCGCCATGTCGAGATCGTCGGCCGCGATCCCAAAGGCGCGGTGACCCATCATTTCGTCATCGCCTCCTTCGTCGGAGAATGGCTCTCCGGCGAGCCGCGGCCGGGTCCCGAAGCCGGTGCCGTGATGTGGGCAGATCCGCTCAAGCTCGGCGGCCTGCCGACGACACGCGAACTCGGCGACGTGCTGCGCCGCGCTGCCGCCATTGTCGCTGGCGACGCTGGCTTATGACGAAAAGCGCGCTCGCAGCCCTGATGCTCGCCGGACTGACCGCGAGCCCGCAGGCGCTGCTGGCGCAGACGCGGCGGCCCGCCCCGCCTCAACAGCAGCAGCAACGCCCCGCCGAGCCGGCTCCGCCGGAACCCGAATCGCCCGCCCCGCCCTATGAGCCGCAATTGCTGCAGCTCGCCGAGATCATCGGCTCGCTCGCCTATCTGCGCACGCTCTGCGAAGCCCGGGAGGCCCAGGACTGGCGCGAACGCATGGCGACGCTGCTCGAGTCGGAAGGCCGCTCGCCGCAGCGGCGCGAGCGGCTGGCCAGCGCCTATAACCGCGGCTACCGCGCCTATTCGGCGACGCACCGCACCTGTAGCGACGGCACGCAGGAGGCCTCCGCCCGCCTCGCCCAGGAGGGCGAAAAACTCGCCAAGTCGCTGGCGAGCCGCTTCGGCGGCTAGAGCAGGATGCCCGTTTTCGGGACAATCAGAGATTTTGGCACAGGGTGAAATCCCCGTTTTGCATCCTCCAGGAGGCTTGGCGACGCGGTTTCGGCACGGGCTTGCGCCATTCTTAAGCAGAATTGTCCCCCGAGAATTAACCTTTCTTAAAGACCGTGATGGCGCCCGCTGTCGACGGATCGTATCCTTACCGGGCAAATCACTGGAACAGTCGCGGCTCATGCGCGCCTGCTCCGTCCGACAGGTTCCTTTCGACGCCGGATACCGCTGCCTTCATGTCCGCTCTCTCCGACGACCTGCCGCTCGACCCGACCCTCGCCGAGGACGTCAAGGACGCCCGCCGCGTGGCCTACTGCTATGTCGAGGACGCCTTCATCGAGGCGCGCCAGGACGGGCTCGACTCCGACTCGCTCGCCCATGCCGCCCTGTTCGCGGCGATGCGCACGCTGGTCGAGACCTATGGCGAGGAGGCGACCGCTGTCTTCGCCGAGGCCCTGCCGGAGAAGATCCGCTGCGGCAACTTCACCACCGGCACGCGCCACTGATCATTCGGCGGCGACCGGGAGTTCGCCGCGGCCGGCATGAGCGAGCCCCCATAGCGCCAGAGTATGCGCGGCGTCGTTGAGCGCCGCCCCGGCTGGCGTCAGCGAATACTCGACCCGCAGCACTGCTTCCTCGAAAGCTTCGCGCCTGACGACGCCGTCGCGCTCCATCTCGCGCAATTGCTCGTAGAGCACCTTCTCGCTGATCCCCGGCAGGCGCCGGCGCAATTCGCCGAAGCGCAGCGCCCGTTCGTGCAGCTCCCACAGGATCACTGATTTCCAGCGCCCGCCGATCACCGACAGCGCCTGGCCGAGACCGCATTCGTCCGGCAAATTGACCCTGACTGGCATAGCCTTCTCCAACCGACTACTTACCTTCATGTAAGTAATTGAAATAAAAAATAAAACTGAGAAATCTCCTGCGCAGCCGCCGGCATGGGCCGGCGTCCGCCAAACCCCAGAGCGAGCGCGACGCTGCGCGGTCGAAGGCCTGCCTTCTATCGCAGTCGTGCTCCCACCCTGTCAGGAGAGCCATCGATGAGTGCCATTGTTTCCGTCATCGGCCTCGGCCGCATGGGCGCCGCCCTCGCCCAGGCCTTTTTGAAGGCCGGCATCCCCACCCATGTCTGGAATCGCTCGCCCGGCAAGGCTTCAGCTCTTGCAGACCAGGGCGCGAGTGTCGCGCCGTCGGTCGCTGCCGCCGCAGCGGCAGTCGACATCATCGTCGTCTGCGTCAGCACCTATGCCGATTCGGACAGGCTGTTTCGGGTGCCGGAGACTGCGGCCGCCCTGCGCGGCAAGCTGATCATTCAGGTCTCTTCCGGCTCGCCGAACCAGGCGCGCGAACAGGCGCAGTGGGCAGCCGGCAACGGCACCTGCTATCTCGACGGCGCGATCATGGCGACGCCGAACTTCATCGGCGAGCCCGGCGGCACCATCCTCTATTCCGGACCTCGGGCCCTGTTCGACACAAACCAGGCCGTCCTCCTGGCGCTCGGCGGCAATCCGCAATTCGTCGGCGAGGATGTCGGCCACGCCTCGGCGCTCGACCTTTCCCTGCTCGGGCAGATGTGGGGCGCGCTCTTCGGCCAGTTCCAGGCGGCCGCGATCTGTCAGGCCGAGGGCATCGCGCTCGACCTGTTCGAGGAACATCGGCAGGCCTTCCTGCCCGTCGTCGAGGGCGCTGTGGTCGATCTGGTCGCCCGCATCCGCGATCGCCGCTTTGCCGCCGACGCGGAGACCCTCGCCTCACTCGACGTCCATTACGGCGCCTTCGGCCTGCTCTTGCAGCTCTGCGCCGAACGCGGCCTGAATGATCTCGTCCCCAAGGCGCAGGACGACCTTTTCCGCAGAGCGATCGCCGCGGGCCATCGCCAGGACGATTTTGCCGCCATCTCGCAGTTCATGCGCTGAAGAACGGCCCGCCAGACGGCTGCGCTCGGTTTCAGCCGGCCGCCTTTCGCGCCGTCTCCGCCCGGCCGAGCAGCAAATCGCGCTCGCGCCGGTTCCGGGTCATGCCGGCGGCGCGGGTGAATTCGGCCTCAGCCTCGCCATGCCGGCCGAGCTTGACCAGGAAATCGGCGCGCACGCTCGGCAGCAGGTGGTAATTCTTCAATGCCGGTGCGGAAGCGAGCGCATCGACCAGCACCAGCCCCGCTGCCGGCCCCTCCGCCATCGAGATCGCCACCGCCCGGTTGAGCTCGATCACCGGCGAGGGCGTCAGCTCGCCGAGGGCGCCGTAGAGGGCCGCGATCCTGCGCCAGTCGGTCTCCCCGGCGGTGTTGGCGCGGGCATGGCAGGCCGCGAGCTCGGCCTGCAGGACGTAAGAGCTGGGCCCTGCCGAAAGCCTACGCGCCGTTTCCAGCGCCTTGAGGCCGTGATTGATCAGCAACCGGTCCCAGCGTGCCCGGTTCTGGTCGAGCAGCAGTACCGGCTCGCCATCCGGCCCGATCCGGGCGCGCAGGCGCGAGGCCTGCAACTCCATCAGCGCGACGAGGCCGTGCACCTCCGGCTCCTGCGGCGCGAGGCCGGCGAGAATGCGCCCGAGCCGCATCGCCTCCTGGCAGAGCGCCGGGCGCACCCAGTCTTCGCCCCCGGTCGCGGCATAGCCCTCATTGAAGATCAGATAGACCACCTCGAGCACTGAGGCGAGGCGGTTCGCCAGCTCGGGGCCATGTGGCACTTCATAGGGCACCTTGGCCTCGGCCAGTGCCTTCTTCGCCCGGACCAGGCGCTGGGCCATCGTCGGCTCCGGCACCAGGAAGGCGCGGGCGATCTCTTCGGTGGTGAGGCCGCCGATCAGGCGCAGCGTCAGCGCCAATCGCGCCTCGACCGCGAGAACCGGGTGACAGGCGGTGAAGATCAGCCGCAGCAGGTCGTCGCCGAGCTCGTCGTCGAGCGCTTCCTCGATCCCGGCGATCGGATCGTCCTCTTCGTCGAGGTCGCGGCCGATCTCCTCATGCTTGCGCTGCAGCATCCTGGCGCGTCGGAGGCCGTCGAGCGCGCGGTGCTTCGCCGCTTGCATCAGCCAGGCGCCGGGATTGCGCGGCACACCCTCATCAGGCCATTGCTGGAGCGCAGCAACGAGCGCGTCCTGCGCCAGCTCCTCGGCCCGGCCGACATCGCGGGTGACGCGAGCGAGGCCCGCGATCAGCCTGGGAGCCTCGATCCGGAAGACCGCCTCGATGGCGCGGTGTGCATCGCTTGCCGTCATGGCTTGCGATACACACCATCAACATCGGGGCTGGCAAGCGGCTCAGCCGTTGCCGACCTCGTTCTTGAGG
The DNA here is from genome assembly GCF_902506165.1 of Bosea sp. 29B. Taxonomy (NCBI): domain Bacteria; kingdom Pseudomonadati; phylum Pseudomonadota; class Alphaproteobacteria; order Hyphomicrobiales; family Alloboseaceae; genus Allobosea; species Allobosea sp. 29B. The sequence goes on from NZ_LR733817.1 coordinate 1,361,458, forward strand.
CGGTCCCAGGTCGCGGCAGCTTCCGGCGAGACCATTTCGCCGAAATCGGCGATGTCGACGACCGGGCGGATCTCGATCTCGGACGGGCCGGGCATCGGGTTGGGGCAGCGCTTGACCCAGGCAACCGCCTCGTCGAGCGACTTGCACTCCCAGAGCCAGTAGCCGGCGACCAGCTCCTTGGTCTCGGCGAACGGCCCGTCGACGACGGACCGCTTCTCGCCGTCAAACTGCACGCGTGCGCCCTTCGCGCTCGGCTGCAGGCCGTCACCGCCCTTCATGATGCCGGCTTTCACCAGCTCTTCATTGTAGGCCATCATCGCGTCGACCAGTTCCCGGGTCGGCGGCGCACCAGCTTCGCTGTCCTTGGTCGCCTTGACCATCACCATGAAGCGCATCGGTCTTCTCCGCTTGGTTGGAGGGGTGCAGGCCTCGCCTCGCACCCTCCGGGTTGAATGGAATTGAAAGCCTTGGTCCGGTCAGCCGGCGAGCTTCGCCGACTCCGCCCGCACGCGCTCTTCCTGCTCGCGCAGTTCCGGCGTGATCGCCTCGCCGAAATCCTCCATCTCGAAGATCGGGCGCAGCTCTATCTCGGTGTCGCCATCGAAGGGCGCACGCTTCAGCCACTCGACTGCCTCGTCGAAGGAGCGGACCTGCCAGATCCAGAAGCCAGCGAGCAGCTCCTTGGTCTCGGCGAAGGGGCCGTCGGTGAGCGTCCGCTGCGCGCCCGAAAAGCGCATGCGCAGCCCCTTCGCGCTCGGATGGAGCCCGTCCATCGCCAGCAGCACACCGGCCTTCACCAGCTCCTCATTGTAGGCGCCCATCTTGGTGAGGAGGGCCTCGTCCGGCATCACGCCGGCTTCGCTGTCCTTGTTGGCCTTGACCAGAACCATGACACGCATCGGTCTTCTCCCATCTCTACGCGTTGATTTTGCTTCGGTATGGAGCGGGAGAATTCCCGCCCTCTGTCTTCACGTCGAACGAAGCGCGCCCCGATCGACAAGGTCCGAAAGTTTTTTCAGCCCTTGGCTGCATATTTTTCGCGGCGGGCGATTTCAGCAGCGCTCGGTTCGGCGAACTCAAACGAACCGGTCGTGACCTCGCCCTCGCGGCGATAGGTCGCCATCATGACGCCGGTGCTGGACGCGCTGCTTTCGACCAGCTTGAAGGCGGCGGGCATGGCGCCCGAGCCGAACAGCCGCTTGCCCTTGCCGAGCACGACAGGGAAGGTCAGCAGCGTGATCTCGTCGATCAGGTCCTTGGCCAACAGCGCCTGGATCAGTTCGCTCGAGCCCTGCAGCAGGAGCTTGCGCCCATCCTGGCGCTTCAGCGCTGCGACCTCAGCGGCAGGATCGCCACGCAGCGCGACGCTGTTCTGCCAGGCCAGGGTCTGCGGCTCCGAGGTCGCGACATATTTGGTAATGGCGTTGAACTTGACCGCGATCGGATCGTCGCCGGCATAGGGCCAGTGCGCCGCGAAGATGTCATAGGTCCGGCGCCCGAGCAGCAGGTCGAACTCGTCGGACAGGGCCTTGTCCATGACCTTGCCCATCGCCTCGTCCCAGTACTGGAAGGTCCAGCCGCCATGGCTGAAGCCGCCCTGCGGATCCTCCTGCGGGCCGCCCGGCGCCTGCATGACGCCGTCGAGGGACACGAAAGTGGCGGCAACGACTTGTCTCATCTGATCTCTCCCGAACTCGCGGGAGCCTGGTCCCGCATCGCGTCTTTCGAAGCTCGGGCGAAGGCGGCAACGACCTGCGACCTCCGCTGCTTCTTGCTGACACGTCGAATGGGAAAACGCCGGATCGACAGGTCCTCAAAAAAAATTCACCGGGACGGCCGCGCGGCATACGGCACCCATTTCCTGGGTCCATCGCCGCATTGGTTGAGCCTTTGGCCGAAGCACCCTAACTATCGGGGCGAACGGCGCCCGCGCCGAAACAGCGATCGCTCAGAGAGCCCCACCATGCCGGCAACCAGATTGGTCGACCGCGGCGTCATCCGCGTCAGCGGCGGCGACGCCCGCGATTTCCTCGACAACATCGTCACCAACGCAATGGAGACCGTGACGGTCGAACGCGCCGGATACGGCGGGCTGCTGACACCGCAAGGCAAGATCATCGGCGATTTTCTGATCGTCGCCGTGCCGGACGCGGAAGGCGGCGGCTTCCTGCTCGACACGCCCCTGCTCCAGATCTCCGACCTGATGAAGAAGCTGAAGCTCTACAAGCTGCGCGCCAAGGTCACGCTCGACGATCTCAGCGAGAGCGCGGCGGTGATCGCGGCGACCGATGGCGGCAGGCTGCCGGCCGAAGCCGGGCTGGTCTATGCCGATCCGCGCCTGCCAGAGCTCGGCGAACGCGCCATCGTCGACCGCGATGGTGCCGACGAGCTCGTCGATGCTTCGATGGACGACTATCACGCCCGCCGCATCGGCCTCGGCATTCCCGATGGCGGGCGCGACTTCCTCTATGGCGACGCCTTTCCGCATGAGGCGCTGTTCGACCAGCTCGGCGGCGTCTCCTTCAGGAAGGGCTGCTATATCGGCCAGGAGGTCGTCTCGCGCATGCAGCACCGCGGCACCGCCCGCTCGCGGATCGTGCCGATCGTCTTCAGCGAGGGCATCAACCCGGATGACGGCGTCGAGGCCAGCGCCGGCGGCAAGACGCTCGGCCGTGTCGGCTCCTGCGCCAATGGCCGCGGCCTTGCCTTGCTCCGGCTCGACCGAGTGGCGGACGCGCTCGCCGCCGGCCACAGGCTCGATGCCGGCGGCCTCGCCTTCACGCTGGCGCCGAAGCCGTCCTTCATTCGCTTCCCCTTTCCGGGCGAGCCAGAATTCGGAGCAGCGGCATGAGTGACGTCACCGGCGGGCGCGCGGCGGTCGAGGGTCCCGACGGCAAATATCGCTGCATCTGGCCGGGGAGCGATCCGCTCTATCTCGCCTATCACGACACCGAATGGGGCGTGCCGGAATACGATTCCCGCACGCTCTGGGAAAAGCTGATGCTCGACGGCTTCCAGGCCGGCCTGTCCTGGATCACCATCCTCCGAAAACGCGACGCCTTCCGCACCGGCTTTTCCGGCTTCGAGCCCGAGACCGTCGCCCGCTTCGGCGAGCCCGATGTCCAGCGGCTCCTGGCCGATGCCGGCATCGTGCGCCATCGCGGCAAGATCGAGGGCACCATCCGCAATGCCCAGGCCTATCTCAGGCTGAGCGAAAAAGGCCCCTTCAATGACTTCCTCTGGAAGCATCTCGACGGGCGCGTGATCCAGAACAGCTTCCGCACCCACGAGCAGGTTCCGGCCGAGACCGCCGTCTCCAAGGCGATCTCAAGGGAGCTCAAGGCCGCCGGCTTCACCTTCTGCGGCCCGACCATCGTCTATGCGGTGATGCAGGCCTGCGGCATGGTCAACGACCACCTCACCGGCTGTTTCCGGCGAGAGGAATGCGCGGCGCTCGCCCGCGACACGCGCCCCGCCGCCTGATGGTGAAGCCGCCCGCTCCGCCGCGCGCCTGGCAGCGCATGCTGTCGGGCCGGCGGCTCGATCTGCTCGACCCCTCGCCGCTCGATGTCGAGATCGAGGACATCGCCCATGGTCTTTCCCGCGTCGCACGCTGGAACGGCCAGACCCGCGGCGCGCATTCCTTCTCGGTGGCGCAGCACTCTCTGCTGGTCGAGGCGATCGCTGGCCATCTCAATCCCGACTGGTCGCGGGAATGGCGGCTGATGGCGCTGCTGCACGATGCGCCGGAATACGTCATCGGCGACATGATCTCGCCGTTCAAGGCGGTGATGGGCGATGCCTATAAGGGCGTCGAGTTGCGCCTGCTCGCGGCGATCCATCTGCGCTTCGGGCTGCCGGCTGCGACGCCCGCCATCGTCAAGCGCAAGACCAAGGACGCCGACAAGATCTCGGCCTTCCTCGAGGCGACCGAGCTCGCCGGCTTCGAGCGCGAGGAAGCACTGCGCTTCTTCGGCCGCCCGCAAGCCTTGCCGCGCGAGGTGCTGGCGCTGCTCGAGCCGCAGGCGACGGAGCAGGCGCAGGGGGCGTTTTTGAAGCGGTTTACGGAGCTAACAGGGCAGTAATCCCATGCGTCATTCTCGGCCGGAGCGCAGCGAAGGGCCGAGAATCTCAGGACGAGAAGGCACTGGTTTTCGAGATGCTCGGGTCAAGCCCGAGCATGACGCCCTTGCTCAATAACAGGACACGAATTCCCGATAGACCCAGCCGACCACATGGTTGCGGCCGCGCGGGCTGATCAGCGCCCAGGCCCGGCCGCGCTCGTCGGAGCTGGTGTTGATCACGCGGATGCCGGCGCCGTTGGTGACGCGGCCGATGATCTCGCCATTCGGCGTCTCGCGGATGTTGAGCGGCGTGCCGGTCGGGTCGGTGACGGCGCAGCGGTTCTGGGCGAAGGCCGGCGTCGTCACGAGGCCGGCGGCGAAAGCGGCAGCGAGCAGGCCGAGGCGGGTGGCGGTCATGAACAAGTCCCCTGATCGTCAACCGGCACGCCCCGCGCCGTGACACGCAGTTGCAATGGCAGCATCAGGGTCGGTTTCGCCTCCACCGGGGATTATTTCCATTCCTGATCAGATCATCTGACATTCTCTGCGGTTCCGGCCATAATCATGAAGCCCCATAATGCAGCCATCTGATCGCTGCCTTGGGAGATGACAGCCATGACCGCCCCGACCAGCCTGAAGCTTCCTGCCGGCGTCGTCGTCAAGGGCGCGCTCGCCGAGCGCTATGACGAGGTCCTGAGCCATGATGCGCTCGCCTTCGTCGCCGACCTGCAGCGCCGCTTCAACGAGACCCGCAAGCGCCTGCTCGCTGTGCGCAAGGAGCGCCAGAAGCGCTTCGACGCCGGCGAGACCCCGGATTTCCTGGCCGAGACCAAGCACATCCGCGAGGGTGACTGGAAGGTCGCAACCATCCCGGCCGATCTGCTCGACCGCCGCGTCGAGATCACCGGCCCGGTCGACCGCAAGATGATCGTCAACGCGCTGAACTCCGGCGCCAAGATCTTCATGGCCGATTTCGAGGACGCCTCCTCGCCGGTCTGGGCCAACATGGTCGAAGGCCAGATCAACCTCAGGGATCGCTGGGCCGGCAAGATCGACTTCACCGACGCGACCTCGGGCAAGGCCTACAAGCTCAAGGACAAGCCCGCCGTCCTGATCATCCGGCCGCGCGGCTGGCACCTGCCCGAGCGCCATATCGAGATCGACGGCGAGATCGCCTCGGGCTCGCTGGTCGATTTCGGGCTCTATGTCTTCCATAACGCCAAGGCAGCGCTGGCCCAGGGCTCGGGCCCCTATTTCTACCTGCCCAAGCTCGAGAGCCATCTCGAGGCGCGCCTCTGGAACGACGTCTTCGTCGCCGCCCAGACCGCGCTCGGCCTGAAGACCGGCACGATCAAGGCGACCGTGCTGATCGAGACCCTGCCGGCCGCCTTCGAGATGGACGAGATCCTCTACGAATTGCGCGAGCACATGGCCGGCCTCAACTGCGGCCGCTGGGACTACATCTTCTCCTTCATCAAGAAGCTCGCCCGCAACAAGGCCTTCGTCCTGCCCGACCGCTCGCAGGTGGTGATGACCAAGGCCTTCCTGCGCGCCTATTCGCTGCTGCTGATCAAGACCTGCCACCGCCGCGGCGCCTTCGCCATGGGCGGCATGGCGGCGCAGATCCCGGTCAAGAACAATCCCGAGGCCAATGCCGCCGCCTTCGCCAAGGTCAAGGCCGACAAGGAGCGCGAGGCCGGCGACGGCCATGACGGCACCTGGGTCGCCCATCCCGACCTCGTTCCCGTCGCGATGGAGGTGTTCGACCGGCTGATGCCGCAGGCGAACCAGCTCAACAAGCTGCGCGAGGACGTCTCGGTCGGCCGCGAGAACCTGCTTGAGGTGCACGAAGGCACCCGCACCGAGGAAGGCTTCCGCGAGAACATCCGCGTCGGCGTGCAGTATCTCGAAGCCTGGCTGCGCGGCCGCGGCGCCGTGCCGATCTACAACATGATGGAGGATGCCGCGACCGCCGAGATCAGCCGCGCCCAGATCTGGCAGTTCGTCCAGTACGGTGTCGCGCTCGAAGGCGGCGCCAAGGTCGACGCCGATCTGTTCAAGCGCTGCCTGCCCGAGGAGATGGCGCGGGTGAAGAGCGAGCTCGGGGCCGAGGCCTATGACAAGGGCCGCTTCCCCGAGGCGATCGACCTGTTCTCGAAGCTCTCGCTCGCGCCGGAATTCGAGGAGTTCCTGACCGTGCCGGCTTACGGGAAGCTGGGCTGATCCGAAGACCCGCGCCGCTCATATGGGCGGCGCGGGTCTGCTCTCTGACGCTCGGCCGTAAATTTCAGCTTTTGCCCGCTTTGGGTCGGAAGCGGACCTAATGGCTCTCGCCTGCAGGTATACCGGCAGCCACCTTTGCGCGTCGCCAAGTCGCCGACCATGTCATGAGGCCAAGCGACCAGCCGCACAGAAATCCAATGGCTCCGACTACGAGCACAGCCACACCGCGAGCGGCCTGCGGCCCTGCGGCTTCCTCGGGCATAAGAGGCCAATATAGCGTAGCGAATAGGCCATACCCGTAACCAAATGCCATTGCGCCAATCCAGCCCAGTACGGCAGCGATGAAAAACGTGAGCAGCACGGAACAGGTGATGGCTACAGCTTTCATTATTCGAAAATATCCTGGGCAGGCAGTAGATTAACGAGATCGGAAGCCCCTCAACCCGATGATAACAAGCGTGATGCCTGAAGCAATAGGAAGAACTACATTAGGGATGGCCCAAGCCCAACCAAGTCCGGCTTGACCCAGCGGCAGAACGACGTGTGCCGCTCCATGCAAAAACTGGATCAGACCGATCAAGAAGCACCAGATTCGGGTAACTGCCAAACTCATCAAATCGCCGCCATTTGTTTAAAAGAGCTACTGGGCATTGAGCCATGCCTACAACGGGTCGGTAAAGGACATTGTAGAAGGCTGCCTTTGAGACCAGATTGTTCGCTTCATATCTGGCTGCCATGGAGCCTGAGTTGAGCCGTCATCTGTGGGTAAATCTACGAGCAGCACTCGTCGGCGCGGTGGCGCTCGCGCTTGCAGGCGATGCGCAATGCGTCGAAGCGATCCATAGAATCGACTTGCCGCTCCCCACGGAATTTCGCGAGCGAGCGGCAACCATATTGAGCGAGCTTCGGCCAGCCGACTTTCAGAACGCGCTGCAAAATACAAAAGCTCGCTGGTTGCAGGGGCCGGTTGAAGGCGAAACTTTAATTATCTTGCGCATCGAACAGGCCTGTTTCAATTCGGGCTGCATGACAATTCTCGGCCGCATGACGGCTGCTGGAATAAAGCCCGATTTGGTCATGGAGGCAGGCAAATCGTTCCGCGTTTTAGATACGTCGATCGCCAGCTTTTGGGGGCAGACCGCATCCCCGCTGTTGGTATTTCAGACGGATGCTGGTCCCGGCCTCGCCGTCGCCGTTCGAGCAAACGGCTCGGTGGTGACTGCCTGCAACTGCGCCAACTGGGCGGAAGCGCCCCAAGCACCACCACCGCCCGCCGACTTACCCAAACTAAGCTTCGAAGATTTCACGCGTGCTCTGGAGCGCATCCATAAGTGAATGCAAGAGGCGCGGGAGCGCGCCTATGCACTGTCGCAAGTTCCGCAACGGGTCGCGAGCGGACTTAGCTTGGGAGATATGACGGTCGATCAGCGACGCTCAGTCCGTGTGATCCCGCACTTGGTGATCGACCGCTGCTGCAAAACATTGACCGCTACGTTCGGCCGCAACTCGTAGAACGACAGCGTCCGATAGCTCCAAGCGTAAGGCACGCAGTTCTTAAGCGCCACCGTGTGCAAGAAAAATTGAAACTCCGCAGGAGCCTCTCGAATGGACGCGAAGAAGCTATGTTCTTCGACCTCCTCTGCACCAAATGCGAGAACAGAACGATGCCTGACGCTGTCGGCATAAACCCCTACAATTGCGGTTGGCAGGAGCACCGCCAAGATTGTGAAGACAGGCAGCCGCAGTACTGGGCTGATCCTAGTTCTCAGCGGGGTAGCGAAGATCAGAGCCGAGGCTGCCATGCAGAGGAGGGCAATCATCCTCCAATAGGGAAGTCCTAGCCGATCAGACCAGATTGTCGCCAAGGCAAGCGCGTGCGATGGGTCGCCGAAAAGGATCGCTGTCGCCGCGCAAAAAGCGACGGCGCTGAGGAACAGCTTCATTGCAAGCAACAGGGTGCCTCGCTGTGTGGATTTTTAGGGAGTGATGTCTAGCAAGGAGCGCTATGGAGTTCACTAGCCCCGCGTCCGCTAAGGGCCGGTAGCAGACATTACGCTTGACGACGACTATCGGTGCCGACAGTGTCGCAGGGCATGCTCAGGAACCGGACCATTTGCGACCGACGCCGACGCCGCTTCATCCGAGCGGCGGCTTCTTGGCTGCGCGTCGATCAGCGTCCTTCCGCGTGAAGGCCTCACCATAGGCCACAGCCGAAGCGACTTCGACCCGCGTTCCTGAACCCCCGCAGCCCTCGGCTCCGGGGGTTTTCTTTTGCCCGCCCCCCCAAAGAGGACACCATCATGAGCATTCGCGTCGGCATTGTCGGCATCAGCGGTTTTGGCGGCGGCGAGGCGCTGCGCCTGATCGCGAGCCACCCGTCTTTCGAGCTGGTCTACGCCGCCGGCGAGAGCAGCGCCGGCAGCCGTCTGGTCGACCGCTTCCCCGGTGTGCCGGCCAAGCTGGCCGAACTGGTCATCGAGAAATGGGACCCTGCGGCCCTGCCGAAGCTCGACCTGCTGTTCGCGTCGCTGCCCACGGGCGCCTCGGCCGAAGCGCTGGCTCGCGTTCCCAGGCACGTGAAGATCGTCGATATCGGCGGCGACCACCGCTATGTCGACGGCTGGGCCTATGGCCTCGCCGATATCTGGCCGGCCCAGATCGAAGGTCAGACCCGCATCGCCAATCCCGGCTGCTTCCCGGCCGCGACGCTGACCGCACTGGCGCCCCTGCTGGCCGGCAAGCTGATCGAGCCCGGCAACATCGTGATCGACGTCAAGACCGGCATCTCCGGTGCCGGCCGCGGCGGCGACAGCAAGTTCGGCTATGCCGAGAGCAACGAGAACCTGGTGCCCTACGGCCTGCTCAGGCACACCCACATGCCCGAGATCGCCAGCACGATCGAGCGGCTGAGCGGCGGCAGCGCGGCCGGGCTGGTGTTCACGCCGCATCTGGTGCCGATGACCCGCGGCATCCTCGCCACCATCTATTGCCGCGGGCGCGCCACCACGGAGCAGTGCCTTGACGCAGCACGGCGCTTCTACGCCGGGCGCTCCTTCGTCCGCGTGACCGACAGGCCGCCGCAGACCAAATGGGCGACCGGCTCGAACCTCGCCTTCGTCAGCTATGCGGCCGATCCGGAGCGCAACCTGGTGATCGCGATGGGCGTGGTCGACAATCTCGGCAAGGGGGCGGCAGGCCAGGCGGTGCAGAACGCGAACCTGATCTGCGGCCTGCCGGAAACCGCGGGGTTGGACGGCGCACCCATCTGGCCGTGATGAAGGCGGACCTCCGGGCAGCTCTTCAATCTGCTGCGGAGGTCCGCTCATGCGCGCAAGCGGCGCAGGGCGTCGCGACTCAAAAACCGTACATCGCGATCATGATCGCAAAGGCGAGAGTGAACAGGACGCCGGCTGCGGTCGGCGCAGTCACGATGAAGGCGGCCAGGATCGGATGGCGGTTCCGCCACGCCAACGCCGCCGCCGAGACCGCGATTACGAGCAACGCGATGAAATAGACCAATGTGCGCCGCGCTTCGGCGTCGAGGTCGAGCCCGTTGCGGATGACGGACGGCAGCATCCCGAGCCATCCAAGCATCCAGCACGCGGCCACGGCGAGGGTCGCGCCGCGCAAGTCGCGACGCCCGATAAGCACGAAGGCCACCGCAGCGGCCATGAGCTGGAGCGCGCCTGCTGCCGGAACGATCCAGCGCTCGATTCCCGTGTAGAGGTTCGGCGCCCCGACAAACGGCAGCAGCAGCGAAGACAGCCCGAAATAGGCCGCAAGCCCGGCCGACAGGATGAGAAGTAGCCAGGCCGCCTTGCCGAAGGGCGAGCTGCCGCCGGGCTCGACATTCACCACCGCTACCTCGCTCGATCACAAGCGCGCGGAACCTCGGGAAGGTCGCGGCTCGATTGCCTTCACCTGACCGCCCCCGTACGACCATTCCCGAAGATAACGACCAAGGCACGCGCCCGCCAAGCCTCGCCTCACAGCGTTCCGCTGCCATTTACTTGCAACAACGTCAGCGACTGGACCGGAATGCGCAGCAGAACACGATCGAGTTGACCGGTCGAATTTCGATGATGTGTCGCATCATTTTCTCCGCAAGAAGCGACACATGATCAGTCGATACCGATCGCCACCTTTTCCGGCCACCGCGGATGGCTGAACCAGATCCGAATCTGTGTAACGAGCGCGCGAACCGGCTGATCCAAAACAATCTCATCGTCGATCGTCTCGACAAGGATATGCAGCCTTGGTGTTTCGAGTTGACCAACGAACCCCGGAGCATAGCCGGGGTCGACGTCAGCTGCCGTGCCTATCGTCAACTCGGTATCGCCATCCACCTCCGGCATGCAAGCCACCAAAAGACAGCTCGGCGACGCGGCGACCGGCGCGATCGGCTGATCCGAAGGCACGTCGACAGGACGGCCGCCCGAGACGATGACCATCGAGTTGCTCGGGCAAATCGTTGCTGTCCTGACCATCGTCACGCTATCCCCTTCAAGGGACCCACCCCGGCATAAGGGCGCGCGATCAATCGATCCCGATCACGACCTTCTCCGGCCAGCGTGGATGGCTAAACCAGATGCGGATGGTCGTCAGCGTCGACGGCACCGCTTGCGTAAACACGACGACGTCGTCGACTTGATCGATGAAGAGCGTCTTTTGCGGCGTCTCCAACTCACCAATGAAGGAAGGAGTCGAGCCTGGGTCGACATCGGCGGACCGTCCCAGCGTCATATGGGTCGGTCCGTCGATCTCAGGATACACACAAACGATCAGGCAATTCGAGCTCGCGGCGACCAGGTTGCCGTTCCGCTCCAGCTTGTCAACGGGAACGTCATAGTCACCACCGCCATGGACGAAAACGATCGAATTCACGGGTTGGATAGTGGCAGTTTGGGTCATCCTACCGTCTCCTCTGGATCGCCCGAATGTTCCCGCCTTGCGCATCGCTGCATGATCGACAATGAGGGTAAAGCCTCTGTCCACTTCCTTTCGGGCTCAGCGCGTTTGGAATTTGGTGGTCAGGGATAAAGTTCCGACTAGGTAAACCCGGCTCGGTCGTGCCGCATGTATGGCACCCATATGTATAGCCCAGCCGATTGATTTCCTGTCGTTCCTCAGCTGTGAATCGTCGGGATGGGCCGCGGGATGGTATCGATTCTTCCGCAAATGGCCCCGGCCCGATTCCCATCCCTTGCAGCTCGCGCAGCCGCGCCTCGGCTTGCCTAACCGCAGCCTGGTTCGTCGCAATTGCGCCTTCGATGCCCTCCGAGATGCTAGCTGGCGGCTTCCAACGCGCATCGATTTCCTGCACCCGACGGATCGCCGCCTGCGCCTGCAACTCGGACGCGACGAGCCGAGCCTGCTGGGCAGGCGTCGCGTTCGGCCAGGCACCGGCACCTCCACGCGACCTACCCGTTGCCCAGTCGAGAGAGTCCTTGTCCAGGCCATCGAGGGCTCTCTCGAGGTCCGAGCTTAGACTGTCCTCACCGGCGCTGCCCTCACCTCCACCGCTCGTCCACTGGCCGCCATCGGGATTTCCTGCCGGGACGCGCGGTTGATCGGGGTTGTATTTGGACGCGACCGGGGTCCGAGACCCTCTGGCGAGCAGATCACGTCTCAGCTCCAGCAGTGCCAGGGCGATCCGCTCGACGCCGAGCCGCATGTCGAACAATGCAGTTGCGAAATCCGCTTGCGCCACGGCCTACTCCCTCGCCCGAAGCGCATTATCGGGCCGGCTAGGACACCGGTGATAAGATCTCCCATTATCCCCGCGGGCAGGCGCATTCGGCTTCATGGGCCTTTGCAACCACCACCACGCCCCCTATGTCCGCTCTTTCCGTCGGAGCATGACCAGATGCGGCTCGCGATCCTCTCCGCCCTCGCGCTCAGCCTTCTCGCAACGAATGCCGTCCGCGCCGAGACGCTGAAACCCGAGCGCAGGATCGAAGCGACCTCCGACTTCACCGGCAAGAAGCCACGCAAACCCGCCAAGGACATCAGCGGCATCGCCTGCCGCCCGCCCGCCGGTGGCGACTATCGCTGCCTCGTGATCAACGACGAGAACAAGGCCGCCCAGTTCGCGACGCTGAGGCAGGGCGCGATCATCCCCGGCCCCAGCCTGCCGCTGGTCAAGGACAGCGCCCCCGCCGCCGCGAGCGGACGCCAGCCGGCGATCAGCTGCCCCAAGCATGGCGGCTTCGAGGATTTCGACGGCGAGGGCGTCGCCTTTGCCGATCGCCATTACTACGTCGTCGGCTCGCATGGCTGCTCGCGGCGCAGCGGCGAATATCGGCCCTCCTCCTTCCTGCTGGCCCGGATCGTGGCCGGCAATGGCGAGGCCGGCACCCCCGAATTGAGCTGGCGCGTCGCCGATCTGCTCGGCGCGGCCGGCGAGGTCGCGCCCTTTGTCGGCAAGGCGCTCGACGAGACGAGCAACGGGCTCAATATCGAGGGCCTCGCGGTGGTCGGCGACCGGCTCTGGCTCGGCCTGCGCGCACCAGCACTTGGCGGCCGCGCCTTCCTCGTCGGTGGCAGCGTTGCCGAACTGTTCAAGCCGGGCAGCGAGCCGGCAGCGAGCAAGCCGCAGCTCCTCGCCTTTGCCGCCGGAGCTCAGCGCGGCGTGCGCGATCTTACTCCGCTCGCCGATGGCCGCCTGCTCGTCCTCGTCGGTCCGGCGCAGGAGCAGGACGTGCCATATGCGATCCTGCTGCTCGACACCGCCGACCCCGCCGCCATCCGTGAGCTCGGCGAGCTGCCCCGACGCAAGGACGCCAAGGCGGAGGCGCTCGCCGTGCTGGCACAGGAGCGTGGCGAACTGCGCGTCCTCATCGGCTATGACAGCGTGAAGAATGGCGGCTTCGAGGAATACCGGCTGAAGCTGCCCTGATCGGAAGGCGGCCTTCCCGGCTGGCGCCGGACATGCGATGCGCGTGGCCATGAGCTTCCTTGCGCGCCTCGATTCGACTGTCTCCCGCTATCTCGCCGAGGTTGCAGGCCTGCGCGAGCGGCTCGCTCTGCTGCGCTGGCAGATGGCAGAGCGCCATGCGCTCGACCGGCGCGAGACCATGCCGGGCCATGTCACCACCAGCGCCTTCGTGCTCTCGCCCGACCATGCGCAGATCCTGTTGATCGACCATGTCGTGATCGGCCGCTGGCTCCAGCCCGGCGGCCATTACGAGCCGGCAGCGAGCTTCCATGCCTCGGCCTTGCGCGAGGCGGTGGAGGAGACCGGCGTCGCCGCTCCTATCCTGCATCCCTGGCATCGCGGCGGCGATCTGCCCTTCGCGATCGACAGCCATGAGGTGCCGGGCAATCCACGCCGCAGCGAGCCGCCACACATCCATCATGACCTGCAATATCTCTTCATCGCCGATCCGGCGCTGCCGCTGATCGCCCAGGAAGAGGAGGTCCACGCGGCCGCCTGGAAGCCCATCGCAGCTCTGGCGGAGATCGCGCCGGTCGCGTTCGCACGCTTGCATGCGTTGAACGCCCGGGACTGAGCGGCTCGCTGTTGCTAGATCGCAACAATGTAACATTATGATCCCGCGATCGATCATCCAATGTTGCAACTCATTTGCATTTACGTAGAGTCGATTCGCCAACAGGATCGCCAGCTATGCTCAGGCCCGCCGCCTTCGCCCTTGCCGTCTCGGGCCTGCTCTCGCCCGCCTTCGCCGCCGACCTGCCCTCACGCAAGGGCGCCCCGGCCGCGCCGCCGGTGCTTTCGGCCTGCAGCGAGAGCGAGGGCATTCCGACCGACGCCTTCGGCTTCACCACCGGCTCGGATGTCGCCGATCCCGGCTCCTTCGGCGCCAGCCTGACCTATAATGGCGGCTTCGGCGTCCGCGACGGCCGCCAGGCCGCGCATGGCCTGCAGTTGCAGGGCTCCTATGGGCTCTTCCCCTGCTTCGAGGTCGGCCCCTACCTCCTCGGCGGCTACACCGACGCCACCATCGGCGGCAGCAAGGCGGACAATCGCAGTGCCGGTGCCGGCGTCGAGATGAAGTACCGCTTGCTCGGCCGCGACCTGCACGGCATCGGCCTCACCGTCATCGTCGATCCCAGCTTCAACCGCACCGATCCGACCGGTGCCAGCAACTTCACCACCTACAACACCGGCTTGCGCATTTTCGCCGACAAGACGCTCGTCCCCGGCAAGCTCTACGCCGCGCTCAACTTCTCGCATGACCTGACCTGGACGGGCCCGAGCTCCTATCTGCGTTCCTCGACCTTCACGGTCGGCGGCTCGCTCGCCTGGCAAGTGCTCGACGGGCTCTATCTCAGCGGCGAAGTGCGCCATCAGCGCCGCCACAACGAGCTCGGCTTCGGCAAGGAAGCGGGCTACGCCACTTTCGCCGGCCCCGGCATCTTCTGGCAGGCGAGCAAGCAGCTCGCCATCTCGGCCGCCTACAACGTCCAGATCGCTGGCAAGGCCAAGGGCGTACCGGGCGATCTCGACATCACCAATTTCAGCCAGCACCTGCTGAAGGTGAAGGCGGCCTACAGCTTCTGAGAGCATCAGACCCAAAAGTGGAATCCACTTTTGGGACCAATCTGATGCTTCGACAAAAGACGGTTCACCTCACGCCTCTTCGAGCGGGCACTCCAGCCGCTCGCCGGCAAGGACAGCCTCGATCCGACGCTCGTAAGGGGCGGGCTCGAGCCCGCGTTCGGCCAACCAGCCGGCATCGTAATAGGTCCGGAGATAGCGCTCGCCGGAATCGCAGATCAGCGTGACCAGCGAACCCTGTTCGCCCTTTGCCCGCATCGCATCGGCGAGCCAGCACAAGGCGAAGAAATTGGTCCCGGTCGAGCCGCCGACGCGGCGACCGAGCCGGCGCGAGAGCACGTTCATCGCCGCGATCGAAGCGGCATCCGGCACCCGCACCATACGATCGATCACCCCGCAGACGAAGGAGGGCTCGACCCGCGGCCGCCCGATGCCTTCGATCAGCGACGGCCGCTCGCAGCAGCAATCGGCATCGGCGGTGCGATAGCCGTCGAAGAAGGCCGAGTGCTCGACATCGGCGACGCAGAGCCGGGTGGCATGGCGCTTGTAGCGCAGATAGCGCCCGAGCGTCGCCGAGGTGCCGCCCGTGCCGGCGCTCATCACCATCCAGGCCGGCACAGGATGGGGCTCCTTGCCCATCTGCTGGAAGATCGATTCGGCGATGTTGTTGTTGCCACGCCAGTCGGTCGCCCGTTCGGCATAGGTGAACTGGTCCATGTAGTGGCCGCCGAGCTGGTGGGCGAGCGCCTCGGCCTGCGCATAGAGCGTGCGTCCGTCGTCGATGAAATGGCAGGTGCCGCCATGGTGCTCGATGGCGGCGACCTTCTCGGCCGAGGTCGAGCGCGGCATCACCGCATAGAAGGGCACGCCGATCATCCGGGCGAAATAGGCCTCAGACACCGCCGTCGAGCCGGATGAGGCCTCGATCACCGGCGTGTCCTGGCGGATATGGCCATTGCACAGCGCATAGAGGAAGAGCGAGCGCGCCAGCCGGTGCTTCAGGCTCCCGGTCGGATGGGTCGATTCATCCTTGAGATAGATGTCGATGCCTGCAAGCGCCGGGCAGTCGAGCTTGAAGAGATGAGTGTCAGCCGAGCGGTGCTGGTCGGCTTCGAGCGCAGCGATGGCACGGTCGGTCCAGTCACGGGAGCAGGGTTTCCGGACTGAAGGAGAAAGCTCGGCATCCATCGCGAAGACCTGTGCGCAAGGGCGGATAGGCCATTATGCGCAAGCCCGCCTCCGGGGCCAGCGTCGAACCGTCCTTGCGATGGCTGGCCATCCGATCTTACTCCGGCACCGGCTGGCCGACCGTTGCGCTCGCTTCGGATTCCGCCTCGGCCGGCGGCTGTCGCGAGCCGTCGGCACTGGTCCGGCTGATCGTCTCGACGACATCGGCCGCGAGCTTCTCCAGCAGCTCGCGCTCGCGCGGATCGAGATTGCGCGCTTCCGCATCGAGGATGCAGAGCGCTCCCAGCACATGGCCGGCGGAGGAGCGCAGCGGCGCCCCGGCATAGAAGCGCAGGCCCCAGGTCTTGGCGACGGGATTGTCTGTAAAACGCGCATCGCGCTCGGTATCGGAGACGACCAGCGTCTCGCCACTGGCCACGACATGCTCGCAGATCGCCGCCCGGCGTGGCAGGATCGGCCGCCCGGCCGCGTCCCGGCCGAAACCAGATAGTTCCTTGCTGCCGCCGATGACGATCTCCTGCTCGGCATCGATCGCCGAGATCATCGCCACGTCGACATCGAAGGCATCGGCCGCGCGCTTGGCGATCGCATCGAGATCGTCACGCAGCGCCTCGTCGAGGAAGCCCGTACCGTGGAGCGCCGCCAAGCGCTCGGCATCGTCGGCCGGCATCGCTACCACAGCCGGTTCGCTCGCCGTCTCGGGCAACAGGCGCTGGACCCGGCCGATCGTCTCCTGGATCGAGGCGGCGATCTCGTCGGCACCGATCTCCTTGCTCGCCTCGCCCGCCAGCCTCTCGGGCGGCACCGTCCAGAGAACCACGATGACCGTCAGCTCCGGCCAGCGCTGCCGCAGGCGCCGGCAGAACTGCCGGGCGGCGTTGTCGGGCTCGCCGCTGAAATAGTTGAGGCAGACGATCGGCACCCCGTCGAGATCGAGCCTGGCGACCGAGCCCGTCGTGACATGAGCGATCCTGCGCACCTGCGCGGGGACGCCTTCGAGGTCGAGCGCATGGGCCAGCATCTGCGCGGCGATCCCGTCGATCTCCCATTTGCCGCCGATGCAGACCACCTTCGGAGGCAAGCCCTCCGCAGCCGCGACCGGGTGCTCCTCGCGCAGCTCCTCCAGCAGCGCCTCCATTCCCTCCGCGATGCGCAGCCGGTGCGCCGCAGTCGCCTGGCGACCATAATCGTCGCTGGCGAGGCGCAGCACCGCGACGCCGACGGTGTCATAGAAGGGCACCACGGAGAGCGTCTCGATCTCGCTTTCGGCGATCTCGATGGCTTCGTCGACATCGCCCGCTAGCAGGCGCTGGTAGATGCGTTCGGTCGGACTGAGCACCGGCACCGAGCCGAGCAGCGTGTCGAGAAACTGCAATTGCGGCAGCGTCTTGCCGAGGACCAGCAGGCAGACCGTCAGCGGCGTCGACAGGATCAGGCCGACCGGGCCCCAGAGCGCGGTCCAGAACGTCGCGGCGGCGATCAGCGAGATCGCCGAGAGCCCGGTGCTGGTGCCATACAGCATAGGTTCGACGATGTTGTTGCTGATGAGCTCAAGCCCCGCGATCAGCGCCAATGTCCACAGCACCATGTGCCAGCCGGGGTCGACCGCGAAGGCGAGCGCCAGCGGGAAGACCGCGGAAATCAGCGCGCCGACATAAGGCACGAAGCGCAAGACAGCCGCGACCACGCCCCAGAGCAAAGCGCCGGGCACGCCGATCAGCCACAGGCCGAGCGCCAGTGGGATGGCAAAGGTGGTGTTCACCACGAGCTGCATCAGAAGGTAGCGGCTGATCCGCCTGCCGGCATCCTCGATCGCATCGGTCGAGCGGTGCAGGTTACCGCCGAGGATGCGCAACAACCGGTCGCGCAGGTCGGTCCGGTCGAGCAGCGCCAGCACCACGAAGACGAGAATGATGCCGGCCGTCGCCAGCGGCTCGAGTGCCCGCCCGAGCCAGACCAGAGCCACCTGCAATTGCGTGCCCGGCGCCGGCACGATCTCGACGCGCTGTGCCCCGGCGCCCTGCACTGACTCCACTTCCTTCTGGAGGGAGGCGATCGCGTTCAGCGCACCATCGAGCATCCCCGGCGCCCTGAACTGCGCCTTGAGATCGTTGAGCTTGTTATGGATCGTCGACTGATAGCTCGGCAGTTGCTCGCCGAGCGAACGCAGCTGCGTGCCGAGCACGAGGAAGAGCCCGGCCAGCAGCACCAGCACCACCGTCATCACTGCCGCGATCGCGACCAGCTTCGGCACGCCGCGCCGCCGCAGCCACATCACCGGGGGATTGAGCGCGAAACCGATCAGGAAGGCGAAGGCGAGCGGGATCAGGATGTCCTGGCCGTAATAGAGCGCTGCGATGATCACTGCCGCCGAGACGAGCGTCGCCGCCACCTTGACGATGTCGGCGCCACCCAGATCGCCCGCGCCGATGCCACCCACCTCCGGCTGGACCGCTCTTCGGCTCGGAGCCGGTGTCGTTGCCATGCGCGAAGCCCCCCGGCCCCCTATTGGGTCGCCTTAAGAACGTGGGACGGACCACCCGGTTCCGCCTGCGCCCCACGCCGCATTGCGAACTGCAAGCTCCAGGCGCTAAGACGAAACGATCTTCAACCATTGGTGTCGGCGATGGCGCGGGAAGAGGCCGGAAACGGCGCATCGGACAAGGCTGGGATGATCTGCCGGGCGCTACGCCGCGCGATCATCGAGCGCGCGCTCGAACCCGGGGCGGCCTTGCCTGAGGACGCGCTCGGCGAACGCTTCGGCGTCAGCCGTACCCTGGCACGCCATGCGCTTGCCCAGCTCGCCGCCGAAGGTCTGGTCGAACTACGCCGCAACCGCACTGCCGTGGTGGCAACACCGAGCTGGCAGGAGGCGCGCGACACCTTCGACATCCGCATCGAGCTGGAGCGCCTCGTCGTGCGCCAGCTCGCCGGCCGGCTGAGCAAGGCGCAGCTTGCGGCCCTGCGCGCCCATGTCGACTCGGAGGATGCGGCGCGTGGCGGCCCGGACGCGATATCGATCCGGCTCGCGACCGAGTTCCACATCCTGCTCGCTGAGATGACGGAGAGCCCGATCCTGATCCGCTATGTCAGTGAGCTCGCCTATCGCTGCTGCCTGATCCTGTCGCTCTACAGCCGGCCGCATTCCTCGGAATGCGGCATCAACGAGCACCGCCTGCTGATCGACGCGCTCGCAAGCGGCGACGTCGGAAAAGTCACGAGCCTGATGCACCACCATCTCGATTCGGTGGCGGAGCGCGCTCTGGTGGCGGAAGCCAAGCCGCGCGGGCGCGACATCATGGCGATCCTGGCGCCCTATGCGGAGGCGCCGGCGGAGCCCGCCAGGACCGCACGCAAGCGCTCGCTCAAGGCCGCGGAATAGCCGCTCGCGAGGGTGAACGGGCGAATTGACGCTGCCGCATTTCCGCCCTACTCGTGAACGCGACGGTTCCCTCACGGGATCAAAAGGGAACGCAGTGCGGATGGCTCGGCCATCTCATGCTGCGGCTGCCCCCGCAACTGTAAGCGGCGAGCCTTTCGCCATACGCCACTGGGACCTCGGCCCTGGGAAGGCGGCGAAGGGCAGCGACCCGCGAGCCAGGAGACCTGCCGTCAGCCGTGGTCACACGCGAACACATCGGCCGGGGTGCGCTGATGGGTGGTAGAACTGCGCGCGCCCGGTTTCGGGAGTGGGTGGGGACATCTCGTTCGCGGTGACGTGCCACTGACGTTACCGCCGAGGTTTCCCGTGTTCCGTTTGCCAAAGCCCGCCAAGAGCGGGCATTCGCCCCTTGCCCTCTCCCTGCTCGCCGCCTCGACCATGTTGATATCGCTCTCTGCACTGGCGCAATCGGGCGAGAAGCCGATCGCGCTCGACGAGATCGTCATCAGCCCGACCGGCGTTCCGACCCCGGCCAGGGAGATCGCCAGCTCTGTCACCGTCGTCACCGCCAAGGAGATCGAGCGCCAGCAGCGCCGTACCTTGCCGCAGGCGCTCGCCGCCGTGCCCGGCCTCAACCTCGTCCAGACTGGCGGCCCGGGCGGGCTGACCTCGGTCTTCATGCGCGGCACCAACTCGAACCACGTCAAGGTGCTGATCGACGGCATAGAGGTGAACGACCCCTCGACGCCGAACCGTTCCTTCGATTTCGGCCAGATGCTCACCACCGACATCGAGCGGATCGAGGTGCTGCGCGGCCCGCAGAGCGGCCTCTATGGCGCCAACGCGCTCGGCGGCGTCATCTCGATCACCAGCAAGCGCGGCGAGGGCCCGCCCAAGGTGACGGGCTCGGTCGAGGCGGGCTCCTACGGCACCTTCAACCAGAGCGTCGGGCTGAGCGGCGGCAATGACCGCTTCGACTACGCCTTCAACGTCAGCCATTTCCGCTCGGATTCGACCCCGGTGACGCCGCCGAACTTGGTTCCCGCCGGCCGCCGGCGTAACCCGAGCTCCTACGACAACTGGAGCTATTCCGCCCGCCTCGGCGCCAGGCTGACCGACACGCTGAGCGTCAACTGGGTCGGCCGCTATATCGACGGGCAATTGCTGTTCACCGGCGATTCCGGCTTTCCGAGCCTGCCGAACAGCTTCCGCTCGAGCCAGAACTACCGCCAGGCCTTCACCCGCGGCGAGATCGTCTGGGATCCCTTCGAGGGCCGTTTCGTCAACCGCTTCGGCGTCTCCTACAGCAATCAGGACCGCTCGAACCGCACAGCCAACGCGGCAGGCATCCTCGGCCTGCCGACCGAGAACCTCGGCGAACGCACCAAATACGACTGGCGCGGCGACCTGAAGCTCACCCAGAGCCAGACGCTGGTGATGGGCCTGCAATATGAGAACGAGCGCTTCGACACCTCCGCCAAGACCGTTTCGAACGGCAATAGAGGCGCCTTCGTCGAATTGCAGTCGAACTGGACCGACCGCTTCTTCACCGTCGCCAATATCCGCTACGATGACGACGACAAGTTCGGCGGCCACACCACCTATCGCATCGCACCGGTCTTCATCGTGCCAGGCACCGACACCAAGCTGAAGGCGAGCTACGGCACCGGCTTCAAGGCGCCGACGCTGAGCGAGCGCTTCAGCGATTCACGCCCGGCCTTCAACTTCTACGGCAACCCCGATCTGAAGCCAGAGGAAAGCCGCGGCTGGGATGTCGGCTTCGAGCAGCCGCTGCTGAACGGGCAAGTCAATTTCGGCGCGACCTGGTTCCACAACGACATCGACAACCTGATCCTGACCAACGCCACGCGCACCTCCTATACGAACATCGGCCGCGCCACGACCAAGGGCGTCGAGGCCTTTGCGGCGCTCGAACTGACGCCGCAGTTCAAGGTCCGGGCCGACTATACCTTCACCCTCGCCAAGGACGAGACTGCGCGCCAGGAGCTGCTGCGCCGGCCGCGCCACAAAGCGAGCGTCACTGCGAGCTGGATGCCGATCGAGAAGCTGACGCTGTCGGCGACGCTGGTCTATGTCGGCGCTCGCATGGACGGGAACCGCGACTTCTCGATCTCCAGGATGCGAGCGCCAGGCGCCGCGATCATCAACCTCGCCGCAGACTACAAGGTCGACGAGAGACTCACCGTGTTCGGCCGCGTCGATAACCTGTTCGACAAGCGCTACGAGAACCCTGTCGGCTTCCTGGTGCCGGGCCTCAGCGCCTTCGGCGGGATCAGGGTGAGCCTGTGAGGCGACTGGCTGCCCTCGCGCTCGGCCTCTGGCTGGCGGCGTTCGGCGGCCCCACCCATGCGGACGATGCGCCAGGGAAGCCGAAGCGCATCGTCTCGCTCAACATGTGCACCGACGAGCTGGTGCTGCGGCTGGCGTCACCGAAGCACGTCGCCTCGGTGACCTGGCTGTCGCAGGACCCGCGCAACGCTAACATGGCTCCGCGCGCCCTGACGATCCCGGCCAATCACGGTCTGGTCGAGGAAGTACTGGCGCAAAAGCCCGACCTCGTCGTCGCCGGCGCCTATACGACGCGCTCGACCGTCGCGCTGCTGAAGCGCGTCGGCGTGCCGGTCCGCGAGTTCGGCGTGCCGGGTAACCTCGCCGAGATGCGCGCCCAGATCCGCGATATGGCGAGGCTGCTCGGCGAGCAGCAGAACGGCGAAGCCCTGATCGCGGAGATCGACAAGCGCCTCGCCGCGCTGGCGGACCGCCCTCGCCCGGCGCATCCGCGTGCGATCGTGCTGCGTCCGAACGGCTTCACCACCGGGCGCGGCTCGCTCGTTGACGAGATCCTGACGGCAGCGGGGCTGACCAACCTCGCCGCCGAGCTCGGCATCGACAATTACGGCCAGATCGCGCTCGAGACCGTCGCGCTCGGCAAGGCCGATATCCTGATCCTCAACACCACGCCGAACGGCCCGCCCTCGCTAGCCCATGAGATCCTGCATCACCCCGTCCTCGCCCGACTCGGCGACCGGCTGAAGCTCGTCGCCTTGCCGTCGAAGCTCTGGACCTGCGCCGGTCCGGCGGTGATCGACGCGATCGAATTGCTGCTCGACGCGACCGCGCCGACGCCAGCCGGAAAAAGCCCATGAGCGTTACGGCCATGCCCTCCTCCGCATCCGACCGGATGTCCTATTGGCGGCTCGTCGCCCTCCTGGCCGCCGCGGCGCTCGTCATGGCCGCGCTGTCGCTCGCCGTCGGTTATGCCCGGCTCGACCTCTTCGCCGCGCTTAGCGACTGGCTCGCCGGCCGGCAGAGCCTGCCGGCGCTGGTACTCGTCGAACTGCGCCTGCCGCGCGCCATCCTCGGCGCGATCGTCGGCTTCAGCCTCGGGCTGGCCGGCGCGGCGATGCAGGGTCTCCTGCGCAATCCGCTGGCCGAACCCGGCATCGTCGGCATCTCCAGCGCCGCCGCCTTCGGCGCCGTCACCGTATTCTATTCCGGTTTCGCCGGCGCCTTCGCGCTCGCTTTGCCGCTCGGCGGCATCGCCGGCGCATTGCTCGCCGTGCTGCTGCTCTTCGCCCTCAATGGCCGCGGCGCCGGCACGATGACGCTGATCCTCGCCGGCGTCGCGATCAACAGCTTCGCCGGGGCGATGACCTCGCTGGCGCTCAACCTGGCGCCCAACCCCTATGCCGCGCTGGAGATCGTATTCTGGCTGATGGGCTCGCTCGCCGATCGCAGCCTGATCCATGTCTGGCTTGTGCTGCCGCTGATGCTAGCGGGTTGGATCCTGCTTCTCTCCAGCGCGCCGGCGCTCGACGGCCTCACGCTCGGCGAGGACACGGCGCGCAGCCTCGGCTTCGACCTGACCTGGCTGCGAGTGCGACTGATCGGCGGCGCTGCGCTCGCCGTCGGCAGCGCCGTCGCGGTCACCGGTGCGATCGGTTTCGTCGGCCTCGTCGTGCCGCACCTCCTGCGCCCGCTGGTCGGCCACAAGCCCGGCCGGCTGCTGCTGGTCAGCGGCTTCGGTGGCGCCATCCTGCTGCTCGCAGCCGATACGATGCTGCGGCTGCTGCCGATCCGGCCCGAACTCAAGCTCGGCGTCGTCACCGCCCTGATCGGCGCGCCCTTCCTGTTCAGCCTGATCCAGCGCCTGCGGCGGGAGGCGTGATGCGTATCGAAGCGAACGGCATCGCGATCGCCTTCGACGGCAAGCCGATCCTCGCCGGCATCGATCTTGCCCTGCAACCGGGCGAACTCGTCGGCCTGATCGGCGCCAACGGCGCCGGCAAGACCACCTTGCTGCGCATCCTCGCCGACCTGCTGCCGCCGGCAGCAGGTAAAGTTCTCTATGATGGCAAGCCCGCAAAAGCGCTGGGACGCCGCGCGCTCGCGCAGCGGCTCGCCTTCCTCGCCCAGGGCGGCGGCGTGCAATGGCAGATGCGGGCGGAGGCCGTCGTCGCGCTCGGCCGCCTGCCGCATCGGCGCCCCTTCGCCGACCTGACCGAGGCCGATCGCACCGCGATCAACAAGGCTTTCGCCGCGACCGATGCCTGCGCCTTCCGCAAGCGCAGTCTCGACAGTCTGTCGGGCGGCGAACGCGTGCGCGTGCTGCTGGCGCGGGCACTGGCGGTCGAAGCGGAGATGCTGCTCGCCGATGAGCCGCTGGTCGGGCTCGATCCACGCCACCAGCTCGAAGCGATGGCGCTGTTCAGGCGCATCGCGGCCGCCGGCACCGGCGTCGTCGTCGTGCTGCACGACCTCTCGCTCGCCGGGCGCTTCTGCGACCGGCTGGTCCTGCTCGATCAAGGCCGAATTCTCGCCGACGGCCAGCCAGCCGCCGTGCTCGACGATGCCAACCTCGCAAGCGCCTTCGGCATCGCGGTCGCGCGCGGCGAGCGCGGCGGCGAACAATTCGTCCTGCCCTGGCAGGCTCTGACTAACGAGGAAGCCAGCCGATGACGGCAGACGACGTGACCAGCCTGATCCATCAGGAACTCGCCACCGAGACGACGCAGTGGAATCTCGGCACATTCGGCGCGATCGCCGAATTCCTGCGCGATCCCAGCGAGCCTGTCGAACTCGGCAACGGTCCGGGCCGGCTCTTCGCCGTCACGAATCGCGGCGGCATCGGCTTCGACGATCTCTCGCGGGTCAGGCTCTTCGCCTCCGAAACCGCGGTCGGCCAAGGCTGGAGCCATCGCGTCGCGCTCTGCCTGCCGGAGGCGGCCTGCGCGATGAACCGGCGCACGGCCCTGACCGAGCTCGGTCCCGACGCAGCGGCGCTGCGACTCCAGGACCGCGGCGGCATCCTCTTCGACATGGGCCTCGGCACGCTGCCGGTCGATATCTGCATCCGCACTGGCGATCCCGAGCTGATCGCGAGCTTGCGCACCGTCGCCGGCCGGAGCCTGTTCGAGGCCGGTAATCCGGCGATGGGGGCGATCATCGCGAAGGGCCCGCATCGCGTCTTCGTCACGCGCGCCGGCCGCTGCGAGGTCTACCAGCCGATCCCGCCGGCCGACGGCAAGAGCCCGGAAGGGCCGCACACCCATGTCCTGCCGCAATTGCTGCGCAACGGCCGCACTCATGCGGCGACCGAACCGGTGCCGAACGGCTGGGTGCCTTTCGCCCATCTCATCCCGACCCACCCGCTGAAGGACGCGATGGCCCGGCCGCGGCCCTGGGACGGCGCGGCACATGAGCACTTCCAGGCACTCCTTGCCGTCACGGGCGACCCTGAACTCATGGCGTTGAAGCAGGGGGTTCTGGAAGCGATCCGCTCCGGCTCCGATCCCGCCGGCTTCCGCGAGCCGGCGAACAAATTCGCGCGCCACACCTTGCGTGTCACGCTGCGGCAATTGCGGGCCGGCCCTCCTCTGCCCGGCCTGTCGCGCTGGCTCGAAACCTTCGACCGGCAGGAGCCGGCGAGTGAAGACGGCGCCGACGCCTATGGCCATGCCTAGCCGGCAAGGCCGTCCGCTCATCTGGTCGATCGTCTTTCGAATCTGTCAAAGCTAGAAGGAAAGGATCTCGTTCGGACAGGTATCGGATATGACGTTGCGACTGAGCCGCTTCACCACGCTGATCGTCTGCATTCTGGTCGCGCTCATCACGGTTCCGCTGGCCTTCCGTTACAGCTGGTTCTGGCTGCCCGGCCTGCTGGCGACCGGGTTGGCGCTGCTCGGGCTCTGGGACCTCGCTCAGACCGAGCATGCGATCCGGCGCAACTACCCGGTAATCGGCCATATCCGCTGGTTCGCCGAGCTGGTCCGGCCCGAACTGCGCCAATATCTGTTCGAGGCGGACGAGGAAGCAGCGCCGTTCTCGCGCTCGCAGCGCTCGCTGGTCTATCGCCGCGCCAAGAACCTCGCCGGCGATCACCCGTTCGGCACGTTGCTCGACGTCTATCGCGAGGGCTACGAGTTCATCGGCCATTCGACCCGGCCGGCGCCGGTCTCCGACCCCGAGAGCTTCCGCATCATCATCGGCAACGACCAGTGCCGCCAGCCCTATTCGGCTTCCGTCTTCAACATCTCGGCAATGAGCTTCGGCTCGCTCTCCGCCAATGCGATCCGGGCGCTCAATACCGGCGCGCGCCTCGGCCGCTTCAGTCATGACACCGGCGAGGGCAACATCAGCCCCTATCATCGCGAAGGCGGCGGCGACATCGTCTGGGAGGTCGCCAGCGGCTATTTCGGCTGCCGCGACGACAAGGGTCGCTTCGATCCCGAGCGCTTCGCCCGGCAGGCGACCGAGCTCCAGGTCAAGATGATCGAGATCAAGCTGAGCCAGGGTGCCAAGCCCGGTCATGGCGGCATCCTGCCAGCGCCGAAGGTCACGCCCGAGATCGCCGCGACCCGCGGTGTCCCAGTCGGGCAGGACTGCATCTCGCCGCCGAGCCACAGCGCCTTCTCGACGCCGCTGGAGATGATGGCGTTCATCGCCCAATTGCGCGAGCTCTCGGGCGGCAAGCCCGTCGGATTCAAGCTCTGCCTAGGCCATCCCTGGGAGTTCATGGGCATGGTCAAGGCGATGCTGGAGAGCGGCGTCGTGCCAGACTTCATCGTCGTCGACGGCGCCGAGGGCGGCACCGGTGCCGCCCCGGTCGAGTTCAGCGACCATATCGGCCTGCCGATGCGCGAGGGCCTGCTCTTCGTCCACAATGTGCTGGTCGGAGCCGGCTTGCGCGATAAGGTCAAGATCGGCGTCGCCGGTCGCATCGTCAGCGCCTTCGACATCGCCAGCGTGCTTGCGATCGGCGCCGACTGGGCCAATGCCGCCCGCGGCTTCATGTTCGCGCTCGGCTGCGTCCAGTCCTTGTCCTGCAACACCAATCGCTGCCCGACCGGCGTCGCGACGCAGGATGCCGTCCGTCAGCGGGCGCTGGTGGTGCCGGACAAGGCGCAGCGCGTCCACCGCTTCCACGCCAACACGCTGCAGGCGCTGGCCGACATGCTGGCGGCGGCCGGCCTCACCCATCCCGAAGAGCTAGGCCCGCACCATCTCGTGCGCCGCGTCAGCGCCACCGAAATCCGCCTGTTCTCCGATCTGCACGTCTTCCTGCAGCCGGGCGAATTGCTGACCGGGCTCTGCGAGCACGCCTTCTATCGCCGCAACTGGGATCTCGCCCGCACCGACAGCTTCGACAGATTGTCGTGAGCGCATTCACGCCAGGACAATGATGAAAACCGGGCACGCAACGCAGGCGCGTAACAAGACCGTAGCGTTTTCGGAGGAATGTGCCCAGTATCGACGCAGGATATGGATAGCTCGCTCCGTGCCTGTCGATTGGGCCGAGCGAACAATGGCTAAGGGGTTAACGAATGTCTGAGCGGTCTCGGATGGCGCATGCGCAGCGCTCCACGGCCTTGCGCCTTTCCTCCACGACGCTCGCGGTGTTCCTCATCTTCGGCCTCGGCGCGGGCGCCCTCGCCCAGCAGCCGGCGCCTACCGCCGTTCCCGTCGGCACCGTGATCGCCGAGAAGCGCGCCATCACCCAGACCGCCGATTTCGTCGGGCGGATCGAGGCGGTGAACCGTGTCGACATCCGTGCCCGCGTCACCGGCTATCTCGAAGAGGTCCTGTTCAAGGACGGCGCGAGCGTCGCCGAGGGGGCTCCGCTCTTCCGCATCGAGCGCAGTCCGTTCGAGGCGGCGGTCGAGCAGGCGCAAGGCGCGCTCGAGAAGGCCCAGGGCGCCCTCCAGAACGCCACGGTGCAGCGCCAGCGTGCCGAGGATCTGCTGAAGACCAATGCCGGCTCGGTCGCCATCCGCGACCAGCGTGTCGCCGAGGAGAAGGGCGCGCAGGGCGACGAGACCACGGCCGCCGCCAATCTGAAGACCGCCCAGATCAATCTCGGCTACACCGAGATCAAGGCGCCGATCGCCGGCCGCATCGGCCGCACCAAGGTGACCAAGGGCAATGTCGTCAGCCCCGATAGCGGTGTGCTGGCCCAGATCGTCAGCGACGACCCGATGTATGTCACCTTCCCGGTCAGCCAGCGCGAATTCCTGGCGCTGAAGACGAACCGCCTGCCAGCCGATGGTTCCGCCCCGCTCGTCAACCTGAAATTCTCGGACGGCTCCACCTACGACCAGAAGGGCCGGGTCGATTTCGTCGACGTCTCCGTCGAGCGCTCCACCGACACAGTGCTGGTCCGCGCCACTCTGCCCAATCCGGGCGGCAAGCTCCTCGACGGCACCCTCGTTCGCGTCGGCGTCCAGGCCGACAAGAGCGAAGAGAAGGTGCTGGTCCCGCAATCGGCGCTGATCGCCGACCAGCAGGGCTCCTATGTCTTCGCCGTCGAGGACGGCAAGGCGGTGGTGAAGCGGGTCAAGGTCGGGGCCGAGGCCGGCTCCTATGTCGCGATCGACCAGGGCCTTTCCGGCAACGAGCAGATCGTCATCCAGGGCCTGCAGAATCTCCGGCCCGGCGTGCCGGTGCTGGCCTCGCCGGTGACCCTGACGACCGGCCGGAGCTGACATCATGCTGAGCTCCGTCTTCGTCGACCGGCCTCGGCTGGCGATCGTCATCGCGCTCGTCACCACGATCGCGGGCCTGATCTCGCTGTTCGCGATTCCCGTCGCGCAATATCCCGACATCGTGCCACCGCAGATCTCGGTGCGTGCTTCCTATCCCGGCGCTTCGGCCGCGGTGGTCGAGCAGACCGTCGCCCAGCCGATCGAGGCCCAGATCGTCGGCACCGACAAGATGCTCTACATGAAGAGCGTCAGCGGCAATGACGGCAGCTACTCGCTGCAGGTCTCCTTCGAGCTCGGCACCAATCCCGACATCAACAACGTCAACGTCAACAACCGCGTCCAGCTCGCTCTGTCGAAGCTGCCGCAGGAGGTCCAGCGCAGCGGCGTCGTCGTCAAGAAACAGTCTTCGGCGTTGCTCGGCGTCATCGCCGTCTATGCACCGAAGGGCAATTACGACACGCTCTTCGTCTCGAACTACGTCACCATCAACCTGCTCGATGCGATCAAGTCCACGGCCGGCGTCGGCGACGCCTCGCTCTTCGGCGCGCAGGACTACGCCATCCGCGCCTGGGTCCGCACCGACGCCCTGACCGGCCTCAACATCACCACCGGCGACATCATCGCCGCCATCCAGGGCCAGAACGCGCAGGCCGCGGTCGGCCGCATCGGCGCCCGGCCGATCTCCGACGACCAGCAGCTTCAGCTCAACATCCAGACCAAGGGCCGCCTGACCTCGCCGGAAGAGTTCGGCAAGATCGTGCTGCGCACCAATGCCGACGGCTCGATCCTGCGGCTCTCGGATGTCGCGCGCCTCGAGCTCGGCGCCGCCAATCTCGACCGCGACACCCGCCTGAACGGCGGCCCGGCCGTGCTGATCGGCGTCTACCAGGCACCCGGCGCCAACGCTCTCACAGCCCTCGAATCCGTCAAGAAGACGATCGGCGACCTCGAAAAGTCCTTCCCCGACGGCCTCGCCTGGAAGGTCACCTACGACCCGACCGCCTTCGTCACAGCCACGATCCACGAGGTCCAGAAGACGCTGATCGAGGCTTTCGTCCTCGTCGTGCTCGTCGTCTACATCTTCCTCGGCAATCTCAGGGCGACGCTGATCCCGACCATCGCCGTGCCGGTGAGCCTGGTCGGCGCCTTCATCGTGCTCAATGCCATCGGCTACTCCGCCAACACCGTCTCGCTGCTCGCGGTGGTCCTCGCCATCGGCATCGTCGTCGACGACGCGATCGTCGTTATCGAGAACGTCGAGCGCGTGATGGAGGAGCATCCGGAGCTCTCGCCGGCCGAGGCGACCAAGCGCGCCATGGGCGAGATCGTCGCCCCGATCATCGCGATCACGCTGGTACTGCTCTCGGTCTTCGTGCCGGTCGCCTTCATCCCCGGCATCTCCGGCGAGCTCTTCCGTCAGTTCGCCGTCACCGTCGCGGTCGCGATGGTGCTCTCGGCGATCAACGCGCTGACCCTGTCGCCGGCGCTCTGCGCCATCCTGCTGAGGCCGCATCACGGACCGCGGCGCGGGCCGATCGGCCATATCATGCGCGGCATCGACTGGACGCGCGACCGTTACGGCAACGGCGTGGCGCGTCTCGTGCGCGTCTCGGCCATCAGCCTTGCCCTGACCGCGGCCTTCGGCGCCGGCATCTACGCCATGAGCCGGGTCACGCCGACCGGCTTCCTGCCGGAGGACGACCAGGGCGCCTTCTTCGTCGTCGCGCAATTGCCCGATGGCGCCTCGATCGGCCGCACATCGACGCTCGCCGCCGAGGTCGAGGGCATCCTGAAGACCGAGAAGGCGATCGCGGATTATTCCACGGTCATCGGCCTAAACTTCATCGACAATTACTCCCAGCCCAATGCCGGCTTCTTCGTCGTGACCCTGAAGCCGTTCGACCAGCGCACCAGCCCGGAGGATTCGGCCTCGGCCGTCATCGCCCGGCTCGCCCAGAAGTTCCGCAGCGTGCGCGACGGCAATGTCGTCCCGGTCGCGCCGCCGCCGATCATCGGCCTCGGTAGCGGCGGCGGCTTCAGCTACGTGCTGATGGACATGGGCTCCTCCGACGCCAAGGCGCTCGGTCAGGCGCTCCGCGGCCTGACGGTGGCCGCCAATCAGGACCCGCAATTGCGACGGGTGTTCTCGACCTTCTCGGATTCGGCGCCGTCGATCTATCTCGACATCGACCGCGACAAGGTCCAGATCCTCGGCGTCTCCTTGAGCGACGTCTTCCAGGCCCTCCAGGCCTCGCTCGGCGGCTATTACGTCAACGACATGAACCTGTTCGGCCGCACCTGGCAGGTCCAGGTCCAGGCCGAGGGCACCGACCGCGCCTCGGTCAACGACATCTACCGCATCAATGTCCGCAGCAAGTCCGGCGACATGGTGCCGCTGCGCTCCTTCGTCGAGGCCAAGGTCGTGGTCGGCCCGCAGGCGCTGATCCGCTACAACAACCGCCTGGCGGTGACGCTGCAGGGCTCGCCCGCCCCCGGCGTCTCCTCCGGCCAGGCGCTGAAGGCGATGGAGGCGGTCGCGGCCAAGACCCTGTCGCCGGGCTATCGCGGCGAATGGACCGACGTCTCCTTCCAGGAGAAACGGGCCGAGGGGCAGACGGCGATCATCCTCGCCTTCGCGCTGCTCTTCGCCTATCTCTTCCTGGTCGCGCTCTACGAGAGCTGGACGATCCCCGTGCCGGTGCTGCTCTCGGTCGCGGTCGGCGTCCTCGGCGCCTTTATCGCAATCGTCCTGGCGAAGCTGACGCTCGATCTCTACGCCCAGATCGGCATCGTCGTGCTGATCGGCCTCGCCGCCAAGAACGGCATCCTGATCGTCGAGTTCGCCAAGGAATTGCGCGAGAAGGGCCACCCGCTCCTGCACGCGGCGACCGAAGGCGCGCGCCTGCGCTTCCGTCCGGTGATGATGACCTCCTTCGCCTTCATCCTCGGCCTGCTGCCGCTGGTGATCGCGGAAGGGCCGTCCAAGCTCGCCCGGCGCGATGTCGGCACGCCCGTCTTCGGCGGCATGCTCGCGGCATCCTTCATCGGCATCTTCGTGATCCCGGCGCTCTATGTCGTCTTCCAAGGGCTGCGCGAGCGCCTGCGGCCATCGACGCGCCCGAAGGAGGAGCAGGCCTGAGCCGGCCCCGGGCGCCGACGGGCCGTCACGCCGGCCCGTCAATGACGACGCAATCCTGTCCCGCGGCCGCCATAACCTTCAGCTGAGCCAGCGCGGTCGGAAGCAGCTCGGGACGAGTGCCGAAGCGGAACCGGACGAGGCGCGGCAGCTGCAGCAGCCGCGCGCCTTCTTCGCTCAGCACGAGCTCGACATGGTCGAGACGCGCCGCCAGCCGGATCACCTCGCAGCCGTCGCAGGCCAGACCCTGGTCGGTGCGTTCGAGGTAGAGCAGGCCTTCGACCCGCGGCGGCTGGCGGCCGCCGCGCTGCCGGCCACATGCGACATGCGACATGCAGGATATCAAGCGAATCGCCCGCCGACACGAAGCCCAGCGAGAGCACGAGGAGGTCGCCGTCCTCGGGGAAGACCTCCTCGATGTCGAAGCCGTCCACTCCGTTCTTCAAATCGGCGGGTCTCCCGTGCTGTCGTCCTAAATGAGGGAGTCTGGTGCGGGACCGGTCTCGCAGCGTGAACCGCATCATCGCAAATTCCCGCATTGCCGAAGCAGCGGGGATCGGCTATCCAGCCTCCACGGAAAGCGCCCGTAGCTCAGCTGGATAGAGCGTTGCCCTCCGAAGGCAAAGGTCACACGTTCGAATCGTGTCGGGCGCGCCATTTCAAACTCCTTTCCCCAATCACCACGCACCTGCTGCGCCGGCCTGCGCCGGCCTGCGCCGGCCTGCGCCCAGCGGCCGGGGAAGACAGCGTAGCGCAAGGTCCATGACGTTGAGCAGGCGCGGAGCGCGATCTCGATGATCGACCTCCCGGTTTCATCGATCGACCCGGTCCAGCGCGAGGCGGGCGGCCAGCATCTGGTCACGGCCGGAAGCGGCAGGTAGACCACGTCAGATGTTCCGCTTCCTTCACAGCGCCGACCTGCATCTCGGCAAGCCCTTCGGCTCGATGCCGGACGAACTGCGCGGGCGGCTGCGCGAGGCCCGCCATACCGTGCTCGACCGGCTGGCGGCCCAAGCCCGCGCCGCGGGTGCGCAGACGATCCTGCTCGCCGGCGACGTGTTCGATACGGAAACGCCGAGCCCGGCCGTGCTTCGCCAGGCACTGGCCGCCATGGCGGGGCATGACGGCCTTCGCTGGATCCTGCTACCCGGCAACCACGATTCGCTCGCCGCCGAGGCGCTCTGGGCAGGCCTTGCGACGTCGCGGCCCGGCAATGTCGTCCTCGCGACCGAGCCGGCCCCTCTCCGGCTCACCGACGACGTCGTCCTCCTGCCGGCGCCGTGCACAACGCGCCGGCCGGGCCGCGACCTCACCGAATGGCTGGACGGATCGGCGACCCCGCCGGGTGCGATCCGGATCGGGTTCGCCCATGGTGCCGTACAGAGCTTTTCGGAAGATGGCGGCGCCGGCGACGTCATCGCCCCCGACCGGGCGACCCGCGCCGGCCTCGATTATCTTGCCCTCGGGGATTGGCACGGCCAGATGCGGATCGGACCGCGCACCTGGTATAGCGGCGCGCCGGAGCCGGACCGGTTCAAGCACGACGCCTCGGGCCGCGCCTTGCTAGTCACGATTCCCGCAGCGGCGGCCGAGCCCGTGGTCGAACCCATCGAGACCGGATCGTTCGACTGGCGCACGCTCGCGCTCGACTGCCTGGCGGGCGACGACCCTGGCGCGCATCTGGCAGCGCTGCTGCCGGCGGGTCCTGCGCGGCGCCAGACACTTCTTCGCATCCTCGCGACCGGTCGGACGCGGCCGCCGGCGCGGGCTCGGTTGGAAGCCGATATCAAGGCGATCGCGCCTGAATTTGCCCTGCTGCAGCTGGAAGCGCAGGAACTGGTCACGGAATGCGAGAGCGAGGATCTTGACCAGATCGACCATGCTGGCGCCTTGCGGCAGGCCGCCGACATGCTGCTCGCCGAGAGCCGGGACGACGGCCGCTCCTCCGGTGAGCGCGAGGTGGCACGCGAGGCGCTGATGCGCCTGTTCTCGTATTGCGCGGCGGCGTCCTGATGAAGCTGACCGCCCTGCGCCTGCACAATGTTCGCCGCTTCGCCAGCACCGGCGTGCGCATCGAGAACATCGGCGACGGCATCAACGTGCTCTGCGCAGCCAACGAGCATGGCAAGTCGACCTGCTTCGACGCCCTGCACGCGCTGTTCTTCCAGCCGCATACCGGCACGCCCGGCTCTGTCCAGGCGCTGCGGCCCTATAGCGGCGGCAATCCGCTGGTCGAGGCGGACCTCACCACCGCCGACGGCGCCTTCCGGCTGACCAAGCAGTTCTATGGCGGCCGCCGCGCCCAGGTCCGCGAGCGCGACAGCGGCCGCCTGATCGCGCAGGCAGACGAAGCCGAACGCTTCATCTCCGGACTGGTGAAGGGCGGCATCAGCGGGCCGGCCGGCCTGCTCTGGGTCCGACAGGGCGTGACCGGCATCGAGCGGCGCGCCAAGGCGGACGACGAGACGGAGCGGCGCGCGCGGGAAACCGTGCTGACCTCGGTCCAGGGCGAGGTCGAGGCGCTAACCGGCGGGCGGCGCATGACCGAGGCGCTCATCGCCTGCGAGGAGGAACTGTTGCGGCTGGTGACGGCGACCGGCAGGCCCAAGACGGGCGGTCCCTACGCCATCGCCATCGACGAGAGCGAGCAATTGGCGGAACAGGAGCGCCGCCTTGGCGCCGAGGTCGCAGATCTGCGCGCGGCGCTCGACCGACGCCGGGCGATCCGGGGGCGGCTCGCCGAGATCGATACGCCGGAGACGGCGCGGGAACGCCAGGCCGCTCTGGCAGAAGCCGAGGCGGAATTAGCAACCGCCAAGGCACAGACCGAATCCCTCAAGGCGGCGGAGAGCAAGGCGGCCCTGGCGCTGAACCGGCGCATCTCGGCGGATCAGGCCCTGACCGGCTTCCGGCAGGCGCTCGCCCGATTTGCCGGCCTGCGCGACATCGAGACCGGCGCCGCAAAGGAGCGGGACGCCGCCCGCGCCCGCCACCAGGGCGCCGCCGGCGTCGTGCGGGAGGCCGCGACCGCGGTTGAGAGCGCCGAACGCGAGGAACGCGAGCAGCGTGACCTCCTCGCCCGCCTGGAACGGGCCTTGCGCGCGCAGGAGGCGGCGAATCGGCTGGCCACCGCTCGGGACAGCGAGCGGGAAGCGCAGGCCGCCCGCGAGCAGATCGAGCGCATGGAGGCGACCCTCAAGAGCCTTGTCCTGCCAGCCGGCAAGATCGCCGAGCTCGAGCAGGTCGACGGTCAGTTGCTGCAATTGCAGGCCAGGGCCGAAGCGCGGGCGCCGCACTTGCGCATCGATTACGCGGACGGCGCGGAAGGCGGGATCTCGATCGCGGGCGTGACGCTTGCACAAGCCGAGGAGCGCTCGCTCGCCGGCACGACGCAGATCGAGATCGCTGCGATCGGCCGCCTGACCATCACGGCGCCGCAGGCCGAGGAGGACGACCGGAACATCGCCCGGACACGGGCGAAGCGGCAGGCGCTGCTCGACGAGCTTCAGGTCGACAGTCTCGCCGCGGCGCGCCTGCGCGAGGTGCAGGCGCGCGACCTCAAGGCCGATCTCGACCTGGCGCGCCGGCGCCTCCTGCTGCTGGCGCCCGGCGGGCTCGCAGCCTTGCAGGAACAGATCGCGCGCCTGGAGACCGAAGCAGCCGGCGCCAACGAAGCGCCCGCTGATCTGGATGCGGCACGCCGACAGCTTGGGACCGTCGAGGCGCGCGTAGGCGCCATGCGCGAAGCGGCCCGAGCGGCGCAGGCCCGGACCGAGACCTCAGCCTCCGCTCTGGTCGAGGCGGAACGCCACGCCGCCGGATTATCCTCCGCACTCGCCGCACTCGCCGAGAGTCTGGGTCCCGAGGGGGAATGGCACGGGCGCGAGGAGCGCCTCTCGGTGGAGCATGACGAGACGAACCGGGCCTGGCGGGCGGCGCAGCAGCAGGTCGAAGAGCTCGCGGCGCGCACCATCGACCTTGCGGCGGCAGAAGCCCGCCAGTTGCGCCTGCGCTCGGTCATGGACGCAGCGCGCGAGGAGATCACCCGCCTGCGCGAGGAGGCTGCGGGCCTCGATGGCCGCATCCAGACCCGCACTGAGACAGCGATCGAAGAAGCCTGGCAGGAAACTCGCGACAAGCTCACGCAGGCGCAGCAACGCTCCGCTGCGCTCGCCCGCGAGGTCGCTATCCTGACCCGGCTGCGCGGTGCGCTCGAAGCCGCGCGCTCGCAGGCGCGCGACCATTATTTCGCGCCGGTGCTGCAGGAGCTGCGCCCGCTCCTCGGCTTGCTGTTCGACGATGCCAGCGTCACCTTCGACGAGGATACGCTGCTGCCGCGCTCGGTGCAGCGCAATGGCCTCGACGAACAGGTCGGCGTCCTCAGCGGCGGCATGCGCGAGCAGCTCGCGATCCTGACACGACTGGCCTTCGCCCGGCTGCTCGCCAAGGGCGGCCAGCCCACCCCCGTCATCCTCGACGATGCGCTGGTCTATTCCGACGACGATCGCATCGAAAAAATGTTCGACGCGCTGCATCGCCAGGCCAGCGCCCAGCAGGTCATCGTCTTCTCCTGCCGCCAGCGCGCCTTCGCCCGGCTGGGCGGCCATGTCCTGCGCACGGAGCCGTGGCAACCCGATCCGTAGGGAGCGGCGGCAGGAGCCTCAAAACCGCATCTCGACGCGTCCCTTGAGGGCGTGGTCTCTGGAGCGCTCGCCGATTGTCGCAGAGTAGGTCAGGCCGAGCGCGGTGGCCTGCGAAATGCGCCAGTCGAGGCCGGCCTCGGCGACGAGGGCGTCGCGATCGATCCTGGCAGCGAAGACCGTGGCCGGCGTGGTTCCGGCGACGAAGGCGGTCCTGGCCTGCGGCGTGAGCTCGCCGAAGCCATGGCGCCAGCCGAGCATGGCGCGGGCGAACAGCGGCATCGCCCCGATCTGCGCCTCGGCCCGCAGGCCCAGCCTGGTGAAGCCGAGCGTCTGGTCGCTGCCGAAGACGCGCAAGGCCGCCGCCCCGCCACGCTCGGTGCCGGCGTCGGTCGAGACCCGGATCAAGGCGAGCTGCGCGAAGGGCTCGAGCGCGATGCCATCGAACGCGAAGCCATAGCCGAGTTCGGCAAACCCTTGCGTCACCGAGCCCGGACGCTGCAGCCGCAGCAGATCGCCGAAGCCGCGGATCTGGACCTGGCGGCGGATGTCGCTTTCCGACCATGTGTAGGCCGCGCCAGCATCGAAGCGCAGGCTGCCGAAGCGCGCCCCGGCATAGAGCGCGGCATGGCCGCTCTCGAGCTTGCCCGTGGAGAGCCTGGCATCGAGATCGAAGCGCGACTGGCTGTAGCCGCCGGCGACGCCGACCTTCAGCGAGGACCCCGGCGCATCGTAGAGCACCAGGTCGGCGCCGAGCAGGGCGCCACCGCTGCGGCGGCTCAGGCTCGCGGCATTGCCGTCGGCGTCCGTATTGCCGGTGCTGCCGAAGGCCGTGCCCCAGAGCGCGTAGCGCGGCTGCGGCACCGGGGCCGGCATCACGATCGCGCTCTTGCGGCCGGGGAGATCGGCGGTAAAGGCGCCTGCAATCTGCTGGCCAGGCTGCGTCAGCAGCGGCCCGCGCAGGTGGCCCAGAATGGTGTCGCGCACCAGCCGGCTCTCGTCGATCATCACCGAGACGGCCTGGGCATGCGCCTCGCCCGAGAGCAGGTCGAAGCCGGCGCGGGCTTCAGCCGCCGTCGCCGAGACCAGCGCGTCATAGACGGGATTGCCGACCCCGAGCCGCTCGGCCGCAATCGCGATGAAGCCCTGGTTGCGCGTCGCGGCGATGGAGGCCCGCTGCGCACCACCGCCATCAGGACCGAAGCTGGCGTCGTTGCGTATCATCGTCAGCGTGACGTTGTTGTTGTCGTAGGCCAGCGATGGCGTCAGAAAGGCGAGGTTCGAGGTCACCGTCGAGAACTGGCCCGAGACCCCGCCGGAGGCGGTCAGGATGGTGTAGTTCGTCGAGGCCGCGTAGTTGCCGTTCTCGGCGAGAACCTGGACGGTACCGCCGCTGATGCTGGCCGAGCCGGAGGCCACGATCTTGTCGCCCTGACCGGCGGCATTGATCTCGACCTGATAGGTCGAGCCCGAGGCGAAGGCGACATTGCCGGAGACCGTCAGCGTCCCGATCGAGTTGCCCGGCGCCACCGTCGCGCCGCTGGCGACGCTCACGCCGGCGATCGTGCCCGAGCCGCCGAGCGTGCCGCCGTCGAGCGTGACAGTGCTCGCCAGCGAGCCGTTCACGACGAGCTTGCCGGACGAGACCTTGGTCGAACCGGTATAGGTGTTGGCTCCCGACAGCGTCAGCGTGCCGGTGCCGGCCTTGGTCACCCCGCCCGTGCCGGTGATCGTGCCTGAAAAGATCGTCGAGCTGTTGTCCGAGCCAGCGGTCAGCGTGCCCGAGCCGAGCGTGACCATGCCGGCACCGGCGAGCGAGGCGATGCTCTGGTTAAAGTTAGCGAGGTCGAGCGTCGCGCCTGATGCCACCGTGAAGGCCGAGGCCGACGAGAATGCGCCGGCGACGCCCGCCCGCAAGGTGCCGCCGGACACGGTCGTCGCGCCGGAATAGCTGTTCGTGCCCTTCAGCACGAGCGTACCGGCGCCGGCCTTCGAGAGCGCGCCCGTGCCGGAGAAGGACTGCGAGACCGAGAAGGTGTTGCCGGCCTCGACGATGTCGAAGCCGCCGCCATTGCTGCCGAGGATGATGTTGCGGGTGAGCTCGTGCAGCAGCGTATCGGTCACCTGCAGCACGCCGCCATCCAGCGTCAGCGCCCCCGAGGTCGCGCCGAGCCTGCTCTCCTTGGAGATGCTGATCGCACCGCCGGCGATCGTGGTGCCGCCGGTATAGGTGTTGCCTTCGGTCAGCGTCAGCGTGCCCGTGCCGACCTTGCGCAGGCCGCCATCGCCAGAGATCAGGCCGCTGAAGGTGGTCGAGGCGTTGGTCGCGCCGGTTTCCAGCGTCGAGCCGCTCTCGATCCGGATCTGCCCGGCGCCGGCGATCGAGCCGGCCGTCACCGTGCCGAGCCCATTGTTCACATTGAGCGAGGCGCCCGCCGCGACAGTGTAATCGGACGCAGCCGACATGGCCTGCGCGCCGTCAATGAGGAGCTCGCCAGCCGACACCGTGGTCGCGCCCGAATAGGTGCTGGTGCCGGACAGAGCCAGCTGGCCATCCCCGCTCTTGGTCAGCCCGCCGGCGCCCGAGATCGTGCCGGACAGCGCCAAGGTATAGCCGCTATCGACCTCGATGCCGCCGCCGGCGCTACCCAGCGTCACCGTGCGTGCGGAGGAGAAGCTGTTTGTCACCAAGAGCGTGCCGCCGTCCAGCGTCAGCCCGCCCGAGGCGTCGCCGAGATTGAAGTCCGCCCCGACGACGAGCCAGCCAGCGGATATCGTCGTCCCGCCGGCATAGGTATTGTTCCCGGTCAGAACCAGCGTGCCGCTGCCGAGCTTGGTCAATCCGCCCGTGCCGCCGAGAGTGGCCGAGACGGCGATATAATGGCCACCGCTGTCGATGAAGGCGCCGTTGGCGCCGATGGTCACCACGCCGACACTGTCGATGAACGAGGACTGGTTCGTGCGCGCGCGCAGGATGCCGCCGTCCAGATTGAGCGTGCCTCCGGGGTTGACGATGACGTAGTTGGCCTCGACCACGCCACGGCCACTGCTGGCATCACCGACCAGGTTCAGCGTGCCGCCATAAAGATTCAGCCAAGTCGTTCCGACATGGCCGCCCTTTTCGACGGTCACCGTTCCGTTGCCGCCAATTTCGATGCCGTTTCCGCTCTGCCAGATAGAGCCGGCGCCCGTGACTGTCACGGCACCGGTACCGGTGCCGTTTTTTCCGATCTGGCTGAGGACGGCCTGGACTATTCCGCCATTGGCGATGGTCAGCGTGCCGGCGCCGTCATGGCCGACATCGAGGATGCCGTCGACGGTCCAGCGCGAGCCGGCGCCCGTCACCGTCGCGGTGCCGCTGCTGCCGGAGGCAAAGCCGATATAGCCGGAGGTATTCCGGACCGCGCCGCCATCTTCGACGATCAGCGTGCCGGTGCCGGCCGAGCCGACATAGAGCTCGCCGGTCATGGCCGAGACGTTGTTGATGGTCCAGGTCGAGCCCGCGCCGGTCACCTTCACAGTGCCGGTCGAACCGGCCTGCGTGCCGATGGAGCCGCCCGCCCCGGCGGTGGTGACCGTGCCGCCATCGGCGATGGTCAGCGTGCCGGTGCCCTGATAGCCGACATAGAGTTCGGCGCTGTTGGTCCAGCGCGAGCCGGCGCCGGTCACAGTCACCGTGCCCGTGCTGCCGGCGTTTCTGCCGACAGAGCCAATGGTATTCGAAACCTTGCCGCCATTCTCGACGGCCAGCGTGCCGGTGCCGGAGTAGCCGACAAGAAGCTCGGCGCTGTTGGTCCAGGTCGAGCCGGCGCCCGTCACCGTCACCGTGCCAATGCCGCCGCTCGAAGTACCGACATAACCAAAGAGCGTGTTGCTGACCCTGCCGCCATTCTCGATGGTCAGCGTGCCGGTGCCGGAGTGGCCGACATAGAGGTCGCCGCTGTTGCTCCAGCGCGAGCCGGAACCACTCACCGTCACCGCGCCAGTGCTGCCCAGGTCTCTGCCGACATAGCCCGTGGTGTTCGAGACCGTCCCACCATCCGCGACAGTCAGCGTGCCAGTGCCGAGGTAGCCGACAGTGAGCTCACCGCTGTTGGTCCAGCTCGAACCGGCGCCCGTCACCGCCACCGTGCCAATGCCGCCGGGGTTGAAGCCGACATAGCCCGTGGTGTTCGAGACCGTTCCGCCGGCTGCGACGGTCAGCGTGCCCGTGCCGGCGTTGCCGACAAGGAGCGCGTCGCTGTTGCTCCAGCGCGAACCGGAACCGCTCACCGTCACCGCGCCGACGCTGCCGGAGTTTCTGGCGATATTGCTGTAGGTGTTCGAAACCGTGCCGCCATTCTCGATGGTCAACGTGCCGGTGCCGGAATCGCCGACATAGAGGTAGCCGCTGTTGGTCCAGGTCGAGCCCGTGCCCGTCACCGTCACCGTGCCGGTTGAGCCGGCGTTGCTGCCGATCGTGCCATTGGTGTTAGAAACCTGGCCGCCATTCTCGATCGTCAGCGTGCCGGTGCCGGCGAGGCCGACGATCAGCTGG
Organism: Bosea sp. 29B; assembly: GCF_902506165.1. NCBI lineage: Bacteria > Pseudomonadati > Pseudomonadota > Alphaproteobacteria > Hyphomicrobiales > Alloboseaceae > Allobosea > Allobosea sp. 29B. The sequence continues at coordinate 1,402,151 of NZ_LR733817.1, forward strand.
CCGCTGTTCGTCCACGTCGAGCCGGTGCCGGTCACCGTCACCGTGCCATTGCTACCGGCGCCAGCGCCGAGCCGGCCATCGAGGCTCTCGACGACACCACCATTCTCGACCCTCAGAGTGCCGGTGCCGAAGACGGCGACCCTGAAGGTGCCGGCATTAATCCAGCGCGAGCCCGCGCCGGTCACCGTCACCGTGCCATTGCTGCTGGCGGAGGCGCCGACAGTGCTGCCGTCGGCGCTGCCCCCGCCACCGGAGACCGTGGCGCCATCCGCGACGGTCAATGAGCCGGCGCCGTGGAAGCCAACGGAGATAAAAGTCGATGCGGTCAGATTGGAGCCGGCGCCGGTCACGGTCACCGTGCCGTTGCCGGCGGCGGCATAGCCGATATGAAGGTAGCCGGTCGAGACGGCGCCGCCATCCTCGACCGTCAACGTGCCGGTGCCGGCAAGGCCGACATAGATATAGCCCGGATCGCTGCTCCAGCTCGAGCCGGCGCCGGTCACCGTCAGCGCGCCGGTGCTGCCCGCCCGGCCGCCGATAGAGCCGAAACGGACATCGGAAACGGTCCCGCCACCGGCTATGGTCAAGGTGCCGGCGCCGGTGTCGCCGATGGTGAGATTGCCCCCTCCCAGATTCCAGTTCGGGAGCGGCGCCGCCGGGATGGCGGGAGTCAGCTCGCCGGTGCCGGTCACCGACTGGGCGATGGCGGCGGGCGCGGCGGCGAGCAGCGCAAGGCCGAGTGCGAGCATCGAAACGGACTGACATAGCTGCGCCGGCCACCGGCCACGCGCCGGCAGCATCCGCGCAAGCTTCAGATCGTTCGGCATCAATAGTCAGGCCCCAACCGCACAAGCAGACTCAGGCAGCGTCGCGCGCGAGGCAATGAACAGCCGTTCACATCCTGCCAAATCGATGGGGTGTGGCGGATTTGCTCCAACCTGCCCGGTCGCGCGACTATCCGGCCTTCGACGGCGACCATTTGCCGGAGCTGGAGAGCGTAACGGGAATGTGAGCCCTTACTCGTCGCAGGGCCGTTGGAAAGCGCCGGACGGTGACTAGCTCATGTCATGGGCGACTCGACCACACAGGAGATTGCCATGCTTTCGCGCAAGATTGTCGCCCTCGCGGCGGCGCTTCTGCTTTCGGGAGCGAGCTCCATGGCCTATGCCACCGAGCTCGGGGCCGAGAGCATCGTGCATGAGCAGGTCCAGAACCAGCGAGCCCTCGCCGAGCAGGCGCAGTACCTCGCCTATCACGAGCACTTCAAGGACGTGGAAAGCCGGCCGGGCCGTGATGCCGGCGTATTGCCGCATCACAACTGAGCGCCGGCACAAGCTTTGGGACGGGGTCGCGGCAGCGGCCCCTTTTCGTCGTGCCTATCGGAAATCTCTGGAATCTGGGAAGACTGCTCGCGGCGCGCCGCATGGAGTGGGAGTCGAACCGGAGCCAGCGCCGTTCGACGGGGATGCCTGAGATGCGGCCATGATCATTCGCCAGCTCGTCTATCTCGACGCGCTCGCTCGCGAAAAGCATTTCCGCAAGGCGGCCGAGGCCTGCCATGTCTCGCAGCCGACGCTCTCGGCCGCGATCGTCCAGCTCGAGGAAGAGCTCGGCGTGCTGATCGTCGAGCGCGGCCGGCGCTTCCAGGGCCTGACCAAGGAGGGCGAGGCGGTGCTCGCCCATGCCAGGCGCATCCTCGCCGAGGCCGACCTGATGAAGGAATCGATCGCGGAACTGCGCGAGGGCATCAGCGGCCGCATCCGGCTCGGCGCGATCCCGACCGCCCTGCCGATGATCGCGCACATCACCGCGCCCTTCTCCTCGCGCTATCCCGAGGTGTCGCTGACGGTGCTGTCGCTGACTTCGGCTGAGATCCAGCAGCGCATCGACGATTTCGAGCTCGATGTCGGCCTGACCTATCTCGACAACGAGCCGCTCGACCGGGTGATCTCCAAGCCGATCTATCTGGAATCCTATGTGCTGCTGACGCGCGAGGATGGAGAGTTCGGCGAGCGCGACACCATCACCTGGGCGGAAGCCGCCGAGCTCAAGCTCTGCCTGCTCACCTCCGACATGCAGAACCGGCGCATCATCGACGGCATCTTCCGCTCGGTCGGGGCGGCGCCGCGGCCGGCGATCGAGACCAATTCGATCTTCAATCTCTGCTCCCATGCCGGCATCCAGGGCGTCGCCAGCATCGTCTCGATCCAGCTGCTCGAATTCTTCGGCGTGCCGATCGGCACCAAGGCGCTGCCTCTGGTCGAGCCGGCCGCGCAACGCACCATCGGCCTGATCGTCGCCGACCGGCAACCCTTCGCGCCACTGGCGCGCAACCTCCTGATGATGACGCGCCCGGTCGCCGAGGCCGCGCTCCCGAGGCGCCCGATCGTACGATAGCCTTGCCCTATCGCGTCGCAGCGCAGATTTTTTGTGCATCGCAAAAATACGCGATAATCGATGCTTATCGGCCAGATCGTGCTATGCTCATCCGGTCCCATCCGCGCTTCGGTTATTTTTGATAGGTTTTACCTATCGTACAGTTGGAACAAACGATTTGAACCTGTTCCAAGCTTAAGGTCCAATTCCTCCAATCGAGAGCCGAACCGGCTGGGGACGGAGGAGACATGGCGGCATACCCGGCCTGGGACGAAGACGGCGCTCGCCTGATCATCGCGGGGCTTTCGCATCTCGAAGGAGCGGCCTTGCCGATCCTGCATGCGCTGCAGGACGAGTTCGGCTATGTCGATCCCAAGGCCGTGCCGCTGATCGCCGACGCGCTCAACCTGTCGCGGGCCGATGTGCACGGCACCATCTCCTTCTATCACGACTTCCGCACTGCCCCGCCGCCGCGCCGCATCGTCAAGCTCTGCCGGGCCGAAGCCTGCCAGGCGCTCGGCTGCGAAACGCTGGTGCAGGACCTGGCGCGCGAGCATGGCATCATCGTCGACGCTCACGCCGGCAGCCATGATGCGGTGGTCGAGACCGTCTATTGCCTCGGCAACTGCGCGCTCGGCCCCTCGGCTCTGGTCGAGGGCGAATTGCTCGGCCGGGTCGATGCCGACCGCGTCGCGGCGCTGTGCGGAGCACGGCAATGAGCGACATCATTCGCATCTTCGTCCCGATCGATGCCGCCGCCCTCTCGGTCGGCGCGGACGGCGTGGCGCAGACCATCGCCAGGGAAGCGCAGGCTCGCGGCGTCGTCGTCGAGATCGTCCGTAACGGCTCGCGCGGCATGCTCTGGCTCGAGCCGATGGTCGAGGTCGAGACGTCGGAGGGGCGGATCGCCTATGGCCCGGTCGCGGCCAAGGACGTCACCGGCCTGTTCGAGGCCGGCTTCCAGAGCGGCGGCGCGCACGCCTTGCGGCTCGGCCCGGTCGAGGAACTCGACTGGCTGAAGCGCCAGCAGCGCCTGACCTTCGCACGCGTCGGCCTCACCGATCCGCTCTCGCTGGCCGATTATCGCGCTCATGACGGGCTGAAGGGCCTGGAGAAGGCGCTCTCGCTCACCGGCGGAGAGATCGTCGAGGAAGTCAAGGAATCCGGCCTGCGCGGCCGCGGCGGCGCCGGCTTCCCGACCGGGATCAAGTGGAAGACCGTCCACGACGCCAGGGCGACACAGAAATACATCGTCTGCAACGCCGACGAAGGCGACAGCGGCACCTTTGCCGACCGGATGCTGATGGAAGGCGACCCCTTCCTGTTGATCGAGGGCATGACGATCGCCGCGATCGCCGTCGGCGCGACCAAAGGCTACATCTATCTGCGCTCGGAATATCCGCATGCCCACAAGGCGCTGCAGCGCGCGATCCTGAAGGCGCGCAATGCCGGCCTGCTCGGCCCATCCGTGCTCGGCTCGGGCAAGGCCTTCGAGCTCGAGGCCCGGTTGGGTGCCGGCGCCTATATCTGCGGCGAGGAGACCTCGCTGCTGGAGAGCCTGGAAGGCAAGCGCGCCATCGTCCGGGCCAAACCGCCGATCCCGGCCTTGCAGGGCCTGTTCGGCAAGCCGACCATCGTCAACAACGTGCTCTCCTTCGCCGCTGTGCCCTGGATCCTGACCCACGGCGCCAAGGCTTACGCCGATTATGGCATGGGCCGCTCGCGCGGCACGCTGCCGGTGCAGCTCGGCGGCAACGTCAGGCGCGGCGGGCTGATCGAGCTCGCCTTCGGCATCTCGCTGCGCGAGATCATCGAGGATCTGGGCGGCGGCACGCTCTCGGGCCGGCCGATCCGGGCCGTGCAGGTCGGCGGTCCGCTCGGTGCCTATCTCACCGCCAAGCAGCTCGACACCCCGATGGACTACGAAGCGCTGGCCGGCATCAAGGCGATGCTCGGCCATGGCGGCATCGTCGTCTTCGACGACAGCGTCGATATGGCCAGGCAAGCCCGCTTCGCCTTCGAGTTCTGCGCCAAGGAAAGCTGCGGCAAGTGCACGCCCTGCCGCATCGGCGCGACGCGCGGCGTCGAGCTGGTCGACAGGATCATCGCTGGTACCGAGCGGCCGAAGAACCTCGCCGTGCTGCGCGATCTCAACAAGCTGATGACCGATGCTTCGCTCTGCGCCATGGGTGGCCTCACGCCAATGCCGGTGACGAGCGCGCTCAACCATTTCTTCGAGGATTTCGACCGCCCGCCGGCGCCGAAGCTGCCGCTGGCGGCCGAGTGAGGAGACATCGATGAGCCTGATCAAGGAGATCGATTTCGGAACCCCGATCCGGGTCGCCGAGAAGACGGTGACGCTGACGATCGACGGCGAGAGCGTCACCGTCCCGGCCGGCACCTCGGTGATGGCGGCGGCGATGAGCCTGGGCACCAAGATCCCCAAGCTCTGCGCCACGGATTCACTCGAACCTTTCGGCTCCTGCCGGCTCTGCCTGGTCGAGATCGAGGGACGACGCGGCACGCCCTCATCCTGCACGACCCCGGCCGAGGACGGCATGGTCGTGCGCACCCAGACGGAGAACCTGTCTTCCCTGCGCAAGGGCGTGATGGAGCTCTACATCTCCGACCATCCGCTCGACTGCCTGACCTGCTCGGCCAATGGCGATTGCGAACTGCAGGACATGGCAGGGGCGGTCGGCCTGCGCGAGGTCCGCTACGGCTATGACGGCGAGAACCACGTCAAGCCGGCGGTGATGGACGGCTATGCCAACGAGAACTGGCTGCCGAAAGACACCTCGAACCCCTATTTCACCTATGACCCCAGCAAGTGCATCGTCTGCAATCGCTGCGTGCGCGCCTGTGCCGAAGTGCAGGGTACCTTTGCGCTGACGATCACCGGCCGCGGTTTCGATTCACGCGTCGCCGCGGGTCCGACCGATTTCCTCGGCTCCGAATGCGTCTCCTGCGGCGCTTGCGTCCAGGCCTGCCCGACGGCGACGCTGATGGAGAACAAGGTGATCGAGCTCGGCCAGCCCGAGCATTCCAAGGTAACGACCTGCGCTTATTGCGGGGTCGGCTGCTCGTTCAAGGCCGAGATGCAGGGCGACCGCGTCGTGCGCATGGTGCCCTATAAAGGCGGCCAGGCGAACGAAGGCCATTCCTGCGTCAAGGGCCGTTTCGCCTGGGGTTATGCGACCCACAAGGACCGCATGACCAAGCCGATGATCCGCGAAAAGATCACCGACCCCTGGCGCGAAGTGTCCTGGGATGAGGCGATCGGCTACGCCGCCAGCGAGTTCAAGCGCATCCAGGCCAAGTACGGCCGCGAGTCGGTCGGCGCCATCACCTCCTCGCGCTGCACCAATGAGGAGGTCTTCCTCGTCCAGAAGCTGGTGCGCGCCGCCTTCCGCAACAACAATGTCGATACCTGTGCCCGCGTCTGCCATTCGCCGACCGGCTACGGACTGAAGACCACGCTTGGGACCTCAGCCGGAACGCAGGACTTCAAGTCGGTCGCCAAGTCCGACGTCATCATCGTCATCGGCGCCAATCCCACCGACGGCCATCCGGTCTTCGCCTCGCGTATGAAGAAGCGCCTGCGTCAGGGGGCCCGGCTCATCGTCGCCGATCCGCGCCGCATCGATCTCGTCAAGTCGCCGCACATCAAGGCGGACCACCACCTGCAATTGAAGCCCGGCACCAATGTCGCCCTGCTCAACGCGATCTCGCATGTCGTGGTGACCGAGGGACTGATCGCCGAGACTTACGTCCGCGAGCGCTGCGACCTCGCCGATTTCGAGCTCTGGGCCCGCTTCGTCGCGCAGGAGCGCAATTCGCCCGAGGCCACGGAGGAGTTCACCGGCGTGCCGGCGGCCGATGTCCGCGCCGCGGCGCGGCTCTACGCAACCGGCGGCAATGGCGCGATCTATTATGGGCTCGGCGTCACCGAGCACAGCCAGGGTTCGACCACGGTGATGGCGATGGCGAACCTTGCCATGGCGACCGGCAATATCGGCCGCGACGGCGTCGGCATCAATCCTCTACGCGGGCAGAACAATGTCCAGGGTTCCTGCGACATGGGCTCGTTCCCGCACGAATTCTCCGGCTATCGCCATGTCGCCGACGATGCGACCCGGCAGGTCTTCGAGATGATGTGGGGCGTGCCGCTCGACGCCGAGCAGGGCCTGCGCATCCCGAACATGCTGGATGAGGCCGTCGGCGGCAGCTTCAAGGGCCTCTATGTCCAGGGCGAGGACATCGCCCAGTCCGATCCGAACACCCAGCACGTCACTGCGGGTCTCGCCGCGATGGAATGCGTCGTCATCCAGGACCTCTTCCTGAACGAGACGGCGAAATACGCCCATGTCTTCCTGCCAGGCTCCTCTTTCCTGGAGAAGGACGGCACCTTCACCAATGCCGAGCGCCGCATCAACCGCGTCCGCCAGGTGATGGCGCCGCTGTCGGGCAAATCGGAATGGCAGGCGACGATCGATCTCTCGCAGGCGCTCGGCTACGACATGGCCTATGGCCATCCCAGCGAGATCATGGACGAGATCGCCCGCCTGACGCCGAGCTTCGCCGGTGTCAGCTACGACAAGCTCGAGAAGCTCGGCTCGGTGCAGTGGCCTTGCAACGACAAGGCGCCGGCGGGCACGCCCCTGATGCATGTCGACCGCTTCGTGCGCGGCAAGGGCAAGTTCATGATCACCGAATACGTGCCGACGCAGGAGCGCACCGGCCCGCGCTATCCGCTGATCCTGACCACCGGGCGCATCCTCTCGCAATACAATGTCGGCGCGCAGACCAGGCGGACCGAAAACCAGGCCTGGCACGACGAGGACATGCTGGAGATCCACCCCTTCGACGCCGAGAGCCGCGGCATCAAGGACGGCGATCTCGTCGCGCTCGCCAGCCGCTCCGGCGACATCTCGCTGCGCGCCGAGATCACCGAGCGGGTGCAGCCGGGCGTGGTCTACACCACATTCCACCATGCTGAGACAGGCGCGAATGTCATCACCACCGACTATTCCGACTGGGCGACCAACTGCCCGGAATACAAGGTCACGGCGGTCGAGGTCCGCAGGACGAACTATTATTCCGAATGGCAGGAGCGCAATCGCGAGCAGGATGTCTCGCTGCGCCTGATCGCGGGGCGCTTGCCCGATGCCGCGGAATAGCCCGCCCGCCCAGCCCCCGGCGAGCCACGCGGTTCAGGTCCGGACCATCAGCTTCGGCGCGACCAGTGACGCGGCTCCCGTGAGCGCCGAAGTCGCGGTCGAAGCGCCCGTCAACATCGTCTACGGCACCATGCCCTATGCGGTGATGATGGCGACGCCGTCCGACCTCGAGGATTTCGTCGCCGGCTTCAGCCTGACCGAGGGCATCGTCCGCAGCGTCGAGGAGATCAGGGGGATCACGGCGACCCCGCAGCAGGACGGCATCGTCGTCAGCGTCGAGCTGGCGCCCGGCCGCTTTCGCGAGCACCTCGCCCGCCGCCGCAACCTCTCGGGTCGCACCTCCTGTGGCCTCTGCGGTGTCGAGGCGCTCGCTGACCTGCCGACGGCGGAAGCGCGCGCCGCCACGGCGACGCCAGTTTCGCCTGCAGCGATCGGCGCGGCGCTCGGCACACTCGAACGCCAGCAGCCGCTGCACCGCCTGACCCGCTCGGTCCATGCCGCAGCCTGGTGCGACCGCGATGGCGCGATCCTGGCCGTGCGCGAGGATGTCGGCCGGCACAACGCCCTGGACAAGCTGATCGGCGCCCGCCTGCGCGCCGGCCATGATGCGAGCGACGGCTTCGTGCTGGTCACCAGCCGGGCTTCCTTCGAGATGGTCGAGAAGGCAGCGATCTTCGGGGCCGGCACGCTGGTCTCGATCTCGGCGCCGACCTCGCTGGCGATCGAACGGGCGAACGCGCTCGGCCTGACCCTGGTCTGCATCGCCCGAGCCGATTCCGCGACGGTCTTCGCCGGGCGCCTCGCCGACACCGTGGAGAGTGTCGCGAGATGATCGAGGCGAAGAGCAACGAGGCGATGACCCAAGATCACGCCAGCGAGAATCTCGCCAAGCTCGCCTTCATGGCGAACCAGATCGGCGACTTCTTCAAGTCCTATCCCGAGGCCGAGGCCGTCGCTTCGATCGCCGACCACATCAACCAGTTCTGGACGAAGCGCATGCGGGAGGATTTCCGCGTCGGCTTCGAAAAGGATGCGTCAGCACTGTCGCCGCTTGTGTGGCAGGCGCGCGCCAAGATAAGGCCCGCGCCAAGCGGGTGAATGGCCGCGACGGCCGATCAAGCGTCGCGATTGGCAGTTGCAACGAGCCGGGCAGCCCCGGCGCGGACGGCAGTGCTTTGGGGAAAGGGACGAGGGATGAGCATCGCACAAGGAATCGGCGAGACGGCCCCCGGCATAGGGTTGCTCGACCGCGAAAGGATCATCGCCAGGGCCGGCTTCAACCGCTGGCTCGTGCCGCCGGCCGCGCTCTGCATCCATCTGTGCATCGGCATGGCCTATGGCTTCTCGGTGTTCTGGCTGCCGCTCAGCCAGGCGATCGGCGTGACCAAGCCCGTCGCCTGCGCCGCCGATGTCGGCCTCATCGCCTCGCTGTTCACCACCGCCTGCGACTGGAAGGTCGCCGATCTCGGCTGGATGTACACGCTGTTCTTCGTGCTGCTCGGCTCGTCCGCGGCGATCTGGGGTGGCTGGCTCGAGCGCGTCGGCCCGCGCAAGGCCGCCTTCGTCTCGACCCTGTGCTGGTGCGGCGGCCTGCTGATCTCGGCCTTCGGCATCTACACTCACCAGCTCTGGCTGATGTGGCTCGGCTCCGGCGTGATCGGCGGCATCGGCCTCGGCCTCGGCTACATCTCGCCGGTCTCCACGCTAGTGAAGTGGTTCCCGGACCGGCGCGGCATGGCCACCGGCATGGCGATCATGGGCTTCGGCGGCGGCGCCATGATCGGCTCGCCGCTCGCCGACATCCTGATGAACACCTTCAAGACGCCGACCTCGGTCGGCGTCTGGCAAACCTTCGTCGTGATGGCCGGCATCTACTTCGTCTTCATGATGGCCGGCACTTTCGGCTACCGCATCCCGCCCTCGGGCTGGCGCCCCGACGGCTGGACCCCGCCGGCGAACCAGAACGCGATGATCACCTCCGGCCATGTCCATCTCAAGGATGCGCACAAGACGCCGCAGTTCTGGCTGATCTGGGCAGCGCTCTGCCTCAACGTCTCGGCCGGTATCGGCGTCATCGGCATGGCCTCGCCGATGCTGCAGGAGATCTTCGCGGGCTCGCTGATCGGCAAGCCCGAGATCGGCTTCGCCACCCTCGACGCCGAGCAGAAGAAGCAGATCGCCACGATCGCAGCCGCCTTCGTCGGCCTGCTCTCGCTGTTCAACATCATGGGCCGCTTCTTCTGGGCCTCGCTCTCGGACAAGCTCGGCCGCAAGCTGACCTACGCCACCTTCTTCGGGCTCGGCATCCTGATGTACGGGCTCTCGCCCTGGGCAGCGCATGCCGGCTCGCTGGCGCTCTTCGTCGCCTTCTTCTGCATCATCCTGTCGATGTATGGCGGCGGCTTCGCCACCGTTCCGGCCTATCTCGCCGACATGTTCGGCACCCAGTTCGTCGGCGCGATCCATGGCCGGCTGCTCACGGCCTGGTCGACCGCCGGCATCATCGGCCCGGTGGTGGTGAACTATATCCGCGAGGCGCAGATCAATGCCGGCGTGCCGCGTGCGCAGGTCTATGACCGGACCATGTACATCCTCGCCGGCATGCTGGTGCTCGGCTTCATCTGCAACCTGCTCATCCGTCCCGTCGCGGCCAGGTGGTTCATGAAGGATGCGGAGGTCGCTGCCCTGCAGGCCAAGGGCGCGAGCGCCAACGCCACCGTCCAGTACGGCTCCTTCGGCATCGGCAAGGGCGGCTTCGACGGCACGACGCTGCTCGCCTGGGCCGTGGTCGGCCTGCCGCTCGCCTGGGGTGTCTGGATCACGTTGAGCAAGTCGCTGGCGCTGTTCCGCTAAGCCCGGAAAGGGCCGGAACGCGCTTCACGGCGCGTCCGGCTCTTACTCATTCCACAGGGCTAGTGGTGCAGGATCTCGCCGAGGAAGGCCCGGGTGCGGGCGTGTGCCGGCGCCCGGAAGAAGCTCTCGGGATCGTTCTCCTCGACGATGGCGCCATCGGCCATGAAGATGACGCGGTCCGCCACCTGCCGGGCGAAGCCCATTTCATGGGTCACGCAGATCATGGTCATGCCGTCGCGGGCGAGCGAGACCATGGTGTCGAGGACCTCCTTGACCATTTCCGGATCGAGCGCCGAGGTCGGTTCGTCGAACAGCATCGCCTTCGGTTCCATGCACAGCGCCCGCGCGATCGCGACGCGCTGCTGCTGGCCGCCTGAGAGCTGCGCCGGGTATTTCGCCGACTGGTCGCCGATCCGGACCCGCTCCAGATATTTCCGCCCCGTCGCCTCCGCCTCGCTGCGCGAGAGGCCGCGCACCCGCATCGGCGCCAGGATGCAGTTCTCCAGCACCGTCTTATGCGGGAACAGGTTGAATTGCTGGAAGACCATGCCGACCTCGCGGCGCACCGCGTCGACCGCCTTCTGGCTGTCGCTAAGCCGGTGGCCAGCGACGGTGATCTCGCCGCTCTTGATCGCTTCCAGGTGATTGATGCAGCGGATCAGCGTCGACTTGCCCGAGCCCGAAGGGCCGCAGAGCACGATCTTCTCGCCCTTGGCCACGTTGAGATTGACGCCCTTGAGGGCATGGAACGGGCCATAGAACTTCTCGACATGCCGCATCTCGATCATCGGAGCGGTGGCGTTTTTGGCACTGCTGGGCTCGGTCACGGTCATCCCCTCATTTCGCGGTCGCAGCCGCCATCTTCTGCTCGAGCCGGCGGCCCCAGAGCGAGAGTGGCCAGCACAGGGCGAAATACATCGCCCCGACCACGCCGAAGACGAGCAACGGCTTGTAGATCTGGTTGGACACGATCGTGCCGGCCCGGGTCAGCTCGATGAACCCGACGATCGCGGCGAGCGATGTCCCCTTGAGCAGTTGCACGAGGAAGCCGACGGTCGCCGGCAGCGACAATTTGAAGGCCTGCGGCATGATCACGTCGAACATGCGGCTGCGAGCGGGCAGGCCGAGCGCATCGGCGGCCTCGCTCTGGCCCCGCGGCACCGCCTGGATCGCGCCGCGCCAGATCTCACCGAGGAAGGCCGAGGCATGCGCCGTCAGCGCGACCGAGACGGCCGCCCAGGCCGGCAGGTCGAAGCCAAGCAGGGGCAGCCCGAAATAAGCGACGAACAATTGCATCAGCAGCGGCGTGCCCTGGAACAGGCCGATCCAGCCGATCGCCGGGATCCGCAGCCAGGGCGAGTCCGAGACCCGCATCAGCGCGATGATGACGCCGAAGACGATGCCGCCGGCAAAGCCGATCGCGGCGAGCAGCAAGGTCCAGAGCAGGCCCTGCAGGAGATAGGTGAGTTCGAGGATGCCCATCTCGCTCTCCTCAACGCTGCGGATAGCTGAAGGCGCGGCGGCCGATCGCCGCGAGCAGCCACATCGTCACCAGCGAGATCACCAGATAGATGCCGGTCAGGGTGAAATAGACCTCGAAGCTGCGGAAGGTCTCCGCCTCGATGCGCTGGCCGACCGAGGTCAGCTCATAGGCCGAGATCGAGGTGCAGATCGCCGTGGTCAGGGTCAGCAGGATGAATTGGCTCGACAGTGACGGGTAGATCGCGCGCAGCGCCGGCTTCAGCACGATCAGCCGGAAGACCTCGTGCTTGTGCAGGCCGAGCGCCAGGCCCGCCTCGGTCTGGCCCTTCGGCACACTCTCGACGCCCCCGCGAATGATCTCGATCGCATAGGCGCCGCCATTGACCCCGAGCGCCAGGATCGCCGTCAGCGTCGGGTTGAGGCGGATGCCGGCGAGCGGCAGGGCGAAGAACAGGAAGAATATCTGCACCAGGAATGGCGTGTTGCGCACGATCTCGATGAAGGCGTTGACCAGCAGCGAAGGCAGCCGCAGCTGCATCCTGAGGATGACCACGCCGAGGATGCCGATGATCATCGCGAGCACCATCCCCGAGAAGGCCAGGAACAGGGTTCCGAACGTACCCAGGAGCAGCGACTGCCAGGCGCCGGTCACGACGCTGAAATCGAGTGTCATCGGTCCTCCCCCATCCCCTGTTCTTGCTTAGTCGTCCCAAGCCGGTTCCCAGTCGAAGCGGGAATAGCGCTGGCCGCTGGCGAGCCCGTGGATCGCCGCCATGTCGTCCGGCGACAGCTCGAAGTCGAAGATGTCGAGATTGGCGCGCATGTTCTCCAGGCGGGCTGAGCGCGGGATCGCCCCGACGCCGTCCTGCTGGGTGAGCCAGCGGAGCGTCACCTGCCCGGCGCTCTTGCCGTATTTGTGTCCGAGCGACTTGAGCACTTCGTTGTCGAAGACCTTGCCGCGCGCAATCGGCTGGTAGGCATTGAGCAGCATGCCGGCCTGCCGCATCCTGGCGAGCAGCTTCTGTTGCGACAGGAAAGGATGGTATTCGACCTGGTTGCAGAACAGCTCGGCCTTGTGCACGTCGAGCGCCTCGTCGAGCAACGCGACCGTGAAATTACTGACGCCGATCAGGCGGGTCCGGCCCCTGTTCCTTTCCTCGACGAAAGCCGCCAGCGTCTCGCCGAGGGGCACGTCCTTTGCCGGCCAATGGACCAGCAGGAGATCGACCTGGTCGAGCCCGAGCCGCTCCAGGCTCTCCTCGACGCGGCGGTGGACCGTGTCGGGCTGAAGGTCGTTGAACCAGATCTTGGTAGTGACGAAGAGTTCGCCCCGCGCCACGCCGGAGCTCCGGATCGCCCGGCCGACCTCGACCTCGTTGCCATAGCGGATCGCGGTGTCGATCTGCCGGTAGCCGAGGTCGATCGCGGCGCGGATCGCCGCTTCGCCCGCCGGCCCGGTCAGTTCGAAGGTACCCAGCCCGAGGGCCGGGATGGCTTCGCCCTGAATTGTCTTCGTCATGGGCGAGGTCATCGGGTCATCTCCGCCATGGCGCGCAAGGCGAGCCGGTAGCCATAGGCGCCGAGGCCGGCGATGACGGCGGTCGCCGTCCGCGAGACCAGCGAGTTATGATAGATCGCCTCGCGCTGGTGGATGTTCGAGATATGCAGCTCGATCTTGGGGCGATCGAACATCTTGAGCGCGTCCAGGATCGCGATCGAGGTAAAGGTATAGCCGGCCGGGTTGATGATGATCCCGGCCGCCTTGATCCGGGCCGCATGAATGGCCTCGATGATCTCGCCCTCGAAATTCGACTGGCGGAAGTCGACGGCGAGACCGAGCTCGGCCGCATCGGCCTCGCACCAGCCACGGATCTCGTCCAGCGTCGTGTGGCCGTAGATCTCCGGCTCGCGCTGCCCCAGCAAATTGAGGTTCGGCCCGTTCAGGATGAAGATCGTCCGCATTCCCGTCCTCCGCGACAGCGGTGAGGCCGGCGCGGCGGCAAGAACCGCCGCGCCCATGCCTGTCTTGGCGTATGGGAGTCTGAGCCGCCCTTACTTGGCGACGGTGAAGGGCACGCCCTCGACCGCAGCCGGGAAGCTCGGCAGCGGCTGCGCCAGCCATTTCTGGCTGATCTTCTCGAGTCGGCCATCGGCCGTGGCCTTATCGATGAACGTGTTCAGCCAGGTGTTGATCTCGGCATCGCCGAGCTTGGTGGTCACGCCCTGCCACTGCTCATTGAAGACGAGCTTCTGCTCGAAGTCGTTGCCGGGCGCGGCCTTGTCGAGATTGATCTTGTAGGTGGTGTTGCCGCCGATCGCGTCGACCTGTCCGGAGACGAGCGCCTGCATGGTCGAGCTGTCGTCGTCGAAGCGGCGGATGTTCGGGACGTCGCCGAGCAGCGTGGTGATCGCCTTGTCCTGGGCGGCGCCGCGCGGCACGCCGATGCGCAGGCTGCGGGCGTCCTCGATCTTCCCGATCTTGTTCTTCTTGCTGGAGAGCAGGATGATCTTCAGCCCGGAATAGGGCTTGGAGAACTGCACCGCCTTGGCGCGGTCGGGATACATCCCCATCACCGCCATCTGCAGGTCGACCTTGTTGGTCAGGAGGTTCGGGATGCGGGCGGCGACCGCATTCGGCACGAACTCGACCTTGACGCCGAGCTCCTCGCCGATCAGCCGGCCGACATCGACATCATAGCCGATGTTCTGGCCGCTGGCGTCGATCGAGCCCCAAGGCGCCTGCTCGCCCATCACGCCGATGCGGATAACGCCGGCCTTCTTGATCTTCTCGAGCGCCTGCGCGTCGGCCTGCGATACGGTGCCGAAGAGACCGAGACCCGCGACCATCGCGAGCGCGGCACGGCGCGAAAACTTGCCCAACATGATGTCCTCCTCCGAGTTGTTGTGTCGTCACCAGCTTTTGCCGTCGCGATGGTTTTGTGGCGGCCGTTCCGGGCCCCGTTTTCGCAACGGCAATCTCCTTGATCGGCTTGCGGCTCTCCCCTCCGGCCCGCTTATGCCGCCGGCGCGAGCGCGCGGTAATGCGCCAGCGTCCGGGCGATGCCCTCGCGCAGCGATGTCCGCGGGATCGCTCCGAGAACCGCCTCGAACGGGGTTGGCGCGATTTCAGCTGCCATCGGCACCGTCGGCCCATCGAAGCCGATCCACGCGCCCGACACTTCCGCCTCGATCGCGGCGATGACTTCCGTGACATCGGCGGTGCCGCCGGTCAGCGAAAAGGCATGCGCGCCGGTGATCGGCCTCGTCGCCGCCGCCGCGAAGGCCGCAGCGACATCGCCAACGAAGATCAGGTCCTGCGCCCCGGAATAGTCGATGGTGTAGGGCTGCCCGGCCGCTGCGGCGCGGCAGGCGAGCGTCGGCCCGGCGGTCAGGCCGATCTCGCGGCCCGGCCCGTAGACGATGGTCGGGCGCAGGCCGACACTGGCGATGCCGTCGTCATGCCAATAGGCACGGGCGCAACCTTCGGTCGCCAGCTTGAAAGCGCCGTAATGGGTGATCGGCTCCGGCCTTGCGCCGTCATCCGGCCCGAAGACGGCGCCGCTGCTGGCATAGGCGACCTGCGTGATGCCGTTCGCCTTGGCCGCCGCGAAGACGTTGAGCGTGCCGATCAGGTTGACCTGCGCACCGAGCACCGGATCGGCCTTGCAGGCCGGCGTCAGCAGGGCAGCAAGATGGATGATGGCGGAACAGTCGCGTGCCGCCTGCATCAGGGCTGCAGCATCGGTGATGTCGCCCTGGACCCATTCGGCCTGCTCGGCCAGCTCGCCGGCGATCTCGCGCAGCACGCGCCGATCGGTCGAGCGATCGAAGATCCTGACTGCATGGCCGTCCTCGGCGAGGCGCTTCAGGATCCAGCCGCCGAGAAAGCCGCCGCCGCCGGTGACGAGGATGCGCGTCATGCCCGCACCTCCCGGTTCGCGTCCTGCAAATCCCGCCCCTGCATGTCCTCGCTGGTCAGGCTGAAGGCGGTCTCATAGAGGTCCACCACCGGCGCGGTTAGCGTACCCGTCGCGATGGCCAGGCGCTCGACTTCCGGCTGGGCCGCTTCAAGGCCGGCGCGCTGCGAGCCCTCGACCAGGATCACGGCGTCGAAGCCTTTTTCGGCCATCGCGCTGCGCAATTCCGTCTCGCGAGTACGTACCCCGGACACCTCGTTGCGGGCGATGCCGAGATGGACGCAGGATACGCCGGGCAGCGTCAGGATCAGCTCGACGAGGCTTTGTGCCGCCTGCCGGAGTGCGGTCTCGGCCTCCGGACGCGCGAATTCGAAGCGGATGGTCGCCATGCTGCCGCCATCGCCGTTGCCAGCGCTCGCGACCCGCTCGCAGGCGACGCGCAGGAAATTCTGGAAGCTCGGCGCCACCGCCGCCGTCCACGGCGTCGGATTGTTCAGCCGGGCGAGATAGCCCGGCGAGCGGAAGACCTCGAGATCATCGCCGGCATAGATCGTACCGAAGACATAGCGGTCGGCCTCCGGCGCATGCAGGCGCTTGCCGGTCCGAAAGCCTGGCACGGAAAGGCGCTCCGGCATGTGCTCCCGGGTATGCCATTCGATGTATTCGCCATGCTGGCCCTCGGCGATGTCGTGCCAGATCGCCAGGAAGGCTGAACCTTTCAGTCCCATCTCGTCCGTCTCTCGAGCCTCCTGCCGCCAGCCAGCCTGTTCTCGGCAGCTTGACAACGGGACCGTTTCCTCAACAACTAGCCCACTAGAATGTTAGTATGTTGGATGAGTCAAGCGGTTAATCGCGAGGCGATCCAACCGGGAGGAAGACATGCAGGCAGCGGAAACGGCTCGGGTCGCGATCGTGACCGGGGGCGCAGGCGGATTGGGCTTTCCGATCGCCGAGCGACTCGCCGCCAAGGGCCACAAGGTCGCGATCTGGGACATCGATGCCGGCCGCGCCCAGCAGGCCGCGGCAAAGCTGCCGAACGCGAAGGGCTACAAGGTCGACGTCACCGATGCTGCAGCGGTCGCTGCCGCCACCGAAAAGGTCGTGGCCGATCTCGGCCCGCTCGGCATCCTCGTCACCTGCGCCGGTCATAACGGCCCGCTCGCCCCGTTCGCGGAGTATCCGGTCGAGGGCTGGCGCTTCGTCATGGCGCTCAACCTCGATGCCGTCTTCCATTGCTGCCAGGCGGCGGTGCGCGAGATGCTGAAGACCGGTTATGGCCGCATCGTCAATCTCGCCTCGATCGCCGGCAAGGAGGGCAACCCGAACGCGGTCGCCTATTCCGCCTCGAAGGCCGGCGTGATCGGCCTGACCAAGTCGATCGGCAAGGAGCTGGCTACGACGCCGATCGTGGTGAACTGCGTGACGCCTGCCGCGATCGAGACCGAGATGCTCAACCAGCTGACGCCGGAGTTCAAAGCCTTCGTCACCGCCAAGATCCCGATGGGTCGGCTCGGCCGGGCGGAAGAGGTCGCGGCACTGGTCGGCTGGCTCGCCTCGGAGGAGTGCTCGTTCTCGACGGGCGCGGTCTTCGACATTTCCGGCGGCCGCGCGACCTATTGAGGACCTCGCCGTGCACCAACGCTACCCCCTTTCGCTCGCCTATCTGACTGTCTTTGGCTGCCCGCCGGTCGAGCAAGTGCGGGCCGCCGCCGCGGCCGGATACGACGCCGCCGGCCTCAGGCTGATCGCGCCGCATGGCCTAGAGCTCGCCCACCCGATCGTCGGCGACAAGATACTTATCCGGCAGATCAAAACCGCGGCCGCCGATCTCGGCGTCAGCTTCCTCGACGGCGAGGTCTTCACCTTGCTGCCGCAGACCGATGTCGAGGCCTGGCTGCCGGTGATCGAGACTGCGGCCGAGTTCGGCATGCCGATCATGCAGATCACCTCGGAAGATCCCGAGAGATCGCGCGCCGCCGACAATCTCGGACGGATCGCAGATGCCGCTGCCCGGCACGGCATCAAGATGGCGATCGAGTTCATGCGCTGGCGCGCGGCCGCGACGATCGAGGACGCCGCTGATCTGGCGAAGGCCTCCGGCCGCGACAATGTCGGTATCCTCCTGGACACGCTGCACCTCTCGCGCTCGGGCGGTAGCCCGGCCAGCGTCGCGGCGCTGCCTGGGGAGCTCATGCTCTATCTCCAGCTCTGCGACGCGCCGGCAGCGCAGCCCGCCAGCGATGCGGACGCCATCGCCGAGGCACGCGGCGCGAGGTTGCTGCCGGGCGAGGGCGATCTCTGGTTGAAGGAGCTGATGGCGCAGCTCCCGCGCGACATCTGGATCAGCGTCGAGACCCCGCATGCGAGCGTCGCGGGGTTGAGCTTTACGGAGAAGGCAAAGCGGGGGATGCAGGCGACGCGGGCGTTCCTCGATTCACTTGTGACGTGATCACTTGCAACTTGACAGAAAGCCGCCTGCCAGAAGACCGCTCTTCTGACTGACAATGCACGGTTGCGGATACGGCTCGCCTCGTTCGATGCAAGCTTGGCGTCCGGTTAAGGTCGAGGAGGTCCATCACAGTGGATTCAAGGCCACGAGGGCTGTTGACGGCGCGCGTCACCGAGCGATTGCGCCGGGCCATTCTCGACGGCGAGGTCGAGCTCGGCGACGCCTTGTCGGAGGACAAGCTCGCCTCCAGGCTCGGGGTCAGCCGCAGCCCGGTCCACGAGGCGCTGACGGCGCTGGAGCAGGAGGGCCTGATCGATATCCGGCCGCAGCGCGGCAGCTTCGTCTTCCTGCCGACGCGGGAAGATATCGAGAGCCTCTGCGAATTCCGCCGCATGATCGAGACCGAAGCGCTGAGCCTGGCCATGGTCCGCAAGCGAAGCGACACCCTCGCCGCCATGACGGCCGCCGCCCGCAGGATGCAGGAGGCGATCCTGGCCGACAATCATTCCGGCAGTGCCAATGCCGACACCGATTTTCACAAGGCTCTGATCGAGAACAGCGGTAACAGCTATCTGATCGATGCCTATCGGCTGGTGTCGGGGAAGGTGGCAGCGATTCGTTCGCATAATTCCACCGGCACTATCCGTAACGAGGCCAGCGCGGAGCACTTTGCGATCATCGACAAGCTCGAAAGAAGCGACCTTCCCGGAGCCATCGAGGCGATCTCGACTCATATCCTGAAGATGACAGAGCGTTACGTAATCACGGTGCCGGCCGGCCGCGGGACGGGCGGCCGAGCCTCCCGCAGCTCCTCGCTCGACCAGTTCAGCCCGTTGCTGGATTGAGCTGCCGACCGACGCCTCAGCGCTGCCAGGGCATCAGCCGGCGCTGCAGCCATTGCAGGCCGTAGGTCAGCAGCACGCCGAGCGCCATCACCACGACGAGGCCGGCATACATCTTCTCGGGGTTGAGCACCTCCCAGTAGTAGAAGGTGATGTAGCCGACGCCTTGCTTGGCCCGCACGAACTCGACCGAGATGATCACGATCATCGCCGTTCCCAGCGCGATGCGCAGGCCGGCGAAGATCACCGGCATGGCGCCGGGCAGGATGACATGGCGCAGCATCGACCAGCCGCGCGCGCCGTAATTGCGCCCGGCCATCAGGTAGACGTTGTCGATGCCGCGGACGCCCGCCATCGTGTTGATCGCCATCAGGATGAAGACCGCGAGCGCGACCACAACGATCTTCGGGGCTTCGCCGAAGGGGTCGGCGAACATCAGCATCACGATCGGGAAAATCGCGATCTTCGGCAGGACATAGATCGCCGACAGCGTCGTATCGAGCATCAGGCGCACCGTCTGGTTCATGCCCATGACGACGCCGAGCAACACGCCCGGCACCGCCCCCAGGATAAAGCCGCCGAGCACCCGCCCAACCGTCGCCAGCAGGTGGCTCTCGGACAGCAGCTTCCAGACCCCGGCCATGCCATCGGCGGCATAGACCTCCGGGATCAGCCAGGGCCGGCCGAGGAGGCTTGTGCCGGAGAAGCGGTCATAGCGCACCGTCAGGTCCCAGAGCCCGGCCGCAATGCGCGAGGGCTGCGGAAACCAGGTGGTGTTGAGCAGGCCGTAATCGCCGGCGAGCTGCCAGGTGAGCAGCACCAGCGCCGGAAAGCCGAAGGCGAGCGTGCGCTCATAGATGCCCCTGCCCCGCACCGGCACGATCCGGCCGACGCGTTCGCCGATCAGCACCAGCAGGATGAAGCTGAGGCCGATCACCGGCCAGGCGAAATCCCGCCACAGGCCGAGGATGGCGAGCAGCGCATGGGCCGCGAGGCCACCGGCGACGAGCAGCACGAGGGCGCGCTTGTCGTTGCTGCCGCCCATCGCGCGGGCCGTTGTCTCACGACCCGTCCCGGTCTCGTTGGCGGAGGTGACGGTCATGGCCGCGCCTCCATCGCCCGCGTCACCTCGGCGCTGAGCTTCTCCCAGATCGCGGCGCGGTATTCGGCGAAGGCCGGCAGGTTGGTCGTCGCGATGCTGCGCGGGCGCGGCAGATCGATCCTGAAGGTCGCAAGATGCCTGCCTGGCTGGGCGCTCATCAGGATGACGCGGTCGCCGAGCAGCACGGCCTCGTCGAGGCTATGGGTGATGTAGAGCACGGTCTTGCGCGTCTCCTCCCAGATCCGCAGCAATTCCTCCTGGATGACGACGCGGGTCTGGGCGTCGAGCGCGCCGAGCGGCTCGTCCATCAGCAGCACTTCGGGATCGTTGGCGAGCGCCCTGACGATGCTGACGCGCTGCTTCATCCCGCCGGAGATCTGGTGCGGGTAATAATCGGCGAACTTCGAGAGGCCGACGCGGTCGAGCCAGAAACGGGCGGTGTCGAGCCTTTGCTTGCAGCCGATGCCGCGCATCTGCAGGCCGAAGGCGACGTTGTCGGCCAGCGTCTTCCAGGGGAAGATCGCATATTCCTGGAAGACAACGCTGTTCAGCGGCTTGTTCGCATCTGCGCCGGGCCGGATCGCGATCGCGCCCTGCGAGATCGATTCCAGCCCCGCGACCATGCGCAGGAAGGTCGACTTGCCGCAGCCGGACGGGCCGACGATGCAGACGAATTCGCCATCGGCGACGTCGAGCGAGAAATCCTCGAGCGCGACCATGACCCCGTCCGCCGTCGGATAATGCTTGCTGACGTTGCGCGCGCCGATCTTCGGCGCGGCCACGGCCTGCATGGCCAGCATCATCGCATCACCCTCCGGGCTGACGTTGAGCCCCTCCTCACTTGGCGGGAGCGGCCTTGCCGAGGGTCTCGATCGCCTTGCTGACGAAGCGCTCGTCGACGACCTTGGCCATGTCGAGCGGCTTCTCGTATTCGGTGCGGCCGTTCTCGCGATGGACGCGCTCGATATCGGCGAGGCCAGAGGTCGGGATCGCCATGTTCGGATCGAAGACGATGGCGCCACCGCCCTTGATCGCCTCCGCGGTCGAGGGCGTGAACTTGAGATAGGCGTCCATATTGGCCTGCGAGAGATAATCTGCGCCCTGCATCAGCCGGGCCGCCTCGGTCATCGCCAGCACGAAGCGCTCGGCCACCTCCGGCCGCTCCTTGAGGAACTTGCCGGAAGCGACGAAGGCGACGGTCATCAGCCCGGGCGTGATGTCCTGCACCAGGAGCTTGCCGGTGCCGGCCTTGAGGATCTGGTCGGAATAGGGCGAGGAGGTCAGCACCGCATCGACCGATTTGCCCTCCATCGCCGCCGGCATGTCGGCATTGCCGACATTGAGCAGTTGCACGTCGCGCAGGCTGACCTTGGCGCTCTCCAGCGCCTTGCTGACGAAATACTCGCCGCCGCTGCCCGGCCCGCCAGCCGCGGCGATGCGCTTGCCCTTGAGGTCGGCGACGCTCTTGACCGCGCCGCTCTCGATCAGGTCCGTGCGGACGATCAGCTTGGTCGGCCCGTCCGTCATCGGGTCGAGCGCGCCGGGCGCGATCACCCTTATGTCGAGCCCGCGATTCCAGGCCGACCAGAGCGAGGCGACGATCGCGATGCCGCCGATATCGACCGAGCCCTTGTCGAGGAAGGCGATCGCCTCGGTGCCGGACTTGACGCTGTCGAGCTTGACGTCGAGCCCGTATTTCTTGAAGAGCCCGCGCGCTTCCGCGACATAGGCGGTCGCGAACTTGGTGATCGGCACATAGGCGACGCGCACCGGCTGCGGCGAGTCAAGCGGCTTCAGCGCCGGCGCCTGCGCCAAGGCAGACGAGACCCCGGCAAGGCCGAAGACCAGGGCGGCACAAGCGCTGCGCCAGCGGGCAAATCCAAACGACATTCTTGATCCTCCCTTGGAGACGGCTTGCCGCCGCCTTCCCATTGATCCCCGACAAGCTTCTTCGGCCTGCTCATGAGCTCTCGTCAACCGCGCGACGGATGCATGCTCATCCTTCAGCCATCGCGGGGGCCTCGTTGAGATAGGCGCCCTGGACTTTGAGCGCGGCCCTGAGATCGGCGATCGGCACCTCGCTCGGCGCCAGCCCCCGGTCGGCGGCGATGGCCGCGGCGATGCCGGCCGCCTGGCCGGTCAGCCAACATTGCGGGATCTCGCGCATGAAGGAATGGCTAGTGGCGTCGCAGGAGAGATGCCGGCCGGGCGCCAGCAATCCGTCGACCTCGCGCGGCACGATCGCGCCATAGGGCACCGAGATGTTCTGGAATTTCGGCGAAAGCGAGGGCGAGACGCCGATCTCGTCTTGCGCCACGACGCCGTCCCAGTTTTCGCGCGTGAGCTTGCCGCGCCCCGCGAGCCGCCGGCCATGCCGTACGCCGAGCTGCGAGCCC
Organism: Bosea sp. 29B; assembly: GCF_902506165.1. Classification (NCBI taxonomy): domain Bacteria; kingdom Pseudomonadati; phylum Pseudomonadota; class Alphaproteobacteria; order Hyphomicrobiales; family Alloboseaceae; genus Allobosea; species Allobosea sp. 29B. The sequence goes on from NZ_LR733817.1 coordinate 1,424,748, forward strand.
GACAGCATGATAAAGGCGCCGGAGAACCCGGGCGCATGGGCGCGGTAGAAGGCAAGATGCTCCAGCATCAGCCGATGGCTCCTGATCTCGACCTCCGAGAGGTCCTCGACCTTGAGCGCCGAATAGCCGGCGAAGCGCGGCCCCATGAAGACGGCGATGTCGTCGCGCCAGGACACCGAGGGCTTGTCGAAGAAGCCGAGCGCCTCGCGCCCCTGCGCCATGAACTGCGTGAACTGCTCCGGCGTCTCTGCCCGGAAACGCAGGAATGCCTTCATGTCGACGCCGCCGAACAGCCAGGAGGTGTTCATGCAGCCATGGATGTCGCGGGTATCAACCTCGGTGTCGTAGGCCGAGCCAGCGCCGGCATAGAGATCGCCGTCGCCGGTGGCATCGACCGTCACCCGCGCGAGGATGGCGCGCCGCCCCTCCTTGCTCTCGAAGGCGCAGCCGGCGACGCGGCGCCCGTCCATGATCGGGCTTGCGCCCCAGCCATGGAAGATCGGATGGACGCCGGCCTCCAGGATCATGGCCAGCGATTCCGCCTTGAGCCATTCCGGATCGAGCGTCGGCGCATGCGTCACCGTGCCGTTGAAGGCGGCGTTGCGCTGGCCCCAATACGCCACGCGCTCGGGATCATGCGAGCCCCACTCCGCCGGCTCCGGCCCGGCGATCTTGTCGCGGGTCAGGCGCGACAGCACTTCCTCGGCGAAGCCGCGGATGACGTGGCGGCCCTGCCAGTCGCTCATCCGGTCGATCCAGATGACGAGGCCACCGGTCGAGAGCCCGCCGAGATGGTTGTAGCGCTCGAGCAGCACGACATCAGCACCGAGTCGCGCCGCCGCCACGGCAGCCGCTGTGCCGGCCGGCCCGCCGCCGACGACCAGCACGTCGCACTCGGTATGGACGGGCAGCGTGCGCGCTGGTTCCGCGACCGTCCTGTCCGACGGCCGGCGGCGCTCGAATTTCTGCGTGTCGAAGGTCTCGGAGCGGAAGAATAGCCGTCCTCCCTCGCCTTCCATCGATCCCATGATGCGTTTCCCTGGCGGCTCATGACCGGACACCGTCGCAATATGGTGCGCAACGCCCGGCGGCAGCCTCATGGCAGCGAGGATAGGATCGCTGTCACGCCGCGTTCAAATGAATTTGCGACAGGTGCCGTGCGCTCAGTCTGCATCGCGACCGCCGAGCTCGGCAGCGTTCGGCAACGCTCCCTCGAAGCGCCAGCCTTGCGCCACCAGCCGCGCGACGCCATCGAGCAGCCCGGCGAGTGGCGCCTCCGACAGGATCTCCAGCGCCACCGGCCCGGCATAGCCCTGACGCTCCAGCTCGTGCCTGATCGCGGAAAAATCGATGGCGCCGCTGCCGATCGAGTCGTGCCGCCATTGGCCGGCCGGACTGTCGGAGAGGTGGACGATGCCGATGCGTCCTGCGAGCCGGCGCAGGCCCTGCGCCGGATCCTCGCCGATCGCAAAGCCGTTGGCGACGTCATAGATCACCTTGATGTCGTCATAGCCCTCCTCGTCGAGGAAGCGCATGATCGTCGCGGCGCTGTCGAGCAGGCCCTGCGGATGATTCTCCAGGATGACGCCGACTCCGGCCCGGCGCGCATCCTCCACCACCTGACGAAAGGCCGGCCGGAAGCTCAGCATCAGCCGGTCATTGGCCTTTGCGAGCAGCGCATGCCGTCGTCCGGAGCCGACGCAGACATGGGGGGCGCCCAGTTCGGCACAGCGCAGCGCCAGCCGGCGATAGGCCTCGACCGAAAAGGCGACGACCTCGGGCGCGGCGCTGGCGAGGTTGATATCGCTGCTGGCGAGGTCCGCCGCCAGCAATTCAAGGGCGTGGTCGGCGACAAGCTGGCGCAATGCTGCGGTCCGGACCTTGTCTTCCCGCCATGGATCGAAATGCGGCGGCGTCGCCATCAGCTGGATCCGGCGGAAGCCGGCGCGGGCCAGCGCCGCGACCGCAGCCTCCGCCTCCTCCTGCCAGACGAAACCGAAGGTGTGGGCCGCCAGCTGCATTCTCTCGCTTGTCCCTGTGAAGATTGGCCTCAGCCGAAGAAGGGCCCCCGCGGCTGATGCGAGACCAGCGTCGGGCTCGCCCCCAGCGCCAGCGACAGTTCCCTGGCGGCGCTGAGCAGCATCGGCGAGAAGGTCAGCATCTTCTCCTCGGTCAGGCGGATATGCGGCCCGGCGATCACCAGCGCGCCGATGACCTCGCCGCTCTGGGCGCTGCGGATAGGCGCCGCCGTCGCGCTCATCCAGGGCGAATAGGTCTGGCTCACCATGCTGAAGCCGCGCTTGCGCGCCTGGCGCAGGTATTTGAGTAAAGCCGCAGGCGTCTGCGGCGCCTTCGGGCCGAACTCCTCGCGCGAGCCGTAGCCCTGGCGCTCGACGATCGCGAGCGCCTCCTCCTCGGGCAGGCAGGAGAGCCAGGCATGGCCGCTGGCCGAGCAGGAAAGCCGGCCCGACTGGCCCATATCGGGGTCGTAGCGCAGCCCGAAGGGCGAGCCCTGCGATTTCGCCACCCAGATCAGCTCGCGCCCGTCGATCAGAGCGAGACGGACCAGCTCGGCCGTTTCGCGCGCCAGCTGGTCGAGCACCGGCTGGGCGAGATCGGTGATGCCGCTACCCGCGAGGAAGCTGAAGGCGAGCGAAGCGATCTTGGCCGTGAGCTGGTACATGCCGTGATGGCGCTCCTGCCGGACATAGCCGCGCTCGACCAGGCTGGTCAGCACGCGATGTGTCGCACTGCGCGGAATGCTCAGCCGCTCGGCGATCTCGTAGAGCGGCAGCCCGTGCGCATGGGCCGCCAGGAGCTCGATCACCCCCAGCGTCCGCTCGAGCAACCCGCTCGGAGCCTGATCGGCCTCGGCCTCTTCCGTGTCAGCGACGAGCTTCTTCGCCATGGCCCTATCCATAATGGAGTTCCTGGCGTTGTCTCTGGCGTGCCGCTTCATGGACGGCAAGTGTAGCCCGCAACGTGCGGGTCGCATCGACGGCGTCGATCAGCGGCCTGGCGCCATCACGCACGACATCGCGCAAGTGGCTGAGCTGGCGCAGATAAGGGCTTTCGCGCGTCACCGGGAGCGCCTGTCGTGAGATCGGCGCAAACCAGCTCTTCTCGCCGTCATAGCGCCAGAGGTCGAGCCCCGGCAGCGTCAGCGAGCCTTCCGTCCCCGACAGGAAATGCGAGGTCACCGGCGCCGGCTGCGCCGGATAGTTCGGCAATTCGCCAGAGGACAAGTCCCAGCTCCACGGCGTCACCGCAGTGTCGGACAGACTGACCGTCACCAGCGCCCCGTTCGCGAGTTCGAGCAGCACCGCCGCGGTATCCTCGACCGGCAGGCCCCGGACACGGTCGGAGGTGACGGCCTGCACCCCGACGATCTCGCCGCAGATGAAGCGGATCAGGTCGATCTCGTGGATCAGGTTGATCAGCACCGGCCCACCACCGGGCTCGCGCCGCCAGGCCAGCTCGAAATAGGCATCGTGCTTGTAGAAGGTGTAGAGCACGGTCGCCGTGGTCAGCCGCCCGAGACCACCGCCCTGCACCGTCTCGCGCGCCGTGGCGATGATCGGATTGTAACGGCGGTGATGGCCGACGAGAACCGGCACGCCGGCTCGGTCCGAGGCCGCCGCGAGTTCCTCGCCCTCTGCCACCGTCACCGCGACCGGCTTCTCGATCAGCGCCGGAATCCCATGCGCGATCGCGTCGAGCCCGATCGGCAGATGGGTCTGGTTCGGCGTCGCGACGATCAGCGCCTCGACGCCACCAGCCGCGATCAGGGCCTGATGGTCCGGGAACCAGCGCAGGCCGCGCTCCTCGCAATAGGCCCGGCCAGCTTCGGTGGGGTCGGCGACGCCGGCGACCGCCGCGAAATCCGTCGCCGCGATCACGTCCGCATGCAGCCGGCCGATCGCTCCGGCCCCGACGATCCCGACTGAAAATGGCGCCATGGCCCGACCTCCTGCATTGCCCCTCCTTATCCCGCCCGCGGGGGCTTCGGTCAAGATAACTGGAACAAGATTCCATTTTTGAAAATAAGACTGGAATTCTATTCCAGTCGTGCTAGAGGATCGCCGCCGTCTCCGCAGCGCGGAGCCAGCCAATCGGAGCCAGACAAGGCTTCCGGGGAACGCCAACGCAGGGAGGGACGTCGTGACCGAAGCAGACAAGCCACAGCGGATTTCCACCATCAGGCGCCGGAGCCTTCTCCTCGGCGCAGGCTCGCTCGGCGCGACCGGGCTCGTCTCGGCCAGGCTCGGCATGCCCTATATCGGCAACGCTGCCGCGGCCGAGCCGATCAAGATCGGCATGCTCTGGGCCAAGACCGGCAGCATCGTCGACCAGTCGGAATATCTCGCCCAAGGCGGAATGCTGGCGCTGGAGCAGCGCAACAACAGCCTGCTCGGCCGCCCCGCCGAGATCGTCTGGCTCGACGAGCCAAACCCGCAGGGCGCCCAGCAGAACGCCGAGCGCCTGGTCGGCGAGCACAAGGTCGTCGGCATGGTCGGCGGCGCACTGAGCTCTTTCGCGCTCGGCATCTCGGCCGTGGCGAAGAAGGCCAAGATCCCTTACATCGCCGCCAACGCCGCCACCGGCGACCTCACCGGCAAGTCCTGCAACAAGTACACCTTCCGCCTGCAGCCGCCGGTCGAGGTGCATGTCCGCGCGCTCGCCCCCTATTGCGGCGAGATCGGCAAGAAGTGGTATTTGCTGACGGCCGCCTACGCCTTCGGCCAGGACATCAAGAAGGCCTTCGAGGCCTATGCCAAGGCGAACGGCATCACCATCGTCGGCGCCGACGAGGTCCCGGTCGGCACGCCCGACTACAGTTCCTTCATCCTGAAGATCCGCGCCGCCAAGCCCGACGTCGTCATCGGCGGCGTCGCGGCGAGCGACCTCACCACCTTCCTGAAGCAGTGGAACGAGCTCGGCATGCGCGGGCGCATTCCCTTCGCCGAGATCTCGGTGGGCAACACCGATCTCTGGGGCGTCGGGCCGGAAGCTGCGGACGGGCTCTACACCCTGACCTGGTACTACAAGAACCCGAACAATCCGCCGGAAGAACAGGCGATGGCGGCGGCCTATGAGAAGAAATACAACCGTCCCGCCGCCGACAAGGCGTGGATGGGCTGGTTCGGCATGAAGAGCCTGCTCGACGCGATCGAGGCCGCCAAATCGACCGATCCGGCGGCGATCGTCGCAGCGCTGGAAAAATGGCAGGTCAAGCGCGGCGACCTCGATGTCCACTACCGCGACTTCGACCACCAGATGGTCAATCGCCTGCTGATCGCCGGCATCAAGCCGAAGATCACCGACAAATGGGACTATTTCGACATCAAGGCCGAACTGCCGAAGACGCAAGGAGATATCGACAAGGCCTTCGGCTCGCAGGCCGAGAGCGCCTGCAAGATGGACGCACTCTGACGCTCCGCCCAGCCGGATGAAGGACCGGCCGAGCCACGCGCCGGCCGGTCCCTTCCTCTTCCCTCGCCGCGCCCGTTCGAGGAGCGCCTGCCATGCTCGATATGATCCTGTCCCAGGCCGTGAACGGCCTGGTGTTGGGCTTCCTCTATGTCCTGATCGCCGTCGGCCTCTCGATCATCTTCGGGCTGCTCGGCATCGTGAACTTCGCCCATGGCGCCTTCTTCGCGCTCGGCGCCTATGTCGCCCTGGTGCTGGCGCGCGAATTCGGCTGGTGGGCGGCGCTGCTCGCACCCTTCGTCACCGGCGCGCTCGGCATGCTGGTCGAGATCGTGCTGATCCGCCATCTCTACGGCAAGGAGCCGCTGCTCGGGCTGATCCTGACCTTTGCGCTGGCGCTGCTCTTCGAGGCGGTGCTGCGCCTGATCTTCGGCGGGGCGCCGCTGCCGTTCAGCGCGCCGCGCTTCCTCTCCGGCTTCGTCGAATATGGGCCGGTCCTTTTGACCAAGTACCGGATGTTCGTGCTCCTGGTGACGGTCGCCGCCCTCGTCGCCTTCTGGGCCTTCCTGACCTACACGCCCTTCGGCCGGATCATCCGGGCCGGCTCGCGCGATGCCGAGATGGTCGGCCTGCTCGGCATCAACCTGCCGGTGGTGTTCAGCTTCGTCTTCGGCATCGGCTGCCTGCTCGCCGGGCTGGCTGGACTGCTCGCAGCGCCGCTATGGACAGTGACGCCGACGATGGCGGCGAGCGCGATCATGCCCGCCTTCGTCATCGTCACGATCGGCGGGCTCGGCTCCTATGCCGGCGCGATCGTCGCCGGCCTGCTGGTCGGCATCACCATCGCCATGACCATCCAGTTCCAGCCGGAATGGGCGGGGGCGGCGATGTATGTGCTGATGGCTGCGATCCTGCTCGTGCGCCCCCGTGGCCTCTTCGGTGAAAAATGGGAGCGCTTCGAATGAACGTCCGCAGCTTCCTTGCGCATCCCGCCCTCTGGGCCGGGCTCGTCCTGTCCGGCCTGACGCTGCTCTGGCTCGGCCTCGGTGCGCCGATAGGGCTGATCACCCAGATCGCGATCTATACGCTCTACGGCATGGGCGTGAACCTGCTCGTTGGCTATACCGGGCTCGTCCCCTTCGGCGCCTCGGTCTTCTTCGGCTGCGCCAGCTATGCCGCCGCCTTCTTCGTGCTCGGGCGGATCAGCAACGATGTCTTCGGCCTCGTGCTCGCCGTGCTGTTCTCGCTCGCGCTCGCCCTCGGGCTCGGAGCGCTGATCCTGCGCCGTAAAGGCCTCTACTTCTCGCTGTTGACCCTGGCCTGCTCGCAGATCGCCTTCGAGATCGCCTTCAAATGGACGGCGGTCACCGGCGGCGAGAACGGCTTGCAGGGCGTCGCTCGCGCCAGCTTTCCCAGCGACCTCTCCTTCCATCTCTTCGTGCTGGCCGCCGTCGTCGCCGGCATCTGCCTGCTCTGGCGCCTGGTGCATTCGCCCTTCGGCCGGGCGCTCCAGGCCGTCCGCGACAATGAGCAGCGCGCCCGCAGCCTCGGCTTCAACGTCTATCTGCTGCGTCTCGGATCCTTCGTCGTCATGGCCGGCTTCGTCGGCTTCTCCGGCGCGCTGCTGACCTTCCTGCTGCAGGGCGTCTACGCCAACAATCTGAGCTGGCAGCATGCGGGCGATGCGCTGCTGATGACCGTGCTCGGCGGCGTGCATCATTTCCTCGGCCCGCTCTGGGGCGCGATCACCTTCATCGTCCTGGAAAACCGGCTCTCGGCGATCACCGAGAACTGGTGGCTGATCTTCGCCCCGGTCCTGATCCTGTTCGCGCTGCTCTCGCCGGAGGGCATCCAGGGCCTGGCGCAGCGCATCCTGGGCAAGCAGCGCTGGACCCTGACCCGCAACAGCATCCCGCCGCGGCCGGCGCTGATCGAGCCCTATGTCAGCGCCGCCCAGCAGATGGATCCCGACAAGCCGATCCTGGAGACGCGCAAGCTCTCCAAGCAGTTCGGCAGCCTCGTCACAGCCAGGGAGATCGACCTTCAGGTCAAGCCCTTCGTGCTGCACTCGATCATCGGCCCCAACGGCGCCGGCAAGACCACCTTCTACAACATGCTGACCGGCGTACTGCCGCCCACCAGCGGCGAGGTCTTCTTCGAGGGGAACGAAGTCACCCGCCTACCGATGCATGCCCGCGCCCGGCTCGGCATGGGCCGCTCCTTCCAGATCCTCTCGATCTTCCCGAACCTCAGCGTCTTCGAGAATGTCCGCATCGCCGTGCAGGCACAGCGGATCGGCGCCCGCGGCCTGCTGCGCGATGCCCATGCCGACGCAGCGATCAACACCCGGACCTGGTCGATCCTCGACGCCGTCGGCCTCGCCGACCAGGCCGCCGAGCTCGCCCAGGATCTGCCGCATGGCGCCAAGCGCCTGCTCGAGATCGGCGTCACCTTGGCGATCGAGGCCAAGCTGCTGCTGCTCGACGAGCCGCTGGCGGGGCTCGCCGAGGCCGACCGCATCGTCGTCGCCGACCTCATCCGCAAGCTCGCCCAGCGCCATGCCGTGCTGCTGATCGAGCACGACATCGACCGGGTGCTGGCGATCTCGGATCGCATCTCCGTGCTGCATCAGGGCAGGATGATCGCCGACGGCAAGCCGGCCGAGGTCGCGCGCAATCCCGAGGTCATCGCCGCCTACCTCGGCGCCGCCAAGGATGGCGAGCGGGCGTCCGCCCCAGCCGTGGCGCGGCGTGCGGGTGCGACGAGCCCGGTGCTGCTCGACGCCAAGGGCATCGCCGTCGGCTATGGTGGCAGCACCGTGCTCTCCGGCGTCGACCTTGCCATCCGCGAGGGCGAGGCGGTGGCGCTGCTCGGCCGCAACGGCGTCGGCAAGACCACGACGCTGCGCGCGCTGACCGGCAGCCTGCCGCTCGACGCAGGCTCGATCAGCTTCGCCGGCACCGACCTGCGCAAGCTCCGGCCCTTCGAGATCAATCGACTCGGCATCTCGCTGGTGCCGGAGGGGCGGCGGCTCTTCCCGAACCTCACCGTCACCGAGAACCTGCTCCTGGCGCAGCGGCCGGGCGGCATCACGCTGGACGAGGCCTTCGCTCTGTTCCCGCGCCTCAGGACGCGCCAGGCGGCCAAGGCGGAGAACCTCTCCGGCGGCGAGCGCCAGATGGTCGCGATCGCTCGCGCCTTGATGGTGCCGAGCAAGCTCGTCCTGCTCGACGAGCCCTTCGAGGGCCTGGCCCCCGCCGTGGTCAACGAGGTCATGGAGGCGCTGGTGAAGCTGCGCGGCCGCGTCGCCATGGTCATCGTCGAGCACCATGCCGAGCTCGTGCTGCCGATCGTCGACCGCGCCTATGTGCTGGTCAACGGCCAGGTCGCCTTCGCTGGCGACGCCGCCCAGCTTGAGCATGACGAAGCCTTGCAGGCACGGCTTCTCGGCGTCGTCGAAACCCAGGACACTCGCGCGGCCTAGAACATTTTCGAGCGAAGTGGGCACCGGTTCGCGTGAAGAAAATGCGCCAACCAAAAAACTGCTGCTGCCGGAGGATATGACCATGAGCATCACCATCACCGGCGCGACGCGCCTCAATGTCATCGTCGGCGAGCCGATCGCGCAGGTAAAGTCGCCGGCTGGCATGACCGCCGCCTTCGCCGCGCGCGGCCATGATGGCATCGTCGCGCCCGTGCGCGTTGCGCCCGAGCATCTCTCCACCTTCCTCGGTGCACTCGACCATGTGCCGAACTGCGACGGCATCATCGTCACCGTCCCCCACAAATTCGCCTGCCATCGCCATTGCGCCAGCGCGACCGAGCGGGGCGACTTCCTCGGCACGGTCAACATCATGCGCCGGCGCAAGGATGGCGCCTGGCATGGCGACATCGTCGACGGGCTCGGCTTCGTCGGCGCGGTCAAGGCCAATGGCGGCGAGCTCGCCGGCAAGCGCGCTCTGCTGGTCGGCGCGGGCGGCGCCGGCTCGGCGATCGCACTCGCTTTGGTCGATGCCGGCGTGCGCGAGCTCGCCATCCACGATGCCGACGCCGAGCGCCGCGACCGGCTGATAGCCCGCCTCGACGGCCGCAACGGTGCGAAGGTCCGCGTAGGTTCCGCCGATCCGACCGGGTTCGAGCTCGTCGCCAATGCCTCGCCCGCCGGCATGAAACCGGGCGATCCGCTGCCGGTCGAGGTCGACAAGCTCGCGCCCGAGACCTTCGTCGGCTGCGTCATCACCGTTCCCGTGGTCTCGCCGTTGATCGAGGCGGCCCGCAATCGCGGCTGCCAGACCTCGACCGGCAGCGACATGTACCAGGCGCTGCAGAGCGCCATGGTCGACTTCCTGCTCGCAGGCGAGCGCATCGGCTGAGGTCCATCGTGTTCACGACACTGGCAGCCTTGCCGGAACAGACATCCTACGACGTCATCGTCGCCGGTTCCGGAGCGGCAGGACTGGCGGCCGCCGTCTTCGCCGCGATGGAGGGCCTCTCGGTGCTGGTCGTCGAGCGCACCGAGCATGTCGGCGGCACCAGCGCCCTGTCAGCAGCCACGACCTGGATCCCGAACTCGCTGCATGCCGAGAAGGTCGCGACCGGCGATTCATTCGAGAAGGCCGCCCGCTTCCTCGATGGCGTCGTCGGCAATCATTCCTCGGCCCGGCTGCGCGAAGCCTTCCTGCGCGCGGGGCCGCAGGCGATCGCCACGCTGGAAGAGCGCAGCGAGGTGCATTTCCGTCCCTACGCCACCCATCCCGACTATGAATCGGATGTCGAGGGCTCGACCTTGCGCGGCCGCGCATTGGAGCCGATCCCGTTCGATGGCCGCCGGCTCGGCGCCGATCTCCACCGCATCCGCCCGCCGATCCCCGAATTCACGTTGTTCGGCGGCATGATGATCGACCGCACCGATATCGGCCATCTGCTCAAGCTCAGGACCTCCTGGGCCTCTTTCAAGCACGCGGCCGCCATCCTCGGCCGCTACGGGCTCGACCGCCTGAGCGGCAAGCGCGGCACTCGCCTTGTCATGGGCAACGCCCTGATCGGCAGCCTGCTGCTGACCCTGAAGCAGCATGGCGGCACCGTCCTGCTCAACGCCTCAATCACTGAGCTGCAGAGCGGGCCCGACGGCGTAACCGGCATCGTTGTCGAGCAGGGCGGCGTGGCACGCGCGATCGCGACCGGCCTCGGCGTCGTGCTCGCCGCCGGCGGCTTCAACCGCCATCCGCAGCGCCGCGCCGGCATGCTCCATAGCCCGACGCCGGCGCTCAGCCCCGCTGCCCCCGGCCATACCGGTGCGATGCAGGACCTGGCACTCAAGCTCGGCGCCCGCTTCGGCGAGGGCAGCCGCGACAACGCTTATTGGGCGCCGGTCTCGACACGGACGCGGCCGGACGGCACCACCGCCGTCTTCCCGCATTTCGTGCTCGACCGCAGCAAGCCCGGCACCCTCTGCGTCGACCAGACCGGCCGGCGCTTCGTCAACGAATCCACCTCCTACCATCTCTTCAGCCGAGCCATGTTCGAGGCGAACCAGACGCGCCCGACCATTCCCTGCTGGATCATCACCGACGCCGAGTCCTTAAGCCGCTATGGGCTCGGCATGGTCAGGATGGGCACGCGTGACCTCCGGCCCTTCCTCGCCGACGGCTATCTCGTCGAAGGCGCGAGCGTGGCGGAACTCGCCGGCAAGCTATCGATCGAACCGGCGACGCTCGCCGACACCATCGCCCGCATGAACGACCATGTCCGCAAAGGCGTCGATCCCGAGTTCGGCCGCGGCAGCACTGATTATCACCGTATCAACGGCGACGCCTCGCGGGGCCTACCCAATCCGACGCTCGGCCCGATCGCGACCGCGCCCTTCTACGCCGTCAAACTGACGCCCGGCGACATCGGCGCAGCAACCGGGCTCGTCATCGACGAGAACGGGCAGGTGCTGGGCGAGGGCGACCGGCCGATCGGCGGGCTCTATGCCTGCGGGAACGAGGCGCAGTCGATCATGGGCGGCACCTATCCCGGTCCCGGCATCACCATCGGCCCGGCCATCACCTTCGCCTGGTGCGCGATCCGCCATGCGCTCGGGGAGCGTACGCCGGCAGCGGAGCGTGCTGCGGAATGAGCAGTGATCTGCCCAGCTCGTGCGATCTGCTGGTGATCGGCTCCGGCGCCGGCGGACTGGCGAGCGCCGTCACTGCCGCCGTGCTCGGCCTCGACGTCGTCGTGATCGAGAAGGAGCGTCATTTCGGCGGCACCACCGCCTGGTCCGGCGGCTGGATGTGGCTGCCGCGCAATCCGCTCGCCCGTGCCGCCGGGATCGACGAGGACGAGGAGACGATCCGCACCTATCTGCGCCATGAACTCGGCGAGGGTTATGACGAGGCCTTCGTCACCATGCTGCTGGAGCAGGGGCCGCGCATGGTTGACTTCTTCCAGCGCGAGAGCGCGCTCGACTTCGTCGACGGCAACCTGATGCCGGACTTCCACGGCGACACACCCGGCGCCGGCACGGGCGGCCGCTCGCTCTGCGCCAAGCCCTTCGACGGGCGCGAGCTTGGCGCGCGCCTGCGGGATCTGCGCCCGCCACTGGCCGAAATCGCTCCCTTCGGCATGAACATCGCCTCCGGCGCCGATCTCCAGCATTTCCTCAATGCGACGCGCAAGCTTCCCTCCTTCCTGCACGTGCTGCGCCGGCTGGTGCGCCACTTCATTGATCGCGCCAGCCATGGCCGTGGCCTGCATCTGGTCAATGGCAATGCCCTGGTCGCACGCCTGCTCAAATCCGCGGATGATCTCGGCATTGCCCTGCTGAAGGACACCGCAGCGGTGGAATTGCTGCGCGAGGGCGAGCGTATAACCGGTGCGATCGTCGAGCGCGCGGGCCAGCGCCAGACAATCCAGGCGAGACGCGGCGTCATACTCGCCACCGGCGGCTTTCCGCATGATCTCGCCCGCAAGTCGGCACTCTTCCCGCATGCCCCGACCGGCCGCGAGCACTGGTCGGCAGCGCCCTGCAGCAATACCGGCGACGGCCTCAGGCTCGGCGAGGCGGCAGGCGGGCGTGTCCGGAGCGATCTAGCGCATGCCGGCGCCTGGGCGCCGGTCTCGCTGGTGCCGAAGCCGGGTGGCGAGCCCGGCCGCTTTCCGCATCTGGTCGAGCGCGCCAAGCCAGGTGCGCTGATGGTGCGCGGCGACGGCAGACGCTTCTGCAACGAGGCCGATTCCTATCACGACGTGATGCAGGCGCTCTTTGCCGCGACGCCTGCGGGCGAGCCGGCCGAGGCCTGGCTGCTTTGCGATCACGCCTTCCTGCGCCGTTACGGGCTCGGCCGCGTCCGGCCCCGCCCCTTCCTTATCCGGCCCTGGCTGAACAACGGCTATCTCAGGCGCGGTGCGACGATCGCCGAGCTTGCGTCAGCCTGCGGCATCGATGCCGCTGGGCTGGCCCGAACACTCGACACCTACAACGCCGCCGCCGCCGAGGGCCGCGACCCCGAATTCGGCCGCGGCGATACGCCTTACAACCGCATCCAGGGCGCGGCCGACAACCGGCCGAACCCTTGCGTCGCGCCGCTCGGGCCGGGGCCGTTCTATGCGGTCAGGATCGTGCCCGGCAGCCTCGGCACCTTCGCCGGACTGAAGACGGATGCGCAGGGCCGCGTGCTCGATGACCATGATGCGCCGATCCCGGGCCTCTATGCGGTCGGCAACGACATGTCGAGCATGATGGCCGGCCGCTATCCGGCCGGGGGCATCACCCTCGGCCCGGCCATGACCTTCGGCTACGTCGCCGCCCACCATGCCGGCGGCATCCCGCTCGCCAACAACCGTTCCTGATCCCGCGCCCGGAGAGCTGCCATGCGCTATGAAATTGCTACCCTCACCGTCCGTCTCGGCAAGGCGGGAGCTGTCGTCGCCGCGATCGACGCCGCACTGAAGGCGCCGGAGGCGAAGGGCCGCCTGCTCGGCTGCTGGGCCAGCGAGATCGGCACGCTCAACCAGGTCATCCTGCTGCGCGGCTTCACCGACGAGGCCGAATTGCTGTCCGAGCGCCAGCGCCTGCTCGCCAGCGGCAATCCGTTCGGCGCCGGCGAGGACATCGCCAAACTGGCCTTCGACAGCTATGCGCCCTTCCCCTTCCTGCCGCCGGTCCAGCCCGGCAAGCTCGGCGCCGTCTACGAAATCCGTACCTATATGCTGAAGCATGGCGGCGTGCCGGCAACGATTGCGGCCTGGCAGGCCGCTGTACCGGCGCGCGTCGAACTCTCGCCGCTCGTCATCGCCATGTATGCGCTCGACGGGCCGCCGCGCTTCACCCACATCTGGCCCTTCTCCAGCCTCGACCAGCGCGCCGCCGTCCGCGCCGACTCCGTCGCCAAAGGCATCTGGCCGCCGAAGGGCGGGCCGGAATGGCTGACCGGCGAGATGTACTCGACGATCGCGCTGCCGACCGCGATCTCGCCGCCGGCCTGAGAGGATGCCGACCATGCCGCTGATGTCGCTCGCCTATCTCACTACCGTGCCACTGAGCTCGCCCGATGCGGTCCGGCTCGCCGCCGAGCTCGGCTATGACGCCGTCGGCCTGCGCGCGCTTCCGGCGGCGCCGGGCGGCGACACCAGCCCGCTGATCGAGGACGCCACGCTGCTGGCCGAGACCCGGCGCGCCATCGCCGATGGCGTGCCGGTCTTCGATGTCGAGATCATCCGGCTCGGCGCCGATTTCTCCGTCGAGGCGATCAAGCCCTTCCTCGAGGTCTGCGGCACGCTGCAGGCCCGCGCCGTGCTGGTCGCAGGCGATGATCCCGACGAGAGCCGCCTCACCGCCTCCTTCGCAGCCTTCTGCGCGGCGGCGGCGCCCTATGGCCTCACCGGCGATCTCGAATTCATGCCCTGGACGAAGGTTCCGGACGCCAGCACGGCACTGCGCATCGTCACCGCTGCCGACCAGCCCAATGGCCGCGTGCTGGTCGATGCGCTCCATACCGGCCGCTCCACGACCACGCTCGCCGACATCGCCGCGATCCCGGCCGCACGCCTGAGCTATGCCCAGCTCTGCGACGCTCCGGCCGAGATCCCCGCCACGACCGAAGGCCTGATCCACACCGCCCGGCAGGCCCGCCTGCTGCCGGGCGAAGGCGGCATCGACCTCGTCGGCATTTTCAGCCAGCTCCCGGCCGAATTGCCGGTCAGCGTCGAGGTTCCGCATCTCGAACGCACCGCGCAGTTCGGCGTGCGCGAATGGGCTCGCCAGGCCCTGGCGGCGTCGCGAACGACCTTGGCCGCCCGCGATGCGGCGGTGGCCAGGGGCGCGTCGCTGCGGACGGACTGACCGGGCGGGGCGACCGCCAACAGCCTAACCGCGCCGGCCTCCGGCCATCTCCGCCAGCGCCACTGCATCCGCGCCCGCCGGGAAGTGGAGCCGGCCCGACAGATCGTTCGCCGCCTGCCAGACGGCCTCTGCGACATCGCTCTCCTTGGTCGTCAAGGCGGGCTTGGCAAACGTGGCGAAGATCGGCTCGGCGAAGGCGGCATAGCTCGCCGGGATCAGGTCCTCGATGCGCACGCCGGCGTTCTCAGTGAAGCGCGTGGTCGGCGCATAGCCCGGCTCGACCAGCTTGGCCCTGATGCCGAAATGGCGGAGCTCGTGAGCGAGCGAGCCGGTGAAGCCCTCGATCGCCTGCTTGCTCGCCGTATAGGCCGCCGCCAGCGGCATCGAGATCAGCGTGACGCTGGAGGTGACGTTGACGATCGCGCCGGAGCCCTGCGCCCGGAATTGCGGGATCACCGCCTGGCACATCGCCATCGTCCCGAAGGTGTTGGTCTCGAAGACCTTGCGGATATGCTCCATCGGCGTCGCCTCGAAGGCGCCGACCACGCCGATCCCGGCATTGTTGACGAGGGCGTCGATCGGGCCGGCTTCCGCGAGCGCCGCCGCGATGCTGTCCACATCGGTCACGTCGAGCGGGAGGATGCGCAGCGCCGGCGAGCGCGGCAGGATGTCCTCGCGCGGCGTGCGCATGGTCGCGACGACGGTCCAGCCCTGCGCGAGGAAATGGCGGGCGGTCTCCAGGCCATAGCCCGAGGAGCAACCGGTGATCAGCACCGTCTTCATGATGATGTCCTTGCTGGTTTCGATGCCGCCGTGATACGAGCAGCGCTCAGGACGATCTACGATCGATAGTCCAAATTTGATTTGAGATAGTCCGGACATGATCGATCCGCTCGCCGAGAGCATCAGCCTGCTGCGGCCACAAGCGGTGTTCACCAAGGGCATCAGCGGCGCCGGACGCTGGGCCGTGCGCTATGCCGATTTCGGCCATCCCAGCTTCTGTGCGGTCGTCGAAGGCAGCTGCCGCCTCGCCGTCGACGGAGAGGAGGCCCTGACCCTGGCAGCCGGCGATTTCGTGCTGCTGCCGACCACGCCCGGCTTCACCCTGTCCGGCTTCGAGCCGGCGACGCCGGTGCTGATCACGCCCGATCTCGCGCCCTCGCCCGACACCGAGCTGCGCCATGGCGATCCCAACGGCCCGCCGAATGTGCGCCTGCTTGGCGGCTACTTCATCTTCGATGTCGACGAGGCCGGGCTGCTCGTCTCGCTGCTGCCGTCGCAGATCCAGATCCGCGACATCCCCCGGCTCTCGACCCTGGTGCGGCTCCTCACCGAGGAGTCCGCCGCGCAGCGGCCGGGCCGGGAGCTGGTGCTCGGCCGTCTCGTCGAGATCCTGCTGGTCGAGGCGCTCCGGCTGACGCAGGCGGCGGATGCGCCGGCGGGGCTGCTGCGCGGCCTCGGCGATGTCAGGCTGGCCGAGGCGATCCGTAGCATCCATGCCGAGCCGGCCCGCGCCTGGACGATGGCCCGGCTCGCCCGGGAGGCCGCGCTGTCGCGCTCGGCCTTCTTCGAGCGCTTCGCGCGCAATGTCGGCGTGCCGCCGATGGAATATCTGCTGGGCTGGCGGATGGCACTGGCCAAGGACCTGCTGCGCAGCCGCGACATCGATCTCGCCGAGATCGCCGAGCGGGTCGGCTATGGCTCAGCCAGCACCTTCAGCACGGCCTTCAGCCGCCATGTCGGGCAGCCGCCCGGCCGCTATGCTCGTAACCTCGCCGAGCGCGCGGCCGCAGCGGAGCTGCCTATTTCACCACGAAGCCGTGCGCGAACGGATCGCGGTCGTCGATGAAGATGGTGTTGTAGCCGGTCATCCGGGCCCAGCCGGCGATCGAGGGGATGATCGCCGGGCGGTTCGCCACCGTCGTCGCCGCCTCGACCCGGCCCTTGAACAGCGAGCCGATGATCGACTCGTGCACGAATTCGTCACCGACCGCGAGCTTGCCCTTGGCGGCGAGCTGCGCCATCCGCGCCGACGTGCCGGTGCCGCAGGGCGAGCGGTCGATCGCCTTTTCGCCATAGAACACGGCGTTGCGGGCATGGGCGCCGTCCTGCGTCGCCTTGCCGGTCCACTGGATGTGGGAGAGGCCCCGGATCTCCGGGTGCTCCGGATGGACGAATTCGTACTTTGCGTTTAGCGCCGCCCGCAGCTTCGGCGACCAGCCGACCAGCTCGCCGGCAGTGTGGTCGGCCATGTCCCGGAAATTCTTCTGCGGCTCGACGATCGCATAGAAATTGCCGCCATAGGCGACGTCGACGACGATCTCGCCGAGCCCCTCGACCTCGGCCGTCAGCCCCTCCGCATAAAGGAAGCCCGGCACATTGGTCAGGCGGACCTCCTCGACGAAACGGCCCTCCTGGCGATAGCTGATATCGACCTTGCCGGCCGGCGCATCGATCGAGAGCCTGCCTGGCTCGCGCGGGGTGATCAGCCCGTTCTCGATGCCCATGGTGATCGTGCCGATCGTGCCATGGCCGCACATCGGCAGGCAGCCCGAGGTCTCGATGAACAGCACGCCGACGTCGCAATCGGGCCGTGTCGGCGGATAGAGAATCGAGCCCGACATCATGTCGTGCCCGCGCGGCTCGAACATCAGCCCGGTGCGGATCCAGTCGAACTCGCGCAGGAAGTGCGCCCGCTTCTCCAGCATGGTTGCGCCTTCGAGGCGGGGCCCGCCGCCCGAGACCAGGCGAACCGGATTGCCGCAGGTGTGGCCGTCGATGCAGGAGAAGGTGTGGCTGGCCATGGTTCAGAACCTTCCTGAGGCGCGCAAAGCCTGCTTGAAGTCATGTCGTCTTTTTGAATACAGCATGTATACAGATTTGCAACGACAGAGCGAGGCAACGCCATGTGCGAGACGACGATCCTCAGCATGGAGGCGTTGACACTCCGGATCGAGGCGGTCTGCCGCAAGGGCGGATTGTCGCCGCTTCATGCCGGAGCGCTTGCCCGCGTGATCGCCGCCGGCGAGCGCGACGGCTGCAAGTCGCATGGCGTATTCCGGGTCGAAGGCTGCCTGCGCACCATCAAGGCCGGCAAGGTCTCGACCGATGCCGAGCCCGTGCTGCACGATGACGGCTCGGCCGTGCTGCGGGTGGCGGTGGGCGGCGCCTTCTCCTGCGCCGGCTTCGAGCTGGGGGCGCCCGCCCTCGCCGAGCGAGCCAGACAGCTCGGCCTCGCCGCACTGGTGATCAACGACTGCACGCATTTTTCGGCGCTCTGGCCGGAGGTCGAGGCGCTCGCCGGGATGGGCGTCGCCGCGCTGGCGATGTGCCCGAGCTACGCGACGGTCGCACCGGCCGGCGGAATCAGCGCCCTGCTCGGCACCAACCCGCTCGCCTTCGGCTGGCCGCGCCGGGGCGGGCCCCCTTACGTCTTCGACTTCGCCACCAGCGTCGCGGCACGCGGCGAGATCGAACTGCACCGCCGGGCCGGCAAACCCCTGCCCGAAGGCTGGGCGCTCGACTCGCAGGGCCAGCCGACCACCGACCCGACCGCGGCGCTCGCCGGGGCGATGCTGCCCTTCGGCGGACACAAGGGCTCGGCGATCTCGACCATGATCGAACTATTGGCTGGCGTGATGATCGGCGATCTGACCAGCCAGGGCGCGCTCGACTTCCTCGGCACCACGACGCTGGCGCCGCAGCATGGCGAACTGATCCTGGCGTTCTCGCCGGAGCGCTTCGCCGCCGGCCGCCCCGGCGATCCCTTCGCCCGCGCCGAGGTCCTGTTCGAGGCCATCGCCGGCCAGGGTGCACGCCTGCCCTCGCAGCGCCGCTTCAAGGCCCGGGAGGGCTCGCTGGCGGAGGGCATCGTTCTGACCGCTGCCGAGATCGAGCAGCTCGACCGGCTGGAGGCGCTGGGGCTCGACGCGGTGTCCTGAACAGCGGCCGCTACATACGCACACGCAAACCCCTCCCCCTTGTGGGGAGGGGTTGGGGTGGGGGTCGCAAAGCCGGAGCGAGCGGCAGAAGTTGACGGCGCCGTCGCTGCTGCCAGCCCTTATTTCTGCGGACAATCGCCAAGCGGAACCACCCCCATCCCCATACCCTTCCCCACAAGGGGGAAGGGAGGAACTGGGGCGATCAGCCTCGCGCTCGGCACCCCTCAGCCGGCGTGCTTCAGCGCGCCGGCCTGCTTCGACCACTGCGCATACCAGCTGTCGAACAGCTTGAGCTGTGCCTCGACATAGCCGCGCTGGCTCTCGCCGAGCGCGTCGGTCGGGTTGAAGTGCAGTGTGTACTCGGCGTCTCCCTTCAGCACCATCATGTGCTTGAAATAGAGAACGAGTTCCGGCCCCTCGTCGAAGGAGGACAGCACGGCGAGCGCCGCTTCCAGCTCGAGCGCGAGCCGGCGTGCCTCGACATCGCCCTTCGCCGCGGCCTGGCTCAGGCTGACGAGGTGCAGCACCTCCCTGGGCAGCACGCAGCCGATGCCGGTGATCGCGCCGGTCGCGCCGCAATTGACGAAGCCGTGGAAGACGCAGGTGTCGACGCCGATCATCAGCGAGACGTCATCGTCGCGGCTGGTGATGTTTTCCGCGGCGTAGCGCATGTCGGCAGCACCGCCGAACTCCTTGAAGCCGACCAGGTTCGGATGCTCGGCCCGCAGCGCGAAGAACAGGTCGGAGCGGGTGGCGAAACCGTAATAGGGGCTGTTGTAGATCACCGCCGGCAGGTCCGGCGCGGCCGCAAGGATCGCCTTGAAGTGGTGGCGCTGCGCCTCGACCACCGAACCGCGCGAAAGCACGCGCGGGATCACCATCAGGCCCTTGGCGCCGATTGTCTGGGCATGGGCGGCGTGGGCGACAGCGGAGGCGGTGTTGACCGCGCCGGTGCCGACGATCACCGGCACGCCCGCCTTCACCAGGGCCTCGACGCCCTGCATGCGCTGCGCGTCGGTCAGCAGCGGCCAGTCGCCCATCGAGCCGCAATAGACCACCGCCGACATACCGGTGGCGATCAGCTCCTTGCCCTTGCGCACCAGCGCATCGAAGTCGGGGCTGCGGTCGTCCTTGCAGGGGGTCATCAGCGCCGGCATGCAGCCGGAAAAGATCTGGGCCTTCATCACGCGCTCCTCAGGCTGGCGGCTCCACGGGCGGCGTGCATCGCCGCCTCGATCGATGGTCATAATACTCTTTGTATTTTATTTGTCGACAAGAATTTTCGACACGCGGGAATTCGTCATTCCGGGGCAGGCCGAAGGCCTGAGCCCGGAACCCAGAACCGATGCCATGGCAGAAGAAGCCTTGCCGTTCCCGCGGCTTCTGGGCCACCGGCATCGATTCTAGATTCCGGGCCCTTCGCTGCGCGAAGTCCCGGAATGACGGAGATCGGGTAGCTCGTTAAAGCGCCAGCGTCAGGCGCCGGTCGCGCGCGATCAACTGCTGGATCTGCTGGACGATCTGGTCGGCATGGGCCTTGGCCAGCCGGTCGGCGCCCTCGACGTCGCGGGCGGCAATCGCCGCGATCATCTCTTCATGCTCCGCCACATAGCGCTGCGGCAAGCGATCCTCGAACGAGGAGTAATAGAGCCGCAAGATACGCCGGCCCTCGTCGAGCAGGCGGCAGAACAGCCCGGTATAATAGGGATTGCGCCCGGCTTCGGCGATCGCAGCGTGGAAATCGCGGTTCGTGGCGATCATGGCGAGCGCATCCTGCGCCTCGACGGCCCCGGCGAAGGCGGCCTGCCGGGCACGGATGCCGTCGAGATCCCCTGGCACATGGAACTGCGCCGCCAGCCTTGTGGTGACGCGATACATCAGCGTGATCGCGTCGAAGAAGGTGTGCAGGTTGAGGAAGTCGATGTTCGACACCACCGTCGAGCGGTTCGGCAACGTCGTCACCAACCCCTCGCTCGCCAGGCGCACCAGCGCCTCGCGGATCGGCGTGCGCGACATCGAAAGCCGCTCGGCCAGCTGGATCTCGTCGATCGGGCTGCCCGGCGGCAGCACGAGGTCGATGATGTCGTCGCGCAGGATGTCGTAGACGAGCTTGACGCCCTCGCCCCGCTTGCGCTCGGTCGGCGCGGCCATGGTCTTTTCGGTCATGTGCAGTCCCTTGTCGACATGACGAATACAGCTCCAGCGAAAGCGCAGCAAACGATGCCGCATCCTCATTTCATCGATCATGCACGATCGGTCATTGACGATCGATGATCCGTGTTTGATAGTAGCCGGCAGGGAGAAGGCAAAAGATGATCCGCAAGCCCGTTCTGGCGCGCGTCGCACTGGTCGATCAGGTGACGGCGCTGCTGATGGAGCGCATCCTCGACCGCGACTACGCGCCCGGCGAGAAGCTCAACATCGATGCGCTGTCGCGCGAGTTCGAGGTTAGTTCCTCGCCGATCCGCGAGGCGCTGACCCGCCTGTCGGGGCTCGGCCTCGTCGCCGCGGCGTCCTTCACCGGTTTCTCCGTCGCGCCCGAGCCGTCGCGCGACTGGTTCGAGCAGCTCCGCGACTTCCGCATCCTCAATGAGGGCTGGGCCGCGAGGCAGCTCGCCCGCAGCCGCGATCCCGATGCCATCGCCCGCATGCGCGAGAGCATCGCGGCTATGGAGGCGGCCCCGCTGCAGGGGCAGACATCGGACTATGTCGGCGCCAGCCAGGCCGATGAGGCCTTCCACGAGGCGATCCTGGCGGCCGGCGGCAACGAGATTCTCGCCCAGGCCGTGCGCAGCCTGCATCCGCATCTGCACCATGCCCGCCTGTTCAGCCGCATCCCGCACGACATCGGCCCGATGCTGGGCGAACACCGCGCCATCCTCGACGCGATCGAGCGCGGCGACGAGGACGGGGCGCAGGCCGCCGTCGCGGCCCATCTGACGACCTCATGGCGTCGCTACGGCAGCTGGCATGCCGACCAGCCGAGCGCACGCTGAAACGCCCCGACAAGGACATCCGGAATGGCCAAGATCGTATCCGTCGAAGTGCTGCAGGCTGACCTCAAGCCCAAGGTCAAGCGCACCGACGCCGTGCAGAGCTTCGAACTGCAGGAGACGCCGCTGGTGCGCATCACCGATGCCGACGGCGTCACCGGCACCGGCTACAGCTACACCATCGGCACCGGCGGCTCCTCGGTCTGCAAGCTGATCGACGACCATCTCGCCCCCGTGCTGATCGGCCGCGATGCCGAGGAGATCGAGGGGCTCTGGCGCGCTCTGTTCTATCGCGTCCACGCCACCACGGTCGGCGCCATCACCTCGATCGCGCTCGCGGCGATCGACACCGCGCTCTGGGACCTGCGCGCCCGCAAGGCCGGCCTGCCGCTGCACCGCCTCGCCGGCGGCGCTAAGACCAGCATCGACCTCTATTACACCGAGGGCGGCTGGCTCCACATGGACGAGGCTGAGCTCGTCGACGAGGCCGTCAAGGCCAAGGAACGCGGCTTCGGCGGCACCAAGGTCAAGGTCGGGCGCCCGCATGTCGCCGAGGACGTGAAGCGCCTCTCGGCCGTGCGCGACAAGGTCGGCTTCGGCTGGGAGATCATGACCGACGCCAATCAGGGCCTCTCGCTCGACGAGGCGATCCGCCGCGCCCGCCACTACGAGAAGCTCGACGTCGCCTGGTTCGAGGAGCCGATCCACGCCGACGATGTCGGCGGCCATCGCCGCCTGTCGCAGTCCACGACGGTGCCGATCGCGGTCGGCGAGTCCATGTATTCGCTCTCGCAGTTCAAGGACTATCTCGAGGCCGGCGCCTGCTCGATCGTCCAGGTCGATGTCGGCCGCATCGGCGGCATCACGCCCTGGCTCAAGGTCGCGCACATGGCCGAGGCCTTCAACGTGCCGGTCTGCCCGCACTTCCTGATGGAGATCCATCTCGGCCTGTGCTGCGCCGTGCCCAATAGCCGCTGGCTCGAATACATCCCGCAGCTCGACCTCGTGACCTCCTCGCCGATCCGGATCGAGAACGGCAAGGCGATCCCGTCCGACCAGCCCGGCCTCGGCATCGACTGGGACTGGCAGGCGCTGGAGCGCACGATCGTCCACCGCAGGAGCCATGGCGCAGCGCCGTCCCTCAAAGCGGGAGCTTGAGATGAGTACGCTCGCAGGACAGATCGTCGTCATCACCGCCGCGGCGCAAGGCATCGGCCGCGCCACCGCTGAGGCCTTCGACCGTGCCGGCGCCATCGTCTGGGCGACGGACATCAACGAGGGCGCGCTGGCCGCGATCGAGGCCGGGCCGAACTTGCAGCGCCGCAGGCTCGACGTGCTCGATGCCGCCGCCGTCGCTGCCTTCTTCGCCGGGATCGGCCGGGTCGATGTGCTCTTCAACTGCGCCGGCATCGTCCAGAGCGGCACGGTACTGGAGGTGAGCGAGGCCGACCTCGACTTCGCCTACGACCTCAACGTCAAGGCGATGGTGCGCACGATCAAGGCGGCGCTGCCCGGCATGCTCGCGCGCAGATCCGGCTGCATCGTCAACATGGCCTCGGTCGCCTCCAGCGTGAAGGGCGTGCCGAACCGCTTCGCCTATGGCCTGACCAAGGCGGCGGTGCTCGGCCTGACCAAGTCGATCGCGGCGGACTATGTCGCCCAGGGCATCCGCTGTAACGCGATCTGCCCCGGCACGGTCGAGAGCCCGTCATTGCAGCAGCGGCTGAGTGCGCAAGGCGACTATGAGGCAACCCGTGCCGCCTTCGTCTCCCGCCAACCGATCGGGCGGATCGGCACGCCGCAGGAGATCGCCGATCTCGTCGTCTACCTGGCAGGCGCGACCTACACCACCGGCCAGGCTCACATCATCGACGGCGGCTGGACGATCTGAAGGCCCGGCTGCCTGACAAGCAAAGGGCGACAGGAGGATTTCGCATGAGCCAGCCTTCCGGGCACGGCACGGCCCGCTATCGCGCCGGCGAACTCGCAGCTTTGGCGCGCACTTTGCTGGAACGCGCCGGCCTGCCACAGGACAAGGCCGGTGATGTCGCTGAGGTCCTGGTCGAGGGTGACCTGCTCGGCAAGTCGACGCATGGCCTCGCCTTGCTGCCGCTCTATCTGCGCGAGATCGAGAGCGGCGGCATGACCGCTGCCGGCGAGCCCGAGATCCTCAACGATATCGGCGCCTGTCAGACCTGGGACGGGCGCAAGCTGCCCGGCCCCTGGCTGGCACGCCGCGCCACCACCGAGGCGATCACCCGGGCCAAGCGCTTCGGGCTCGGCGCCGTCGCGATCCAGCGCAGCCACCACACCGCCTGTCTCGGCGCCTATCTCCAGCCGGCGATCGACGCCGGCTGCCTGATGCTGCTGACGCTGACCGATCCCGGCCACAGCAGCGTCGCTCCCTTCGGCGGCGTCACGCCGGTCCTGACCTCGAACCCGATCGCCTTCGGTGCGCCGGCGCCGGATGCGCCGATCCTGATCGACATGTCGACGGCGCTGATGACCAATGGCGGCGTCGCCGCCTACCGCCAGCGCGGCGAAAACCTGCCGCACCCCTTCCTGATGGATGCGCTGGGCCGGCCATCGACCGATCCGAACGTCATCGCCGCCGACCCGCCCGGCACGATCCTGCCGCTCGGCGGACTCGAAGCCGGCCATAAGGGCTTCTCGATCGGGCTCATCGTCGAGCTGCTCACCGGCTGCCTCGCCGGGCGCGGCCGGGCCGAGGGCGGCGACGGCTGGAGCGCAGCGGTCTTCATCCTGGTGATGGACCCTGCCGCCTTCGGCGGAACCGAGAACTTCAACCGCCAGGTCGCGGTCCTGGCGGAGCGCTGTCATGCCGCGCAGCCTCGCCCCGGCTTCGACCATGTCGAGCTGCCGGGCGCCCATGGGCTCGCCCGGCGCGAACGCCAATTGCGCGACGGCGTCGAGCTTTCCGCCAGCATCGTCACCGGGCTCAGCGAGAGTGCGGCGCGCTTCGACCTTGCCATGCCGGCTGCCATCACCTGACCGCTAGGCCGCCAACCGTCATCCCCAAGAACAACGAAGCTTCGAGGAAACCCCATGTCGCAGGCGATCGCGGCCGGAACGACACCGGCCGAACAGACGAACATCCGGCGCGCCGTCGCGGCGGCGACGATCGGCACCGTCATCGAATGGTTCGACTACGCGCTCTATGGCGCGGCGGCGGGCCTGATCATCAACAAGCTGTTCTTCCCGCAATTCTCGGATTCGGCCGGCGTGCTCGCAGCCTTCGCGACCTTCGCCGTCGGCTTCTTCAGCCGGCCGCTCGGCGGCATCGTGATCTCGCATATCGGCGACCGCTTCGGCCGCAAGCCGGCCCTGATCTTCACCATCGCCCTGATGGGCGCCTCGACCGTGGCGATGGGCCTGCTGCCGACCTATGCGCAGATCGGCATCTGGGCACCGGTGCTGCTCGTCGTCCTGCGACTGCTGCAAGGCTTCGGCGCCGGCGCCGAATATGCCGGCGCGGTCACGCTCGTCGCCGAATACGTGCCGCCGGAACGCAAGGCCTACTACACCGCCTATCTCCAGGCGGCGACGGTGGTCGGCATCATGCTGGCGACGCTTAGCTTCCTGCTGGTATCGCTGCTCTCGGAGGAGACGCTGTTCGGCTGGGCCTGGCGCGTGCCGTTCCTGGCCTCCGGCCTGCTCTTCTTCGTCGCCCTCTACATCCGCAAGCATCTCGACGAGACGCCGGAATATGTCGCGGCGATGGAGAAGGCGGCCGAGAAGCGCCATGAGGCGCAGGTCCCGCTACGCGAGCTCATCAGCAAGAGCCCGCGCGAACTGCTCTTCGGCTTCCTGTCGGTCACCGGCCACAACGCCAACGCCTATATCCTCAGCGCCTTCAGCCTGAGCTACATGACCAACACGCTCGGCATGCCCCGCACGGATGCGCTGACCGCGGTGATGATCGCGACCCTGACCGGCATCATCACCACGCCGATCATCGGCGCGCTCGCCGACCGCGTCGGCCATGCAAAAGTCTACCTGTTCGGGGCGATCTTCGTGTTCTGCTACGCCTTCCCGATGTTCGCGCTGCTCGACACCAGGAACATCGTCCTCTGCACGATCGCCCTCAGCATCGGCTACGGCATCGGTTTCGGCGGGCTGGCGAGCGCTCAGGGCGCCTTCCTCGCCAACCTGTTCCCGACCCGCTACCGCTTCTCCGGCATCGCCATGACGCGCGAGCTGAACAGCGTCGCGATCGCCGGGCCGACGCCCTTCATCGCGGCGGCGCTCGTCACGGCCGGCGGCGGCAAGCCGACCTATGTCGTCGCCTATCTGATGTTGTGCTGCGCCGTGACGGCGATCGCCGTCCTCGCCGTCCGCTCGCGCTCCTATGAGCGCGGCAGCGAGTGAGGCGGAGCCTCGGATGAGACTGCGACCCAAGCCGCAGGCTCATCCGGCTTTCCCGATCTACTGCCCGATCTGCCGGATCGCGATCTTGTTGAAGCGCGGCTTGGCCTCACCCTGCTGCTCGATCGCGACCTCGCCATTGCGGACCTCGAAGCGCAGCACGGTCGAGCCGGCGCCGCGCCAATCAGCGGTCTCGCCATCGTCCTCATAGAGCTCGCCGGAGGCGCCCTCGACCACGCCGCAGACCAGCACCTCGCGCTCCTGGCTGATGCCCTTGGCGTCACCGAGCGGGATCAGCGCGCCGGCCCGCACGAACAGCGGCAAGCGGCCGAGCGGCGCCGCAACCGTCACAGTGACGCCGCCGGGATAGTGCTCGCCATTGTGCCAGTCGTACCACCCGCCCTGATGCTGTGGCAGGTAGACGGCTCGCTCGCGCGCGCCTTCCTCCAGCACCGGCGCAACCAGCACGTCCGGCCCGAGCATGAAGACGTCGTCGACCGCGACCGCCGTCGCATCCTGCGGGAAGTCGTAGAGCAGCGGGCGCACGGCCGGGATGCTGTCACGGCTCGCCCGCCACATCTGGGTGTAGAGATAGGGCATCAGCCGGTAGCGCAGCGAGATCGCCTCGCGCACCTGCGGCACCATCTCCGGATACATCCAGGGCAGGTTGACGACGCCGTCATCGTTCCAGGAGTTCATCACCATGCGCGGCCAGAGCGCGCAGAACTCGTTGAAGCGGACGAAAAGCTCCGGTCCGGGCGTCGGACCATGGAAGCCGCCGACATCGTGGCCGATCGAGAACATGCCCGACAGGCTCATATTGAGGCCCTGGGTCAGGTTGTAGCGCAGCGTCTTCCAGGCGGTCTCGTTGTCGCCCGACCAGGTCTGGGCGTAGCGCGAGATGCCGGCACAGCCGCCGCGCGTGATCGCATACTGGCGCTTGCCCGGCTCGCGCGCCGCTTGCGCCTCATAGGACAGCTTGGTCATCAAAAGCGGCTGCGCCGGGCGCGCCAGTGCCTGCCGGAACGGACGCCCATCGCCGTCGCAGACAGCGTCCTCGTCCCAGATCTCGTATTCGTTATTGTCGTTCCAGACCGTGGTGAAGCCATGGTCGAGCAGCGCGCTCTCGATACCCGCGCGCCACCAGGCCCGGCCTTTCGGGTTGGTGAAGTCGACATGGAAGCCGAGCCCGTCCCAGAACTGCGCCACGGCCGGCTCACCGGTCCTGGAATCCTTGACCAGGAAGCCCTGGTCCAGCGCCTCCTTGAGGCGCGGATGGTCGTCGAGCAGGCAGGGCTTCAGGTTCGCGACCGTGTGCATGCCGGCCTTGTTCAGCCGTTTCATCGTCGCCAGCGGCTCCGGGAACTTGTCGCGGTTCCAGTTGAAGGCGTAGCGGCGCTGGCCGATCTGGGTGTAACCCGAGCCGAAGTGGAAGCTGTCGCAGGGGATGGCGTGCTTGCGGCATTTGGCGACGAAGTCGCTGATCCTTGCATCGGCATCGGGCGCGTCGGCGATCGCCATCGAGGTCACGCCGAAGCCGAAGGACCAGCGCGGCGCGAAGGCCTGCCCGCCGGTCAGCCAGGAGAAGCGCCTGACCACATCCGGCACGGTCGGGCCGGCCATGACGTAATAGTCGAGATCGCCGTCATCGCCTTTCCAGGAACGGAACAGGCCGTGATAGTTGTCGAGCGTGCAGCCGAGATCGACGCTGCCCGTCGAGAGGTTGTCGTAGAACACGCCATGCGCGCCCGCCTTCCCGTCGACGATGAAGAAGGGCAGCATCTTGTAGAGCGGGTCGGAGAGCTCGGCATCGAAGCCGCAAGGATCGACCGCATCGATGGCAAAGCGCCGGCCGGTCCGGTCGAGCGGTCCCGCCTTGTCGCCGAGCCCGTAATGCCGCTCGGCATAGTCGCGCGCCATGAAGTGCGCCACCGCGCCGGTGCGCGGCGAGATCAGATAGGCCTGCGTCGTGCGATCCTGCAGGAAGGGCGTCGCCTCGCCCTCGCGCCGCCAGGCAATGCCGAAGGGCGAGAGCGTCACCTCGGCGGTGAGACCGCCAGCCGACAGCGTGACCTTGCCCTCGCCTTCGCTGACGCTCGCCTGCGGGCAGGCGAAGCCGGAGAGATCGTCGCGCGAGCGTCCTTCATAAGCCGGCTCGAGCCCGCCCGGCGCGATCGACCAGCCGCGATCGAGCCGATAGCCGTCCTGCGGCTTCAGCGTCACCCGGCCGATATCGCCTTCGAGGATGCGCACAGAGATCGTCGCGCCGAGGCCGACATCGAACAAGGCGGCTTCGCCGTCGCGGCCGAGATAGCGGCCTTGCGTCAGGGCTTTCATGGGATCTCTCTAGTCAGTCGTCAGGACCGGACGGCCCGGCCGTTCTCGTCGAACAGGTGCAGATGCTGCTGCGGGAAGGCGAGCGCGACACTGGCGCCACGCTGGTGCTCGCTCTGGCCGTCGAGCCGGAGCGTGATCTGCGGCAGGCCGGGCGAAGCGCCATAGAGATAGCTCTCGCCACCAAGACGCTCGACCAGCTCGATCGCGAGCGGCACGCCACCATCCTGCGCGGCGAGCGAGAGGTGCTCGGGCCGAATGCCGAGCGTGACCGATGCGCCGGTGGCAAGGCCGCCGGTCTGGCAGGCGACCTCGTGACCAGCCTCGCCGATCGCGACCGCGCCCGGCCTCACCACCTTGCCGGGCAGCAGGTTCATGCGCGGCGAGCCGATGAAGCCGGCGACGAAGAGGTTGTCAGGCCGGTTGTAGAGTTCGAGCGGCGTGCCGACCTGCTCGATCCGTCCGCCATGGAGCACGACGATGCGGTGCGCCAGCGTCATCGCCTCGACCTGATCGTGGGTGACGTAGATCATCGTGCCGCCGATCTCGGCATGCAGCGCGGCAAGCTCCTTGCGGGTGGCTACGCGCAGCTCCGCGTCGAGGTTCGAGAGCGGCTCGTCGAACAGAAAGATCTTGGGATCGCGCACGATGGCACGGCCGATGGCGACGCGCTGGCGCTGGCCGCCGGAGAGCGCCTTGGGCTTGCGTTCGAGATAATCGGTCAGGCGCAGCATGCCGGCGGCGCGCTTGACGCGCTTGTCGATCTCGTCGCGCTTGAAGCCCATATTCTCCAGCGCGAAGGCCATGTTCGCGTAGACGCTCATATGCGGGTAGAGCGCATAGGACTGGAACACCATGGCGAGGCCGCGCTCGGAAGCCGGTAGCCCGGTGACATCGGCGCCGTCGATCGCGATCGAGCCGCCGGTGATGCTCTCCAGCCCGGCGATCGAGCGCAGCAGCGTCGACTTCCCGCAGCCGGAGGGGCCGACGAAGACGACGAATTCGCCATCGGCGACGTCGAGGTCGATGCCATGCAGCACCGTCGTCGCGCCATAGGCCTTGCGGACGCCCGATAGGCTCAGTCCCGCCATTATTTCATTCCCGTATTGGCAATGCCGGTGGTGATGAAGCGCTGCAGGAAGACGAAGACCAGCGCGACCGGCAGCAGCGTCACCACTGTCATGGCAAGCAGATAGTGCCACTGCGTCTGGAGCTCGCCCTGGAAGGCATTGAGGCCGATCTGCAGGGTGTAGGCCTCGGTCTTGGTCAGCACGGCTAGCGGCCAGAGGAACTCGTTCCAGCGCCACATGATCGAGAAGATCGCGAGCACGGCCAGTGCCGGCATGGCGAGCGGCATGACGATGCGCCAGTAGATCTGCCACTCCGAGGCCTTGTCCATCCGCGCCGCCTCGATCAGGTCGCGCGGCAGGGTCAGCATGTACTGGCGCAAGAGGAAGACGCCGGTCGGCGTCGCCGCGCCGGGCAGAATCACCGCCCAGAGCGAGTTCACCAAACCGAGCTCGGTGATGACGAGATAGACCGGCACGAGGATGATGGTGATCGGGATCATCAGCGTGCCGATCACCATCAGCATCACCGCCGTCTTGCCGCGGAACTCGTAGATCGAGAGCGCATAGGCCGCCATCGAGTTGATCACGAGGGTGATCAGCGTCGCCACCACCGTGACGAAGACCGAATTCCAGAGGAAACGCGTGAAAGCGAAGCGCTCCAGCGGCTCGGTGTAGTTCTCGGTCGCGAGCTTGAACTCGCGCACCGGGGTGCGCTTGTCGATCGGCACGCGGATGCTCTGGCCCGGATTGGCCGGGTCGATCATCTGCGCCTGGATGCCGATGCGGCGAACCTGCGCCAGCACCCGCTTCGAGCCATCCTCCATCGTCACTTCGAACAGCGGCAGCGGCTGGGCATGGCCTTCGACCCGGACCTCCTTCTGCGACATCGGCAGCAGCGAGGGCGGAAACTCGAGCAGGCCGGCCTGCGTCTTGAAGGAGGAGATGCCGAGCCAGAGGACGGGGCCGAACATCAGGACGACGCCGAGCGCGAGATAGGCGTAAGCCGCGATATCAGTCCAGTGCCAGAGGCCAGGATTGCGGCGGGCGACCGCCATGCGCGCGAGCCTGTTCATGCTGCCCCCTTGCGGCGGCTCGCCGCGAGCTGGGCCAGGGTCAGCGCGAACAGCACGACGCCGAGCACGACGGAGGCGGCTGCCGCCAGGCCGAAGTTCTGGACCTGATTGGCGAAGGCGGTCTCGTAGATGTAGTGCACCACCATCAGCGTCGCCGTGCCTGGGCCGCCACCGGTCAGGACGAAGACCTCGTCGAAGGTCTGCACGCCGCGGATCAGCGCCAGGACGATCACCACGATCATGTTCGGCCAGAGCAGCGGCAGGGTGATGCGCCAGAATGTACGCCAGCGCGGCGTCGCATCCATCTCGGCGGCTTCATAGAGATCGGCGGGGATCGCCTGCAGGCCGGCGAGCAGGATCAGCGTGTAGAAGCCCATATGGGCCCAGATCGAGACGAAGACGATCCAGAACATCGCCCAGCTCGGATCGACCAGGAACAGGATGCGCTCGCCGCCGAGCGAGGTGATCGCGGCGTTGAGCAGGCCGTCGCGCTGCAGAATCCACTTCCAGGTCAGCGCCACGACCACCGGCGAGAGCAGCACAGGGAAGAAGTAGACCGCGCGGAAGAAGCCGCGCGCCCTGATCTTCATGTTCAGCACCACCGCCGTCAGCAACGAGAACAGCACCATCGCCGTGACCTGGAAGACGGTGAAGCGGGCAGTATTGGACACGCCGCGCCAGAAATGATCCTCGCGGCAGGAAGACGGGTCGAGGAAGGAGCCGCAGTCGAAGAGATAGGCGTATTGCTGCGCCCCGACATAAGGCCGCTCCGAAGGAAACAGCCCTGCCCCGCCCGTCACCGAGAAGATGAAGTTGATGATGAGCGGCAGGAAGACGAAGAGCGAGAAGAAAACGAGATTGGGCAGGAGGAAGACATAGGCCATCCGGCGCTCGCCGATCAGCCGCTGCAGAGCCTGCATCGGCCAGTCGATCAGGCGCATCAGCATCGCGAGCGGCGCGGCGAAGAGGCTCGCTGCGCCGGCGCGATCCGGGCTTGCCGTGGAGACGGGAGCGTCGGAGGCCATGGCGGCTTACTTCTTGCGCTCGGCAATCTGCTGAGCGATGTCGGATTCGATCCGCTTATAGGCCTCGTCGAGGCTGCCCTCGCCCGAGATCGCCTGGCCGAGCCGGCTGATCACCGCGTTGAAGATGACGCGATTGTTGACATAGCCCTGCAGCTGATAGGCGACCGGCGAGAGCTGCGCGACCTGGTCGGAGAAGACCTTGAGCGCGGCCTTGGCCGGGGCGCTGGCGCCCTTGTAGTCGAGGCCCTTCGCGGCGATGCCGAGATGGCCGGGCACGAACAGCGAGCGGGCATAGAACTCGCTCAGCACCGGCTCGCTGGCGAGATAGTCCATCACCTTGGCGACGGCTTCCGGGCTCTTGGTCGTCTTGATCGCGACGAGGCCGGCCCCACCCGGCATGCCCGAGCAGCCGCCTGCGCCGCAGGGCGAGGGGACCGCGATCCAGTCGAACGCGTCGCCGACGGTCTTGTCGAACTGGGCGATCTGCCAGGAGCCCGACTGGTACATCACGACCTGGGCGTTCTTGAACTCGTCATTGGCGCCGCGATAGGCCGTGCCGGAGACCGAGCCCCAGAGCTCCTTCTTCATCACGCCATTGTTGTGCCAGTCATAGACCAGCTTGGCGCCACGCTTGAAACCGTCGTCGATGACAGCCGGCTCGCCCTTGGCGTCGAAAACCTTGGCGCCTTCGGAAATCGCAACCGAGAAGAAGCGGTGGCCGGAGCGGTCCATCGCCAGCGGGAACGGCGCCTGGACCTTGGCCGCGACGTCCTTGACCGCCTTGCTCCAATCTTCCCAGGTCGCCTTGGCGCCCGGCATCGCGATGCCGGCCTGCTCGAACAGCGTCTTGTTGACGAAGGGGCCGGTGACGGTGAGCTGCGTCATGAAGCCGGTGATCGCCTTGCTGTCACCCTCGGGGCGCATCCAGGGCAGGAACGGCCCGAAATTCTTCTCCCAGTAGGCCGCGTCCTTGAGATGCGGCCGCAGGTCGAGCGCATAGCGGGCGATGCCGCCGAGGTCGACGACGCGGGCGATGTCGGGGCCCTGGCCGGAGGCGAGCTGGACGGGAAGGTTCTCGGTGATGGCCTTGTAGGGCACCTGGTCGAGCACGACCTTGATGTCCTTGTTCTGAGCCTCGAAGCGCTTGAGCAGGTCGGTGATGACCTCGCCCTCATTGCCGTCGGAATACCAGGCGATGCGCACCGTGGTCTGGGCTTGCGCGATCCCACCCATGACGAGGCCGGCCGTCAAGGCGAGTGCCGAAATCCAATGCTTGCTGTGCATGAGCGTTCCATCCCCGCAGAACCGGCGCCTCGATGAGCACCTTGACAATCATTTAGGCAAACGTTTGCCTAGCTTGTCAATCCCGAAGTGAGCCGGCATCTCTGAGAAGCTGACTCGCTGGGCGAACAGCGGGGATGGGAGCGAGATGAAGACCAGGGCCGCACGGGCACATCAGGGTTCGGTATCGCTCACCACGGTCGCGGAGGATACCGGCGTCTCGATCTCGACCGTCTCGCGCATCGTCAACGGCGAGAGCGGGCGGGCCTCCCCCGAAACCGTGGCGCGCGTCGAAGAATCGATCGCAAGGCTGGGCTACCGGCCGAACCCGGTCGGCCGGGCGTTGCGCCAGCGCGCCAGCCGGGTCGTGGCGATGCTCTCGCCCAATCTCGACAACCCGGCCATGGCGGCGATCGCGGTCTCGACCGAGGCGGCATTGCGGGCCGCCGGCTACGTCATGATCCTCTGCGACACCCATGACCGCGCCGAGCTGCAGGACGATTATCTGCGGGCGATGCGCGAGCAGTTCGTAGCCGGCTATGTGATGGTCAGCGCTGTGCGCAGCCGCGGACTCGAGGAAACGCTGCAACGCGGCGACCCGATGGTCTTCGTCGCGCGACACAACCCGCTCGGCGGCGGCGCCTATGTCGGCATCGACAACCGCGCCGCCGGCGCCGATGCCGCCGACTTTATGCTGGCGCGCGGCATCGAGCGCCCGGCCGTGCTGATGGCGGCTCAGAACGTGTCGAGCACGCAGGAGCGCGCCGCCGGCTTCATCGACCGCCTCGTCGCACGCGGCGTGCCGGAAGACGCGATCCGGCGCGCCAGCGGTCCCGGCCTGTCGCATATCGAGATCGGCTATGCCGCCGCCAAAGCGCTGGTTCAGCAGGGCGGCTGGCCACAGGGGGCGCTCTGCGTCAGCGATCTGATCGCCTATGGCGCCTATCGGCTCGCAGTCGAGAATGATGTGCCGATCCCGCAGCGCTGCACGCTGGTCGGCGTCGACGGCAATGCGCTCAACCACTGGATCGCGCCCTGGCTGACCTCGATCCGCATCCCCTATGAGAGCTTCGGCGGGCATGTCGTCGCCCAGTTGGAATCGCTCTGGAGCGGTGAACCGACGTCAGAGGTCCGCATCCCGCATGAGCCGCCAATGGTCGGGCTCGCACAGAAGGCAACGGCATGACCCTGCTCGACCATGAGACCCAGCCGCTCGAGCAATGGCGCGAGGGCGTGATGACGCTGATGCGGGTCTCGGCGCTGGTGCGCTCGGCCCAGCTCTGCATCTTCGAGCAATTCTGCGACCCTGGCCTCGGCGCTCCCCTCCATCTCCACGCCGTCGAGGAGGTGCTGGAAGTGATGGAAGGCGAAGCCGAGATCACGCTACGCGGCGAGAGCCTGATCCTGCGTGCCAACCAGTCGATCGTGATCCCGGCCGGTGCCCGGCACGGCTTCCGCAATATCGGCAGCGGCATCCTCAAGGTCCGCGCCACCCTCGCCTCGCCGATCTTCGAGGCGAGTTATGACGACCGTGCCGAGCAGTCGCGGCGCTGGATTCCCTGACGCGGGCAGGTTCTGAACAGCCAGCTACAGTCCTGGCCCTTCAGTCATGCTACAAAACTCTCGTCCTGTCGCAACGAGGGATGGCCGATGAGCGGACCGCATCATGTCGTGGTGATCGGCGGCGGCTTCGCCGGATTGGAGACCGTGCATCGTCTCGCCGGCGCGGATGTCCGCATCACCATCGTCGACCGGCGTAATCACCATCTCTTCCAGCCCCTGCTCTACCAGGTCGCCACCGCCTCGCTCGCCACCTCCGAGATCGCCTGGCCGATCCGGCATCTGTTCCGGCGCCGCGACGATGTC
Organism: Bosea sp. 29B; assembly: GCF_902506165.1. Classification (NCBI taxonomy): domain Bacteria; kingdom Pseudomonadati; phylum Pseudomonadota; class Alphaproteobacteria; order Hyphomicrobiales; family Alloboseaceae; genus Allobosea; species Allobosea sp. 29B. The sequence continues at coordinate 1,459,475 of NZ_LR733817.1, forward strand.
ACCACGCTGCTCGCCGAGGTGGCCGGCATCGACACTACCAGACGCGAGGTCGCGCTCTCGACCGGCGAGATCCTGCCTTACGACACGCTCGTCATCGCCACCGGCGCGACCCATGCCTATTTCGGCCATGACGACTGGGAGCCCTACGCACCCGGCCTGAAGACGCTGGAAGACGCGACCACGATCCGCCGCCGCATTCTCACTGCCTTCGAGCGTGCCGAGGCGGAGGCCGATCCCGAACGTCGCGCGGCGCTGCTGACCTTCGTCGTCATCGGCGCCGGCCCGACCGGCGTCGAGCTCGCCGGCACCATTGCGGAACTGGCGCACGCCACCCTGCCGAAGGAGTTCCGCCGGATCGATACGCGCGTGACGCGTGTCGTGCTGGTCGAAGCGGGGCCGCGCATCCTGCCGAGCTTCGACGCTGACCTCGCAGCCTATGCGCATCACGAATTGCAGCGCATCGGCGTTGAGGTCCGCACCGGCGCGCCCGTCACCGCCTGCACGCCGGATGGCGTCGTGATCGGCGAGGAGCCCTTGCCCGCGGCGACGGTGATCTGGGCCGCGGGCGTGCGTGCCTCGCCGGCCGGTGCCTGGCTCGCTGCGCCCATGGACCGCGCCGGCCGCGTCGAGGTCGAGCCCGATCTCAGCGTGCCCGGCCACCCGGAGGTCTTCGTGATCGGCGACACCGCCATGGTCAGGGACCAGGACGGCAAGCCCGTGCCCGGCATCGCCCCCGCCGCCAAGCAGCAGGGCCGCCATGTCGCTGCGACGATCAAGCGCCGGCTCGCCGGCGACAAGGCGCCGCGCCCCTTCGCCTACAGCCATGCCGGCAGCCTCGCCACCGTCGGCAAGCGCGTCGCCATCATCGATTTCGGCCGGGTGAAGCTGAAGGGCTGGCTCGCCTGGTGGCTCTGGGGGCTGGCGCACATCTACTTCCTGATCGGCGTGCGCAACCGGCTCAGCGTCGCCCTGAGCTGGCTATGGATCCATGCACGCGACCAGCGCAGCGCCAGGCTGATCACCCAGCGCGACGTGAAGCAGCCGGGTGGCAGGAGCTGACAGGCGTCATGCTTGGGTTTGACCCGAGCATCTCATGCCGGAGGAGGCTCCGGTCGTTGCCATGTTGTCATGAGATTCTCGGTTCTACGCTTCGCTTCGCCCGAGAATGACAACCCCGCCTAACGCCCGGTCAGATAGCGCGCCAGCCCCGCCGTCGAGGCGTCATGCGCCTCGGCAGGCGCCTTGCCCTCGATCACCGGTAGCAGCGCCGTGGCCAGCTCCTTGCCGAGCTCGACGCCCCATTGGTCGAAGGCGTTGATGTCGAACACTGCCGCCTCGACGAAGACGCGATGCTCATAGAGCGCGATGAGCCGTCCGAGCGTGAACGGGTCGAGCTTGCGATAGGCGATGGTCACGCTCGGCCGGTTGCCGGGGAAGACCTTGTGCGGCGCGAGCTGCTCGACCGCCTCCGGCGACAGCCCCTGCTTCACCAACTGCGCCTTCGCCTCCTCCAGCGTGCGGCCCTTCATCATCGCCTCGCTCTGGGCGAGGCAATTGGCGAGCAGCAGGCGATGCTGATGGGCGAGCTCCGGCTCGTGCCCCTCGGCTGCGACCATGAACTCGCAAGGGATGATATCGGTGCCCTGGTGCAGCAGCTGGAAGAAGGCGTGCTGGCCATTGGTGCCGGGCTCGCCCCAGACCAGCGGCCCGGTCGGCCGCGTCACCGCCCCGCCGGCCTTGTGCACGCGCTTGCCGTTCGACTCCATGTCGAGCTGCTGCAGATAGGCCGGCAGCCGCGCCAGACGCTGATCATAGGGCAGGACCGCACGGGCCGGGTAGCCGCAGCTCTCGCGATGCCAGAGCCCGATCAGGCCGAACAGCACCGGCAGGTTCTTGTCGAGCGGCGCGGTGCGGAAATGCTCGTCCATAGCATGCGCACCGGCAAGGAAGGCGCGGAAATTCTCGGGGCCGATCGCGATCATCACCGGCAGGCCGATCGCCGACCAGACCGAATAGCGCCCGCCGACCCAGTCCCAGAAACCGAAGATCCGGTCCGGCTGAATGCCGAAGGCCGCGACCTTGTCGAGCGCAGTCGAGACCGCGGCGAAGTGCTTGGCGACCGCATCTTCGCCGAGCGCTCCGGCAATCCAGCGCCGCGCCGTCGCGGCATTGGTCATGGTTTCGATCGTAGTGAAGGTTTTTGAGGCAACGATCACCAGCGTCTTCGCCGGGTCGAGCTTGGCCAGGGTATCGGCGATATGGGCGCCATCGACATTGGAGACGTAATGCAGCCGCGGCCCGTCATGATAGGGCGCGAGCGCCAGCGTCGCCATCACGGGTCCCAGATCGGAGCCGCCGATGCCGATATTGACGACGTCGGTGAAGCGCTCGCCATCGGCAGCCGCGATCTTGCCGCTGCGGATGCCCTCGGCGAAGGCGGACATCCGCTCCAGAACAGCGTTCACCTCGGGCATGACGTCGACGCCATCGACCTTGATCGGCCGGTCGGACTGGTTGCGCAGCGCCGTATGCAGCACCGCGCGCCCTTCTGTCGTGTTGATCGGCTCGCCGGCGAACATCGCGTCGCGCTTGGCTTCGACATCGGCCGCCTCGGCGAGCGCCAGCAGCAGGTCGATGGTCTCAGGCGTCACCGCCGTCTTGGAATAGTCAAGCAGCAGGTCGTCGAGCCGGGCCGAAAAGCCGGAAAAGCGCTGCGGATCGGCAGCAAAGAGCTCGCGCAGATGCTGCGATACGGTTCGGGTGCGATGCGCGGCGAGATCCGCCCAGGCCTTCTCCAGCACGATCATTCTCCTCGATGCTTGCGAACGGCCGCGATGCGGCAAGCCGAGGTAGCATATCGATAGCGGCGAGGTCACGGCGGCAGCCGAGCAGGACGGGCGTGCAGAAGGAGGAGCGTCAGCCCGAACGGGCGAGTTCCGCTTCTATCTCTACCGCTTTCGGCAGATCGGCTCCGCGGCGAGCGACTGTGATGGACGCGGCGGCCGCGGCGTAGTTCATCGCGTCACCCAACGCCCCCCGATCAAGCGTAGCGATGCCTTCAAGGCTGAGCCGATCCGTTCGCGAGAGCCGCGCCAGCAAAGCGGCATGAAAGCTGTCGCCGGCGCCCACCGTGTCACGAACATCGACCATCTTGGCCTGCAGTTCGACCTCGCCATCCGCGCAGAAGCCAAGTGCTCCTTCCGCCCCACGCGTGATCACCACCAGCTTTGCACCGAGCCCGAGCCAATAGGCCGCCGCTTCCTGCAGAGACAGCGTCCCACCCCAGGCGATGCGGACATCCTCCTCGCTCGCCTTGATAATGGTCGCGCTGCGGTAGAAGCGCTCGGCCGCACGCGCCCACAGCGCCATGTCCGGCACCACGCTCGGCCGCAGGTTCGGATCGACGCTGATCACGAGCCGGCCATGCTCGCGCTCCGCCAAAAGAGCGAGCGTCGCGCCGGTCGGCTCGACCGCCATGCTGTAGGAGCCGAAGCTGAGCCCACGCACCTGCGGCGGCAGCGCGGCCGGCAGGTCGGCCGGCATCAGGAAGCGATCGGCCGCGCCCTCGCCATGAAAACCGTAGCTCGGCTGCCCGTCCGCTCCCGTCGCGACGGCCGATATCGTCGAGAGCCGGTCGCTGCGGACGATGAAACGGGGATCGACGCCTTCCTGCCGCAGCCGCTCCGTCAGCATCGCGCCGATACCGTCGCGCGAGATCGCGCCGAGATAGCCCACTGGCAGGCCGAGCCGCGCCAGGCCGATCGCGACATTGAAAGGCGAACCGCCGGCCACGGCGCGCCCGGCCATCTCAGCGCCCTCGGGCGGATCGAGGAAAAGATCGACCAGCGCCTCGCCGCAGACCAGGATCATGCCACCGCACTCAGGCTGCGCGAGGGATGGCGCAGGGCCGTGTCGAACGGATTGAGCATCGCGCCCAGCGTCGCGGCTTCGGCCTTGAGGATGGCAACGACACCGGGCAAGCGCTCGGGCCGAAGACGATCCGCCAGCGTGCCGACGCTGAGCGCAGCGACGGCGCGTCCCTGCGCATCGAAGACCGGCACGCCCAGGCCCGCCATGCCCGGGATCAGCCCGGTGTTGAGATTGACCCAGCCTTGCGCGCGAGCCTTCTCCAGCTCGACCCGCAGCGCCGCCTCGTCGAGAAAGCCGCGATCGAGCAGGCGCGGTACATTGAAGCGGATCACCGCCTCGCGCTCGGCCTCGGGCAGATGGGCGAGGATCGCGAGACTTCCCTGCCCCAGCCCGAGCGGCACCTTGCCGCCGATGTCGCCGGTGAAGGAGCGGATCGGGAACGGCCCCTCGATCCGGTCGAGGCAGACGGCTTCATAGCCGTTGCGCACCAGCAGGAAGATCGTATCGGTCAGCGTCGCCGAGAGGCGCAGCAGCACCGGCTTGGCAAGGTCGCGCAGACCGTCGGCATGGCCGGCGCGCGCCGCCAGCACGAAGAAGTCGAGCGCCAGCCGGTAGCGCTTGCCGACCTGCTCGACGAAGCCCTCGGCGGCGAGGTCCTGCAAGGCGCGATGCGCCGTCGGCTGGCTGCAGCCGGCCTGTTCGGCGAGGTCCTTCAGGCGGATGCCGCCGGCGTCGGCCGCCCCGACCAGACGCAGCAGGCCGAGCGCGCGGCGTAGGCTGGAGAGAGGCTCGACAGAATCGGTCATCCGCTCACGCTAATCCCTTCCGGGTAGCGTCGCAATAAATTTCATATATAGGAATTTATAAGATAAAAATTCTCACATATGGAATTATTCGTTGACGAAATTCCACCACTCCGGCTTCTGGACGCACGAGGGCAAAAGACCCCGATGAGTGGGCGGGGCGAGCCAAGCGGGAGAGGTCATGGGCTTCCTGACGCTAGAGAAGCTGAGCAAGATCTACGGCGATTTCGCCGCGGCTCGCGACATCGACCTCAGCATTGCCAAGGGCGAGTTCGTCTCGCTGCTCGGCCCCTCAGGCTGCGGCAAGACCACGACGCTGCAGATGATCGCCGGCCTGGTCGAGCCGACCACCGGCACGATCACGCTTGATGGCCGCGACATCACCCGCGAGACGCCCAACAAGCGCGGCCTCGGCATCGTCTTCCAGAGCTACGCGCTGTTTCCGCACATGACGGTGGCGCAGAACGTCGCCTTCGGCCTGGAGATGCGCAAAGTCGCCAAGGCAGAGCGCGACGAGCGCGTCGCGACGATGCTCGGCCTCGTCCATCTCGGCGGCTTTTCCGAGCGCTATCCGCGCCAGCTCTCCGGCGGCCAGCGCCAGCGCGTCGCCATCGCCCGCGCCCTCGTCATCCAGCCGCCGGTGCTGCTGCTCGACGAGCCGCTGTCCAATCTCGACGCCAAACTGCGCGAGGAGATGCAGTTCGAACTGCGCCGCATCCAGCAGCGCGTCGGCACCACCACGATCATGGTGACGCACGACCAGGCCGAAGCGCTCTCGATCAGCGACCGCGTCGTGGTGATGGAGCAGGGCCGGATGACGCAGGTCGATGCGCCCTACAAGCTCTACGAGAACCCGGCGACGCCGTTCATTTCCACCTTCGTCGGCAAGATGAACCGGCTGGAGGGCGTCTGGCGCAAGGCCACCGTGGAGGTCGCCGGTCTTGCCCTGCCGGCGCAAGCCAGCGGCCTTCAAGAAGGACAGGCGATCGCGTTCTCGATCCGGCCGGAGAAGATCGCGCTGAAGCCGGCAGGGCAAGGCCGGCTCGACGGTACCATCGCTAATCGCTTCTTCCTCGGCGGCTCCTGGCTGTTCACGGTCGAGACCGCGGCGGGCGCCATCCTGGTCTCGGCACCGAACGACGGCGAGGAGCCGGCCCGCGAGGGCGCCAGAGTCGCGCTCGACTGGGCCCTGGCGAGCCTGCGCATCGAGCCGCTCAAGCAGGGAGCGGCGGCATGAGCGTCGGGCGCTCCGCGGCGACACCGTTCTGGCTCGCCGGGCCGGGCGCGCTGATCTTCATCGGGCTCATCGTACTGCCGCTGGTGCTGACGGTGATCCTGTCCTTCCACGTCTACGACCACACGACCGGCATCAAGAACGAATTCACGCTGGCCCATTACGCGGCGGTGTTCTCGGACGACTACTATCTCGGCATCTTCTGGCGCACGCTGCGACTCGCCGCGCTGACCACATTGATCTGCGCCGTCATCGGCGCGCCCGAGGCCTATATCCTGTCGCGGATGCGCGATCCCTGGCGCTCGGTCTTCCTCCTGGTGATCATCGGGCCGCTTCTGGTCTCGGTCGTCGTCCGCGCCTTCGGCTGGAGCATGCTGCTCGGCTCGACCGGTCTGGTGAACCAGGCGCTGCAGGGGCTCGGCTTCGAGAATGTGCGCCTGCTCTACACCGAGGCCGCGATCGTCATCGCGCTCGTCCACGTCATGCTGCCCTTCATGGTGATCCCGGTCTGGACCGCGCTGCAGAAGCTCGATCCAATGGTCGAGGCCGCCGCCTGGAGCCTTGGCGCCTCGCATTTCACCGCCTTGCGCCGGGTCGTGCTGCCGCAGGTCTCGCTCGGCATGCTTTCGGGCAGCCTGATCGTCTTCGGCCTTTCGGCCTCGGCCTTCGCCATTCCCGGCCTGCTCGGCGGGCGCCGGCTCAAGATGGCAGCGACTTTGGTCTACGACGAATACATGCACGAGCTGAATTGGCCGCTCGGCGCGACGATCGCGATCATCGTCCTCGCCGCCAACCTCGTGATCATGCTGGCCTATAACCGCGTCATCGAGACGCGCGCCCGCAAGGCTTTGGGGTGAGCCCGATGCAGAAGAATGGCCCCGTCGCGCTCCTCTTCCATACGCTGATCGTCAGCTTCGTGCTGGCGCCACTCGTCGTGATCTGCCTCGTCGCCTTCACGCCGGAGAACACGCTCTCGATCCCGACCACCAGCTTCTCGCTGCGCTGGTTCAAGGCGATCTTCGAGCATCCCGATTTCGTCGCCTCCTTCGTCAACAGCCTCTGGCTGGCGAGCCTCGCCGCGACGCTCTCGGTCGCGATCTCGGTGCCGGCGGCGCTCGCCATCGACCGCTACGAGTTTCCCGGCCGCAACGCACTGAACGCGCTCTTCCTCTCGCCGCTGATCATCCCGCATCTCGTGCTCGGCGTCGCTTTCCTGCGGCTCTTCGCGCTGATCGGCGCAACCGGCAGCTTCGCCTGGCTCGTCGTGTGCCATGTCGTGGTGATCACCCCCTATGTGCTGAGGCTGGTGATGGCGGCCTTCACCGGGCTCGACCGCTCGGCCGAGCAGGCGGCGATGACGCTCGGCGCCTCGCATTGGACGGTGTTCCGCCGCGTCACCGCGCCGATGATCCTGCCCGGCATCACCGGCGGCTGGCTGCTCGCCTTCATCAACAGCTTCGACGAGCTGACCATGTCGATCTTCGTGACCTCACCGCAGACGGTGACCCTGCCGGTGCGGATGTACATGTACGCGACTGAATCCATCGATCCCATGATGGCCGCGGTCTCGGCGCTGATGATCGCACTCACCGCCGCCGCCATGCTGGTGCTCGACCGCGCCTTCGGCCTCGACAAGATCCTGGTCGGGCAGAAGTGACATGCCGCTCCTGCATCGCATCGTCCGTACCGACCACCCGGCCATCCCCTTCACCCTCGACGGCGTCGCTTGCGAGGGCCGCGCCGGCGACACCGTGCTGACCGCGATCCTCACCCAGACCGAGCGCCTGCGCCTTTCCGAGTTCACGGCCTCGCCGCGCGCCGGCTTCTGCCAGATGGGCGCCTGCCAGGATTGCTGGGTCGTGCTCGAAAGCGGCGAACGCCTGCGCGCCTGCTCGACGGCGCTGACCGCCGGCATGCGCATCGTCACGCGTCGCGCGAGGGCGGCATGACCGGACAGTCGACCAGCGAGCGCCCGCAGCCCCTGATCGTCGGCGCCGGCCCGGCCGGCATTCGCGCCGCTGAAGCGCTGGTCGCGGCTGGCCTGCGCCCGCTCGTCGTCGACGAGGCGCCTGCCTGCGGCGGCCAGATCTACCGCCAGCGCCTCGTCCCGGACGGGCGCTCCAGCCGCGACCTTTACGGCTCGGAAGCATCCAAGGCGGAAGCGCTGCACCGCGACTTCGCCGCGCTCGACGGCAAGCTCGACTACTGGCCGCAGGCGCTGCTCTGGAACCTGCGCGACGGCCGGGCCGACATCATGGTCGCGGGCACCAGCCGGCAGGTCGCCTATGACGGGCTCGTCCTCGCCACCGGCGCGACCGACCGCATCCTGCCGATCCCCGGCTGGACCCTGCCCGGCGTCTTCACCCTGGGCGGCGCCCAGATCGCGCTGAAAAGCCAGGGCTGCGCCATCGGCAACGAAATCGTCTTCCTCGGCTCCGGTCCGCTGCTCTATCTCGTCGCCTGGCAGTACATGAAGGCCGGCGCCAAGGTCGCGGCCGTGCTCGACACCGCGCCCTTCGCCGCCAAGTTCAACCTGCTGCGCGGCCTGCCGCTGTTCCCGGGAATCGTGCTGCGCGGCATGCGCATGACCGCCGAGCTGAAGCTGGGCGGTATCGCCTTGCACTACGGCGTCGCTAATGTCCGCATCGAGGGCAAGAACACGGTCGAGGCGATCGCCTGGCGCCAGGACGGGATGGAGCATCGCCTCGCCTGCGACGGCATCGGCTACGGCCTCGCCTTGCGCTCCGAAACGCAACTCGCCGATCTCGCTGGCTGCCGCTTTTCCTTCAATCAGCGCGACCGCGCCGCCCTGCCCGAGCGCGATGCAGCCGGCCGCACCAGCGTGCCGGGCATCTATCTCGCCGGCGACGGCGCCGGCATCGCCGGAGCGGACGCGGCCGAGCGTGCCGGCGAACGCGCCGCGCTCGCTCTGCTGCAGGATCACGGCCTGCCACATGACGCCGCCCGCGCCGCAACTCTGGAGACGGAGCTCGCCCGCATCGGCCGCTTCCGCGAGGTGCTCGAAGCCGCCTTCCCCTTCCCGGCGCATTGGGTGAAGGACATCGCCGACACCACTACCCTCTGCCGCTGCGAGGAGATCACGGCCGGCGAGGTCCGCGCGGCGGTCAGCCAATTCGGCGTGCATGAGCTCAACCGGCTAAAGGCGGTAAGCCGTATCGGCATGGGCCGCTGCCAGGGCCGCATCTGCGGCGGCGCCGCCGCCGAAGTGCTGGCACATCAGACGAGCCGCGGCATCGAGGCCGTCGGCCGCCTGCGCGGCCAGGCCCCGGTCAAGCCGGTACCGCTGACGCTGGCACTCGCGGCGCAGCAGGAGGCGGCGGAATGAGCCGGCGTCTCACAGTCGACATCGCGATCATCGGCGGCGGGCTCGTAGGCTCCTCGGCCGCGCTCGCGCTACGCGATATGGGTTTCTCGGTAGCTCTGCTCGACAAGGGCTTTTGCGGCGCGCAGGCCTCGGGCGTTAACTATGGCGGCGTGCGCCGCCAGGGCCGGCCGGTCGAGCAATTGCAGCTCTCACAGCGCGCGCATGCGGTCTGGCCGCGGCTCAAGGCGCTGATCGGCATCGACGGTGAGTTCCTGCGCTCCGGCCATCTCAAGCTCGCCCGCAACGAGGCCGACATGGCCTCGCTCGAAGCCTATGCGGAAGCCGTCGCCGAGCAGGGCCTCGACCTCGAGCTGATCGGCCATAACGGCTTGCGCGAGCGCTTCGGCTGGATCGGCGACGGCGTCGTCGGCGCCTCCTTCTGTGCGGGCGACGGCCACGCCAATCCACGCCTGGTCGCGACCGGCTTCGCCGCTGCGGCGCGCCGGGCCGGCGTCGAGGTGCTGGAGAACACGGCGGTCGAGGGCGTGGCCCGCGACGGCGAAGGTTTCGCGCTTGAGGCCGCGAACAACCTTTCGCTGCGCGCCCGCTTCGTCATCAACAGCGCCGGCGCCTGGGCCGGCCCCTTTGCCGAGAGCTTCGGCGAGCCGGTGCCGCTCTCGCGCATCTACCCCTCCATGGTCGTTACAGAGCCGATGGAGCCGGTGATGTCGGTCAATATCGGCATGGAGGGCGGCGGCATCTATGCCCGCCAGGTCGAGCGCGGCAATGTCGTGGTCGGCGGCGAGCGCGCTCTGCCGCTGGTCGATCCCGATTTCTCGCGGCCGCGCGGCGACGGCGCGATCGCGATCATGAACAACGCCGCTGCGCTATTCCCCGGCCTGCGCCACGCCCAGGCGATCCGCTTCTGGAGCGGCACGGAAGGGGCGATGCCGGACAGGAACCCGGTGATCGGCTTGAGCCAGACGACGCCCGGCCTGATCCATGCCTTCGGCTTCACCGGCGCCGGCTTCCAGATCGCGCCCGGCGTCGGCGAGGTCGTCGCCGAGCTCGTCCGCGACGGTGATACGCAGACGCCGATCGCAGCCTTTTCCATCGGCCGCTTCAAGCAGGATTCCGCCCGCACCGACGCTGGCTCGGGTGCGGGGCAAAACCAAGAGCCGCACAACGCAGGGGAGTTGAGACCATGACCAGCTATCGCAGCATCCTGACAGCCGGCGTCGCCACCATGGCGCTCGCCGCCGCCGGCAGCGCCTTCGCCCAGTCGAAGACGCTCTATGTCGGCATGAACGGCGGCAATTTCGAGCGCGCCTTCACCCAGTCCGTCTTCCCGGATTTCGAGAAGGCCAACGACGTCAAAGTCGTGGTCGTGCCCGGCACCTCCTCGGACATTCTGGCTAAGGCGACCGCGGCCAAGGACAAGCCGCAAATGCACGTGATGTTCCTGGACGACGGCGTCATGGTCCGCGCCATCGGCGCCGGTCTCTGCGAGAAGCTGAAGCCGGGCCCCGAGCTCGCCGATCTCACGCCCGGCTCGCGCATGAAGGATGACATGGCCGTCGGCATCGACCTCGGCATGACCGGCCTCGGCTACAACAAGAAGCTGTTCGACGAGAAGGGCTGGCCGACACCGACCTCGTGGATGGACCTCGCCGATCCCAAGTACAAGGGCAAGGTCGTGTTTCAGTCGGCCTCGGCCTCCTCCTTCGGCCTGCACGCCTTCCTGATGTTCAACCGCATCCAGGGCGGCACCGAGGCCAATGTCGAGCCGGGTTTCAGCAAGTTCCGCGACACGATCGGCAAGAATGTGCTCGAATTCATCCCGAGCTCAGCCAAGATCGCCGAGATGGCGCAGACCGGCGAAGCCGCGATCTTCCCGCTGACGCCGACCGGCATCGCGACGCTGAAAGAAAAGGGCATCGGCGTCGAATACGCCCAGCCCAAGGAAGGCTCGGTCGTGCTGATGGTCGCCCAATGCGTCATCGCCAACAATTCCGAGCCGGATCTGGCGCAGAAGCTCGCCGCCTATCTGCTCTCGCCCGAGGCCCAGTCCAAGGCGCTCGCCGCCGGCAACATCGTGCCATCGAACACCAAGGCCAAGGCTACGACACCCGAGGCCGAGAAGAAGCTCGAGGCCTTCCACGCCAATATGAAGACCGCCGTCACCCTCGACTGGGATCAGATCAACGCCAAGCGGCCGGAATGGAACAGCCGCTGGAACAAGATGATCGAGCGCTGAGCTTCGTCCGAACCATCGACACCGCCGTGCAGAAGTGCGGCGGTGTTTTCTCACAATGCCTTGCCGTATAGCCGGATCAGATCTGCACCAATCGGAGCCGGTTTGACAGAAAGCCCCGCCCCGCTACATTCCTGCAATCGATTACATCACCAGTTCGGCGATCGATTGTGAGCTCCGGCAAGGAGCCGCGCTATCGGGAGGGTCGCGATGAAGACCATGAAGGGTCCGGGGCTCTTTCTCGCCCAGTTCGCCGGCGACGAAGCGCCGTTCAACTCGCTCGACGCGATCGGCCGCTGGGCCGCCTCGCTCGGCTACAGGGGCGTGCAGATTCCGAGCTGGGACGCCCGCTTGTTCGACCTCGCCAGGGCCGCCGAATCCGACGCCTATTGCGACGAGATCAAGGGCACGCTCGCCCAGTACGGCCTGTCAATCACCGAGCTCTCGACTCATCTCCAGGGCCAGCTCGTCGCCGTCCATCCGGCTTTCGACGAGGCCTTCGACGGCTTTGCGGTTCCTGCGGTGCGCGGCAATCCCAGGGCGCGGCAGGAATGGGCGGTCGAGCAGATGAAGCTCGGGGCGAAAGCCTCGCGCCGGCTCGATCTCACGGCCAATGTCAGCTTCACCGGCGCGCTCGCCTGGCCCTTCGTCTATCCTTGGCCGCAGCGCCCGGCCGGGCTGGTCGAGACCGCCTTCGAAGAACTCGGCAAGCGCTGGCGCCCGATCCTCGACACTTACGACGAGGCCGGCGTCGACCTCTGTTACGAGATTCATCCCGGCGAGGACGTCCATGACGGGGCGACCTTCGAGCGCTTCGTCGACGCAGTCGGCGGCCATGCCCGCGCCTGCATCAACTACGACCCCAGCCATTTCCTGCTGCAGCAGCTCGACTATCTCGCCTTCATCGACCTCTACCATGAGCGCATCAAGGCCTTCCATGTGAAGGATGCCGAGTTCAATCCGAACGGCCGCGTCGGCATCTATGGCGGCTACGAACCCTGGATCGACCGGGCCGGTCGCTTCCGCTCGCTCGGCGATGGCCAGGTCGATTTCGGCGGCATCTTCTCGAAACTGGCGCAGTACGATTACAAGTCCTGGGCCGTGCTCGAATGGGAATGCGCCCTCAAGCATCCCGAGGACGGCGCGCGCGAAGGGGCGGAGTTCATCGCCGCCCATATCATCCGCGTCACCGAGAAGGCCTTCGACGATTTCGCCGCCGGCGGCACCGACGAAGCCGCCAACCGGCGCATGCTCGGCCTTACCAACTAAGTTACCACCTGATCCGGTCATCCCGGACAAGCCGCGAAGCGGCGCCGATCCGGGATCCATTCCTGAGCCTCTATCGGAAAGATTCCGGAATGGGTCCCGGGTCTCCCTTCGGTCGCCCGGGACGACCAGGATGGGAAAGACCGTAGATTGTAAGGAGGCAAGCATGTCGATCGAGAGCACCCTGGCTCCGAAGCTCAACCGCCGCCTCCGTCTCGGCATGGTCGGCGGCGGGCGCGGCGCCTTCATCGGTGCGGTGCATCGCATCGCCGCCCGGCTCGACGACCGCTGGCAGCTCGTCGCCGGCGCGCTGTCGTCAGATCCTGAGCGCGGACGCCTCTCCGGCGAGGATCTGCTGCTCGATCCCGCCCGCCTCTATGCCGATGCCAACGAGATGGCGAAGCGCGAGAGGCGCCGCAAGGACGGCATCGACGCGGTCGCGATCGTCACGCCGAACCATGCCCATGCCCCGGCGGCGAAAGCCTTCCTCAAGGCCGGCATCCATGTGATCTGCGACAAGCCGCTGACGACAACCCTGCGCGAGGCTGAAAGCCTAGCCAAGCTGGCGAAGGACAGCGGACTGATCTTCGCGGTCACCCACAACTACACCGGCTATCCGCTGGTCCGGCAGGCCCGCGCCATGGTCGCCGAAGGCGCGCTCGGCAAGCTCCGCGTCGTCCAGGTCGAATATGCGCAGGATTGGCTCGCCACGAAGCTCGAGGAGAGCGGCCAGAAGCAGGCCGAGTGGCGCACTGACCCGGCGCGGTCCGGCCCGGCCGGTTCGATCGGCGATATCGGCAGCCATGCCTTCAACCTCGCCGAGTTCATCGCCGGCGAGGAGGTCGAGGCGCTCGCGGCTGAGGCCCATGTCTTTGTCGAGGGCCGCCGGCTCGACGACAACGCTCATATGCTGCTGCGCTTCAAGGGCGGCGCGCGCGGCATGCTCTGGTGCAGCCAGGTCGCGGCCGGACAAGAGAACGGCCTGCGCATCCGCCTCTATGGCGAAACGGGCGGGCTCGAATGGCAGCAGGAGAATCCGAACCTGCTGATCCATTCGCCGCTCGGCGAGCCGCCGCGCCTGATCCGGCGCAATGGTGCCGGCGCCTATCCCGTCGCCAACGCCGCTTCGCGCGTGCCGGCCGGCCATCCCGAGGGCTATCTCGAAGGCTTCGCCCAGCTCTACACTGATATCGCCGAGCAGATCACAGCCCGGATCGAAGGGCGTGAGCCTGCCCCGTTCGCAACGCTGGTGCCGACCGTCACCGATGGCGTGCGCGGCGTCCGCTTCATCGAGGCTGCGGTGCGCTCCTCGGCGAAGGGCGCGCGCTGGCTGGAGCTCTGATGTTGAACCGGCTTGTCCTCCCCACCGGCGGCACGGCATAAGCGGCCCCGACGACAGGGAGGACGACGCCATGGAATTCCGCCCCGATATCGGCCAGCTCTCGCCGACCGTGCGCGAGCATCTGGCGCCGGCCAACCTGCTGCGCGCCGGCATCAACCTCTCCAACTTCCTGCTGGTGTCCAGCCGCAGCCCGCAGGGTGAGCCGCAAGGAGTCTCGCCCGACATGGCCCGCGCGCTGGCCGACCATCTCGGCACCGGCCTGCGCTATGTCCCTTACGAGAATCCTGGCCTGCTCGCCGATGCCGCGCCTTGCGACGAATGGGATGTCGGCTTGATCGGCGCCGAGCCGCAGCGCGCCGAGGCGATCAGCTTCACGCCAGCCTATGCCGAGATCGAGGCAACCTATTTGGTTCGCGAAAGTTCGCCGCTGCGCGAGATCGCCGATGTCGATGCGCAGGGCGTCCGCATCGCCGTCAGCGGCCGCGCCGCCTACGGCCTCTGGCTCGATCGCAATATTCGCAAGGCCGAGCTCGTCCGCTCCGGCACGCTCGACGATTCCGCTGCCGACTTCGTTTCCAAGGAGCTGGATGCGCTCACAGGCCTGCGCCCGCGCCTGTTGAAGGATGTCGTGGCGATTCCCGGCACGCGCATCCTCGACGGATATTTCATGACCGTGCAGCAGGCGATCGGCGTGCCCAAGGCCAAGGCCGAGGCGACGGATTACCTGGCAAAATTCGTCGCAGCGGCGAAAGAATCGGGCTTCGTCGCCGCGCTGATCGCCAAGCACGGCGTGCAGGGGCTGAGCGTCGCGCGGTAGCCCTCAAGCGTCATTCTCGGGCGGAGCGAAGCGCAGACCCGAGAATCTCATGACGAGAAGGCGCAGAGCGGAGCTTCATCCGGCCTGAGATGCTCGGCTCAAGGCCGAGCATGACGGCGGAGGTCAGGTCCCGTCCGTCCCGGCACCGCAGACCAGCGCGCAGACCTTGCTGCCCGGCGCCGGTACGAAGCGCTTCGCCTGCAAGGCCGCGACCGCAGCCGCGCCGGACAGGTCCGCCGCGATACCAAATTCGAACCAGAGCGACTGCGCCGCCTGCTCCATCTCGGCGTCGCTGACCAGCACGATCTCGTCGACATGTTTCGCGACGGCCTCATAGATCGCCTGGTCGGTGCGCCGGCATGACATCGTCGCGACCCGCGTCTCGAGCTTGTCGAGCGTGACGAGCTTGCCGGCTTCGAGGCAGGCATGCAGCGTCGGCGAGCCATAGGGCTCGATGCCGATGATGCGCGTCTGCGGCCGCAGTGCCTTCACCGCGGTGGAGAGCCCGGTGATCAGCCCGCCGCCGCCGATCGCGACGAGGATGACGTCGACCTCGGGGATCTCGTCGAGAATGTCGAGGCCGAGCGTGCCCTGGCCGGCGACCACGACGGGATCGCTGAACGGATGGGCATAGGTCGCTCCGGTTTCCCTGGCATAGGCGAGCGCCGCGGCATTGGCGTCATCCCAGATCGCGCCGACGATCTCGACCTCGGCGCCCCAGCGCTTCAGCTTGGCGACCTTGTCCGCGACGACATTGGACGGCAGGAAGATCTTGGCCCTGGCGCCGAGCACATGGGCCGAGCGGGCGATGGCAAGGCCATGATTGCCGCCCGACGCGGTGACGACGCCGCGCCCTAGTTCCTCAGCCGAGAGCGTCAGCAGGCGATTCATCGCGCCGCGCGCCTTGAACGAGCCCGCCGCCTGCAGCAATTCGAGCTTCAGCGTCACCGTGCCGCCGAAATCCTCGCGCGAGCTGAGCTGGCCATAGGGCAGGATCGGCGTCTTGCGGATATGCGGCTGGATTCGCCAGCGCGCCGCGCGGATATCGTCGAGGCCGATCACGACAGCACCCCGCGATAGGGCGCCGCGACGATCAGGCAGCAATTGCCCGGCCTGACCCGGCCAGGCTGGCGCCGGCCATAGAGGATCCCATCGGCGGCGTAGTGCAGCGTCTCCGGCGGACGGGTCGGGTCCCAGGTGCAATGGATCCTGCCCGCCGGCTGGCCAGCGCTGACCTTCTCGCCATTGGCGTGGAAGGGTTCGAAGATTCCGTCGGCCGTGGCGTAGACGTAAGCCGAGGTGCCCGGCAACTCCAGCACCTGCCCACCGCCGCGGCGCGGCTCGGGCTTGTCGCGGGCGACGATGCCGAGATGGTCGAGCACGTTGGCGACGCCGCGGCGACAGATCGACAGTGCTTCCAGCGAGACCGCACCAGCGCCCGCCATCTCGGTGCCGACAGTGACGAGCCCCTGCCGGCATGCGGTCGCCGTTGCGGTACGCGGCTCGCCGAGATTGGAGATCACCACCGTCATCGGTGCATCGAAAGCCTGGACGGCCGCGACATTGCGCTTGTGCAGTTCGGGATCGTCGGTTGGCTCGACGATCGCGCTCGGAATGATGTCGAGCGAGGAGCCGCCAGAGTGCAGGTCGAGGAAGGCGTCGCCGAGCGACAGGATGTGGTCGCTGACGAAAGCCGAGATCTGCTGGGTGATGGTGCCGCGCGGATCGCCCGGGAAGGTCCGGTTGAAATTCAGACCGTCGACCGTCGATGTCCGCTGACCGGCGATGACGGCGTGGACATTGTTCGCCGGCATCAGGATGAGCCGCCCCTGCACGCGGCCGGGATCGAGATCGCGGATCAGGTCGCAGATCGTGATCGGCCCCTCATATTCGTCGCCATGGTTGCCGCCTTCGAGGATGGCGGTCCGCCCCGAGCCGTTTTTGATGATCGCGACCGGGATCCGCGTCGCGCCCCAGGCGTCGTCGTCAGGCGAATGCGGGATCATCAGGAAGCCGACCTGCTTGCCGTCCTTCTCCGGATCGACCGTGAGGAAGGCGGAGGACGGGCGCGGCGTCGGCTTCTGGCGGGAGCTGGTCATGGCGGGGCTCGATCGGACGTGGCCTGGGAAGCCCTCCCCGAGAATGGGGAGGGTCGAGAAGGACCGTCATGCTCGGGCTTGACCCGAGCATCTCAGGCAGAATGAGGCTCCGGTCAGAGCCATCAGGTCACGAGATTCTCGGGTCTGCGCTACGCTTCGCCCGAGAATGACGGCAATGGACCGCTCACAGCGTCGGCAGCGGATCCATCGGCATGTCCAGATACTTCTTGTGCAGCCGGTCGAGTTCGCCATTCATCGAGGCGTAGAAGATGAAGCTGTCGAGCCAGCGCACCAGATTATGCTGGTCCATCTGCACGCCCATATGCGCCGGGCTGCGGCGGATGACGAATTTGCGCTCGAATTCCTTGTTCGGGTTCTGCTTGGCGAGCGCCTGGGCGACGATCGAGTTGGTCGCGAGCAGATCGGTCTGGCCGGTGATGTAGGCGGCGGCCGCGGTCGCGTCGTCCTCGGTGCGCATCACATTTGCCTTCGGCGCCGATTCCGTGATGGCAAGTTCCTGCGTCGTGCCCTTGGCGGCGGCAACGCGGTTCGAGCCCAGCGTCTCCGGGCTGCTGACGGTGGCTGACTTCGCCCCGTAGACCGCCAGGAAGGTGTTGGCATAGGGCGCAGTGAACATGATCTGCCGGGCGCGCTCCGGCGACAGGCCCATCACCGAGATGACGATGTCGACCTTGTCGGTGAGCAGGAACGGAATGCGGTTGGCGCCGGTGATCTGCTGCATCTCCAGCTTCACGCCGAGGCCCTTGGCGACCATCTCGGCGAGCTCGATATCGAAGCCGACCGCCTTGCGGTTGGCATCCTGCGAGCCGAAGGGCGGCGCGTCGAGCGGCACGCCGATGCGCACCACGCCCTTGGACAGGATGTCCTGGAGCTTGTCGGCCTTGGCCTCGACAGCACCGAACGCAGCGATCGCCATCGCCGCCAGGCCTGCAAACAGTTTACGCATGATGTCCTCCCCTCGTGACTGAACTGGAACCGGCTTGTCTCCTCAGTGCAGGACTGCGCTGAGGAAGGTGGTGAGTTCGGGCGTCTTGGGCTGGGCGAGCACCGCCGCGGCCTGGCCTTCTTCGTGGATGCGGCCCTCGTGCATGAAGACGACGCGCGAGCCGAACCTGCGGGCAAAGCCCATCTCATGGGTGACGAGCATCATGGTCATGCCCTCCTGCGCCACGGATTCGAGGACCTTCAGCACCTCGCCGGTGAGCTCCGGGTCGAGCGCCGAGGTGACCTCGTCGAACAGCATCAGCTTCGGCCGCATCGCGAGCGAGCGCGCGATCGCGACGCGCTGCTGCTGGCCGCCCGAGAGCTGCGCAGGATAGGCGTCGAGCTTGTCCTCCAGCCCGACGCGGGCGAGCACCTCGCGGGCGACCTCGCGCGCCTCCTCCGGCTTCTGCTTCTTCACGACGCGCGGGGCGAGCGTGATGTTGTCGCTGACCGAAAGATGCGGGAACAGGTTGAACTGCTGGAAGACGATGCCGACTTCCTGCCTGAGCTTGCGCAGATCGGTCGCGGGATCGTTGACCTTGACGCCGTCGATGCGGATCGTGCCCGCCTGGACCGGCTCCAGCCCGTTGACGCAGCGCAAGAGCGTGCTTTTCCCTGAGCCCGAGCGGCCGATCACGGCGACGACCTCGCCCTTCTCGATGTCGAGCGAGACGCCCTTCAGCACCTGGTTGGCGCCATAGCTCTTGCTGACGTCATGGATTTCAACGAGCGACATCGAGCTTCCGCTCGAGCGAGCGGCTCCATTGCGTGAGAGGGAAGCACATCGCGAAATAGATGCAGGCGACGGTGATGTAGACGGCGAAGGGCTTGTAGGTGCCGGCCGCGGTGAGCTGGCCCTCGCGGGTGAGCTCGACGAAGCCGATCACTGCCGCGAGCGAGGTATTCTTGATCAGCTGCACGAGGAAGCCGACCGTCGGCGGGATCGCGATCCGGATCGATTGCGGGATGATCACGTAGCGGAGCTGCTCGGCGAGCGAGAGCCCGAGCGAGGCGCCCGCCTCCCATTGCGTTTTTGCGATCGAGACCAGCGCGCCGCGCCAGATTTCGCCGAGGAAGGCCGAGCCGTAGACCGAGAAGGCGACGGCCGCCGCGATCCAGGGATTGACCGAGATGCCGGCGAGCGGCAGGCCGAAGAAGATCAGGAACAGCCAGACCAGCAGCGGCGTGCCCTGCACCAGCTGGATATAGGTCGCCGAGAACCAGCGCAGCGGCGCGACCGGCAGGATGCGCAGGATCGCGAGCGCAAGCCCGAGTACAGCCGAGCCGGCGAAGGCGACCACGGTCAGCGCGATCGTCCAGCGCGCCGCCGCGATCAGATACATCACGTCGATGAGGCCGAATTCCCGGATCATCGCACGAACACCACACGGTAGATCAGGGCGAACAGGCCGCGGAAGCCGATGGCGAGCGCGAGATAGAGCACGCCGATCACCGTATAGACCTCGAAATCCCTGAAGGTGCGCGACTGCACGATCGAGGCGGCGTGGAAGAGGTCCTGCACCGAGATCTGCGAAGCGACGCTGGTCGCCAGCATCAGCAGCACGAACTGGCTGGCGAGCGCCGGGAACATCGCCTTCAGCGCCGGGAAGACGACGATGTAGCGGAAGACCTGCAGGCCGGAGAGACCGAGCGAGTGGCCGGCCTCGATCTGCGCCTTCGGCACGGCCTCCAAGCCCGCACGGACGATCTCGGTGGTGTAGGCGCCGAGATTGATCACCAGCGCGATCATCGCAGCGGTCAACCCATCGAGCCTGACGCCGAAGCTCGGCAGCCCGAAGAAGATCAGGAAGAGCTGCACCAGGAGCGGCGTGTTGCGAATGATCTCGACATAGGCGCCGACGATGCGGCGCAGCCAGGCCGGGCCGTAGGTGCGCGCCGCGGCGCAGAGGATACCGATGGCGAGGCCGCCAACCATCGCCACCGCGGAGAGCAGCAGCGTGATCCAGACGCCGTCGAGAATGGACTGCCAGGCCGCAAAGACATCGCGAAACTGCAGCCCGTACTTCATCGCCGTCAGCCCTGGGCCTGCGGGCCATGGGCCCGCCGTCCGGATGCGCTGGACGGATGTCGCGGCGATGCGCTCATGTTTCTCCCTCTTTACCCGAAGGCTAGTTTGGCTTCTTATTTGATGTCAAGCTTCATATATGAAACAGGCGCAGCATGAGCGTTCTTCCCGAAGCCGACCCTGACGAGAAGGCGGCCTATGCCGCCCCTGCCCTGGAGAAGGGTCTCGATATCCTCGAACTCCTGGCGGAGACCGGCGAGCCGCTCTCGACCCGCGTGATCGCCGAGCGGTTGCAGCGCTCGAAGAGCGAGATCTTCCGCATGGTCTTCGTGCTGCAGCAACGCGGCTATCTCGAACGGGAGCCGGGCACAGACCGGCTCGGCCTGTCGCGCCGCCTGTTCGACCTCGGGATCAGGACGCCGGGCGGCAAGCAGCTGACCTCGGTGGTACTGCCACTGATGGAGCGCTTCAGCGAGGAGAGCGGCCAAGCCGCTCATCTCGTCGTGCTGAGCCGGGCACAGACGGTGGTGCTCGCCACCACCGCCGGCCATCTCGACGCCAGCGTCATCGTCCGCCCCGGCTATGGCCGCCCGGCGCTCGACGCCAATTCCGGTTTGCTGATCCTCGCCTTCCAGTCGGAAGCGCGCCGGCGCGGGCTGATGCGCGAAGCGCCGCCCGAGACTAGGCAGCGGCTCGACGATCCTGAGACCCAGGCCGCACTCGCCGAGGTCCGCGCACTCGGCCACCGCATCGCAGCGAGCCGCGACATCCTCGCCGTCACCGACATCGCCTGCCCGGTGATCGGCCCGGCCGGCCATGCCGAGGCGGCGATCCTGGTGCCCTGCCTGCAGCGCCACGGCGTCGAGACCGACGAGGCCGCCATCCTGCTCGCGCTCAAGGCCTGCGCCGCCGAGGCGGGCCTACGCCTGCCCTATGGCTAGCGCTCAGCCGGAAAACCAGCCGGCTAACCCGGAAAACCCGCGCAATTGCCGCAACGCCACCCGAACACGGCCATACACTCTCCAAAATTGCTCGCGATTTTCCCTCTAACCGCAGCAACCGCCACGGAGGAGGACGATATGGCCGAGACCGCGACGAACCCGCAGACCATCGTGATGACCGACCCGGAGTGGATCGCTCTGGAGAGCATCAGCGAAGAGACACGCCGCTTCATCTTCGGCGAGGCGATGCTGCGGCTGCTTCAGGGTCGCGGCCTGGCCGAGCCCGGCAACGAGCTCTGGAAAGTCACACCGGAAGGCCAGCAGGCGCTCGAAGCCCGCAGCCACTGACCTTCACATCCGGTTTCACCTTGAACATCTCGTCCCGGGTACCCTCAGCGGTCGCTCGGGACGATCTCGTTAGAGGTCGTGTCCGTAAACGGTTGCAAGTGCCGGCTGCGCAGCCCATCTCAGCGCTACGCCAGCTCGCTCACGCTTCCGGGACCTGACGCATGAAACGCCCCGTCACCATCACGATCTCGCATTCGCTCGGCCGCGAGGCGGCCCGCCAGCGGCTGCAGGGCGGCGTCGGCAAGGTCCGGGACAGGCTCGGCGGCTTCGGCATGCAGCTCGTCGAGGAGAACTGGCAGGGCGACACGCTGCAATTCGGCGTCGCCGCCCTCGGCCACACCGTCAGCGGCAAGATCGAGATCGAGGATGCCCTGGTGCGCGTCGAGGTGATGCTGCCTTTGATGCTCGCCATCTTCGCCGAGAAGCTGAAACTCAGCGTCGAGAAGCAGGCCCAGATCCTGCTGGAACACAAGCCGGCCAAGGCCTGACGCCAACTCCGCGCACCGTGTCGCAGGCCGCTTGCGACTTTTGTTCACCATCGAAGGTTGAATTCCCTCGCCGCGATCCGCAAAGTCGCCGGCGCCCCCTTTCTCGCCTGCCCACCGGAGACCCATGCATCACGGCCCATTGATCGCCATCATCGTCATGGGCCTCGGCCTCGCCTTCGTGTTCGGGGCGCTGGCACAGAAGTTGAGGGTTTCCCCGCTCGTCGGCTATCTCCTCGCCGGCGTCGCGGTCGGCCCGTTCACCCCGGGCTTCGTCGCCGACCAGAACCTCGCCAACGACCTCGCCGAAATCGGCGTCATCCTGCTGATGTTCGGCGTCGGCCTGCATTTCTCGCTGAAGGACCTGCTCTCGGTCAAAGCCATCGCGGTACCGGGCGCGCTGGTGCAGATCGGCACTGCGACCCTGCTCGGCCTGGGGCTCGCCCTGCTGCTTGGCTGGAGCGTACCAGCCGGCCTCGTCTTCGGCTTGGCGCTCTCGGTCGCCAGTACCGTCGTGCTGCTGCGCGCCTTGCAGGAGCGTCGCATCGTCCAGACCGAGAAGGGCAAGATCGCCGTCGGCTGGCTGATCGTCGAGGACCTCGCCATGGTCCTGGCGCTGGTGATGATCCCGGCGGTCGCCGATGTGCTGAACGGCGGCTCCGGTACGGCCGCGGGCAGTGGGCCGCTGGCGACGCGCTTCGATCTCGGGCTCTGGGGCGTGCTCGGTCTGACGCTCGCCAAGGTCGCCGCCTTCGTCGCCTTCATGCTGATCGTCGGGCGCCGGCTGATTCCGTGGATCCTGCACTGGGTCGCCCATACCGGCTCGCGCGAGCTCTTCCGCCTCGCCGTACTCGCGATCGCGCTCGGCGTCGCCTATCTCGCCGCCAGCCTGTTCGGCGTCTCCTTCGCGCTCGGCGCCTTCTTCGCCGGCATGATCCTCAGCGAATCGCCGCTCAGCCATCGCGCTGCCGAGGAATCGCTGCCGCTGCGCGACGCCTTCGCCGTGCTGTTCTTCGTCTCGGTCGGCATGCTGTTCGACCCCGGCATCCTGCTGCGCGCGCCACTGCCGCTGATCGCGACCATCGCCATCATCCTGTTCGGCAAGACCCTGGCGGCCTGGCTGATCGTGCGCGCCTTCGGCAAGCCCGATCAGGTCGCGCTGACGATCTCGGCGAGCCTGGCCCAGATCGGCGAGTTCTCCTTCATCCTGGCCGGGCTCGGCGTCTCCCTGAAGCTGCTGCCGGAGCAGGGTCGCGACCTGATCCTCGCCGGCGCGATCTTCTCGATCGTGCTCAACCCGCTGATGTTCAAGCTGGTCGACCGCTTCGCCCCGCCCGACCCGGCACCGGCCAAGCCCAGGCCGGCAGAACCGAAGCCGACCGAGGCCGTGCCCGTCCCTCAGCCGGAAGCACCAGCCACCACGCCGGAACCCGAACCCGCACCGACGCTTGAGCGCGACATCATCCCGACCGAACTCTCCGATCACATCGTCGTCGTCGGCTATGGCCGCGTTGGCTCGCTGCTCGGCGCCGGCCTTGCGGCCATGGGCGAGAAACTCCTGGTGATCGAGGACCAGGATGACGGCGTCGCCGCCGCCCGTCGCGATGGTGCCGAGGTGCTGGTCGGCAATGCCGCCGACCCGGAGGTGCTCGACGCCGCCGGGCTGGCGCGGGCAAAACGCCTCTTCGTCGCCATCCCCGGCAGCTTCGAGGCCGGCCAGGTCTGCGAGCAAGCGCGCAAGCAGAACCCGAACCTGCCGATCATCGCCCGCGCCCATTCCCTCGCCGAGGTCGAGCATCTCAGAGAGTGCGGCGCCAGCCGCACCATCATGGGCGAGGCCGAGATCGCCCGCGCCATGCTGGCGCTCTGCGGCAGGAAGGGCGAGGAACCGGCTCCAAGCACGCCGAACACAGCCTGATCTAGCTGTCTCCGTCCATCAGCGGGTGGAGATCGCGGACCATGCTCTTCAGCCGCTCGTCGAGGATATGGGTGTAGATCTGCGTCGTCGCGATGTCGGCATGCCCCAGAAGTTCCTGCACGACGCGTAAGTCTGCGCCGTTCTGCAGGAGATGGCTGGCGAAGGCGTGGCGCAGCACATGCGGCGAGACCTTCGCCGGTGACAGGCCGGCGGCGGCGGCCAGCGATTTGAGATCGCGCCCGAAAGCCTGGCGGGTCAAGTGCCCACTCTCGCCATCGGAGGGGAAGAGCCAGCGCCCGTCCGGCGCGCCCTGCTCACGCAGCACGGCAAGATGCGCTGCAGCAGCCACACGCGCCGCCTCGTTCAGCGGCACCAGCCGGTCTTTGTCGCCCTTGCCGCGCACGACCAGGAAGCGCTCGCGCGTCGTCGCGGCAGAGAGCGGCAGCGCGATCAGTTCGGAAACGCGCAGGCCGGTGGCGTAGAGCATCTCGATCAGGCAGCGCATCCTGACGCCGCGCGCCCGTGCGGCGGGTGAGAGCCCTTCCTGCTCCGCCATCTGCTGCGCCGTACCGATCAGCCGGTCGACCTCGGCGACGCTGAGCACCTTTGGCAATGGCCTGCCAAGCCGCGGCCCCTCGATCGCGGCGGTCGGATCGGTGCCTGCGAGGCCTTCCGTGTAGAGGAAGCGGTGGAACTGCCTGACTGCCGAAAGCCGCCGCGCCGCCGAGGAAGCTTTCAGCCCGCGCTCCGACAATTCGATGAGATAGGCCCGGACATCGTCCGCCGTGGCCGCGGCCGGCCCGCCCTGGCTCGCGGCGAAGCCGAGATAATCATCGAGATCGCGCTCATAGGCCTCGAGCGTGTTCTTGGCGGCGCCGCGCTCGGCCGCCAGCATGTCGAGGAAACCGTTCAGCCAGGAGCGCGCCTGCTTGCTCATTTCTGCTGCAGCTTCGAGGGGGGCACGATCTCGACCATCTCGCGCGGCTCCGGCTTCACGAAGGTGACCAGCGCGAGCATGCCGCCATAGACCAGCCCGGCGATGACAGCCAGGAACGTCAGGAACTTGAACAGCGTCGGCACGGCCGGCGATTCCCCATGCACCCCAACCCGTTATTTCTGATTGGGGGTATCGGACGCAAGGGCGGAACCTGCGATCTCTGCAAGCTGCAGCCCGCGCAGGCTGTTGCCGACGAACCAGCGCCCGGCCTGCCTGAGGTCGTCGAGCCGCAGCGGCGCCTCACGGGCAACCCCGGTTTCGATAAGTTCCCGGCGCAACACGCCCGGTAGCAGGCCATGCACCAGCGGCGGCGTCAGCAACACGCCGTCGTGCTCGACAAAGACATTGCTGCGGCTGGTCTCGGTGATGAAGCCCTGCCGGTTCAACAGCAGGGCATCGTCGCAGCCTTGCAACGCCGCCTCCGCGAAGGCTCGCTCATAGACCGCCCGACGCGTCGTCTTGTGACGCAGGAACGGATCGCCGGCATCGACCCGCTGCCTCGCGATGGCGATCCGGACCGCGCCGCCTGCCGCGACCGGCATCGGCGCAGTCGTGATTTGAAGCATGCCGTCGCAGCGCAGCTCGCAACGCACGCGGCGTTCCTCCCCGGCAGGAAGCGCCGCCTCAGCCGCCGCGAGCTGCCCGAGCACCTGTTCCCGATCGAGCCGGAAGCCGAGCACCGACGACGACGCGGCAAGGCGCTCGAGATGCAACGCCAGCCGGACATAGCCACCTGACCAGCGCAGCGTCTCGATCAGCCCGTATTCCTCGGCTAGATCGGTCAGCACCCGCGCCTTCAGCCGGCACTCGGCATATTCCTCTGCCGGCCTGGAATCGACGACGATACCGCCGCCGACGCCGTAAACCCCCTCGCCTCCCGGCAACAGCGTCGCGGTCCGGATCGCGACGTTGAAGCTGAGATCGCCATTTGGCGCGATCATGCCGAGCGATCCCGTATAGATCCCGCGCGGCGCGGCTTCGAGCTCGCGGATGATCTCCATCGCCCGCAGCTTCGGCGCGCCGGTGACCGAACCGCAGGGGAATAGCGCCTGCATCTGCTCCAGAAGCGACAAGCCCGGCCGCAATTGGCTGGTCACCGTCGAGGTCAGTGTATGGAAGCCCGGATAGGTCTCGACGCTGAAGAGGGCGGGAACCTTGACCGAGTCCTGCTCGCTGATCCGGCTGAGATCATTGCGCAGGAGGTCGACGATCATCAGGTTCTCGGCCTGCTGCTTCGGGTCGGCCCGGAGCGATGCCTTCGCCACCTCGTCGGCCGGCGCATCGAAGCCGCGCGCCGCTGTTCCTTTCATCGGCCGTGTGACGGCGCGCCGGCCGGCGGTCTCGATGAACAGCTCCGGCGAGACCGACAGGATGCTCGCCTCGCCCGTCGCGACCATGCCGCCATGAGCGACCGGCTGGCTCGCCCTGAGCGCGCCGTAAAGCGCAAGCGGGTCGCCGGGATAGCGGAAGCGGATCGGGAAGGTCAGATTGACCTGATAGGCATCGCCGGCATGGAGATAGTCGAGCACGCGCTGCACCGCCGCCGCATGCGCCGCTTCGTCCAGCCCGAACGCCAGATCCCCCAGCGGCGCTGGGCACCGTGCTGCGAACTCCTGGTCGAGCTCAGCCGGAACGATGCTGCGCGGCGCTTCGAACAGGCCGAACCAGAGCAGCGGCAGCCGAGGCTCGCTCGGCAACAGCCCTGCCAACCGCGGCTCGAAGGCATAGCCCAGCTCATAGGAGAGGAAGCCGGCCGCGTGCAGGCCGCGTGCCAGACCGGCCTTGATGCGGGCGAATGCTTCGGCGATCTCGGCCGGTTCCGATGCCTCTACGATCTCGGCGGGATCAGCGAAGAGCAGTGCCTGCCCTGCCCCGCTGCGGTCTTCCAGCAGCACGAAGGGCGCCCGCAATCCGGCGATTCCGCAATTTGCTCCAGCCACCGGCATCACGCGCTCACACCCCGTCGCGGCGCTACGAGCCCGACTAGGCGGCCACGGTCAAGCCGCCCTGCATCGCACATGGCGGTGCCACGATCCTCATGCTAGAGCGGGCACAAGGAATTCAGTTGATGACGATGGCGGAAACGATCGAACAAGTGGACCGCATCGCGCTGCGCGCCGCGCTCGGTGCGCGGGCCGTGGTACTGGTGGGCATGATGGGCTCGGGCAAAAGCTCGGTCGGCAAACGCCTTGGCGCCCGGCTCGGCCTCCCCTTCGTCGACGCCGACACCGAGATCGAGACCGCCGCCGGCATGGCGATCCCCGAGATTTTCGCCCAGCGTGGCGAAAGCGAGTTCCGCGATGGCGAGCGCCGCGTCATCTCCCGCATCCTGACGACGCGCGCACCGCTCGTACTGGCGACCGGCGGCGGCGCCTTCATGAACGCCGACACCCGCGCCCGCATCGCCGAGCTCGGCATCTCGATCTGGCTGAAGGCCGAGTTCGACGTGCTGATGCGCCGCGTCCGCAAACGCAGCAATCGCCCGCTGCTCCAGACGGCCGACCCCGAGGCGACCGTACGGCGCTTGCTGGCCGAGCGCGAGCCGATCTATGCGCTCGCCGACATCACGCTGATCTCGCGCGACGATCCCCATGAGGTCGTCATCGAGGACGCCGTGGCGGCGCTCGACCGGCGGCTGCGCCAGGAAGGCAAGGAATGAACGCTATGGCCTCGGCTGCCCCTGCAGCGGAACGGATCGTCGTGCCGGTCGCGCTGGCCGAGCGCTCCTATGACATCCTGATCGGCCGCCATCAGCTCTGCGAGGCTGCGCAGGTGATCGCCCGGCGCTTTCCCGGCGCTCGCGCCGCCATCGTCACCGACGAGAACCTCGCCGCCCTGCATGCTCCCGCGCTCGAATCCTGCCTGCAGCAGGCCGGCGTCACGGCGACGCGCCTGACGATCCCGCCGGGCGAGGCGTCCAAATCCTATGCCCGCTTCATCGAGCTCTGTGACGGTCTGCTCGCCGCCAAGATCGAGCGCAACGACCTCGTCATCGCGCTCGGCGGCGGCGTCGTCGGCGACCTCTCGGGCTTCGCCGCCTCGGTGCTGCGCCGCGGCGTGCGCCTAGTGCAGATTCCGACCAGCCTGCTCGCCCAGGTCGATTCCTCCGTCGGCGGCAAGACCGGCATCAATTCCAGCCATGGCAAGAACCTGATCGGCGCCTTCCACCAGCCGGCGCTGGTGGTCTGCGACACCGCCTTGCTCGATACGCTGAGCGAGCGCGAGTTCAAGGCCGGCTATGCCGAGGTGGTGAAGTACGGGCTGATCGACGATGCCGCCTTCTTCGACTGGTGCGAGGTCAACTGGCGCCGCGTCATGGAAGGTGGACCCGAGCGCGACCATGCGGTCGCGACCGCCTGCCGGGCCAAGGCCGCTGTCGTCGCCCGCGACGAGCGCGAGGATGGCGACCGTGCCCTTCTCAATCTCGGCCACACCTTCGCCCATGCGCTGGAGCGGCTGACGCGATACGACTCCACCCGCCTCGTCCATGGCGAAGCCGTCGCGATCGGGCTTTGCCTTGCTTTCCGCTTCTCGCAGCGGCTCGGTCTCTGCTCCGGCCAGGATGCCGGCCGCGTCGCCGCCCATCTCGCCGCCGTCGGCCTGCCGACCAGGCTGCAGGACGTGCCCGGCGGCGCCGGCACGGCGTCTGAGATCGTTGAGGCGATGACCCAGGACAAGAAGGTCAAGCGCGGCGCGCTGACCTTCATCCTGACGCATGGCATCGGCAAGAGCTTCATCGCGCCCGGCGTCGCCACCGAGACGGCGCACGACTTCATCGAGAGCGAACTCGCGGGAACCTGAGCGCTTCCTCCATGGTCGCCATCCCGCATCTCGATCCCTGGCTCGCCATCGCCATCGTCGCGCTCGGCGTGCTGCTGACCGGTTTCCTGGCGGCCGCCGATGCGGCGCTTCATGCGATTTCGCGCGCCAGGCTCGTCGCGCAGGAAAAGGCCGGCAGCCGCCGCGCCGCGATCGTCCTGCGCGTGCTCGGTGACCGCGAACGCCTGAGCGGCGTCTTCCTGCTGGCGCGCACGCTGGTGAAGACCGCGACGGCGAGTTTTGCCGCCTATGCGGCGCTCGCCTCCTTCGGTGTCAGCGGCGCGGCCTGCCTCGCGATTGCGGTCGCGCTCATCGTTGTCGTCGTCGGCGAACTCGCGCCACGCATGGCAGCCGTTGCCGACCCCGAGCGGATGGCGCTCAAGCTGGTGCGGCCGGTGGCGCGCCTGCTTGCCGTACTCGGCCCGCCGGTCCGGCTCATGCAATGGTTCGCGCGCCGCTCACTCGGGCTGTTCGGCCTGCGGATCGATTCGCAACGCCCGGTGCTGGCGATCGACGAGATCCTGCGCGACCAGGTCGAACTGATGCGCCAGGAGGGCACGGTCGCGAAGGCCGATGGCGACATGGTCAGCGGCCTGCTCGACCTGAAGCAGCTCGAAGTCGCCGATGTGATGATCCACCGCACCAAGATGCGCACGATCAATCTCGATCTCGGGCCTGAGGCGATCGTGCGCGAGGTGCTGGCCTCGCCCTATACCCGCATGCCGCTCTGGCGCGACAAGCCGGAGAACATCGTCGGTGTCCTGCACGCCA
Source organism: Bosea sp. 29B (assembly GCF_902506165.1). Taxonomy (NCBI): domain Bacteria; kingdom Pseudomonadati; phylum Pseudomonadota; class Alphaproteobacteria; order Hyphomicrobiales; family Alloboseaceae; genus Allobosea; species Allobosea sp. 29B. The sequence goes on from NZ_LR733817.1 coordinate 1,488,795, forward strand.
AGGACCTGCTGCGCGCGCTCGATGCCGCTGGCGGCGACGCCTGCAAGCTTGATGTCGCGACCATCGCGCTCGAGTCCTGGTTCGTGCCGGTGAACACGCCGCTGCCCGAGCAGCTCAAGGCCTTCCTCGCCCGCAAGACGCATTTTGCCCTCGCGGTCGACGAATATGGCGAGGTGATGGGGCTGGTGACGCTCGAGGACATCCTCGAGGAGATCGTCGGCGACATCCGCGATGAGCACGACGTCGCCGTTCCCGGCCTGCGCCAGCAGCCGGATGGGGGCGTCATCGTCGATGGCGGCGTGCCGATCCGCGACCTCAACCGAGCGATGGACTGGCAGTTGCCCGACGACGAGGCGACGACCATCGCGGGCCTCGTCATCCACGAGGCTCGTGCCATCCCCGATGCCGGCCAGGCGTTCACCTTCCACGGCTTCCGCTTCGAGGTGATGCGCAAGAGCCGCAACCGGCTGACAGCGCTCAGGGTAGCCCCCGCCGGCAACGGCACGCATGAACAGGAGCCCGCGAGCGCCGCGTGATGGTAGCCAGATCGCTCAACCGGCAGGCTGCAGCTTGAGGCGCAGCCTTGCGAGCAACCTTGTAAAGATTGCGGCCTCGACGCGAGCCCGCGCCAGGACGAGCCCTCCCTGAATCAGGGCCAGGATTTCTTCCGCCAGCCCGTCCGGATCGGCCTGGCCGCCACGGGCGAGCGCCCCGGCGAGCGCATCCTGCCAAGCCGTGAAATAGCCGGCGATCTGCGCCGCGAAGCGCTCGCGCGCATCGGCCAGGGCCAGCGCTCCGACCAGGCAAATGCGCCGGCCCGAACGGAAATAGCCATCGACCGCGACGAGCATCGCCTCGATCGCGGCCGCGGCGTCGCCGTCCTCTCGAAGAGGCTGGAATACCTCGTTCTCGAACCAGCTATCGATCTCGTCGAGCACGGCCTTGGCCATCTCCTCCTTCCCGCCGGGGAAGAAGTGATAGAGGCTGCCCTTGCCGAGCCCCGTGCGCTCGCCGATCACCGACAGGCTCGCCGCCTCGAAACCGTGGTCGCGAAAGATCTCGCCGAGCACCGGCAGCAGGTCGGCCCGCTCGCTGATTCGTCTTGCCATCAGCTCTTATAAGCCGAGATCGCTCAGGCCGGGATGATCGGCTGGACGCGGCCCGGAGGCGTCCCAATGGAACTTCCGCGCCGCTTCCGCGATCGGCAGGTCGTTGATGCTGGCATGGCGACGGGCCATCAGGCCGTTTTCGGCGAACTCCCAGTTCTCGTTGCCGTAGGAACGGTACCACTGCCCGGAATCGTCGCGCCATTCATAGGCGAAGCGCACGGCGATGCGGTTGCCGGTGAAGGCCCAGAGTTCCTTGATCAGCCGATAATCGAGCTCGCGCTGCCATTTGCGGGTGAGGAAGGCTTCAATCGTAGCCCGGCCCTGGAAGATCTCGGCCCGGTTCCGCCAATGCGAATCCTCGGTATAGGCCAGCGCGACCCGCGCCGGATTGCGCCCGTTCCAGCCGTCCTCGGCGGCTCTGACTTTGAGGATCGCGGTATCCTCGCTGAACGGTGGAAAGGGCGGCCTTGCTTCGCTCACGGCAAATCTCCTGTACCAATCGGTAAATACTTGACCGATTGGTACAGAATAGATCCTGCCTCGTCAACGCCCTCTGCCGAGCCTCCTGGTCAGGGGCTGAACACCAGCACCAGGAAGACGAAGAACACCGAGAGATGCACCGCCCCTTCCAGCATGGTGGTGCGCGTGCCGGTGAAGGTCAGCGTCGAGAGCAGCAGCGTCATCGACAGGATGACCATGTTGGTGCCGGAGAGGCCGAGCACGACCTCCTGTCCGGTGATGAGCCCGATGACCAATACGGCCGGGACCGTCAGCCCGAGCGTCGAGGCGGCAGCGCCAAGACAGAGATTGATCGCACGCTGCAGCTGGTTGGTGGTGATCGCGCGCAGCGCCGCGATGCATTCGGGCGTGAACACCACCATGGCGATCAGGATACCGCCGAGCGCCACCGGCGCGCCAAGGCGCGCGATGCCGAAGTCGAGCACGACGGCGAGGCTTTTCGCCAGGATCACGATCGGCAGGATGTTGGCGAGCAGCAGGATGACATGCGACCGCGTCGAACCTTCCGAGGGCGGATGCGGCGGCTCCTCGGACGGCTCGGCATCAGGCTCCGGCGCTGGCGCTGGCGCCGGTTCGGAACCGGGCTGCACCCGGGCCCGGGCATAGGCCGCGCCATAGGGCATGTTCGATTCGCCGGCGGGCTCCTTGAAGAAGACGCTGTGCCGGCCGGTCTGCAGGATCAGGAAGGCGCCGTAGAGCAGCAGGGTGAAGAGCGAGAACGCGATCGACTGGAAGGTGGTTAGCGTGCCGTCCGAGGTCGAGGTGGTGAAGTTCGGAAGGACAAGCGGGATCAGCGTCAGCGGAATGATCACCGCGAGATAGGCCGAGGCGCCCTTGAGGTTGTAGCCCTGCGAGAAGTGCCGGAGGCCGCCGATGAAGAGGCCGATGCCGACGACACCGTTGAGCACGATCATCAGCACTGCGAACATGGTGTCGCGCCCGAGCGTCGGCGCGCCCTTGGCGCCCAGCATCACTGCCGAGATCAGCGCCACCTCGATGATGACGATCGAGAGCGTCAGGATCAGCGTGCCATAGGGCTCGCCGAGCCGATGCGCGATCTCCTCGGCCTCATGCACCACGCCGAACGCCGACCAGACGATGACACCGAGCAGCCAGGCAAAGATCAACAATGACGGCAAGGGCGCTCCAAGCTGTGCGAGCAGCGTGCCGCCAAAGATCTGGAAGGCTGCAACCGAGGCCCAGGCGCAGGCGAGGCGGGCGATCATCATGTCAGGCAATGGGTCCGTCGTTGGGAAAAGGAGACAGGCGAGTACGTGCCGAAAATGATCTCACAACGGCACGCCCGTGACACGCGATTGTTGCCTCGCACGCGTCTCCCATGCGCAAAGGCGCCACAAAGGAGGTCGAGACCAGCGCAATGAGCGCCCTCGATCTTCGCCTTGCCCATCTCGTCCTCTTCACTGGGGCTGCATTGCTCGCCGGCACGCTGGAGACGCGCGCCCAGCCGGAGCCGACCTTCCGTACGAGTTGCAGCGAATTGCGCACCGCATTGAAGTCACTAGCCGGCAAGGAAGGCGAACTCATCACGATCGAGGTCGAGGGTCCTCTGACTATGGTCAAGACGGGCGCCGGCGTGACCTATCTCGGCTTGTGCCAGGCACCCGACCCGCGGGTGCTCTGCGTCACCTATGACAGCAATGGTCGAAATACCGGCGAGCGCATCGTCGTCAGCGGCAGCTGGGAGCAGGTCGGCCCCGATCACGTCAAGCTCGACCCCTGCCTGCATTTCCTGCCGGGCGAGCCGGCGCCCTGAGGGTCAGCCCAGCTTCGCCAGGAAATCGGTCGCCCGATAGTCGTCCGATACACCGGCGACGATGATCGCGGCACTACGCGAGTTGCGCGTCCTGAGCGGCAGGATCGCCTGATAGGCCGGCGAGGCGTACCAGCCATGGGCAGCGTCGCGGTCCGGAAAAGCGATGACGACGAGGTCGCCCTCCCAGGGACCTTCCATGACCTCCGGCGTCACGCCATGGATCAGGAAGCGGCCGCCGAACGGCACGAGGGTCTCGTCGATGCGCTTGATGTAGTCGACGATCTCGACGTTGACGTCGACGTCGCGCAGATGGGCGATGGCATAGGCGGTCATGGTGCGCTCCTCGATCGAAAACGGCCGGTGCGGCCGGTGTCGCGAGGGACCATGCCCGCCGCAGCGCGGCGGGTCGATTACGCCTCGGGTAATCGAAACCGCGCCGCCTCGGCAAAGCAGCGACGCAGCAGCGCGAGTGCCTCAGCGCTTGGCGAAGGCGTCGAGGATCGCGGCGCCTTCCGCTCCGGCCTTGCCGCGCCAATCCTCGACCGCGGCCTTGCCCGCAGCCTCGAGCCGTTGGGTCAGATCGGCCGGCAGCTTCGCGTGGATGGTGACGCCGTTTGCGCGCATGCGGGTATAGTTCTCGTCGAGCCGCGTCCTGATCGCGCTCCATTGCCGCCGCTCGGTCTCGGCTGCGGCTTCGTCGACGACCTGCCTGAGATCGGCCGGCAGGGCCTCGTAGGCGGCGAGATTCACCGTCGCCAGCGAGATCGGCAGTGCATAGTTCACCTCGCTGAAATGCGGCAGGAACTGCCAGAGATTGCGCCCGGCCCCGCCATCCCCCGACGACAGCACCGCCGTGACCGAACCGTCCTTCACCTTCGGCATGGCGTCGGCGAAGGACAGGTTCACTGCCTTGGCGCCGGCATTGCCCATCACTGTGGTCGAGGTCGCGTCATAGGTGCGGATCGACAAGCCGGCGAGATCCCTGGCCGAGGCCACCGGCTCCTTCGACCAGATGCCGGAGGCCGGCCAGGGCGTGGTGTAGAGCATGCGCTGGCCGTAGCCGGCGAAGACCTCGGCATAGGCCGGCCGGGCAAGGTCGGTCAGGCGCCTGGCATCCTCGATCGAGGTTGCCAGGAACGGCAGTGACGACAGGCCGAAGAGCGGATGCACCGAGCCCAGCGCCCCGGCGAAGGCATCGCCGACCGCGACCTTCCCTTCCTGCACGGCTGCGACCATGCCGGCCGACTTGATCCCCTTCGCGGCGTCGAAGCTCGGGATAATCGTCAGACGCCCGCCCGAACGCTCGTTCACCAGCTTTGCAAAGGTCGCGACGCCCTCGCCCGGAATGGCGCTGGCAGGATACTCGGTCGGCATTTCCCAGACCGTCTGGGCAAAAGCGGCAGGCGACAGGCTCAAGGCGAGCGCGATGATCGGCACGAGGCGGCGCATGGACGGGTCTCCGTGTTGGCTGGGCAGCTAGGCTTGCTCCCGAAGAGGCGAGGTCGGAGCGAGCATAGCGGCCTGAACCATCACGCGCCTGGCAGCTTTTGTGCCAATGGGCTGGCCTCGGCCTCCGACAGCGTCGATGCAGGCTTGTCGGTAACGAGATACTGCGCCCGCGCCAAGGCTGCGAAGCGCCCGCCCTTGGCGACGAGCTCCTCGAAGGAGCCCATCTCGATCACCTGGCCCTGCTCGAACACCAGGATGCGGTCGGCATTGCGGATGGTGGCGAGACGGTGCGCGATGACGAAGGTGGTGCGGCCCTTCATCACCTCGTCGAGCGCCTTCTGCAGCTTCACTTCGGTCGCCGCATCGAGCGCCGAGGTCGCCTCGTCCAGGATCAGGATCGGCGGGTTCTTGAGCAAGGCGCGCGCGATCGACAGGCGCTGGCGCTCACCGCCCGAGAGAGTGCGGCCACGCTCGCCGACGATGGTGTCGAGCCCGTCGCTCTGGCGCGCCATCACTTCGGTCGCCTGCGCGCGGTCGAGCGCTTCCATCATCTCGGCATCGGTCGCGTCCGGCTTGCCGACCGTCAGGTTCTCGCGGATCGAGCGCGCGAACAGCATCGGCTCCTGGAAGACGACGCCGATATTGCGCCGGAGCGAAAGCAGCGAGATCTCGCGGATGTCGCGCCCATCGGCGAGGATGCGGCCCGATTGCGGATCGAAGGCGCGGTGCAGCAGGCCGAGCGTGGTCGACTTGCCCGAGCCGGTCGAGCCGACGATCGCGATGGTCTCGCCGGGCCTGACCTCGAAGGAGACGTCAGCGACGGCGGCGCGCTTGCCATCATAGGAGAAGGAAACGTCGTCGAAGGTGATCCGGCCCTCGAGCCGACCGGCATCGGGAGAACCGGGCTGATCGCGCACCGCCGGCAGCGTGTCGAGCACCTCGAAGAACTCGCGCATCTTCGGCGCCTGCATGAAGATGAAGTTCACGAAGGAGACGATCTGCTCGAGTCTGCCGACCAGCATGGTGGCGAAGCCCATGAAGGTGACGATCTCGCCGACCGTGGTCAGCCCCTGCATCAGCAGCCAGGTGCCGACGACGAAGATCGAGAGCACGGTCAGCGTCGCCGAGGCACGGGTCGCGACGGTAGCGACAGCCCACCAGGTCAGCACCGGGATCTGCGCTTCGAGCAGGCTGGTGATGGTGTTGCGCAGCCCGCGCACCTCGGCCTCGATCCTGGTGAAGCTCTGGATCACCGGCACGTTGCCGAGCGCGTCCGAAGCCCGCTCCGCCAAGCTTGAATGATAGGCCTCGACATTGCTCTGCAGCTTGTCGGTCTTGCGCAGCACGAAGGCGGTGAGTGTGCCGAACAGCACGACGAGGAAGATCAGCACCAGGCCGAGCTGCCAGTTCTTCCAGAGCGTGAACGGCAGCAGGATGAAGAGCGCGACGAAGCTGGCGCAATGCTCGCGGAAGAAGGAGAGCCAGAGCGCCCACATGCCGCTGGTGCCTTCGAGCATCACCTTGAGCACGCGGCCGGAATGGGTCTGCGTGTGATAGGCGAGCGGCAAGGTCAGCGCATGCTCGAAATAATTCGCCATCACAGCGAGGCGGCGGCGATGCGCCAGCCGGTCGGCGAACAGCGCGACGAAGACGCCTGCAGCGATATTGAACAGGCCGAAGCCGACCCAGGCGGCCAGCAATACGTTGATGTCGCCCCAGCCGGGTCGCGTGCCCGCCGTCTGCAAGCTGGTCAATTTGTCGATCAGCGCGCCGAAAAGCATCGGCTCGGCAAAGGCCGCGCCCGCCAGCGCGATATTGGCGACAGCGAGCAGGAGCCCCAGGCGCCGTTCCGGACCGAGCTCGCCGAGGACGCGGGCGTAGATTGCAAGCAGAGACATGGCCAAGAGCTTTAGCTCACGGAGCGGCGTGAGCAAGTCCTCACCCTTAACGCTTCCTTCAACTCGCGCCGCCTATCGTTTCCGGCGTGCGAGAGGCGTGGCGCGCAGGGCCGACGGCAGCGCACCAAGGTGCTTTCATGGATATCGCGACCGGCGCAGGCATCATCGGTGGCATCGCTACGATTGTCGCGCTGATCATGATCGATGGCGGCAACTTCGCCGCCTATTGGGACAAGCACGCCGCCATCATCATCTTCGGCGGCGCCTCGGCCGCAACCATGCTGCGCTTTCCCTTCTCGGTGATCGCGCACGGCCTGCCTATGGGCATCCGCTTCGCCTTCACAATGCGCTCGATCCACCCTCGTGAGCTGATCGACGAGATCACGCGCGTCGCCGAGATCAACCGCAAGAGCGGCCCGGTCGCGCTCGAAAATGTCGAAGTCTCCGATCCGTTCCTGGCCCAGGGCCTGCGCTACATCGCCGACGGCTACGACAAGGACTTCATCCGCGACACGATGGAGCGCGACCGCGACAACTTCCTGCAGCGGCTCGACGAAGGCTCGAAGGTCTACCGCGCGATCGGCGACTGCGCCCCTGCCTGGGGCATGATCGGCACGATTCTCGGCATGGTCACTATGTTCGCCAACATGTCGGATCCGTCCAAGCTCGGCCCGGCCATGGCGACGGCGCTGCTGGCGACGCTCTACGGCGCCATGGTCGCCAACATGTTCACCCTGCCGATTGCCGACAAGCTGCACATCAAGCTCGAGGAAGAAGAGATCTCGCGCACGCTGATCATCGACGGCATCCTGCAGATGCGCGACGCCAAGAGCCCGACCTTGGTGCGCGAAATGCTCCTTGCCTACCTGCCGGACCACCATCGCGCCGAGATGACCGAAGCGACCTGAGCGGAGCCCGCCATGGCCAAGAAGAAGCGAGGCGGGCATGGCGGTCACGGCTGGTTCGTGACCTTCGCCGACCTCATGGCCCTGCTCATGGCCTTCTTCGTGATGGTCGCCGCCTATTCGAGCCAGGACAAGCAGAAGCTCCAGATCGTCGCCGGTTCGATGCGCGAGGCCTTCGGCACCCAGCGCGACTTCAAGCTCGCCGGCATCGTCGAGGTCGACGGCATCCCGACCAGGACGCACATCAAGAACGCCTATGTCCGCCCGCTCGAGGAAGCCTCCGACAACACCGCGCCGAATCACAACCAGCAGAAAGAAGATGGGCTGGTCTCGGCCACCCATGACCGCGGCTTTGCGCTCGCCGCCGCCTCGCTGCGCCAGGCGCTGCGCGAGATGCCGGAGATCGGCGAACTCTCGCGCAGCATCCTCATCGAGGTCTCTGAGCAGGGCATCGACATCCAGCTTGTCGACCAGGATGGCCGCGCCATGTTCGACGAAGGCTCGGTCCAGCCGAACGAGCGCATGCGCAAGCTTCTCGCCGCGATCGCGCCGACGCTGCGGCGCATGCCCAACAAGATCGCCATCACCGGCCACACCGCTGCGCAGCGCCCGGGCGCTACGGCGCCCGGCAGTCCCTGGGCGCTCTCGGTCGGCCGCGCCTCAGCGGTGCGCGAGATCCTCGGCAATGCCGGCGTGCCCGACGAGCGCTTCAGCTCGGTCACCGGCAAGGCCGACACCGAGCCGCTGGTCAAGGACAACCCCTATCTCGCCTTCAACCGCCGCGTCGGCATCGTGCTGAAGGCCGATGCGCCGCCGCTGCCGGTCGGCGCCAAACCCTGAGCCGCGGCATGCCGCGCCCAGCGATCGTCAGGCGGGCGCTGATCGCCGCCCTGCTCGTGCTCGCCTCGCGGCCCGTCAATGCCCAGCCGCTGCCTGCAGGCTTCGTGCGGCTGCGCGACCTCGCGCCGACGATCGCGCAGGACGTCCGCTATGCGACGCCGTTCAATTTCACCGGCGCGGTCGTGCCCGGCTATGGCCGGGGCGAATGCGTGCTGACGCGCGAGGCGGCGAACGCGCTGATCCGCGTCGAGCAGCGGCTCGCTCAGCAGGGCTATGGCTTGAAGCTGTTCGACTGCTACCGGCCCGCCCGAGCCGTCTCCGCCTTCAATAACTGGGTGAAGCGGCCGGGCGCCACCGATCTCGGCCGCATCTTCCACCCCGGCATCGCCAGGAGCGATCTCGTCGCCAAGGGCTACATCGCCGGAAATTCCAGCCATTCGCGCGGCTCCACCGTCGATGTCGGCCTCATCCGCGCCGGCGAAGCGCCCTTGCCGACCCCCGAGAATGCCGGCCCCTGCGACGGCGCCCAGGCCAGTCGCCCGCACGAGACCAGCCTCGATCTCGGCACGAGCTTCGACTGCTTCTCGGAAAAAAGCGCGCTCCGCCATCCCGGCGTCACAGCTGAGGCCCGCCGCAATCGCGAAATCCTCGCCACAGCGATGAGCGCCGAGGGCTTTCGCGGCTACAGCAAGGAATGGTGGCACTTCACGCTGGCAAAGGAGCCTTTTCCGAAGACACCCTTCGATTTCGCAATCGAATGACGACGCCAGCCGCGCCTGCTCAGGGCGCGACCACCAGCGCCCAGTAGACCTGGTATTTCGAGCCCGGCGCATAGGCCGAGGCGATGCCCATGCGCGTCGCGTTCGGCGCCTTCATCACCCGGTCGTGCTGCGGCGAGTCGCGCCAGCCGGAGAAGGCCTCGGCCAGGCGACGATAGCCGGCCGAGAGATTGGCCTCGGCGCCCGGCTGCCCGGTCCGCGCCAGCCGGGCCTTCACCGCCTCGGCCTGGGCCGGCTTGTCGGCGGCGGCCATGGCGGCCGCCTCCTGCTCGGCTGCCCGCATCAGCTCCGGATCGAGCTTCAGCGTTCCGAGGCCGGCATTGAGCCGATAGGCCGAGATGGTCGCGCGTGCCGCCTCGGCATCGACCCTGGCCGAGGGCGAGCCCAGATCGCGATAGAAGGCGGGCTGGGTCCGGACCGGCTCGGTGCAGCCGGCAAGGTTCAATAGTGAGAGCGCGGCCGCGAGCGCGGCGGGACAGCTCATCGACCGCAGCCGCTGGCGCGCGGTGGGAGCGGAGGTAAGGCGCATCGCATCAGTCCTTGGTCTCGTCCTTGCCGCCATTCGCGGCCGGTTCAGGTTTGGCGGGCGGTGGCAGCGTTTCCTCCGGCTCCGCCTCGGCTTCGGGCTCCGGGCCCGAGCGCTTGACGGTGACGCGTCCGCCTGCCGGCTTGGCGCGGCGGCCGACCTCCTTCGACACGGCGGCGGCGATCTCACCGAGCGAGTGCTCGACCCCCTCCAGCCCCTTGACGGTGAGCTCGGTCGGGACCGGAGTCTCCAGCTCGCTCAGACGCCTGTGGATGACATAGTTGAGGTCGCTGGTGACGCGCCCGACGATGTCGACATCGCCGACCACACAGATCAGGTCGAAATCCATCGTCGTCGTGCCGAGCTTCTTGAACAGCACGGCCGGGCCCGGCTTCTTCAGCACGTCGCCATGCGCTTCGCCGGCCTCGACCAGCATGGTGCGGACCTCGGTCGGATTGAGCCGGCGCGGCACGCTGATCGAGATCAGCACCCTGCCGGTCCGGTCGGAGCGGACGCGGTTGCGCACCACGCCCGAGACCAGGTTCGAGTTCGGCACGATCACCGAGGAGCGGTCGAAGGTCTCGATCTCGGTCGAGCGGACATTGATGCGCTTGACGATGCCCTCGGCGTCGCCGACCAGCACCTGGTCGCCGACCCGGATCGGCCGCTCCCAGAGCAGGATCAGCCCCGAGACGAAGTTCGACACCACTGACTGCAGGCCGAAACCGATACCGACCGAGAGCGCCGAGGCGACGAGGGTGAGCCGCTCCAGGCTGAGGCCCAGCGAGGAGAAGCCGATCGCGGCGGCGCCCGCATAGCCGACATAGCCGGCTGCGGTGGTGATCGAGTTGCGCAAGCCGGTGTCGAGCGAGGTCGTCGGCAGGAACTTGCCGTCGAGCCAGCCCTGCAGCGAGCGCGTCGCCGCCAGCCCGAGCGCGAAGAGCAGGATCGCCACGACGATCGAGGACAGCGAGACCGTGACCCCGCCGACCTGGAAGCCGAAGAAAGCGGCCCGCAGCGACGTCGTCAGATCCGTCGATTCCAGGCCCCAGGGCGCCAGCGCCAGCATGATCGTGACGACGATCAGCACGATCTTGAGGACGCCCGAGAGTACGACGGCAATCTTCTGCAGCGTCGCCGCGCGCAAGCCGATCCCCGCCCGCAGCGTCAGCGCGAAGCGGCCGTCGCCGGTGAGTTGGCTGAGAATGCCGAGGTCGATCAGCTGCATCAGCAGCACGAAGACGGCTGCGAGGATGCCGAGCCAGATCACCTGCTCGGTCAGGAAGGTCGCCAGCACGACATAGCCGAACAGGAGCGCCAGGATGATCCCTATGCCAACGATCCAGCCAAGGATGCGCACCGGACCGAGGCTGGCGCCATCGACCGGCACATAAGGACCAAGGCACGCTTCCTGCTCGATCTCCTGATTGTCGCGCAAGCGATAGAGCCCGGCGATCAGAATCACCGCGAAGACGGTGGCGACGATGCCGCGCACGATGATCGACAGGGTGAGGCCAGCGGCGATCGCCTGCAGCCAGGCCTCCAGCACCTTGCCGATCGCCATGACGATCGCGAGCGAGCCGGCGAGGCGGGTCACGGTCTTCGCGGTCGACTCCATCACGCTGGCGAGGCGACGCTGCGGCTCGCCGGGAGCGAACAGCGCATCGACCAGCGCCTGGACGAAGGCGAACAGAGCGAGCCCGAAAACCGCAGCAAGGATCACCGGCTGGATTCGCGGCGGCAGCAGGCCGGCGGTGTTCAGGCCGGCATAGATCAGCCAGCTCGCCAGCGCCGGCGGCGCCGTCCGCGCGACGATGCGGATGAGCGCCCCATAGAGGATGTGGCGATCGCTGGAATCGACGCTCGCCGCCAGCCGTGCCGTCAGCCGCGGCATATAGCGAGCGCGTGCGACATAGAGCGCGATCGCACCGAGGAAGGAGAGAGCGACCAGGACACCGCGCGGGCTGAACAGCGCCGAGGTGAAGACCGAGAGCCAGTCGCCGAAGATGAATTGCGAGGCGCGCAAATCGGACGGGAAGGCCGTCAGCGTCGTCGACCAGACCTCCGGATTGAGGATCGACGGGCCGGCCGCGAACAGAGCCTTGGCGAAACGGTCGCGCCTGAGGTCGCCGATCGAGCTTTGCAATTGCTCGGCCTGGAGCAGCGTCGCGCGCCCGATCTTCAGGGTCTCGTCCGCCTCGCCGAAGGTCTTGGTGCGGGTCTCACGCTCGCGCGCTACATCCGGCGTCTCGGGCGGCGCATTGGCGTCGGGCTTGGCTCCGAGTTGGTCGAGCCTGAGCTTGGCCTGCTCGGTGCGCGGCGCCTGCTCGTCGGTGAGAATGCGCAGCTGGTCGAGCAAGGGCTGCAGGCGCAATCGCTGGCGCTGCAACTCATTGTCCGAGACATTCGGATTGGCGAGCGAACCCTCGATCTGGGTGAGCTCGCCGCGGATCGAGTCCAGGCGGGCGCGCGGGCTTGTCGTATTGTCGGCAGTCTGCGCCAGCGCCACCAGCGGCACGACGAGCAGCATCAGCGCGAACAGCAGCAGTCTGCCGCCAGAGCGGCGCAAGGCTCGGTCGAGGCCGGAAATCATCGACATTGCGGTCCTGCCGGGCTGATTCGCTTGGTCGCGCAGCCTCGCCATTGCCGCGGGACGAAAGCAAGCATCTCCGACGAAACGCCGCCGCGGCCGGGTTCAGGGCTCCGCAGCCCCACCGGGCAAAGATCGTATGAAGGCATCACATTCCTGTGAGAGAGCATCGAGGCAGGCACAGTCAGGGCTGCGTGTCTGCGACAGAAAACCGGACAGCATCATGGCAGCGCCGAAGAAAGCCGCCTGGATCGCCATGAGCGCACGCTAAAACGATTCAACGCGACCGTGATCGCAGGTGAGCACGCAACCTCTGGCGGCAGCCGCGCTTCTGGGCTTGAATTCTTCCAAGGAACATCCCGGCCGCTGAATGGCCGGCTCGTGCAGAACGGCGAGGCGCGCTGGCTCTCTCGCCGACCTTGGGATCGAAACCGGGAGGTTTACGGTGGCTAAGCTGAGCATCAATGGCAAGACGATTGAGGTTGCAGTCGAGGACGACACGCCTCTGCTCTGGGTGATCCGCGAGCAGATTGGCCTCACCGGCACGAAATATGGCTGCGGCATCGCCCAATGCGGGGCCTGCACCGTGCATATCGACGGCGTCGCCACCCGCTCCTGCTCAATGCCGGTGAGCGCCCTCACCGCCGAGCAGAAGATCGTCACCATCGAGGGGCTCTCGCCCGACGGCAACCATCCGATCCAGAAGGCCTGGATCGAACACGACGTGCCGCAATGCGGTTTCTGCCAGAGCGGCATGATCATGGCCGCGGCAGCTCTGCTGCAATCCAATCCCAAGCCGAGCGATGCCGACATCGCCTCCGAGATCACCAATATCTGCCGCTGCGGCACCTATAACCGCGTCAAGGCTGCCATCAAGGACGTCGCCGCCGGCGGCCAGATGAATCGCGGCTGATCTGACCTCGCCCATTTCCCTGCGCACGGCTCGAGCGCCACAGCCTCGCCGCAGCGCCATCCGCAATCAGGAGGACGCCATGAGTCTAGCCTCTGTGATCGACACCAAGCTCTCCCGCCGCAGCCTGCTGAAAGGCTCGGCCGCAGCCGCCGGCGCCTTCAGCTTCGGCTTTGCCATCCCCTTCTCCGAGGAAGCACAGGCGCAAGGCGCGGTGCCGGAAGTCAACGCCTGGGTCGTGATCCATCCCGACGACAAGGTGGTGATCCGCATTGCCCGTTCCGAAATGGGCCAGGGCACGCTGACCGGCCTCGCCCAGCTCGTCGCCGAGGAACTCGACTGCGACTGGGCCAAGGTCACGACCGAATACCCGACACCCGGCCAGAACCTCGCCCGCAACCGCGTCTGGGGCAATTTCTCGACCGGCGGCAGCCGCGGCATCCGCGAATCCCATGAATATGTCCGCAAAGGCGGCGCCGCCGCGCGGATGATGCTGGTCCAGGCAGCCGCCGATGGCTGGAAGGTACCGGCCGCCGAGTGCAGCGCCCTCAAGGGCGTGATCACCCATAAGGGCTCAGGCCGCTCGATCCGCTATGGCGAGGTCGCCGCTGCGGCGGTGAAGCTCCAGCCCCCGTCCGATATCCCGCTCAAGGACCCGAAGGACTGGACCATTGCCGGCAAGCCGCTGAAGCGGCTCGACACCGCCGACAAGACCACCGGCAAAAAGATCTACGGCATGGACTTCAAGCTACCGGGGATGCTGAACGCCGCGATCAAGGACTGTCCGGTCTTCGGCGGCAAGGTGAAGAGCTTCGACGCCGCCAAGATCAAGGACATGCCGGGCGTCAAGCACGTCCTGCCGGTCGGCGACAGCGCGGTCGCCGTCGTCGCCGACAGCTGGTGGCGCGCCAAGACCGCGCTCGATGCGCTGCCGATCACCTGGGATGAGGGCGAGCACGCCAAGGTCTCCAGCGAGAGCATCGCCGCCTGGCTGAAGGAAGGGCTCGACGCTCCGCAAGCCGCGGTCGGCAACCAGAACGGCGACGTCAAAAGCGCCATCGCCAACGCCGCCCGCGTCATCGAGCAGGTCTATTCCTACCCGTTCCAGAACCATGCCTGCATGGAGGTGATGAACGCGACCGCGCTCTACACCCCGGAGCGCTGCGAGGTCTGGACGCCGACGCAGAACGGCGAGGCGGCGCTGGCCGCGACCGCCGAAGCGTCCGGCCTGCCGCTGGCCAAATGCGAGGCGTACAAGATCGATCTCGGCGGCGGCTTCGGCCGGCGCGGCGCCGTCCATGACTGGGTCCGCCAGGTCGTCGCCATCGCCAAGCAGATTCCCGGCATGCCGGTGAAGCTGATCTGGTCACGCGAGGAGGACATGCTGCACGGGCGCTTCCACCCGATCACGCAGTGCAAGCTCACCGGCGCGCTCGACAAGGACGGCAACCTGACCGGCCTGCACCTGCGCATCTCCGGCCAGTCGATCGTCGCCGGCATCTTCCCGCAGAACATCCAGAACGGGCGCGACCCCGCGGTGTTCCAGGGCCTCAACCCGCCGGGGCCAGAGGCCTCGATCGGCTATGGCGTGCCGAACCTGCTGATCGATCACGCCATGCGCAACCCGCATGTGCCGCCGGGCTTCTGGCGTGGGGTCAACCTCAACCAGAACACCATCTATCTCGAATGTTTCATCGACGAGCTCGCCCATGCCGCCGGCAAGGACCCGCTCGAATTCCGCCGCGCGCTGATGAAGAGCCACCCCAAGCACCTCGCCGTGCTCAACGCCGTCGCCGAGAAAGCCGGCTGGGGGACCAAGGCTCCCGATGGCGTCTATCGCGGCATTTGCCAGACCATGGGCTTCGGCTCCTATGTCGCGGCCGTCGCCGAGGTCTCGGTTGCCGCCGACGGCAAGCTCAAGATCCACAAGATCACCGCCGCGACCGATCCCGGCCACGCCGTCAACCCGGCGCAGATCGAGCGCCAGGTCGAGGGTTCCTTCGTCTACGGGCTCTCGGCCGCGCTCTTCGGCGAGTGCACGGTCAAGGATGGCCGCATGGTCGAGGAGAATTTCGACACCTATCCGGTGGTGCGCATGGAGGACATGCCGGCGGTCGAGACGATCATCGTGCCGTCCGGCGGCTTCTGGGGCGGCGTCGGCGAGCCGACCATCGCGGTGGCGGCGCCGGCAGTGCTGAACGCGATCTTCGCCGCCACCGGCAAGCGCGTGCGCAACCTGCCGCTCAAGAACACGGATTTGCGCAAGGCGTGAGGCTTGCCGCTATCCGGACCGCGCTGGTCGTGCTGGCGCTCGCGAGCGCGCCAGCAGCGGCGCTCGAAGCCTACACCGTCGTCGGCGACGCGATTCCCGCGCCGCTCGGCGACAAGATCGGCGATATCAAGCGCGGGCGGGCACTGGTGCTCGACCGTACCCAGGGCAACTGCCTGATCTGCCACCATGTGCCGGAGCCGAACGAGCCCTTCCAGGGCACGATCGGCCCGGACCTCGCCGGTGTCGCCACAAGGCTAGATGCGGGACAGCTGCGCCTGCGCCTCGTCGATGCCAGCCTGCTCAATCCGCAGACGGTGATGCCGCCCTATTTTCGTAACCAAGGATTGCGAGACGTTGCCCCGGCCTTTCGCGATCGGCCGGCGCTGACCGCCCAGGAGATCGAGGATGTCGTCACCTATCTCGCCAGCCTGCGCACGCCCTGAACCGGCGCTCTCGCGCCGCGAGATCATGGCGGCCGGCGCTGCCGGCTTCGCGCTTGTCGTCTTGCCGGCATCAACTCACGCAGCCGCGCCACCGGCGCTCGCCGAGCTGATCGCGCGCGTGACCGAAGGCGCGGTGCCGGAGCGCAGCAAGATCACCTTCGACATCCCCCAACTGGTCGAGAACGGCAATTCCGTCGATGTCGCGATCCTGGTTGAGTCTCCCATGACGGAGGCCGACCATGTCCGCTGGATCCATGTCATCGCAGAGAAGAACCCGTTTCCCGACGTCGCCCGCTTCCACCTCACCCCGCGCAGCGGCCGGGCCGATATCCGCGCCACCTTGCGCCTCGCCACCTCGCAGAAGGTCGCAGTCGTCGCGGCGCTGAGCGGTGGCAGCTATGTCATGGCCGATGCCGACATCGTGGTGACGCTCAGCGCCTGCATCGACGGAGGCTGACCCGATGGCATCGTTCAACGCCCGCATCACCATGCCGGCAGAGGCCAAGGCCGGCGAGATCGTCGAGATCCGGGTGCTCGTCCGCCATCCGATGGATCGGGGCGGCCAGGTCGATTCCGAGGGCCGCATCGTGCCGCGCAAGATCCTCAACCGGCTGACCGTGACCTATGCCGGCGAACCAGTGTTCCGCTACGACATGCACACCGGCGTCTCCGCCAACCCCTTCGTCAGCTTCACCACCCGCGCTGTCGAGACCGGCGACCTCTTGTTCGAATGGCGCGAGGATGGCGGGGCGACCTTCACCCGCACCGCCCGTCTCGTCGTGACATGAGGACCACCGGCCGCGCGCTTGCGGCAACCCTGCTCGTGCTGGCGAGCGCCGCGGCGGCCGACGAGATCAAACCGGGCAGCGCCTTCCTCTCGCCGCAGATGCAGCGTCAGCAGGAGGACGAGGCCCGCAACCCCGGCTGGCTCTGGGTCGAGCAGGGCGAGGAACTGTTCAGCCGCCGTGACGGCGCGGCCCCAGCCTGCGCTTCGTGCCACACCGATTCCAAACAGAGCCTGCGCGGAGCAGCAGCCCGCTACCCGCAGGTCGACGCCGCGAGCGGCAAGCTGATCAATCTGGAGGGCCGCATCGAGCAGTGCCGGGCCGACCGGCAGAAGCAGCCTGCCTTCGGCTATGAGAGCCAGGAACTGCTCGGCCTCACCGCCTATGTCGCCTCGCTCTCGAAGGGCGTGCCGCTGGCGGCCTCGGGGGAGGGCGCGGCCAAGCCCTTCTACGAAGCCGGCAAGTCCTTCTATGAGCGCCGGCAGGGCCAGCTCAATCTCGCTTGCACGCAGTGCCATGACGGCCTCGTCGGCCAGAAGTTGCGCGGCGACACGATCAGCTACGGCATCGGCACCGGCTATCCGGCCTACCGGCTTGAATGGAACGGCCTCGGCTCGCTGCACCGGCGGCTGCGCGCCTGCTCGCTCGGCGTCAGGGCGACGCAGTTCGACTACGGCTCCGACGAATACCTCTCCCTCGAGCTCTATCTCGCGGTGCGGGCCAAGGGACTCGCACTGGAGGCACCAGGTCTGCGGCGATAGGCCTTGTTGGCGGCCGCGCGAGCCGTCACGATCCCGGCACAGTCCTGTCGGAGACGTCATGGATGCTTCGCCTGCCTGCCCTCCTCGCCGCGCTCCTGATTGCCACCGCCGCCATCGCCGAGCCTGATGCCGAGCCGCCGGCCTCCGCTGCTGGCGTCGCCACGCCGCCGCCGTTCGTGCTGAAGGGAACCGAGGTCAGGACGATCCGGGCCAAGGCGTTGCAGCGCGACTACGAGATCTTCGTCAGCCTGCCGGAGTCCTATCAGAGCCAGCCGCGGCGGCGCTTCCCGGTGCTGTTCGTCACCGACGCCGACTACGCCTTCCCGCTGGTGCGCAGCATTGCGCGCCGGGTCGGCAACCGGGCCAAGGGGCTGGAGGAGTTCATCCTGGTCGGCCTCTCCTACTCGGTCGGCGACACGCCCGAATACAGCCGCCGGCGCGACTACACGCCGACGCCGAATGGCGAGAAGACGCGCGACCCGTCCGGCAAACCGCCGGTCTTCGGCGAGGCGGAAGGCTATCGTCGCTTCCTCTCCGAGGAGCTGATGCCCTTCGTCGCCGCGACCTACCGCACCGACACGACCCGCAGCATCTATGCCGGTCACTCCTATGGCGGACTGTTCGGCCTCCATGTCCTGCTGACCGAGCCGAGACTGTTCTCGCACTACATCATCGGCAGCCCCTCGCTCTGGTTCGACCAGAAGGTGCTGTTCCAGCGTGAGCGCGCCTATGCTGAGGCCAACAAGGAGCTGAAGGCGAATGTGCTGATGGCGATCGCCTCCTATGAGACGATCGACAAGGCTTCGGGCGATCCGCGCTACAACGGCAAGACCGACATGATCGCCGACCTCAGGGAGTTCGAGCAGGCGCTGCGCTCGCGTAATTATCCGGGCTTGAAGCTCTTGACCGAGATCATCCCCGGCGAGGACCATCTCACCGTCTTCCCGGCGATCGTCACGCGCGGCCTGCTCTGGGCTCTGCCGGCGAAGCGGGATTAGAGCGCAATCACACCACAAGATCATCCCGGGCGACCGCAGGGAGACCCGGGATCCATTCCTGAACCTCTCTCGGAAAGGCTCCGGAATGGATCCCGGATCGGCGCGGCTACGCCGCTTGTCCGGGATGACCATGATGGGTGAGAATGACGATCAATCCTTCTTGTCCTTGCCGTTCTTCGGCTTGTCCTTGCCCCGGCTCTTCGGCTTCACCCGATTGTGGAAGCTGGCATTGCCGAGCCCGGTGCCGATGGTCAGCACCGCCCAGTGCTCGACATCCTGCATGAACGGCAATTCGCTCAGCCCCTGAACGACGGCGTCGTTGTGCATGGTGACGACGGTGTCGTGCTCGCCGATCTCCGGCGCCATCTCGCGGATGCTCTCGACCAGGTTGAAGCGGCTGCTCGACCAGTTGCCCGGCAGGTTCTGGGCGCCACGGTCGATCGCGCCGTCAGGCTCGATCAGGCCGGGGCAGCCGACGCCGATGAAGGGCGCGACGCGCAAACCTTCCTTGCCGGCGTGCGCGATCTGCTCGCGCAGCATCTTGCCAAGCCGCTTCACCGCCTCTTCGCGGCTCGGCTCCTCATCGGCATGGCGCCAGAGCTCGGTTTCCCAGACCCGCGCCTTGCTGAGGTCTGAGGCCTTGTCCTGGCGCAGCTCGACGATGCCCGCCCGGATGTTCGAGCCGCCGATGTCGACGGCGACCAGGCTGTCATAGGCCTCGAAGATCCATTTCGGCGCGAGATGGGCACTGCCGACCAGCCCGGCCTCGTCGGGATGATGGCGCACCGGCATCAGCTCGATTGTATAGCCTTCGGTCTGCAGGATGATGCCGGCCCGCGCGATCGCGAGCTCGCCGATCCGGCTCTGGCGGAAGCCGCCGCCGACGACGATCCGCTCGACCGGGCTCCAGGCCTTCTGGCGCAGGAAGCGCCGGATCACGAAGGCGAGCGACTGGGCGAAGCGCTCGACTGCCGAGAGCACCAGCGCCGCCTCGCGCGCCTCGCCCTCGGTGAGAAGCTTGTCGAGTTCCGATTTGCTCGGCGTCTTGCCGGCCTTCGCCAGCGGGTCCTCGCCAGTTTCAGCCAGATGGCTGCGCAATTCGGCGAGATGGTCCATGAAGGCGCTGCGGCTCGCCTTGTCGCCAAGGAAGCCGTCGCCGTCGCGGATTTCGAGATTGTAGCTGGTGACGATGACCGAGGGCAGCTCCTGCGCTCCATGCGGCCCGGTCGCGTTCGTCTTGCTCGCAGTGGCCACTGCCATCGCATCCCCCCGCATTGAAAGCACCGGGGGGAGAACGAGCGAACGCCCCCGACGGTTCCTGCGCCGCGCCGCCGCATGCCCCGCCTGCGCTGCGGGCGGGGCCATTCAACCTGCTGGCGATTGACCGCGCCCCGCCGTTTCGCCTCCATAGCCGGCGGCCGGTTCGCGGCCTGGGGGATGATAGATGCTCGAAGTGATCGGCCGCTCGCTTGCGATCGGCATCGGCGCGACCGCCTTGCTCGATCTCTGGGCGATCTTCCTCAACCGGGCCTTCGGCATCCCGCTGGCGAACTGGGCGATGGTCGGGCGCTGGTTCGCCTATCTGCCGCGCGGGCGCTTCACGCACGACACCATCGCCGACACGCCGCCGGTCTCGAACGAGCTCGCGATCGGCTGGATCATGCACTACCTGATCGGCGCCCTCTTCGCCGCGATCGTCATCATGATCTGGGGCCTCGACTGGGCCCGCAATCCGACGCTGTTGCCCGCCCTGATCGTCGGCATCGTCACCGTCGGCTGCGGCTGGTTCATCCTGCAGCCCGGCATGGGCTTCGGCCTTGCTGCCAGCAAGCGGCCCAATGCCAACCAGGTCCGTCTGATCGGCCTGATCAACCACGTCGTCTTCGGCTTAAGCCTCTGGCTCGCCGCGCTGCTGATGCGCTGACCGCACCAATTAAGACTTCAATCGTAAGGACCAAGCTTATGGCCGCGACCCTGTTCCAGAATGCCCGCATCGTCGACGGCACCACCTCCGAGCGTGGCGCGCCGGTCTCCGTCCTGGTCGAGGGCGGGCTGATCCGCGAGGTCGGCAAGAGCGTGCGCTCCGACAAGGCCAGGGTGATCGACCTCAAGGGCCGCACGCTGATGCCGGGCCTGATCGACGCCCATGTCCACGTCATTGCCGGCCTCGCCGATCTCGGCCGCAACGCCGCTTTGCCGGATTCGCTGGTGACGGTTCGTTCGCTGGTGATCATGCGCGAGATGCTGCTGCGCGGCTTCACCACGGTGCGCGATGTCGGCGGCGCCGATTTCGGCCTGAAGCAGGCGACCGAGGAGCACGATTTCCCGACGCCGCGCCTCGTCATTTCCGGCAAGGCGCTGAGCCAGACCGGCGGTCATGCCGATTTCCGTGGCCGCTACGACGACAGGCTCGCGCCGGGCACGCGCCACCGCCTCGGCGCGCTCGGCCGCATCTGTGACGGCGAGGCCGAAGTTCGCCGCGCCGCCCGCGAGGAGCTCAAGGGCGGCGCCGACTTCATCAAGATCATGGCCAATGGCGGCTGCGCCTCGCCGACCGACCCGATCCATTTCCTCGGCTTCTCCGTCGGCGAGCTCGAAGCGGTGGTCGAGGAGGCCCGCATGGCCGGAACCTATGTCTCTGCCCATGTCTATACCGACGAAGCCATCCGCCGCTGCGTCGAGGCCGGCGTCCATTCGCTGGAGCATTGCAACCTGATCAAGGCCGAAACCGCCAAGCTCGCGGCCAGGAACGGCGCGGTCGCCGTGCCGACGCTCGTCACCTATGACAAGCTCGCCAGCGAAGGCGGCAAGCTCGGCTTCCCGCCCGATTCCGTCGCCAAGGTCGAGTTCGTCCGCGCCGCCGGCATGGAATCGCTCGCCATCATGAAGCAGGCCAGGCTCGCCATGGCCTATGGCAGCGACCTGCTCGGCGAGATGCACCGGCACCAGTCGGAGGAGTTCGTCATCCGCGGCCGTGCTCTGCCGGCGCATGAGGTGATCGGCTCCGCCACCCATGTCGCAGCCAAGCTGCTCAAGCTCGAGGGCAAGATCGGCACGGTCACGCCCGGCGCCTATGCCGACCTGATCGTCGTCGACGGCGACCCGCTGCAGGATCTGTCGCTGCTGACCCGTCAGGGCCGGCACATGCCTGCCATCATGAAGGCCGGCGCCTTCATCAAGCGCGCTCGGCTGGATTGAGGCGGGCATGAAGCCCTGGACGCAGCTCGACGCCGCCCCGATTCCTGGCGGCGGCACGCTGAAACTGATGCGCCGCGGCGAGGAGGAATTCTCGATCACGCTCGGCCATAACGAGCTGATGAACTCGCGCCTCAAGGGCTCGGAAGAGGCGCTGGCGAGCCTCGCCATCGACAGGATCGGGCCGCGCCCAGGCCTACGCCTGCTGATCGGCGGGCTCGGCATGGGCTTCACGCTGCGGGCAGCGCTCGCCGCGCTTCCGGCCGATGCCGAGATCGTCGTCGCCGAATTGATCCCGGCGGTGATCGCCTGGGCGCGCGGCCCGCTCGCGGCGATCTTCGCCGGCTGCCTCGACGATCCGCGCGTCAGCGTTCGCGAGGCCGACGTCGTGGCTGCCATCCGCGAAGGGCAGAGCCGCTACGATGCGATCCTGCTCGATGTCGACAACGGCCCGGACGGGCTGATGGTCGAAGCCAATGACCAGCTCTACGACCATACCGGCCTTGCTTATGCGAAGGCCGCGCTGCGGCCGGGCGGCGTGCTCGCGGTCTGGTCGGCGGGTCCCGACCGGAACTTCACCCAGTGCCTGCGCCAGGCTGGCTTTGCCGTCGAGGAAAAGACGGTGCGTGCCCGGGCCGGTGCGGGCGGCGCCAAGCACATGATCTGGCTCGCTGCCCCCAAGGGAAACGCGACTGCCGCGCAGCCCACTCGCTCGTCGGGAAGCAGGCGGCGCTAGAGCCAAAGTGAGAGCCGGATCCGATCAGATTGATTCAATCTGATCGGATCCGGCTCTAGCGCTCGCCCAGCAGACGCGCCAAGCTGGCCGAAAGCCCAATGCTGGGCACAGGCGCCGGCAGCGCCAGGTCGCCTTGAACCGGTTTGGGCGGCGGATTGCGCGCCGCGTCGAGCACCGCGGCGAAGCCTGCCTGCACCGAGCAGATCACCGGCACGCCGACCTGGGGCTGCACGCGCGCCGCGAGGCCGGCGAGCCCGGCGCCGCCGAGGATCACCGCCTGCGCTCCATCGCGCGCGACCGTCCGTCGGCAAGCTTCGGCTAGAAGCGCGATCGAGCCATCGGGATCGGCCGCGATGTCGCCGCCGGTCGGCGCCACCGTCTCGACGGCGGCGAGCCTTCCGTCGAGCCCGAGTGCAGCGGTGAACTCGGTCAGGATCGGTCCCCAGCGCTCGCCGCCGGTGACAATCGAAAAGCATCCGCCTTGCGCCGCCGCCTGCCGGCAAGCCGCTTCGGCCATGCCGACCACCGGCACGCCTGCGATCTCCTTCAGCGCCATCAGCCCGGGATCGCCGAAGCAGGCGAGATAGACGGCGTCGCACCCGGCGCCGTGCTCGGCGAAGGCGTCGAGCGCCGCATGGCCGGCAATGGCGCCGGCGCTGCGGCTCGAGATGTAGCGCGCGCCGAAACGGCCGGTCGCCGGCACGAGCTCGACATCGGCAGGTGTCATCGGCGCCAGCACGCGCAGGACCAACTCGGTCATCTCGGCGCTGGTGTTCGGATTGAGGACGAGGATGCGCAAGATGATCTCAACGGGCGAGAGTTCGCTGCCCCCGAGGTCATCGCTTGAGGACGGCGCTCGCGAGCTTTGACGCGCCTGCAGCTCCCCGGCAAGAGCAGGCGCCCGCACCTTTCGCATGATCGCCCCGCGACGAGAGCCGGCTTGGCGGGGTCATTCGGTTGCATCGCCCGGAACCATCGCCCCCTGCCCGGGTTGCACGCTCGACGGACCCCACATCGGAGTACGACCAATGCCAGCCAAATCGAAGGCGCAGCAGAAGGCAGCCGGCGCCGCGCTCGCCGCCAAGCGTGGCGACATCCCCAAGAGCAAGCTCAAGGGAGCCTCGAAGTCGATGGCCAAGTCGATGACCGAGAAGGAGCTCGACGAGTTGGCCTCGACCAAGCGCAAGGGCAAGCCGGAGCACGTGACGAAGCACTGAACCGCAGGCCGTTCGATCTCAGGCCTGGCCCGGTGATGGCGTCCCAGCCGGTCGGCCGTGCCGGTAGACCAGATCCCCGGGATTCGCCCGGTCTGCACTGGCGTCCAGATGCGCCCCGAGCCGCTCGGCCACCGCGATCGAGCGCTGATTGCGCGGATCGACATAGCTGACCAGCGTCTCGAGGCCGAGCTGTCCGAAGGCCCAGTCGCGCAGGGCAGCGGCGGCGTCGCTCGCATAGCCCCGCCCCTCATGCCCGGCATAGATCAGCCAGCCGAGTTCCTTTTCCGGGAAGAGTGGCCCGTGATTGATGCCGACCTGCCCGACGCAAGCCCCGCTTGGCAGGTCGATCATCAAGGCGCCATGGCCGAACAGCGCCCATTGCGCGACATCATGGCAGAACAGGCCCCAGGAGCCGCGCCGGTCATAGGGACCGCCCATATGCTGCGCCCGCTCTGAGGCGAGGAAATCGGCGTAATCGGGGAAATCGGCAGCGACCGGCGCACGCAGGATCAGGCGTCCAGTCCGAAGAGTCGGCGGCACAGTCGGTAGCAAGATCGACCTCGGCATCGCTGGAAGCGCTCCGCCGATCGGATCGGCAGCCGGCCTTTGCAGCGGAAAAGGAAACTGGCGTCCCGGAAGGGATTCGAACCCCTGACCTACGGTTTAGGAAACCGTTGCTCTATCCTGCTGAGCTACCGGGACGCACGTCCTTGCGTTTAGCATAAAGCCGATGCGGGTGAAGCCTCCCTTTGCAGCGATTGTGGCGTTCCTCGCCTGCATGGCCGTCTCGGCCATGCAGGCGCAGGCGGCGGATGACGCCTGCGCGACGGTGGAAGGGACCGAGCTGGTCCGCCTCGCCGGCCTCGACCGGCATGGCGACCTGCAGCTCGCCGATGGACGGATCGTCAGGCTCGCCGGGCTGGCGCCGCGGCAGAACGAGACCGAGCGCGAGCATTTCGCCACGCAGCTGGCGCGCTGGCACGGCCGCGAGTTCCGGCTGGCGCCGCTCGGCGGCCCGGATCGCTGGGGGCGTCTGCCGGCCCGATTGCTCGCAGCCGAAGGGACCGATGCGCTCGCCGGCCAACCCGATCTGAGCGCCGCCCTTCTCGCTGCAGGCGCGGCGCGGCGCCTGCCCGAGCCCGGCCTTGCCGCCTGCAACGAGCTCTGGCGCAAGGCCGAGCCGCGGCAGATGGTTGCCGGCAAGGCCGGCAGCCCCGCGCCGGCCGCAACCCAGGGCAATTTTGCCGCAGTGGCCTTGCCGGTCATCGACGGCCATGATGCCACCGCGATGAAAGCGCAGGCGGGCCGGATCGTCGTGGTCGAGGGGCGTATCGCTGCCGTGGGCGAGCGGGCCCAGCGGACCTATCTCAATTTCGAGCGGCGGCGTGGTGCCGGTGGCAGCATCGTTCTGTCGCGCGCGCTCTGGCGTGACTTGCAGCGCAGCGGCTGGACCGCGTCGGCGCTGACAGGTAAACGCGTGCGCATACACGGCGTGATCGAGGGGCGCGATGGCCTCCTGATCGAGGCGCAGACGCGCAGCGCACTGGAGCTGATTGACTAGGGGCCGATGCGGAAAGTTCAGCGACATCGTCAGTCCATCCGGGGACGCCTCGTCGCCGCGGTGCTGCCGGCCTTGTTGCTGGCCGCCTGCTTCGGCGACCAGAACTCGGTCCTGGCACCACTCAACCAGCCGGGCGGCGAACCGGCGCCCCGCGTCGCCAGCCTGCAGCGAGGCACTGACCGCGAGCACCAGCGCCTGCTCGCGGCCTTCGGCGGCGAATACCGCGCCCCGCAGGTCAAGGCCGAGCTGGAGGCGATCATCGCCCGCCTCGCCAAGGCCGGCGAGGGTCAGATCGGCACTTATGAGGTGACGATCCTGAATTCGCCGATCGTCAACGCCTTCGCTTTGCCGACGGGGCGGCTCTATGTCACCCGCGGGCTGCTTGCGCTGGCGAACGATTCCTCCGAGATCGCCTCGGTGATGGCCCACGAGATCGCCCATGTCACCGCGCGCCACGCTGTCGAGCGCGCCGAGATGGAAGCGGAATCGGCGCTGGTCAGCCAGGTCGTGGCGCAGGTGCTGAACGATCCGACGACCGGCGCGGCCGTGCAGCAGAGCTCCAAGCTCTCGCTCGCCCGCTTTTCGCGCCAGCAGGAGCTGACCGCCGACCAGATCAGCGTGCGCAACATCGCCCGCGCCGGCTACGACCCCTATGGTGCCGGCCGCTTCCTGGTCTCGCTAGGCCGCAACACCAGCTTCCGCGCCGGCCAGCAGAGCAGCGGCGACAAGAAGCTCGACATCCTCTCCAGCCATCCCTCGACGCCCGAGCGCGTCGCCGCCGTCACCAATGGCGCCCGCCAGATCGGCGCGCCCGGCCTCGGTGAACGCGACGCCGCGCGCTGGCTCGCCGTGGTCGACGGCGTCGCCTTCGGCGACGACCCGGCCGATGGCGTCGTGCGTGGCCGCCGCTATCTCAACAGCGCCCTGCGCATCGCCTTCACCGCGCCGGATGGCTTCGAACTGGAGGCCGCGCGCGAGATGGTGGTCGGCGTCAGCAATGATGGCACCCAGGCGCTTCGCTTCGATTCGGTCGCGCTGAAGGCCGGCCAGACGCTGGAATCCTACGTGGCGTCGGGCTGGATCGACGGCGTCACCACGGCCGAGGTGCAGTCGCTGACCGTCGGCGGCCTGCCGGCGGCGGTGACCTCCGGCAAGGGCGCCGATTGGACCTTCCGCCTCGCCGCGGTCCAGGCCGGGCCGCGCGTCTACCGCTTCATCCTCGCCGCCAAGGGTCAGAACGACCCCGAGCGCGCCATGCGCGCTCTGCTCGACAGCTTCCGCAATCTCAGTGCCAGCGACGCGCAATCGGTCAGCCCCTTGCGGATCCGCTTGGTAACAGCCGGCGCCGGAGACACGCCCGCCAGCCTGGCCGAGCGCATGGCTTCGACCGACCGGCCGCTGGAGCAGTTCCTGATCCTGAACGGGCTGGAACGCAATGCGAAGCTGACGCCCGGCCAGCGTTACAAGATCGTGAGCGAGTAAGCGCGCCGCTGCTTTCCCCGCGCGCTGTGCTAGCCTCCCGGCAATCGTCAGGACAGGGAGGCAGCCATGGCGCTCGATCGCCGCATCGTCGAACTCTACGACGAATACACCCACAAGCCGCTCGACCGCCGCAGCTTCATGAACCGGCTGATCACCATCGCCGGCTCCGCCGCGGCGGCAGAAGCGGCTCTCTCGCTTCTTGAGCCGAACTACGCCCAGGCGCAGCAGGTCGCAGCCGACGATGCCCGCATCGAGAGCAGGCGCATCGACGAGACCGTCGGCGGGGTCAGGCTCAAGGGTTATCTCGTCACGCCCAAGACCCAGGGCAGACGCGGCGGCGTCCTCGTCATCCATGAGAACCGCGGCCTCAACCCGCATATCGAGGACGTCACCCGTCGCGCCGCATTGGCCGGCTTCAGTGCGCTCGGGGTCGATTTCCTCACCCCCCTTGGCGGCACGCCGGCCGATGCCGACGCCGCCCGCGCCCTGTTCCCGCAGCTCAAGCCCGAGGATGTCGTCGCGCAGGCGCGCGCAGCGCTGGCCTTCCTCAAGGCCCGGCCGGACACGACCGGCAAGGTCGGGGCGGTCGGCTTCTGCTGGGGCGGCGGCGCGGTCAACGACCTCGCCGTCAGCGCGCCGGAGCTCAATGCCGGCGTCGTCTTCTATGGCCGCTCGCCAGACCTAGCCAAGGTGCCGCAGATCAAGGCCCGGCTGCTGATCCAGCAGGCGGCTCGCGATACGCGCCTGGTCGAGGGACTGCCGGCCTATGAAGCGGCGCTGAAGGCGGCCGCTGTCAACTACCAGGCGATCGTCTACCCGGACGTCGACCACGCCTTCCACAACGACACCAGCGCGGAGCGCTACAATGCCGCGGCCGCCAAGCTCGCCTGGGAGCGGACAGTGGCTTTCCTGGCGGCAGAGACCGGTGCGGCCTGATACGAAAAAGCCCGGCGGAGCGATCCGCCGGGCTCTTCCTATCCGATAGCGGAAAGCTGCCTCAGGCAGCCTCCTCCTGCAGGTCCTCGTCGCCTTCCTCGGCCTCAGCCGCCTCGGCGGCCTCACCCTTGCCGGCGCGGCGCGGCGACTTGGCGAGCTGACCCTCGATCTTCTTCAGCGCCTCGGTCTCGGTGATCTCCTCGACGACCGCGATCTCGCGGGTCATCCGGTCGATCGCAGCCTCATAGAGCTGGCGCTCGGAATAGGACTGCTCGGGCTGGGCTTCGGAGCGATAGAGATCGCGCACCACCTCGGCGATGGCGACGAGATCGCCCGAATTGATCTTGGCTTCGTATTCCTGGGCGCGGCGCGACCACATGGTGCGCTTGACGCGGGCGCGGCCGGTCAGGGTCGAGAGCGCCTTGCCGACGCTCTCGGCATCGGCGAGCTTGCGCAGGCCGACGCTCGCCGCCTTGGCGGTGGGCACGCGCAGGGTCATCTTATCCTTGGCGAAGCTGACGACGAAGAGTTCGAGCTTGAAGCCCGCGACTTCCTGCTCCTCGATCGCCGTGATCTGACCGACGCCATGGGACGGATAGACGACGAACTCGCCCGTCCTGAAGCCCTGGCGCACAACAGTCTTCTTCGCAGTGGACATGCCGTTTCGACTCCTGCATCTCTCCGCCGAAGCGGAGACGCGACTTTCAGCCGCTGGCCGGGATGACCGGCGGCACTCTGCCTGACATGACGGGCGAGCCTTCTGGCTCTTCTCCCGACACAACATGCTCCCTCAGTCAGTTGTTTCTTGCTGGCCACCAGACACGAAGACAGCAACACGCCGGGCATTCTGACCGGTGGGACCTGCTGTCGTCTCTGGGAGCGCCCCGTTTGTGTAACCTCGCAGGGGCAGGCGGAAAAAACTCGACTGTGGCTTGTGGATACCACAAATTTCGCGCCGAATCAAAGGTAAACGGAATGCAAATGCGGCCGAGCCGCGTTGCGGCCGGCCATGGTTAACTTCGATTCGGCCCTGACGGAGGGTAACCTCAGTCGCCTTCGCCGGGCTCCGGCGACAGAAGCTCGAGCTTGTTCGGCACGCCGTCGAACTCCTTGGCGTCAGCCGGTGAGTCCTTCTTCTGCGTGATGTTGGGCCAGCTCGCGGCAAACTTCGCATTGAGCTGCAGCCAGCTGTCGAGACCCGGTTCGGTGTCCGGCTTGATCGCCTCGGCCGGGCATTCCGGCTCGCAGACGCCGCAGTCGATGCACTCGTCGGGATGGATGACGAGGAAGTTCTCGCCTTCATAGAAACAGTCGACAGGACAGACTTCGACGCAGTCCATGTACTTGCACTTGATGCAGTTCTCGGTGACCACATAGGTCATGGCGCTGTCCTTCCAATCGGCCGGCGCTTCTTTAGAGCCGGTCGAGAGAATGTTTCAAGGCCCTGTCACGACCGGAAACGAGATCGAACTTCCATCGAAACACGTGTTTCGAGAAGATTTTTCGCGGGCACGCTGACGCGTCCCGCGCAGCTTCCGCGTTATCCCTTCGGCTCCTCCGGCGCAAGCGACGCATCGCCGCGTTCGCCGCCGCTGAGGATCTCATACAGCGTCTGCGCCTGCTCGTAGGAGCCTCGCCGCTCGGCGAAGGCGGTGACGCGCACCACCAGCGTCGCATGCGGCAAAGCCAGCGTCAGCACATCGCCCGGCTTCACCCCGAGCGCCGGATTCTCGACGCGCTTGCTTGCAATCCGGACATGGCCGTCCTCCACCAGCCGCACAGCGGCGGGGCGGGCCCGCGCGAAGCGCGCGAACCAGAGCCATTTGTCGAGGCGTTGCCGATCGTCCCGCAAGCAGCCTCCCTACGCTGCGTATCAGCCCTTGCGCCCGTCATTGCCCTCGAGCTGGGCCTTCAGGGCGAGCAGTTTGGCGAAGGGCGAATCCGGATCGGGCTGGCGCTCGGCCGGGCGCGGCCTGGCCGGCTGCTGGAAGCGCTGCTCCTTGCCGCCGCGCTCGTCGCGACGCGGACCGCCACCGGGGCGGCCGCCATCACGCTTGAACTCGGGACGCGGACCGCGCTCGGGGCGCCCGTCGCGCCCCTGGGCATTGCGACCAGCGCCGTCCTGCGCCGCAGGCTTGCTGCCCTCGCCGCCGGCCGGGCGCGGGCCGTTCCAGCCACCCTCGCGCCAGCGATTGCGATTCGGCGGACGCTGCCCTCCTGGCTTGCCCTCACCGTTTTCCGTGACGGGAGTGGCCTCGGCAGCACCGGCGCGACGGTCGGGCCGACGTCCACGCTGTCCCTGCTCGGGACGACGGCCGCCCTGATGGCGGTGCGGACGCCAGATCTCGATCAGCTCAGGCTCGGCTGGCGCAGTCGCCTCGACCGCAGCGGCAAGCTCACCCGCCACCTCAACGGCAACGACCGGCTCGGCCGTCTCGCTTTCGGGCTGGGACGCGGCCTCTGCCGCCGGCTCGTCGCTCGGCAGGGCCAGGGTCGACATCGCATCGGCCGGCACTGGTTCGGCCGGGCTGGCGACCTCGTCTTCAGTCGGAGCGGCAGCGACCTCCGCATCGGTCAGGATCGGAGCATCCGGGGTTTCACCCGCGGGAGCGACGCTGTCCGTGCTTTCGGGAGCACCCTCGACTTCGACGGAAGGCGCTTCATTGAGCGCGTCAGTCGCCTCGGCCACGGCCTCCACCGGAACTGCCGGCGTGGTTGCGGCCGGCGCGGGCGCAACAGCGAGCGGCACCGTGATCGCCGGGCCCGGGCGCTTCTGCGAGACATAGCCGAGAGAGCGCAGGATCGACGCGAAATCCTCGCCGGCACAGCCGACGAGCGAGGTCATCGCGCCGGTGGCGACGAAGCCGTCCTGATCGGCAGAGCCAACCGGTGGCTGGCCGAGCGTCACGCCCGGACGATAGGCGATCGCCGGACGGATCAGGTCGGCGAGGCGCTCCAGGATATCGACGCGGACGGCGCGCTCGCCGCAGACGCGATAGCCGGCGGCGCGATAGAGCCCCTTCGGGACCTCCTTGTTGGCCGGGAACGACGTCCGGCCGGAGGAGGCGAGATGCGAGATGTCGTCGAGCCCGGCGGTCTCCGGATTGCCGTGCTTCAGCGCCCAGAGCTGGGCTGCAAGCGCGCGCGGCGCCGGCTTCAGCAGCGCCGGGACGTAGAGGTGGAAGGCGCCGAAGCGGATGCCGAGCTGGCGCAGGCCCGCCCGCCCTTCCTGATCGAGCGTCTTCATCTCCTCGGCGACCTTGCTGCGCTCGAGCACGCCGAGCGCTTCGGCCGCCTGATAGGCGATGCCGCGGGCGATGCCGCTGACGCTCTCGGCGTTCTCCAGGATCTGGAGCGGGCCGAGCAGCTTGGTGACGTGATGCTTCAGCCAGGCGGCCAGCCTCGTCTCGATCTGTTCGCGAGCCTGGGCCGGCAGGTGATCGTCGATCATCAGGCGCAGGCGCGGCTCAAGCACCTTCTCGCCGGCGGTCAGCCGTGCCACGGGCTCGCCGATCCAGCGCACCAACCCATCATGCGAGAGCACGAAGGCATCGTCGCCGGCCAGCACGACGCGCGAAGCGCGTGCTTCGAGCTCGCCAGCCAGCGCTTTCAGCGCCGCAGCGTTCAGAGCTTTCGCTTCCGGCCCACCCGCCTTCGGGTCGGCCGTGAAACGGAAGCCCTGCAGCAATCCGACATGCTGACCCTCGACCAGGACATCGCCGGTCGCGGTGACTTCGGCCTCCAACATTGCATTCTCCCGCAGGCGACGCATCAACACGCTCGTACGCCGATCGACGAATCGGCTGGCAAGCCGTTCGTGCAAAGCGTCCGACAGCCTGTCCTCTACAAGACGCGCCACCCCCTGCCAATGCTCTGGATCGAGCAACCAGTCCGGCCGGTTGGCAACATAGGTCCAGGTCCGGACCTGGGAGATGCGGGCCGAGAGGGTGTCGATCTCGCCATCGACCCGGTCGAGCGCGGCCAATTGGCCGGCATACCAGTCCGGATCGAGCCGGCCATGGCGCATCAGACGCAGATACAAGGTCGTCGCCAGCTCGGCATGCTGCATCGGTGCGATCTTGCGATAGTCCGGCAGGCCGCAGACCTCCCAGAGCCGCGACACGGCCGGCTTGCCCTGCGCCAGCCGTGCGATGTCCTGATCGCGCGCGAGTATCTCGAGCGTCGTCATGTCCTCGGCAATCAGGGCCCGGGTCAGCCCCTGCTCCTGCGGCTGGAGGTTGAGGCTGTCGATCAGCCCGGGAATCGAGCGCAGGTCGAGATCGGAGTTGCGCCATTGCACCTGGCGCACCGATTCGAAGCGGTGATCCTCGATCGCCTGGACGAGTTCCTGTTCGAAGGGCGGCGCGCGCCCGGTCGTGCCGAAGGTGCCGTCGCGCAGAT
The DNA here is from genome assembly GCF_902506165.1 of Bosea sp. 29B. NCBI lineage: Bacteria > Pseudomonadati > Pseudomonadota > Alphaproteobacteria > Hyphomicrobiales > Alloboseaceae > Allobosea > Allobosea sp. 29B. The sequence goes on from NZ_LR733817.1 coordinate 1,520,881, forward strand.
GCCGGCCGGCCCGCCCGGCGATCTGGCCGAATTCGGCCGGATGCAGCTTGCGATAATGATGGCCATCGAACTTGCTGTCGCCGGCGAAGGCGATGTGGTCGACATCGAGGTTGAGTCCCATGCCGATCGCGTCGGTGGCGACGAGATAGTCGACATCGCCCGACTGATAGATCTCTACCTGGGCATTGCGCGTGCGCGGGCTGAGCGCCCCCAGTACCACGGCGGCACCGCCCTTCTGCCGGCGGATCAGCTCGGCAATGGCGTAGACCTCCTCGGCCGAGAAGGCGACGATCGCCGAGCGGCGCGGCAGCCGGGTGATCTTGCGGTCACCGGCAAAGGAGAGGTTGGACAGGCGCGGGCGCGAGACGACATTGACGCCCGGGATGAGCTGCTCGACCAGCGGCTTCATCGTGCCGGCGCCGATCAGCATCGTCTCCTCGCGGCCGCGATGATTGAGCAGCCGGTCGGCGAAGACATGGCCGCGGTCGAGATCTGCGGCGAGCTGGATCTCGTCGATCGCGACGAAATCGACGACGAGGTCGCGCGGCATCGCCTCGACCGTGCAGACCCAGAAGCTCGGCCGTTCCGGCTTGATCTTCTCCTCGCCGGTGATGAGCGCGACCGCCTGCGGCCCAACCCGATCGACCACGCGCTGATAAACCTCGCGCGCCAGGAGGCGCAGCGGCAGGCCGATCATGCCGGTGGGATGCGCGACCATCCGCTCGATGGCGAGGTGGGTCTTGCCGGTATTGGTCGGCCCAAGCACCGCCGTGACGCCGCGAGCGCGGAGCGAAGGCGGAAGGGAACGGGTTTGGATCAAGACGCTGGAGCTTTCCTGCAGTCCGGGCGGGGCAAGCCCTACCGGGTCGAGCCGCCTGAAGGCAACCCGATCCGTGAACAGAACGAGTCCGGAACGAAGCGAGGCCGAATCGCTGACTCCCGCAGAATCAGGTTTCGTTCACGGCGAGATATCGCGGCAACCGATTCAAAAACCACAAGATTTTGAATCGGTTTCATTTCCATCCTTCGCCGACTTGCGCGCGCGAGGGCCGCTTTCGCTCATGTAGGTCGTCCTGGCGGCAGAACGAGAGGCAGCACGCGGAATGAATGTCAGCAGCGGCTGCCTATATGCTAGTTGACATTAATACGTACGTACGTATTGATATCGACATGAGCAAGCCATCCCTTCGCCCAAACCTCATTGCCGCCGGCCACGACCTGTTCTGGCAGAACGGCTACGCCGCCACCGGCGTGCGCGAGATTGTCGCCGCCGCCGGAGCCAGCCCCGGCTCCTTCACCAATCACTTCGCCTCGAAGGAGGATTTTGCCGGCGAGGTGCTGGAGCGCTACTTCGCCTATGTCTGCGGACTGGTGGACGAGGCGCTCGCCGATGACGGGCTGCCGCCAGCCGCCCGGCTGCGACGCTATCTCGACCTGATCACCAGCAAGCTCGAAGAGGCCGACTGGGCCCGCGGCTGCATGGTCGGCAATTTCAGCCTGGAGACCGCGCCGACCAGCGAGCCGCTGCGCGACAAGCTCGCCGACATCTTCTCGCGCTGGCGCCAGCCCTTCGCCGCCTGCATCGCGCAGGGCCAGGCCAGCGGCGAGATCACCAATGCCTTCAGCGCCGAGGATCTCGCCGATGTCCTGCTCGCCTCCTGGCAGGGCGCGATGCTGCGCATGAAGGTCGAGCGCGATCCGGCTCCACTCGACCGCTTCAAGACCATCGTTTTCCCCCTCCTGTTCGGAAAGGCATCGTCATGACCGAGAAGTCCCAGCAGATGATCGCCGCCGCCCGCCACGAAGTCCCGGTCCTCGATTCGACCATGTCCTATGTCGAGGCGGGCACGCAGGGGCCGACCGTGCTGCTGCTGCACGGCAACCCGACTTCGTCCTATATCTGGCGGAACATCATCCCGCGGATCGCGCCGGTCGCACGCTGCATCGCACCCGACCTGATCGGCTACGGCCAGTCCGGCAAGCCCGACATCGCCTATCGCTTCGCCGACCAGGTCCGCTACCTCGACGCCTTCATCGCGGCGCTCGGGCTCGACCGTCTCGTTATCCTGGCGCAGGACTGGGGCACGGCGCTCGCCTTCCATCATGCCTCCCGCCAGCCGCAGAGCATGCTCGGCCTCGCCTTCATGGAGTTCATCCGGCCCTTCGCCGACTGGGAGAGCTTCCATCAGCGGCCGCAGGCGCGCGAGCTGTTCAAGGCCTTCCGTACGCCTGGGCAAGGCGAGAAGCTGATCCTCGACGACAACATCTTCATCGAGCGCATCCTGCCGGGCTCGGTGCTGCGCCAGATGGCCCCGGAGGAGCTGGAGGCCTATCGGCAGCCCTTCCCGACGCCTGCCTCGCGCCGGCCGATCCTGAGCCTGCCGCGCGACTTGCCGATCGCCGGCGAACCAGCGGACGTATTCACCATCAGCACCGCCGATCACGCCGCGCTGCGCGCCTCTACCTATCCGAAGCTGCTGTTCTCGGGCGATCCCGGCGCGCTGATCTCGCCGGAGCAGGCACGGGAATCCGCCGCCGGACTGTCGCATTGCCGCCTCGTCGAACTCAGCCCGGGCGCGCATTACCTGCAGGAGGACCATCCCATCGCGATTGGCGACGCCGTCCGCGACTGGCTTATCGAGATCGGTGTTGCGCAAGCGCCGGACATCCGTGGGCAGCAGGCGGCTGCCGGCTGATCAGTCAGCGAAGACCTCTGCCACGACCTGTGCGGCTTCGTCTGGCGCCTCGACATGGACGAAATGGCCGGCGCTCTCGCAGAAGCTCACCTCCACATCGTCGAAATAATGCGACAGGAAGCTCGACCACTCCGATTTCAGGATCGGGTCGTGCCGGCCCCAGTGCACCCTCGTGCGCTGATGGATCGGCACGGACGGCGCCGGGTGGCCGTCGATCGCGGCGATCCGCGCCGCGTTCTGGCTGCGATACCAGTCGAAGCCCCCACGCAGATTGCCGGGCTTCATGAAATTCTCGACCCACAGGTCGAACACCGGCGCGAAGGCATCCTTGCGATGGCACCAATGGGTCAGGAAATGCCCGAGATAGAGCGCGCAGGCCTCGCGGCTGGAGCCGATCAACTGCTCCGCCAGCGGCAATTGCTGGAAGGACTGGTACCAGATCTCGTTGACATGGCCGTCGCGCACCCAGGCCGAGCCGACGCTCGGAGTCGGGCAGTTGAAGAACAGCAGCTTCTCGACCCGCTGCGGATGACGCCGCGCCAGCCCCTGCGCGACATAGGCGCCGACATCATGGCCAACGACGCCGACCGGGCCGGTGCCGAGCGCCTCCAGCAACGCCGCCATGTCGTCGGCATGGGCGTTGGCGCCGACATCGCTGCGCTGCGTCGCTGATTTGCCACTGTCGCCGAAGCCACGCAGATCGGGCGCGATCAGCCGGAAGTCACCATGCAGCCGGTTCATCACCGGCAGCCAGCTCATCCAGAATTCCGGCCAGCCATGCAGCAGCAGCACTGCCGGCCCGTCACCGACCTCGGCGACGTGGAGAACGGTGTCACGCACGACGACCTGGCGGTGCCTGAGGCCGGGCGGCAAGGCGAAATCGCTGGACATGACGGCTCCGGAACCGAATCGCCGGGAAGGCTAGCGCCTCGAACGAGCGTTCCGCAATCCATGGCACGCCAAAGCCTGCATGCGCTGCGAGTTTGAAGCGGCCGAGGTGCCGGCGGGGATGGACAGCGATCTTATCCCCAGTGCTTCCGGCCGCCTCAGAATGGCGCGCTCCACAGCAAGGAGCACGCCATGCAGGACCAGCCGCATCGTTCAGCCAATCAGAGCGCACATTGGCGCGAGATCATCCTTCTACGTCGCCGACTCGTCTCGCTGAAGGCGCAGACGCGACTGCTCCGATACGAGCTCGCCCGCAAGTACAATCCCGACCAGCCGCGTGTGCCGGCCGGCAACACCGGTGGCGGCCAATGGACCAGCGGCGGGAGCGGGGGCGGCGCAACGCCGACCGGAACCGATGTTCTCGGCGACCTCGGCAGTGCGTTCTCAGCCGCGTTGAACTTCGGCGATGTCGTCGCCGACACCAGCGGCCAGGAGAGCTGGGCCTTCTATCAGGACGCCACACGCCCCGACGGCTCGCTGGCCGAGCGTGCCGTCGTCAACCGCGACGGCTCGACGATCCATTCCGAATTCACCACTCCCGACAAGCCGAGCGACTGGGACGAGCGCCACACCGTCACGGCGCCCGAAGGCGGCAAGACGACCTTCGAAACGTCCGACCGCACCCAGACGATCCGCGACGGTGGCCCGGATGGCGAAATCGTCTCACGCTCGACCTGGACCGAGCGCGGACCGGAGCGCGAGGCGACGGTGCAGCAGGCGTTTGCTCCGGCGATCGTGCTCGCTCCAGCCGCTGCGGAGGTCACGATCACGACCGCGCTGACGCTCTTCACCTGGCTGTCGGCACGGAACAAGATCGATGGGCTACAAGCAGTAGCCGGCTTCTGCGCGCGAGAATTTCAAGGCGATGGAAGCAGTTCACCAAGGTTGGACTTCGTCGGCAACCTCACAGAGCAGGAAGCCGACCGCGCTTGCAATCGCCGAGAGATCGTCCAAAACCTACTGAACGAAGCAGCTCGCGATGCCGGAAGCCCGAGCAACTACCCGAATCCTGGAGCTTACGGAAGCGCCGTCCATACTCGCGTCAAACAGGCGGTCGACTTGAAGAACGACCCTGATCTTCAAGCCGAGATTTCTGCGTTTAGGGCAGGAGTGGGTCGTGATGGTGACCAACGTTACGGACTCAGGGACACACACCGGGCCGACGTCGTCGAAAGAGCCAGCGAGACGACTGCCTGCGGCTACGATCTCAAGACCGGAAACGCTATAGTAAGCCCGAAGCGCGCCGCCGAGCTGGTCGCCCTGATGAAACGGCTGTATCCGAACGCTCAACGGTTCATCATCATGCAGATGAAGCCACGCAAATGACGACAGCTCGTCAGATTCGCCAACTCTTTGCGCCGCTGCTCGCCGAGAACCCCGATATCGTCCTTCGCAAGAACTATATCTATCTCAAGCCGGTCAGCCACGTGCATCGATGCATCGGCATCGGTCGATCAGGCGGCCGTGACGCTTTCATCGTTAGGGCAGCGGTCAATTTTACATTCAACTTGTCAGGCGCGCTCTGGGAGTGGCCGCTCGGAATTCGAGGCTATGGCTGGCGCTGGAGCGATCCGGATATGCCAGGCCTGTTCAAGCGGCTGGTCGACCAGGAACTCACACAGCTGCGCGCGCTCACTACGCTTGAGGCTTTCGCCAAGTTCGCCTCACGCGACATGACGTTCATGACCAGCCCTCTCTACGGGCACAAGGATTGCCAGCTCCGCGTCGATATTGCCTTGGGCAATCTCGACAAGGCGCTTGTCGACTGCCGTGAACTCGATCGGCTACGCGGACCGCCGCCCCACACGGAATATTTTGCGCAACTCTGGAGCAGGGTCGTCGACCCAGCCCTGCCTCTCCTTGAACGGCGAGATGTCTCCGGCCTGACAAACCTACTGCGCGAATGGCAGGCAACCTACATCGAGGTCACGGGTCTGGGGCTCTCTTTCAAACCCACGCCCTTCCCGCTCGAACTCGCAGCGGGCCCCTGAGCTCAGTTCCGCGTCGCGGTCGCCGTGACGCCGGGATCGACCTTGAAGCTCGAGGCCTCGATCACCGCGGTGCCGATCATCGTCTTCACCGAGATTCGCACCGGCAACAGCATGTTCGTGCCGGCGACGGGGGCGAGCCAGGTCGAGATTTCCTTGTTCTCGGCCATGAACTTGGTCGAGGGCCGCAGGGAGCGATGGCCGGCGATCGGAACATAGCGCGCCTGGCAGACCGAGACCGGGCCGCTATAGCCGTCGATCTTGATCTCGCGGGTGCCGGAATAGCTCAGCTTGATGTCGTAGCGCGCCGCGCCGTCGAAGATCGCCAGCGTGCGGTTGCAGGCCGCGGCGCCGCCGTTGCGGCCGGAGGCCTCGACCGGCATCAGGAAGGCGCTGAGCGGGTCCGTGATGTTGCGCTGATGCTCGTCCTTGAGCGGCACGCGATCGGGCTTGGTGTCGATCGGCGGCTCGATCGCCAGCGCCTGCACTGCATTGCCGCCGAGCGCCATGCGCACCGTGCGGCTCTCGCTGGAATTGGCGGAGGACACCGCGAAGGCTGTCGGCGAGAGCCGGCTGCCGTTGAGGTTGCCGGTCGCGGTGCCGGAGCCGCGCCCACCGGTGAAGCTGCCGACGAGGCCGGTCAGCTTGGCGCTGGCGTCGAGCTTGTAGCTGCCGCCGTCGATGCCGCCCGCAAGATTGGCCTTGCCGAGCGAAAGCCCGAGCAGGCTGACGTCATAGGTCGCATCAAGCGAAGCCGCCTGTACGGCCGGCGCCGGCAAGGCGAGCATCAGCATCGCGATGAGGGCGCTGCTGGCAGGCGACAAGGCGAGCTTCATCGTGAGGCTCCGGAGCGCGACGGACATCGTCGCATGCACTGAGATTCGGTCCGAATCGTGACTGGTTATCCTCAGCTTGGCGGGATAATGGTTACCGAGATGTTTCCGGGCCGTTTGCACACGGCCTGCCTTGACGGGCTGTCATCGGCCCGTTATAGACCGCCCACTTCAATTTGACTTCCGGTGCTCGCCTGCCGGCACGTCGCGTGTCGGCATTTTGCGTTGAGTACTCGGAGATTTTGGGAACACGATCATGGCCCGCCGTTGCGAACTGACCGGGAAAGCCACCCTGACCGGCCACCTCGTCAGCCACTCGAACCGCAAGACCAAGACGGTCTTCCGGCCGAACCTCGTCAACGTCACGCTTCAGTCGGATGCGCTCGGCCGTTCGGTCCGCCTGCGCGTCTCGGCGAATGCGCTGCGCACCGTCGATCACCGCGGCGGCCTCGACGCCTTCCTGGTCAAGGCTCCGGCCGGTGAGCTCTCGCCGGGCGCGCTGACGCTGAAGCGCGACATCGAGAAGAAGCTCGCCGCCAACTGAGCGCGGGTTTCCCTCGGGACTGAACGAAGCGGCCGCAAGGCCGCTTTTTTCGTTGGTGGATTGCTCGTCACTCTCGGGCAGAGCGAAGCGCAGACCCGAGAATCTCCCGACGAGAAGGCGCCGGTCGGAGCCTCGTCCTGCCTGAGATGCTCGGGGCAAGCCCGGACATAACGCGCGCCGATTACGGCGCCAGCTCGAACTCCAGCAGCACGGTCCGCTGCAGGAAGGTCGAGAAATTGTCGTCCGAGATCAGGGTGATGATGGTCCGCCCGCTCTCCTGGTGGACGGCCATCCCTTCCATATTATCGATCTCCTGGCCGAGATCGGCCTCGATCAGGATCGGCCCGTCCAGCTTGGCCCCAGGGCGGATCGTGCCGCCGGCGATGCGACGGATGCGCATGCCGACGCCGCGCAGCGGCTTGTACCAGCGCTCCAGCAGCAGCATGTCGCCGCCGGGCAGGAAGGCGAGGTCGGTGATGTCGTAGCCGTCGCGGCGGATCACCTGCAGCGTGCCCGGCTGGCGCCCGCCGAGAATGAAGCCCGTAGTCGGCTCGTCCGCTCGGCCCGAGCGTTCTGAAATCGCGATCAGCGCGCCGGCAAGCGGGTGGCCGGCCGGCAGCACGCCGAGCGCCTCGAAGCCGCGATTGCTCGGCAGGCGCTTCGCCGCCGATGGCACCGTCACGAGCTGCGCCCGCGCCTCGACGCCATGGCGCGCCCAGTCGAAGCGCAGGATGTCATGGGTACGCTCGACGCCGATGAAGGCAGTGCCGCCCTGGATCGCCAGCGATTCGGTATCGAAATAGCGCGAGCGATGCAGCGGCTTGCCGGACGCCCCAAGGATCGGCGCGAGTTCCGCCTCCTCCAGCCCGGCGAGCTTGCCCTGTTTGCGAGCGACCCTTGCCGTCAACCAGAAGCCGTTGTCGGTGATCGCGACGAGCCGCTCCTCGTCGGGCGAGCGCCACAGCCCGGAGAAACCACCAAAACGGGGATGGCTGCCGGTGAGCTGCAGCCCGCCGCGAAAAGTCAGCTGGCCGAAACGTGTCTTCGTTGCATTGCCCGGCTCGAAGCTGGCGATCGGCCGGGCGGAGATGCTGACCGGTACGCGCCCGGGTTCCAGGCTCTGTGCTCGCGCGGGCAGGCTGAAAGCCGCCGCGCCGAGGCCGGCAAGAACGCTGCGGCGGCTCAGGCTCATTGCAGGCGGCGCGAGCCCCGCGAGCTTGCCCCGCCGGCATCCTCCTCGAACAGCTCAGCCAGCTTCTCGGTCATCACGCCGCCGAGCTCCTCGGCGTCGACGATGGTGACGGCGCGGCGGTAGTAGCGGGTGACGTCGTGGCCGATGCCGATCGCGATCAGCTCGACCGGCGAGCGCGTCTCGATCTCGGCGATGACATGGCGCAGATGCCGCTCCAGATAGCTGCCGGCATTGACCGAGAGCGTCGAATCGTCGACCGGCGCGCCGTCCGAGATCACCATCAGGATCTTGCGCTGCTCCGAGCGGCCGAGCAGGCGCTTATGCGCCCAGTCGAGCGCCTCGCCGTCGATGTTCTCCTTGAGCAGTCCCTCGCGCATCATCAGCCCGAGGTTTTTCCGGGCGCGCCGCCATGGAGCGTCAGCGGCCTTGTAGATGATGTGCCGGAGATCGTTGAGGCGGCCGGGATTTGCCGGCTTGCCCGATTGCAGCCAGCTCTCGCGCGACAGACCACCTTTCCAGGCCCGGGTGGTGAAGCCGAGCAATTCGACCTTGACGCCGCAGCGCTCCAGAGTGCGCGCCAGAATGTCGGCGCAGGTCGCCGCCACCGTGATCGGCCGGCCGCGCATCGAGCCGGAATTGTCGATCAGCAGCGTCACCACGGTGTCGCGGAAATTCGTGTCCGATTCCTGCCGGAAGGAGAGCGGCTGGAACGGGTCGATGATGATGCGCGGCAGGCGCGATGGGTCGAGCGCGCCCTCCTCCAGGTCGAACTGCCAGGAGCGGTTCTGCTGTGCCATCAGACGGCGCTGCAGCCGATTTGCAAGGCGCGCGACGACACCTTGAAGATGCGCCAATTGCTTGTCGAGATAGGCGCGCAGGCGCGTCAACTCCTCGGCGTCGCAAAGTTCCTCGGCCGTGACGATCTCGTCGAACTTCTGGGTATAGGCCTTGTAGTCGGTCTGCGGGCGGTCATTGGCGCGGCTGTCGCGCGGCCGCGGCGCTTCGCCGGCCTCCTCGGCCTCGGAACTCTCGTCTTCCTCGTCCCAATCGCCGGCCGGCGCATCGGCGGCCTCGGAGGCGCCTTCCTGCAATTCCTCGGCCGCGTCCTCGCTGGTCTCGGTCTCCGAGCGCTCGCCCTGGCTCTGCTGCTCGGCTTCGCCCTCTTCCTGCTGCTGGTCGTCGGAGGACTGGTCCTGATCGTCCTCGTCCTCCTCGGCATCGTCGCCCTGGCTCGACTGCTCGGCCATGTCGAGCGAGACGAGCAGGTCGCGCACGGTGCGGGCGAAGGCGCGCTGATCCTCGATCGACTTCGACAACCGGTCGAGATCGTCGCCCGCCTTGGCCTCGATCTGCTCGCGCCAGAGATCGACCAACTTCTCCGCCGCCTTGGGCGGCTTCAAGCCCGTCAGGCGTTCGCGTACCATCAAGGCGAGGGCATCTTCCAGCGGCGCATCGGCCCGGTCGGTGATCTCCTCATAGCGGCCGCCGCGATGATAGCGGTCCTCCAGCATCGCCGAGATGTTGCCGGAAACGCCGCTCATCCGGCGCGAGCCGACGCTCTCGACCCGGGCCTGCTCGACCGCGTCGAAGACGGCGCGCGCCGCATCGCCCTCGGGCGCGGCGCGGCGGTGGACCGCTGCATCGTGGCATGCGAGGCGCAGCGCCATCGAATCGGCATGGCCGCGCAGGATCGCGACATCGCCAGCGGTGAGCTTGCGCGGTGGCTCCGGCAAACGGGCGCGCTCGCCGACCAGCGAAGGTTTGTCGGCGGCGAAGACGATCTCCATCTCCGGCTTGCGCGCGATCGCCTTCATCGCGCCCGAGACCGCCCGCTTCAGCGGCTCGGCCGGCGCTTCCTTCGGGGTTCCGGGCTTGCGGTTGGAAATGCTCACGACTGATCCTCGACGCGCTGCATGGTCAGAGCACCTTCCTGAAACGGAACCACGTCATGCCCACTTCAGGACAGTCTTCGATCTGCCCATACGCAAAATAACCGTGCATTTTGTAGAAAGCCGGCGCCTGGAACGAAAACGTATCGACGAGGACGCCCCGGGCCCCACGGCTTCTCGCTTCCGTTTCCGCCCGCTTCAGCAACGCCGTGCCGAGGCCGCTTCGGCGAAACTGCTCATCCACCCAGAGCAGGCTGATGTGCATCCACTCGCCGATCGCCTCGGCCATCAGCCCGCCGCGCACGGCTCCATCGACATTCGCGGTGGCGGCAAATGCCTTGGGTGAGCGGCCGTGCATATGCTCGCGATTGAAGCTCTCAAGGCCTGCCGCAATGATTTTTTTTGCGGCGCCATAGGTGGTCTCGATCTGGACGGAAACAGCGTCGGACATGGCGCGCTGCTCGGCCGGCGCCTGCTCGATCTGCCTCAGCTCGCGATCGGGGATGCTCATAGCACCTTCATGAAGTGGTGGAAGGTCTGCCCGGCGACGGGATAGCCCTCCATGCGGCCGCATTCGCGATAACCCATGCGGGGGTAGAAGCCCGGCGCCTGGATGCTCATCGTGCCGAGATAGACGCCGCGCGCGCCATAATCGCGCGCCGCCTGCTCGGCCATCGCCAGCAGCGCCTCGCCATAGCCGGCACCGCGATGCGCCTCGTCGATCCAGAACAGGTCGACATAGAGCCATTGCCATTTCAGCTCGCCGACGAGGCCGCCGACCATGGCGCCGCTCTCGTCGCGCAGGCTGAGCGCCAGCGGCTCGGCATTGCGCGGCCCGACCCTGGCCTCGTTATGGGCGGAGAGCCCACGCACAACGGCCTCGCGCGTCGCGGCAAAATCCGCCTCGCGCTGGATCGTGGCCTGCTTGCTGTCGGCGGCGCTCACGGCGTGCTCCTCAGCGCGCCCGTCCGTTGTACATCGTCGGGCTCAGCTCGGTCGGCTCGACGCCAGCGAGACAGCGGACGTTGATCGCGACGGTCGGCGTGCCGTCCGGCGCATTGGCACGGGCGAAAGATTCCATGCCGCAAGTCTCGCAGAAGAGATGCTGGATCTTCTGCGAGTTGAAGCGGTATTCGGTCAGCGCGTCCTCGCCCTTGGTCAGGGTGAAGCTGGTCGCCGGGCTGAAGGCCAGCACCGAGCCGCGACGCTGGCAGTAGGAGCAGTTGCAGGTGATCGTCCGCGAGAGGTCGGCCTCGACCTCGTAGGCGACCCGCCCGCAGTGACAGGAACCTTCATACCGAGCCATGGCCGGCCTCCTGCTGGTTGAGCCTGGTCCGATCGCGAGAGTGGGGCCACTCTCGCGAGGGCGCTTCAGCTCAGGACGACGTTGACCGCGCTTTCCGGCAATTCCTTGCCGAAGGAGCGCTGGAAGAACTCAGCCACCAGCGTGCGCTCCATCTCGTCGCACTTGTTGAGGAAGGTGACGCGGAAGGCGAAGCCGATATCGCCGCCGAAGATCGCCGCGTTCTCGGCCCAGGTGATCACCGTACGCGGGCTCATCACGGTCGAGAGATCGCCGTTCATGAAGGCGTTGCGGGTGAGATCGGCGACGCGGACCATCTTGTTGACGGTGTCCTTGCCCTCCGGCGAGGTCTGATAGTGCTTCGACTTGGCGAGCACGATCGCGACCTCGTTGTCGTGGGGCAGGTAGTTCAGCGTGGTGACGATCGACCAGCGGTCCATCTGGCCCTGGTTGATCTGCTGCGTGCCATGATAGAGGCCAGAGGTGTCGCCGAGGCCGACCGTGTTGGCGGTGGCGAACAGCCGGAAGGCACCGTGCGGGCGGATGACGCGCTTCTGGTCGAGCAGCGTCAGCTTGCCCGACTGCTCGAGGATGCGCTGGATCACGAACATCACGTCCGGGCGGCCGGCATCGTACTCGTCGAAGACCAGCGCGATGTTGTTCTGCAGCGCCCAGGGCAGGATGCCGTCCTGGAACTCGGTGATCTGCTTGCCTTCCTTCAGCACGATCGCGTCCTTGCCGACGAGGTCGAGGCGCGAGACATGGCTGTCGAGGTTGACGCGGACACAGGGCCAGTTGAGGCGGGCTGCGACCTGCTCGATATGGGTCGACTTGCCGGTGCCGTGATAGCCCGAGATCATCACGCGGCGATTATGGGCGAAGCCGGCGAGGATCGCGATCGTGGTGTCGCGGTCGAAGCGGTAGTCCGCGTCGAAGTCAGGAACATGCGCCTCGGGCTTGGAATAGGCCGGCACCTCCAGATCGCTGTCGATCCCGAAGACCTGACGCACCGACAGCTTCATGTCGGGCATCCCGGGGGCGGAGGCAGTCGTCGTTGTCATCGTTCTTCTCCGGGCGCAGGACAGGGGCCGGCTGAAGATCCGGTGTCCTGGAGCCGACCGAAAGGGAGGCGTGTAGAACCTCATTAAAGCGAAAGCGATGGAGCGGCAATTCGCAAGAGGCATGCCGTCCCTTCGCCGGCATGCATTCACGCACGGCCCGCGAGCAGCTTCGCGATCGCCGCGACGGAACCCATCGCCCCGTCGAGATCGACTGTTGCAGCCGGCGGAACGCCCTGCGCCAGCGCCGCTTCGATCGCAGCAGCAAGCGCCTGTGGCCCTTCGGCAAGCTTCAGAACGCGCGCCCGCCCGGCCCGCTCCAACGCGGCGGCACGCAAAGCCTGCTCGGTCTCGTTGCCGGCGTCGAAGGGGACGAGGAGAGCAGGCCGTGTGGCCTGCAGCAGGTCGAGTACCGTATTATAGCCCGCCTGGCTGATCGACAGCGCGCAGGTGGCGAGCAGCGCCGGGAAATCCGGCCGGGCCCATTCGACGACTGCGTTGTCCGGAGCCGATTGTCGCAGGGCGGCGAAATCGACCTCGGAGACGCCGCGGCCAATCAGGAGATGGAAAGCGCCCTGCGGCAGCAAGCGAGCCGCCGCGAGCGCGGTCTCGAACAGCGGCAGCGCTGCCGCCGAACCGCCGCCAGAGACGAGGATTGTTCCGGAAGTGCCAATGGCTGATGCCGGCAACGCAGGTGGCTCCGCCAGATAGCCCGTATAGACCAACTTGCCTGCGATCTCCGGCGTCACCGGCCAGGAGGCTTCGAGCGGCAGGACGCGTGAGTCGCCATGCACCAGCACCGCATCGAACAGCATGGCGATCCGCCCAGCGGTCTCGGCCAATCGGTCCGAACGCTGCGGCGCAACCAACACATCGCGAATCGACGACAGGACGAGCGCACGCGGATTGGCCGCCTTTACCGCCGCGATCAGCGCCAGGAACTCGTCCGCGAGCTGGCGCCGGCCGAACGGGAAATGCTCGGTGATGACGATATCCGGCGAAAGCTCGTGCGCCAGCGCGACCAGTTGATCGCGCCGTGCGGCCAGGCGCTCCGGCGTCGCCGACTTGCTGTCTTCGTCGAGCAGATTGCGGAAATCCGTGCCTTGCGTGCGCACCGGCGGCAATTGCACGAAGCGATAATCCGCCGCCTTGCCGTCCGGCATGCCGCCGCTGACGAGCGTGACCTCGTGGCCTGCTCCAGCCAGCGCCCGCGCCAGCTGCCGCGCCCGCACGAGATGGCCGATCCCGAGCAGATGCGTGACCGCGATCAGGATGCACGCATTCATGGCGCGCCATCGTCCTTGCCGGCGACCGCCGCCAGCAGCGCCCGATGCACCCGCTCCAGCCCGGCCTGCGCCGAGAACTCGGTGCTCAACCTGTCGAAGGCGGCCGCTCCCAGCTTCCCGCGCCATTGCGGATCGCGGGCCAGCCCATCCAGCGCCTTGGCCAGGGCCGTGACGTCGCTCGGCCGCAGCAGCAACCCTTCGCGGCCATGCTCGACGAACTCGGGAATGCCGGCGAAATCGGTGGCGACGATCGGCAGGGCCTGGCTCGCCGCCTCCATCACCACATTGGGCAAGCCGTCGCGATCGCCGTTCCCCGCCTGCTTCGAGGGCAGCACGAAGAGGTCGGCCTCGCGCAACGCCGCGACAACGGCATCCTGCGCCTGCGCTCCGCGCCACTCGATCCGCGAGGCAAGGCCCAGTTTCTCGGCTTGCGCCTTCAAGGCCGCGAGCATCTCGCCGCCACCGATATGGACGAGCCGCCAGTTCAGCTCCGCCGGCAGGATCGCCAAGGCTGCCAGCAGATCGTCAAAACCCTTCTTCGCCACCGCCCGCCCGATGGTGATGAAGCGCACCGGCTCGGCCGGATCGGAGCCGTCGCGCGGCGGGCGCGCCTCAGGCGGTACCGGAAACCGCGCAAGATCGAGCCCGTGATAGAGCAGCGCGACCGTGTCGGGCCGATCGGCAAGACGCGCGAGCTCGGCATGGCCGTCGCGGGTGCAGGTCACGCCCCAGCGCGCGTCAGTGATCTTCTCGCGCTTCTCCCAATTCGGCGTCGTCCAGATATCCTTGGCATGGGCCGAGAACGACCAGGACAGGCCCCGGCTCAACGCTGCGTAGCGGATCACGGAGGCGGGCGTGTGCAGGTAGTGGACATGAAGATGGCGGGTGCTGGCCGGCAGTTCGCGCGCCATCACACAGGCCTGGCCGAAGCGGCGCAAGCGGTTGCGCGTGCGGTCACGGGAAAAATCACGCACAAAGACGCCGAGCAGGCGCAGGATACTCGGCCGCGCGAGGGCGTCGATGATCCCGCGCAGCACCCGCGGCCAATCGTCGTGCAGGTATTCCGGGAGATAGTGCAGCGGCGCCGTGATCTCCCGGTGCATCATGTGTCGCGCGCCATCGGTCGGGTGCCGCAGCGACCAGATCGCGAAGGGCAGGCCGAGCCGCTGCAGACCGAGCAGCTCCTGGGCGATGAAAGTCTCCGACAGGCGCGGATAACCCTTCATCGCGATCGCGATCGCCGGTCCGGCAGGCTCTTCGCTGCTCATCTGCGGCCGATCAGCATGAAGCGGGTGTAGTTCTTCGTCGGCAGCGCGCCAGCGAACCACAGCTCCGACAGTCCGGCCTGCTCCTTGAAGGCCTCGAGCGAGGGCACGCAGCTGCGATGGTCCGGCTCGCGGAAGTAATCATTGGATTGCAGCAGCAGCGGCAGCCCCACGGGCAGGCTGGCGACCCAGCCCGGCACATCGTCGAGATGCTCGCAGCTGGTGTTGATCACCAGCCCCGGACGCCCGCCTTCGACCTGCTCGAAATCGAGCCCCATCATGTCGGCGGTCACCGCCCGGAAACGCCCCGCAGCGACATGGCGATGGTTGAGGATCTCGGCGATCGGCGCGCAATCGGGATCGATGTCGAGGCTCACCAGCTCGGCGATGTCGAGGCGCGGATCGGCCAGCAGCAGGGCGCCGAGCACACCGTACCAGGCACCGAGGACGAAGACCGACCCGTCCGGCGTCGGCATCACCTTGGTCAGCTCGTCCACCAGCCAGCGCTTGGAAGCGATCTGCTTGTGGTTGAAGGCGATCGACAGATCGGCCGGCGCGCCCTTGCCGACGAGTCGGGCGAGGTCGGTCACGATCGCGTTCCCGGTCAGGGCTGCGACCCCGCGCAGGATATCGTAGAGAGCGTCGGCGGGCAGCGCGCTGGACATGCGGACGAAGGCTGAAGGATGAAGACCCAGGATCAGGCGGAACGCGGCGGACCATATGCAGTGTCACCGGCAAAGGCCAGTGCAGACGAGCCCGACGTTCCACTGCCGCATCTCGGCTCTCCGGCCGCGGCGCTGCGCCAGGTCATGGCCGCCCATCTCCTGCTGCGCTGCGATCACATCATCGAAATCGGTGGGGCCGGGCTGCCGATCACCGGTTACATCACGCATCGACCTGTTACCGTCACCGTCGTCGATCCGAAGATTGTCTCTTTCGCCGGGGAGAGCCTGAACGGCGCGCCGTGCCGGGTGCGCCATGTCCGGGCCAAGCTACAACAGCTCGACCTCGAAGCGCCGCAATCGCCGTTTGGGCTGGTGCTGCTCGGGCTGTCGCTCAAGCCGTTCGGCGATGATGAGGCGATCGACGCAAGGCTGCTGTCGCTCGTCCGCGCCGCAGACGTCCTGATCCTGGAGCATGCTCACAGCCTCGAACGGGTGCGCGGGCAGGTGCCTGCGCTGCTGGCGGCGCGCCAGGATCGGCCGGCAATCGACCTCGATCTGACCATCAACGATGCTGCGCTGGTGCAGGCTGGCTATCAGCGCCGGCGTTTCGCCGCCTTCGGTGCGTTCTGAGGTTCAGACCGGCTTTTCATCGACGATGGCCGTCGGCGCACCGCGGCCATCGTCGCGCAAAGCGTCGGTCCGCGGATCGCCTGCCGGCGTGCTACCGAAACCGTAGACCTGCATCGGCTTGTCGCGGCCCTTGACCGCGATCTTGTGCGGGACGGTGTCGCGATAGCTGCGGCCGGTCGCGCTCACCGTCTCGGCGGAGACGACGATGTCCGAGAGGAGCCGCCGCGTCGCCGCCTCGAGCTGGCTCGCGATCATCACGGTCTCGCCGACGGTGATCTCGCGCCGCCCCATGCTCTCGTTCTCGACCGCGCCGACGATCGCCTGGCCGCCATGGATGCCGATGCCGATGCGCAGCGGCAATGGCAGGCCGTTGGCATATTCGCGGTTGAGCGCCTCGACCGCGCGCACCATGTCGCCGGCTGCTGCGATCGCCGCCGCGCCCGCCCGCGCCGGCGTCGTCTCCAGGCCGAACACCGCCATCAGCCCGTCGCCATAGATCGCCTCGATCCGTCCGCCATGCGCAGCGATCGCCTGGGACATCTCGTCATAGAAGCGGTTGAGCAGGGTCATCAGGTCGTGCGGCAATTGCCGTTCGGACAGCGCGGTGAAGGCTCTGAGGTCCGCGACCATCACCGTCAGCCCCTTCTTGCCGATCCGGTCATCCGGATCGATGGTCCCCGACGGGCCGGCGCCGCGCTGCTTGGCGGCGAGCAGGATCTGGACCTGGAGGTCGCGCTTGGGCCTGATCTGGCAGGCGAGCCGAACATGGTCGCCAGCCGAAATCCGGCGCAGCAGCCGCGCTTCGTTCGGGCCGGGCGGCGGCAGGTCGTCGGCGCCGTCGAGCACCAGAACGCGACAGGTGGCGCAGCGCGCCCGCCCGCCACAGAGCGCGGCATGGGGAATGCCGAAGCGACGGAAAATCTCGAGCAGGGTCGGGCCGGGAATGACGCGGCGCACGCCGTGGCCAACGAAGCGCACCGCGATGGCGCCGAGCGCCCGCGCCCGCAGCTCGCGCAGCACGACGAAACCGGCAAAGCCCCCTATCAGGCCGAAGAAGGCGCGCTTGGCCCAGGTCACATGCAGATTGAAGGCATCGACCTGGTTGGCCGTATAGAGCTCGGGCGGGAGCGCCATCATCTGGGCTTCGCGGCCTGCCACCGAGAAGCCTATGATGGCCAGCAGCGGTATCAGGATCGCAACGAGCAGAAACGGATCGCGCCAGCTCGCATAGGCATCGCGCGCCCGGAAGGTGAAGTGCAGGCCGATCACGCCATGCGTCCAGACGAGCAAGAGCAGGAAGCTCTGCGACAAGGCGAGGCCCGGCCAAAGCCGGCGCAGCACCGCGTGATAGCTCTCGTCCTGGCCGAACAGGGAACCCTGAACCCGGGTGCCGACGATATGGTCGATCAGCAGGAGCGGGATCGCGACGCCGAGGATGATCTGGATCACTTCGCGCATCGGCATGCGGAAGGTGCGCCGCTGCGCCACGCGCAGCAGGGCGAAGACCGGATGGACGAAGAGCGAGCCATAGAGCGCGACCGTGCCGACCCAGCTGTGCCAGAACCAGTAGCGCCACTCCTGCGCCGCCTCCATCGCCGCAACGCCGAAGATGCCAAGCGCGTGATTGAGGAAATGCGTGGTCGCAAAGACCATCAGGATGCAGCCGGAGGCGAAGCGCACGTCCCGGCTCCAGGACGACATCTGGTCGAAGCCTGAGGCGGCGGGCTTGCGCCCCGCCGGCGTGCTCGGAATCGCTGTCATCGGCGCACCCGGCGCTTCAATGTGTCTTCTCGCCATGCAGGACGGAGTCGGCCAGGCGATAGAGCCGCCCGGCGAGATCGCGCGACAGCGCGACCGAGAACTCCGGAATATTGTCGAGCAGTTCGAAGAACAATGTCCGCGGCAGGCGCAGCGCCACCACGTCGGTCTTGGCGGTCGACCGCGCCGCATAGGTCTGGTTGCAGAGCAGGGGCACGTCGCCGATCAGGCTGCCGCTCGCAAGCCGGAAGGTCTTTGACCGTCCTTCCGGCGCCTCATGCGAGAGCTCCACCTCGCCTTCCAGCACGCAATAGACCTCCTCCGGCTTGTCGCCCTCTTCGGTGATGACAGTGCCGGCCGGGAAATGCAGCCGCTCGCCCATCAAGGCGAGCAGCTTCAGCCGCGGCCCCGGCAGCCCGCGGAAGAGGGGGATCGACTTCAGGCAGCCTATATCGCTCTCGAGCGTCATGTCCTTGCCCCGATCGGAACCGCGCCATTGGAAATCGGCAGATCGTCCTGCAGATCGTCCGACTCGTCGCTGGCTCCGCCTTTGCTGCCCACCCGGGCCACAGCTCCGTTGAATACGATCTTCTCAGGGATATCGGCAGCCAGCCCCTGATCGGTCAAGAGCAGGAACGTCGTCTTGTCCTGGCAATAATGGCCGATACGCCGGATCAGGCCGCCGGGATCGGCGCAGGTGACGGCGAAGGCATCGAGATCGAGCACCAGGATATCGGGCCGTTTGATCAGCGCCTGCGCCAGCGGCACCATCAGCCGCAGCCGCAGCGGCAGATAGCGGCCACGCAGCCCGACATCGGTGCCAAGCCCCAGGCGATAGGCTGCCGAGTCGAGCCCAGCGCGCGACAACGCCGCCCGGGCGATCTCCGCCACCTTGCGACCGGCATCGGGGACGCCGAAACCGATACGCCCGAACAGCAGGTTGTCGCGCACGCTCGCGCCGTGGATCACATCGGCCGGATCGTAGAACTCGATCTCGTCGGCCTTCTCGCCGGGCAGATAGGTCTTGAAGCTGTGCCGGGCCCGCAGTACCCGTCGGCGCAGGGCGATATCGAGCAGATTGAGCCGGTGCTTGGGCTCGACATAGCCGAGCGCGAGCGCGACCAGCTCGCGCTGCACAGTCGGATCGAGCAGGCTGCGCCGGTCGTGCCGCCGCAGCGCCTCGGCGAGCTCGCCGAGCTTCTCCAGGTCGATCTCGCCGCCGAAGGCGTAGCGCTCGAACAGGATGTGGCCCTGCGGCAGGCCGGCGAAGATCTCGACCAATGTCGAGGCGATACGCCCGCCGATCTCGGCCAGCGGTTCCTCCAGCGCCTCGGCCTGCAGCACCGAGCGTGCGTAAGGATCCTCGAGCAGGAAATCGGCCGGCTGGCGGCCATTGCGCATTGCGCCGAAGACGAGGTTCTCCGCGATCGTCGCATTGGCATTGTAGCGGTCGAGGTCGAAGGTCTCGATCAATCCGCCGAGCTTGGTCTTGGTCAGTTCGGCCGCGACGACCTTGCGCGCCTCGACGATGCGCTCGGCCGCGCCTTCGGGCAGCGGCGCGATCACCTTGGCGTCGAGGCCGAGCTCATAGATCTCGTCGGCGCAGCCGAGCGTGTCGAGCACGGCGAGCATCCGCTCGTCCAGCGCCTCCTCGCCGTCGAGGCCTACACCTTCATAGTCGTTCCAGTCGGCGCCGAAGGGCAATGGCGTGTTGCCGGCCCGCAGCGCCTCGATGAAGCGGCGATGCTCGTCCTGGTCGACGACACGGTCGGGTTTGACCACCGGCCGCTTGCGCTTCAGCGGCAGCAGGATGTTGTCGCGCAGCGAGCCGTTGATGATCTCGATCTCGGGGCCGGCATACCCGATCAGATGGCTGGCGCGCTCGACGCTGATTGCGGACAGGGGCTCGCCGTCGATCAGCACACGCCCGCCATAGCTCATCGTCTGCCGGCCGAGGATGCGGCCAAGCGTGTCGCGGCCACTGCCTGCCGGCCCGATCAGCGCGACCTTCCCAGGTCGGTGCAAGCTCAGGCTCAGCGGCGCCAGCAAAGGCTGGCCGCGATTGTCGACCATCTCGAGCTTGTCGAGCCTGATCTCGCCGCGCGGCGCCAGCGGCGCGATCTCGCCCTTCTCCTCCAGCGTGACCACCTCGCTCGGATTGAACTGCTGGATCACCTGCTCATATTTGATGGTGACGTCGTTGCGTTGCTGCTCCCAGTCGATCAGCTCCTTGATCGGCGGCGGCAGGTCGCGATAGGCCGCGATCACCGCGACGAGCTGTCCGATGTCGAGCCGGCCCTGCAGGGCGAAGAAGCCGCCGACCGCGTAGAAGAAGAAGGGCGTGATCTGCGCCAGCAGGTTGTTCAGGAACTTGACCGCGAATTTGCGCTTGTAGAGCGCATAGCGGATGTCGAAGAGCGTCCCCAGCCGGCCGGCGATGTCCGACTGGATATAGGAGGTCGCGCCATTGCCCTGGATCGTCGGCCCGGCATCGACGATCTCGCCGATGCGGCCCGCAAGCTGGCGCGAGGCGATCTGGCGCTCTCGGCCGAGCCTGAGCTGCTCCTTGCGCAGAATCGGGATGATCACCGCCTGGATCAGCACGATGACCAGCGCGATCGAGCCGAGCCAGACGCTCTGCATCATGATGAAGGCGAGCGCGGTCAGCGCCTGGCTGAGCAGGAAGGCCGGCTGGATGAAGGCGTCACCGACGAAGCTGCCGATCGGCTCGACCTCGTCCTTGATCATGCTCGCGACCTCGGCCGGCTTGACCGAACGGATCTCCTCCGGCCGGAAACGCATCAACTGGCTGAACAGATCGTAGCGCATGCGCCTGAGCATCCGCTCGCCCAGAATGCCCTTCTGCAGGTTGACGACGTATTTGAAGCCGCCGTTGATCAGGACGAGCGCGAGGAAATAGAGGCTCAGCGTCAGCAGCAACCCGAGCTGGCTGACCTTGAAGCCTTCGAAGAGCTGGACGCTGCCGCCACCGAGCATATCGGGCCAATGCAGCGTCCAGTCGAATACCGTCGCCGTCGTCTTGCCATCCTTGAAAGCCCCGCCCTGGATGGCGTCGTTGACGATGCGCTTGGGGACGTCGAAGGACAGCCAGTTGAACGGGATCGAGACGAGGATCACGAGCAGAACGATGATCTGCTCCCGGCGACTCTTCTGCCAGACGTAACGGAAGAGGCTTCTCTCCAAGGGGCTTTCCCATCCCGTATCCGGAAGAGCGGACACTCCGCCGGCTTGACCCCATATGTGGGCAGTTCACTCCGCCGCGCAACACGTTGCGGGACTCGACAAGTTCGGCGAATTCAAGTTCGGTCGAGGCAGGCGGCGTAGCCGGGAGCATCGCCCTGTTGCAAGATCGTCATCGAGACGGGACAAGGACGGCGGACGGGAGAGCGCAGACGCCACACGATAGCGGGAGGAGACGCTTCGGCGGCAAATCGATCGGCACGGCGGCGTAGATCGCGGGTCCGGTACCACGAACATCAGGGGACGACGGCGGCAGCCGCAGATGAACATTCTCGAGATCAACGACCTCCGGATCGGCTTCACCATCCATGGCTTCGCTCGCGATGTCGTGAAGGGCGTCGATTTCCGCATTCCGGCCGGCAAGACGGTGGCGCTCGTCGGCGAGTCCGGCTCCGGCAAGTCGGTGATCTCGCAGGCGATCATGGGGCTCCTGCCGCGGGCCGGCGCGGTTACCGGCGGAAGCATCCTGTTCCGCGACCCGCAGACGCCTGGCGCCGTCACCGACATCGCCGGCCTGCCGGCCGAGGGCAAGGAGATCCGCGACCTGCGCGGCGGGCGCATCGGCATGATCTTCCAGGAACCGATGTCCTCGCTCTCGCCGGTCCACACCATCGGCAACCAGATCGAGGAGGCGCTGCAACTGCACCGGCCGATGCCGAAGCCGCAGGCGCGCGAGCTGATCGAGGCAATGCTGAAGCGCGTCGGCTTCAGGGACCCGGCCCGCGCTTATGATTTCTACTCCTTCGAGCTCTCCGGCGGCCTGCGCCAGCGCGCCATGCTCGCCATGGCGCTGATCTGCCAGCCCGCGCTGCTGATCGCCGACGAGCCGACGACAGCGCTAGACGTCACCATCCAGGCCCAGGTGCTCGACCTGATGCGCGATCTCCAGGCCGAAATGGGCATGGCGATCCTGCTGATCACCCATGATCTCGGCGTCGTCGCCAACATGGCCGACGAGGTCGTGGTGATCTACCATGGCGAGATCATGGAGAGCGGCCCGGCCGAGGACATCTTCCGCCGCCCGCAGCACCCCTATCTCAAGGCGCTGCTCAAGGCCTCGCCGCATTTCGACATGCAGGAGGGCGAGCGGCTTGTCGCCCTGCGCGAGGCGCGCCCGCGCGTGCCGGCCGCGCCGAAACCGGCGCCGCCGCCGCAAAGCCGCGATCAGCAGGCACCGCTGCTGGCGGTTCGCAACGTCCACAAGACCTATACGACCCATTCGAGCCGCTTCTTCGGCAAGGGTACGACTTCGACCGTGACCGCCGTCAACGATGTCAGCTTCGACATCGAGCGCGGCGAATGCCTCGGACTGGTCGGCGAGAGCGGCTGCGGCAAGACCACGCTCAGCAAGCTGATCATGCGGGCGCTGACACCGGATTCAGGCGAGATCCGCTTCGACGACGGCAAGGACTGCATCGACCTCCTCTCGCTGCAGGGCGAGGCGCTGCGCCGCTTCCGCCCCAAGCTGCAGATGATCTTCCAGGACCCGGTCTCGTCATTGTCGCCGCGCATGACCGTGATGAACCTCCTGCGCGAGCCCCTCGTCATCCACGAGCGCGGCGACGGCGCCGAGCAGAAGGCTCGCGTCAAGGCCCTGATGGACGATGTCGGGCTCGATCAGCGCTTCCTTTCGCGTTATCCGCACTCCTTCTCCGGCGGCCAGCGCCAGCGCATCGGCATCGCCCGCGCGCTCGCGCTCGATCCGGAGCTGATTATCTGCGACGAGCCGGTCTCGGCGCTCGACGTCTCCGTCCAGGCGCAGATCCTCAACCTGCTCAAGGACCTGCAGGCCGAACGCGGCCTGACCTTCCTGTTCATCTCGCACAATCTCGCCGTGGTGAACTACATGGCCGACCGCATCGCGGTGATGGCGAACGGGCGCATCGTCGAGCTCGCACCGCGCCATACGCTCTTTACCGCACCGGTCCACCCCTACACCAAGGCGCTGCTGAAATCGGTGCCCTTCGCCGATCTCGACCGCAAGCTCGACTTCAAGCTGGCTGCGCCCGGCGGCGCCTCCGACACCCGCCATTGGCCGGCCTCCTTCAAGCCCGACGCTCAAGGCGAGCCGCTCGCCCATCTCGATCTCGGGGCCGGTCATCTCGTCCTCGCCAAGCCCGGTGCCGATGTCAGGGAGCTCGCCTGATGCGGATCGCGCGCCGGAGCTTTCTCCTCGGGACGGGCGCCGCCCTCCTTGCACCGCGGCTCGGCCTCGCCGGCGTCGAGACACTAATCGACAGCCCGGCGCTCGCCGCCAAGGTCACGGCCGGCGAACTGCCTGGTCTTGCCGAGCGCCTGCCGAAATCGCCACGACTGATCAACGTGGCGGCGATGGGCCGCGCGCCCGGCAGGCACGGCGGCACCATGCGCATGCTGATGGGCGACCAGCGCGATATCCGCATGATGACGATCTATGGCTACACCCGTCTCGTCGTCTACGACGACAAGCTCGAGCTGGCGCCCGATCTGCTGGAGAGTTTCGAGGTCGAGCGCGGCCGCGTCTTCACCTTGCGGCTGCGGGCCGGCCACCGTTGGTCCGACGGCCACCCCTTCACCGCCGAGGATTTCCGCTATTGGTGGGAGGACGTCGCCAACAACAAGCGGCTCTCGCCGGGCGGGCCGCCGCAGGCGATGGTGATCTCCGGCCAGCCCTGCCGCTTCGAGATCCTCGACGAGCTGACGCTGCGCTACAGCTGGGCCGAGCCGAATCCGGTCTTCCTGCCTGCGCTCGCCGGCGCCCAGCCGCTCTATATCGCCATGCCGGCGCATTACCTGAAGCAGTTCCACCAGCGCTATGCCGGCAAGGAGGAGCTGGAGCAGAAGATCAAGAACGGTCGGGTCAAGGACTGGGGCTCGCTGCACGAGCGCTTCTCGCGCCAATACCGGCCAGAGAACCCCGATCTGCCGACGCTCGACCCCTGGCGCAATACCACGTCGATCCCGGCCGAGCGTTTCACCTTCGTTCGCAACCCCTATTTCCACCGGGTCGACGAGAACGGTCGGCAGCTCCCCTATGTCGACGAGGTCACGCTGACTATCGGCAGTTCGGCGCTGATCCCGGCCAAGACCGCAGCCGGAGAGACCGACCTGCAAGCCCGCTATCTGCGCTTCGAGGACTATACCTTTCTCAAGGGCGCTTCGAAGCGGATGAATTTCGAGGTCAGGCTGTGGAAGCGGGCCGAGGGCGCCTCATTCGCGCTGATGCCCAATCTCAACGCGATCGATCCGATCTGGCGCGACCTCAACCGCGATGTGCGCTATCGCCGTGCACTCTCGCTCGCGATCAATCGCCGCGACATCAACCGGGTCATCTACTTCGGGCTCGCCAAGGAGAGCGGCAACACCGCTTTGCCCGAGAGTCCGCTCTATGATGCGGCGCTGGCGCAGCTCAACATGACGCCGGATCTCGCCGAGGCCAACCGCCTGCTCGACGAGATCGGCTTGTCCAAGCGTGACGGCGAGAAGATCCGCCAGTTCCCGGATGGGCGACGCCTGGAATTCACCATCGAGACCGCTGGCGCCTCGACCGAGGAGACCGACATCCTCGACCTGATCAAGCAGGATTTCATCGCGATCGGCATCAAGATCCACCCGCGCTCGAGCCAGCTCGATGTCTTCCGCCGCCGCATCCTCGCCGGCCAGACGATCATGTCCGGCTGGACCGGAATGGACAACGCGCTGGTCGCGGCCGAAATGGAACCGGACGCGCTGGCGCCCACCTCGCCCGCCCAGTTCAACTGGCCGCGCTGGGGCCAGTATTTCGAGAGCGGTGGCCGCGAAGGCGAAGCGCCCGACAGTCCGGAGGCAAAGGAACTCGTTGCGCTCTACAAAGCCTGGCGGCACTCAGCGACCCATCAGGAGCGCCGGGAAATCTGGCAGACGATGCTGAAGATCAACGCCGAACAATTGTTCACGATCGGCGTGGTCAACGCCACGCTGCAGCCGGTCGTGGTCGCCAAGACGCTACGCAATCTGCCTGAAAATGGCCTCTACAGCTTCGAGCCGGGCGCCTTCTTCGGCCGCTACATGCCGGACACGTTCTGGTTCGAGGGGAAATAGCCGTGCTGCTGAAGTACATCTTCAAGCGCATCCTGGTGATGATCCCGACGCTGTTCGTCACCAGCGTCCTGATCTTCACCGTGATCAACCTCCCCGAGGGCGACTATTTCGAGACGATGGTCGCCGAGATGCAGGCCCAGGGCGAGAAGGCGGATATGAGCCGCGTCGAGTTCCTGAAGAAGGAATACGGCTTCGACAAGCCACCGGCCGAGCGCTATTTCTGGTGGGTCACCGGCCTTCTGCGCGGCGATATGGGCTATTCCTTCGAGTACCAGTTGCCGGTGCGCGACATCGTCGGCGACCGCCTGTTGCTGACCATGGTGGTCTCCTTCTTCACCATCATCTTCACCTGGATCGTCGCTTTTCCGATCGGCATCTACTCAGCGACGCACCAGTACAGCTGGGGCGATTACGGCCTCACCTTCATCGGCATGCTCGGCCTCGCCATACCGCATTTCCTGCTGGCGCTGATCTTTCTCTATTTCGCCAATATCTGGTTCGGCACCTCGATCGGCGGCCTGGTCGACCCGCAATATCTCAACCAGCCGATGAGCTGGGCCAAGTTCAAGTCGGTGCTGGAGCACCTCTGGATTCCGGTGATCATCATCGGCGCCGGCGGCACCGCCGGCATGATCCGCAAGCTGCGCGCCAACCTGCTCGACGAACTGCAGAAGCAGTACTACGTCACCGCCCGCGCAAAGGGCCTGCCGCCGGGCAAGGCGCTGCGCAAATATCCGCTGCGCATGGCGCTCAACTTCTTCATCTCGGATATCGGCGACATCCTGCCCTCGATCGTCTCCGGCGCCGAGATCGTCGCGATCGTGCTCTCGCTGCAGACCACCGGCCCGCTGCTGATCCGGGCGCTGCAGAGCCAGGACATGTACCTCGCCGGCTCCTTCCTGATGTTCCTGTCCTTCCTGACCGTGATCGGCGTGCTGATCTCCGACATCGCGCTCGCCATTCTCGATCCGCGCATCCGCCTGCAGGGGACGGCGACCAAGTGACGATGCCTCCCGCCCCACAGGCTTCCGAGCCGCTGCCGCATCGCTGGTCGACCGCGCCGTTCGAGCCCTATGCGATCGAGAAGATGTCGCCCGAGCAGGAGCGGGTCTATCTCGCGCCGCAATGGAAGCTGATGTGGTGGAAATTCCGCAAGCACAGGCTCGCGGTGATCTCCGGCGTCGTCATCCTGCTGATGTACCTGTCGGTCGCGATCTGCGAGTTCCTGGCGCCCTATCACTACACGACGCGCAACACCGACTTCATCCGCGCCCCGCGGCAGGAGCTGCATCTCTTCCACGAGGGCAGCTTCGTCGGGCCCTTCGTCTATCCGTATGTCCAGCGCCTCAACATGGAGAACCTGAAGCGCGAATATGACGTCGACGAAACCAGGCCGCAGAAGCTCCGCTTCTTCTGCCGCGCCGACAATTACGAGTTCTGGGGCCTCATCCCCGGCAATCTCCACCTGATCTGCCCGCCCGAGGGCGGCACGCTCTATCTGCTCGGCACCGACCGGCTCGGGCGCGACATGTTCTCGCGCATCCTCTATGGCGGGCGGATCTCGCTGACCATCGGCCTGCTCGGCGTCAGCGTCTCCTTCGTGCTCGGCATCATCATCGGCGGCATCGCCGGCTACTATGGCGGCAAGGTCGATCTCATCGTCCAGCGCGTCATCGAGATCGTGCAGTCGCTGCCGCATATCCCGCTCTGGCTTGCGCTGGGGGCGATCATGCCGCCCTCCTGGAGCCCGTTGCTGGTCTATTTCGGCATCACCGTGATCCTCGGGCTGATGGACTGGACCGGGCTCGCCCGCGCCGTCCGCTCGAAACTGCTGGCGCTGCGCGAGGAGGATTATGTCGTCGCCGCCCAGCTGATGGGCGCCAAGCCGGCCCGCATCATCGGCCTGCATCTCGTGCCCGGCTTCATGAGCCATCTCATCGCCGCCGCGACGATCACCATTCCCAAGACGATCCTTGGCGAGACTGCGCTGTCCTTCCTCGGCCTCGGCCTGCGCCCCCCGATCACCAGCTGGGGCGTGATGCTGAACGAAGCGCAGAACATCAACGTCGTCGCGCTCTATCCTTGGCTGCTCTACCCTTGCGTCCCGGTGATCGTCATCATCCTCGCCTTCAACTTCCTCGGCGACGGCCTGCGCGATGCGGCCGATCCGTATCGCTGAAGCTCGCTCGCCCATCGCAAGACCAACCCGTGAAGATCGCTTTCCACACGCCGCTGAACCGCTATGGCGACGGCGCCCCCTCCGGCGACCGGCTGATGGCGCGCCAGCTGGTGACGCTGCTGGAAGATCTCGTCCATGCTGTCGAGATCGTCCCGGCCGAGCGCAGCTTCATGCGCGAGCCCGACCCGGTGCTGCTCGCAGCTCACAAAAAAGCAGCGCAAGACGTGATCGCGGCGCTGACTGAGCGTTGGCAGGCGCCGAAAGCCCGGCCCGACCTGTTCTTCACCTATCACTGCCACTACCGCGCCCCGGACCTGATCGGCCCAGCCCTGGTCGAGCACTTCGCCCTGCCCTACCTGATTGCCGAAGCCAGCGATGCGCAGAAGCGCTTCACCGGCCCCTGGGCCGAGGCGGCGGCGCTCGCCCGCGAGGCGATCCTGCGCGCCGATCTGCATCTCTGCATGACCGAGCGCGACCGCGAAGGCCTGAGCCGGCTCGTCCCCGAGCCTGAGCGCCTGGTCGACCTGCCACCCTTCCTGCTCGGTGTCGAAGACGTTCCGGAGCACTCTGTCGCGCCTCGCGAGGGGAACGAACCGGTGCGCCTGATCGCCGTCGCGATGATGCGCCAGGGCAACAAGGCCGCCTGCTACCTCTTCCTCGCCCGCACGCTTGCCCACATCGCCGACCTGCCCTGGACACTGACGCTGATCGGCGATGGCCCCGAGCGTTCCGTCATCGAAGCCGCCTTTGCCGGCTTTCCGCCCGGTCGCATCCGCTTTCTCGGGCGGCGCGAGCGCGCCGAGATCCTCGCCGAACTCGCGACGCACGACCTCTTCGTCTGGCCGGGTCTGAACGAGGCCTACGGCGTCGTCTATCTCGAAGCGCAGGCGGCTGGGCTTGCCGTCGCGGCGTTGGACAGCGGCGGCGTGCCCGCCGTCGTGGCGCGCGATCGCACCGCACTACTCGCGCCTCATGGCGACGAGGCCGCGCTGGCGGCAACGATCGCGCGGCTGGTCAAAGATTCCGGCTTACGCGCCCGCATGGGCGGGGCGGCACAATTGTTCGCGCGCCAGGAACGGAATGGCGACAGCGCCCGCAAAATCCTCGCCGGCGCGCTGGACGCCGCCATCGCCCGGCATGGCCGCAGGGCCCCGGAGACCGTACTGTGACCGAGGATGCGCCCTGGTCCGCCCTCTTCGCCGAGCTCGACCGGTGGGTCGCCGCCGGCAAACGCCTCGATCTCTGGCTGCGCGACGACGACGCGACTGCTCCCAGCGACCAGCTCGACCGGCTCGCAGCCCTTGCCGGGCGCTTCACGATCCCTGTGCTGCTCGCCTCGATCCCGCTGCTGGCACAGGAAGCGCTGGCGAAACGCCTCGATACCGCCCCCCTTCTCCAGCCCTGCCAGCATGGCGCCTGGCATCGCAGCTATGCCCCGGCCGGCGAGAAGAAGAACGAGTTCGGCCTGCACCGGCCGCTTCCGGAGATTCTCGCCGAGATCGCCCTCGGCCAAGAGCGCCTGCGCGAGCTGTTCGGCAGCCGCTTCCTTCCGGTCTTCGTGCCCCCTTGGAACCGCATCCATCCCGATGTCGCCGCGGAACTGCCCGGGCTCGGCTTCACCGGCCTGTCCTGCTTCCGCAATTTCGCGCTCGGGCCGGCCGGCGGCCCTCGCCTCGTCAACACCGATCTCGACCTGATCGACTGGCACAATGGCCGCGTCGGCCGGCAGCCCGGCGACCTCCTGGCCGAGATGGTCCAAACGCTCGCCATTCGCCGCACGAGCCCGGAATCGAGCCAGCCTTTCGGCTTGCTACTGCACCATCACGATCATGACAGCGCGGCCTGGGACTTCCTCTCGAATCTGCTGGAGCGGCTCTCCGGTCACGCAGCTGTCGCATTCTCCAGCCCCGATGCACTCTTCGGCGCTGCAACAAACTTGGCAACAGACTTGGATTGACGCGCCGCCGGCGCTATGGTTTTGGCCAGTTCGGGTGCGTTCCTTGCGTCCCCCGGAGGCCATCTGACCTTCAAGCAGAGGACGCGACGCGCGCATGGGCCTCAGTCTGATCGACGATAGCGGGGTGCGCCGCCCGCCATGCAGCCCGCATGCGCCGCGCGTCCTGATCTATAGCCACGACACCTTCGGTCTCGGTCATATCCGCCGTTGCCGGGCGATCGCCAATTCGCTCGTCGCGAGCTACCCTCATATATCAGTGATCATCGTCTCCGGCTCGTCGATGATCTCCAGTTTCCAGTTCGGCGACGGCGTCGACTATGTCCGTATTCCCGGCATCGAGAAGCAGAGCGACGGACGCTACCTGCCGCATCATCTCAATCTCGAGCTCGCCGATACGATCCGGCTGCGTACCGACCTGATCAAGCAGACGGTGCTCTCCTTCGACCCGGATATCGTCATCGTCGACAAGGAGCCGATCGGCCTGCGCGGCGAGCTCATTCCCTCGCTCGAAATCCTGCGCCGGCGCGGCGCCCGCATCGTGCTGGGTGTGCGCGACGTGCTCGACGAGCCGGCCAAGTTGCATGAGGAGTGGCGCCAGAGCGGCGCGCTCGACGCGCTCGCCACCATCTATGACGACATCTGGGTCTACGGGCTGGACAGCATCTACCGGCCGCTCGACGGACTGCCGAACCAGCACCTCTTCGCTAGCAAGATCCGCTATACCGGCTATCTCAAGCGCGCCGTGCCCTCGCCCATGCCGCCGAACCGGCATCCGCGCATCACCAAGGGCCCGTTCATCCTGGTGACGCCCGGCGGCGGCGGGGACGGCGCCGGCGTGATCGACTGGGTGATCTCGGCCTATGAGACCGACCCGACCATCGAGTTGCCGGCGCTGATCGTCTTCGGCCCATTCATGTCGCGTGAGAAGCGCAAGGAGTTCACCGAGCGCATCGCCAAGCTGCCGAAGCTGGAAAGCATCGGCTTCGAGCCGCGTCTCGAACTCTTGATGAACCGCGCCCACTGCGTCGTTGCCATGGGCGGCTACAATACCTTCTGCGAGATCCTCTCCTTCGACAAGCCGGCGCTGATCGTGCCGCGCGTCCGGCCTCGTCTCGAGCAGGCTATCCGGGCCGAGCGCGCCGACAGCCTGCGCCTGATCGACGTGCTGTTCGACCCGACCCAGACCGGCGCGAGCGCCCGCGATCCCTGGCAGATGGCCAAGGCGCTGCACGCGCTGCCCAAGCGCCTGCCGCCCTCGCAAGCCTTCCTGCCGGACCTGCTCGACGGGCTGCCGGCGATCAATCGGGCGCTGGCCGACGATCTCTCACCGCCGGTCCGTGGCCGGGCGCTGGCGCAGAACGCCGCCGCCGGCTAGAGCATTTTCGAGCGAAGTGGATACCGGTTCGCGTGAAGAAAATGCGATGAATAGAACTTGACCCTGCCTGCGCTTCGGAGAAGCGCAGGCAGGGTCAAGTCGGAAAAGGCGACTCCGCCGCGCTATTGCGCGCAAGGCGTGATGGACAGGGCCCGCGAAGCTCATAATATATCAGGAGCTTTGCCGGGAGACGCCGCCATGACGCAGATCCTGTTCCGCAATTTCGCGATGCTGGAGCCCGATCGCGGCGAGCTGCGCAAGGGCTATGAGCTGCTTGTCGAAGGCGAGCTGATCCGCGAGGTCTCCGACAAGCCGATCAAGGCCGACAAGGCCACCGTGATCGATTGCGGCGGGCGCACCCTCATGCCCGGGCTGATCGACAGCCATGTCCACGTCATGCTCTCGGAAGTCTCGATCCCGCTGCTCGAAAAGGTCCCGCTGACGCTGGCCACCGCCCGTGCCGCCCGGTTGATGAAGGGCATGATCGACCGGGGCTTCACCGCGGTGCGCGACACCGGCGGCGCCGACTGGGGCATCAAGGAAGCGGTCGAGAAGGGCGATGTCCCCGGCCCACGCCTGTTCATCGCCGGTGCCGCGATCGGCCCGACCGGCGGCCATAGCGACCCGCGCCGGCGCACCGATTTCGGCGCGCGCTGCCATTGCTGCAATGCCATGGCCTTTACGATGAACGTCTCCGACGGCGTCTCCTCCGTCATCAAGTCGACGCGCGAGCAGATGCGGCTCGGGGCCGACCACATCAAGATCATGATGTCGGGCGGCGTCGCCTCGCCTTACGACCCGCTCGACTCGATGCAGTTCACGGTCGAGGAGGTCACGGCCGCCGTCACCGAGGCCAAGGCCTTCGGCCGCTATGTCTGCGCCCATGCCTATACGCCCGAAGCCATCACTCGCGCCGCGCAGTGCGGCGTGCGCGCCATCGAGCACGGCAATCTGATCGACGAGGCCTCGGCGAAGCTGATGGCTGAGAACAACATGTTCCTGACCGCCAACCTCGTCGCCTACTATGCGATGCGCGAGCGCGCCGCCGAGTTCGGCATGAATGCCGACATGCTCGCCAAGAACGACCTTGTCATCGATGGCGGGCTGAAGTCGCTGGAGATCTGCAAGCGCGCCGGCGTGCCGGTCGCCTATGGCTCGGACCTGCTCGGCCAGCTCCAGGTCGACCAGTCGCGCGAATTCCTGCTGCGCCGCGAGGTGCTGTCGCCGATCGAGATCATCCGCTCGGCCACCACCATCGGCGCGCAATTGCTACGCATGGAAGGCAAGCTCGGCACGCTACGTGCAGGGGCTTATGCGGACATCATCCTGGTCGACGGCGATCCGCTGAAGAGCCTGGAGCTGTTCCAGGATCAGGGCGCGAAGCTGCCTGTGATCATGAAGGGTGGCGCCTTCCACAAGAATACGCTCCATTGAGCGCGCACATGGCGATGAAGAGGGCTGGAATTTGAGCGCCGCACGCTTGAGCCTGGGACGGCTTGCGCTGAACAGCGCCGCCACGCTCTCGCTCGGCTTCATCCTGCTGCCGCTGTTCTTCGTCTTCTGGCTCGCCTTCTTCCGCCAGGAGATCCCCTCCTTCCCGCCGGAAGGCTATTCGCTGAAATGGTTCCAGGCGGCGGCGAACAACAAGCCCTTCGTCGACGGCTTCCTGCTCAGCCTTCAGGTCGGCGTATCAGCGACCCTGATCGGGCTCGTGCTCGGCGTGCCCGCCAGCCTCGCATTGATGCGCCATCGCATCGCGCTCGGGCCCGCGATCAACACGCTGCTGCTGCTGCCGCTGGTGATGCCGGGCATCGTGCTTGGCACCTCGCTCTACGTCTTCCAGATCGAGACCGAGATCGCGACCGGCCTGCCGGTGATGGGCTCGGCTGGCGGCCTCGTCGCCGCCCACAGCCTCGTCGTCATCCCTTGGGTGGTGAAGCTGGTCACCGCCAGCCTCGCCGGCTTCGACCGCACCATCGAGGAGGCCGCGCAGAATCTCGGTGCCGGTCCCTGGACGACCTTCCGACGCGTTACCTTGCCGAGCATCAGACCCGGCCTCGTCGCCGGCTCGCTGTTCGGTTTCGTCACCTCCTTCGGCAATCTCGAGATGAGCCTGTTCCTCGTCGGACCTGGGCGCACGACGCTGCCGATCGCGATCCTGCAATATCTCGAATGGAAGATCGATCCGACGGTCGCAGCCGCCTCGGTCATCCAGATCGTCCTGATCGGAGCGGCGATGATCATCACCGACCGTTACGTCAAGCTGAGCCGGGTGGTCTGATGGCCAGATTGTCGATCAACCATTTGCGCAAGGTCTATGGCGAGTTCACCGCCGTCGACAATTGCAGCATCGACATCGCCGAAGGCGAGTTCCTCGTCCTGCTCGGCCCCTCCGGCTGCGGCAAGACCACGACCCTGCGCATGGTCGCCGGCTTCATCCAGCCGACGGCGGGCAAGATCACCATCGGCGAGCGCGATGTCACCAACCTGCCGCCCTGGAAGCGTAATTGCGGCCTGGTCTTCCAGTCCTATGCGCTGTTCCCGCATATGACGGTCGCCGAAAACGTCGCCTTCGGCCTGGAGATGCGCAAGATCGCGCCGGCCGACCGCGGCCCTCGCGTCACCGAGGCCTTGCGGCTCGTACGCCTGACCGGTCTCGACGAGCGCTATCCGCGCCAGCTCTCCGGCGGCCAGCAGCAGCGCGTTGCGCTTGCCCGCGCGCTCGCCGTGGAGCCCGATGTCCTGCTGCTCGACGAGCCGCTCTCCAATCTCGACGCCAAATTGCGCCAGGAGGTCCGCGTCGAGATCCGCGACCTGCAACGCAAGCTCGGCCTGACCACGATCATGGTCACGCACGACCAGGAGGAGGCCCTCACCATGGCCGACCGGCTGGTGGTGATGGAAAAGGGCAAGGTCCGCCAGATCGGCACGCAGCGCGAGCTCTACGAGAGGCCCGCCGACCGCTTCGTCGCCGGCTTCATCGGCCGCAGCGCCTTCCTCGACGGCGCCATGGCCGAGGCCGGACGCTTCCGCAGCGGCGGCGGCCTCGATATCCACTGCAAAGGGGATGCGGCAGGTGCGGCGACGCTGGCGCTGCGGCCCGAACGCCTCGCCATCGGTGCGGAAGCGGAAGCTTGCGCCAACCGCTTCCCGGCCCGGGTCGAGCACGTCTCCTATCTCGGAGCGCTGCTCGACATCGATGTCCGGCTGACCGAGCAGGACCGCATACTGCTGCAGGTGCCCAACCGCCAGGGCGCGGCCGAGCCGAAACCGGGCGACATGATCACGATAGGCTGGGCCGAAGACGCCGGGCTCGTCTATCCGCGCGAGCCGAAGGCATGACGCCGAAAAGTGGTTTCCGGTTTTCGGACCACGTCATGCCCCAAAATCTCGACCGGCGTCCAACAGGGGAACGAACATGAAAAAAATCGACAGACGCGATGTCCTGAAAGGCCTGGCCGTCGGCGCTGGCGCCGCAGTAGCCATGCCTGCGCTCGGCGGGCAGGCGCAGGCGCAGTCGGCTGGCAAGGTCGTGGTCGGCACCTGGGGCGGCGACTATGCCCGCCTGCTGACCAAGAACATCGAGGACCCCCTGCTCAAGCCTAAAGGCCTCGAGGTGCTGCAGGACCAGGCCGGCGACGCACCGCGCCGCGCCAAGATGGTGGCTGAACGCCGCCTGCCGCGCGGCACGGTCGACATCCAGGGCTTCTCGGCCGCCAACATGTTCGAGATGAACGAGGCCGGCGCGACGGAGACCCTCGACTACTCGAAGATTCCGAACGCCAAGAACCTCCTGCCGACGATGAAGTATCCGTATGGCATCGGACACATCTATTCCGGCAACGTCGTCATCTATAATCCGAAGCTGATCAGCCCGGCCCCGACCGGCTTCAAGGACTGGCTCGACCCGAAATGGGGCAACAAGATCGGCTTCATCGACATCCAGTACCAGGCGATCATGATCGCCGCCTCGATGGCCGCCACCAATGGCGCCAGCATGAACGACATCGAGAAGGCCAAGGAGGTCCTGCTCGCGGTCAAGAAGGCCGGCGCGCGCGTCTACCCGACCAATGAGGCCTTCGCCCAGGCGATGAAGAACGAAGAGGTCGGCATCAGCGCGATCTGGAAGGCGCGCGTGGTGCAATGGCAGAACGCCGGCATCCCCTGCGAGGCGGTCTCGCCGGTCGAGGGCATCCCGGCCTATGTCTCCGGCTTCGTCATCGCCAAGAACGCGCCGAACAAGGACAACGCCTACGCCTATATGAACGCGATGCTGGCCAAGGAGCCGCAGGAGGCCTTCGCCGTCGACATGGGCTATAACGGCACGGTCTCCGGCCTTTCCGTCGCGCCCGACCTGCAAAAGCGCATCGGCTTCACGCCCGAGGAGGAGAAGCGCATCAAGGATCTCGACTACGCCTTCCTCGCCAAGAACGATTCGGCGATGAAGGAGTGGTGGGACAAGGTGTTCAAGGGGTGAGCATCGCCCCCGAACCTGTCGCGGGTGCCCGCACCAGCCTTGCCGGGATGCTCGTCGTCCCGGCGACGATCTTCGTCGCGATCGGGCTGATCGGCCCGGTTGCGATCCTGTTCCGCTATTCGCTCAACCAGTTCATCCCCGGCCAGTTCATGGTCGATGGGCTGACGATCGAGAACTACGTCAAGTTCTTCACCGACGGCTTCTATCTCAACGTGCTCTGGCGCACGGTCCGCGTCGCCGTGATCTGCACCATCGTCTGCCTCGTCATGGGCTTCCCGCTCGCCTATGTGCTGGCGCGCACGCAGAGCCGCTTCAAGAACCTCCTGATCATGCTGGTGGTGCTGCCGCTTTTCGTCGGCAACGCCGTGCGCGCCGCCGGCTGGATGACCGCCTTCGGCAGCAAGGGCGCGCTCAACGCCTCGCTGATGGGTCTTGGCCTGATCGACCAGCCGCTCGAGATCATGTTCACCGAGACCGCCGTGATCATCGGCATCATCGCGGTCAACCTGCCCTTCATGGTGCTGACGCTGCAGAGCGTGATCGAGGGCATCAACCGCAATGTCGAGGAAGCCGCCTTCAGCCTCGGCGCCGGGCCGGCGGCAATGTTCCGCCGCGTGCTCTGGCCGCTCGCCATGCCCGGCATCCTCGCCGGCACGATCCTGACCTTCATCCTGGCGATGAACGCTTATGCCACGCCGGTCCTGCTCGGCGGCCCGAAATTCCAGACCATGGGTCCGCTGGTCTACGGCCAGTTCGCCCAGCAGAACAACTGGCCCTTCGGCGGCGCGATCTCCTTCATCCTGATGACGGCGACGCTGCTGCTCACGATCGTCGCCAACCTGATCGTGCAGCGACGCTATCGTTGAGAGGCTGATCAACAGTTCAGCCCTCATCCTGAGGAGCGGACCGGAGGTCCGCGTCTCGAAGGATGAGGGCTGCAGGAGGTTCCTGGATCGCTTTCCCCAAGCTGTGGCGCTTCGCCGCCGTGGCCATGCTGGTCAACCGCCCCCGCGAGGATTAAAGCACGGCGATGAACGTCTCCTCCGCCATCGTCCCGATCGCCGTCGGCGCCGTTGCCGTCGTGCTGCTGCTCGGCCTGGTCAACATGCTGCGCGGCGGCAGTGCCAACACCTCGCAGAGGCTGATGCGGCTGCGTGTGGTGCTGCAGTTCATCGCGATCCTGGTGATCCTCGGCGTGCTCTGGTGGCGTGCCGGCTGACCGTTCAACCGTGTACAAGGGCGGCGTCGTCACATTGCGGCCACCACTCTCTGCGCTTTTCTAATCTTTAAAAGCTCCGCTGAAAGCCCGTTTCCCTGTCATGGTTCGCGTCGCGTCGCTGTTCGCTGTCCTCTCGGTCCTGTCTGCGCCCGCGCTGGCACAGAGCGACCGTGGCGGCACCCGCGCGCTCGGCTATGCCCCCGCGACGGAAGCGCCGGCTCCCGCCTGGGAGGCTCGCTTCGGCCTCGGTGCCGCCAATCCCGGCGGGCGCGAGAGCGGCCTGCTCAATGTCGGCGGTGAACTCCTGACGCCGCGCATCGCCAGCCTGAACGACCGCCTCGCCAACGCCTTCGTGCCACGCTTCCATCTCGGCTCCAGCCTCAACGTCAACGGCACGCAATACGCCTATGCCGGCGCGACCTGGACCTTCGACGTCTCGCAATCGGTTTTCCTCGAGGCGAGCCTCGGCGCCGCCGTCAACAACGGCAAGACCGGCTTCGTCGTTCCCGAGAACCGCCTGAATGTCGGCTGCAACACCGGCGCGCGCAGCGCCGCCGCCCTCGGCTTCCGCCTAAGCGACCGCTGGAGCCTGATCGCGACGCTGGAGCATTTCAGCACCACCGGCTGCTCCGACAATCCCGTCGCCAACGCCGGCAATCCGCGCGGCCCCTCGAATTTCGGCGCCCGCCTCGGCTATACTTTCTGAAGCCGGCCGCTTTGAGCCGGCCTCACGGGAGGCGGCGTCATGAAGCTGCATGGCTATTTCCGCAGTTCCGCCGCCTGGCGCGTGCGCATCGCGCTCAACCTCAAGGGCCTCGACGTCGAGCACGTCTCGCATCATCTGCGTCATGGCGAGCAGCGCGACCCTGCCTATCTCGCCCTCAACCCGCAGGGGCTGGTGCCGACGCTGGAGCTCGACGACGGCACGGCGCTGACCCAGTCGCTCGCCATCATCGAATGGCTCGACGAGACCCATCCGGAGCCGGCATTGCTACCGAAGAACCCTCTTGAGCGGGCCAAGGTCCGCGCCTTCGCCCAGGCGATCGCCTGCGACACCCACCCGGTGCAGAATCTCAAGGTCCTGAACCGGCTGCGCGAGCTCGGCCATGATGGTGATGTTGCCCTGGCCTGGGCGGCAAGCGTCAATGTCGACGGTCTCTCCGCCTGCGAACAGCTCGCGGCGAACAATCCCGGTCCGTTCTGCTTCGGCTCGCAACCCGGCCTCGCCGATATCTGCCTCGTGCCACAGCTCGGCAATGCCCGGCGCTTCAAGGTCGATGTCGCCCAATTCCCGCGCCTGCTGCGGGCGGAGGCGGCTGCCATGGAGCTTCCCGCCTTTCGCGATGCCACACCGGACCGTCAGGCCGACGCCGAATAAAGCATCACCAGCGCCTGTAGGGCCAGGGTCCCCAATACGGACCATAGAAGCCGGACGCCTCCAACCTGGCCCGGCGCGAGGCCGAGCGGTCGAGATCGACCTCCATCAGGCAATTGGCGAAGCCCTCCGCTCCCGGCTTGAACCCGTAGGAGCGGCAGCGTGCTTCATCGGCGCTGCGCTGCTCGGCCGCCGTCATGCAGCCGCCGAGCGCGGCTGCCAGCCCCAATGCAATGAGCCATGTCGCACGCATCGTCAGATCCTCCAGGCCGTGCGGGATTCGCGGGGATCATGCCATGAAAGCGGCGCTTTGACGCTAGTTTTCAGGGACGGCCTGCGACAACCTGCTGTTTCGAAGGCTTTTCCTGCGTTTCAGAGGGAGGAGGCAAGCCGCCCGACCTCCGCCAGCACGGCTTCGCGCTCGGGGAAAGCTGCAGACGATTCCGCATAATAGGCCGTGACAACCAGCGGTGCTCGGCCGGGCGGCCAGATCACGCCGACATCGTTGGTGGCGTTGTTGTTGCCGGTTCCGGTCTTTTCGCCGATGCGCCAGCCCTTTGGCACGCCGGCCCGCAGGCGCTTGTCGCCGGTCTTGTTGGCGACCAGCCAGGTCGTCAATTGCTGGCGCGACGCTGGCGACAGCGCCCCGCCGAGCACAATCTGGCGCAGTACGCCGGCCATGGCGACCGGCGTCGTTGTATCGCGCGGATCGCCGGTCTTGGCCTCGTTTAGGTCCGGCTCGCGCCGGTCGAGTCGCGAGGCTTCGTCGCCGAGCGAACGCATATAGTCCGTCAGCCCCTGCGGGCCGCCGAAGGAATCGAGCAGGAGATTGCCCGCCGTGTTGTCGCTCAGCGTAACCGCCGCATCGCAGATCTCGGCGATGGTCAGGCCTTTCTCGACATGCTTCTCGGTCACCGGCGAATAGGTGATCAGATCGGCCTTGCTGTAGCTCACACGCCGTTCGAGCTCCTCTTCGCCGCGGTCGACACGCGCCAGCGCAAAAGCCGCAGCGACGAGCTTGAATGTGCTGCACATGGCGAAACGTTCCTCGCCGCGATGGGCGACGATGCGGCCATTGCTGCTGTCGAGGATGGCGACGCCCAAGCGCCCGCCATGCTTGCGGTCGAGAGCGAACAGGGCCTCGCGCACCTTGTCTTCGCGCTCCTGCGCCAAACCGGGCAGGCTGCCCAGCATCGGAGCAGCCATCAGGGAGCCGATCAGCAGCTCTCGGCGTCGGATCATCGGTTGTCTCCATGCGCGAGCCATCGCGCCCGAGCGGAATGCCGGCGCGGGAGGCAGAAATCGGTTTTGGGGAGGACGCCGCGTTCGAGGCAGCGGGGCAGCGCCCGCCGCCGTTCTCGCCGCAAGCTTGCCCAATCGCAAACGATGATATCTCTACAGAGCCATTAGATTTCCTAAGGCTCAGCCATGCTTCGCCCGCACCTCCCCTTGAACGCCTTGCGCGCCTTCGAGGCCTCGGCCCGCCATCTCAGCTTCACCAAGGCTGCGATCGAGCTCTGCGTCACCCAGGCCGCGATCAGCCATCAGGTGAAGGGGCTGGAGGAACGCCTCGGCGTCGAGCTCTTCCGCCGCCTGCCACGCGGCCTTGCCCTGACCGATGAAGGCCGCAGCCTGCTGCCGACGCTGCGCGAGAGCTTCGACCGCATCGCCGGGCTGCTCGAACGCTTCGAGACCGGGCGCCCCGTCGAGGTCCTGAATGTCGGCGCGGTCGGCACCTTCGCGCTCGGCTGGCTGCTGCCGCGTCTCGCCGGCTTCCGTGCAGCCCATCCGCAAGTCGACCTCAGGCTCACCACCAACAACAACCGGGTCGATCTCGCAGCCGAGGGGCTCGACTACGCCTTGCGCTTCGGCGGCGGTGCCTGGCATGGCACGGCGGCGCTGCGCCTATTCGAGGCGCCGATGACGCCGGTCTGCGCTCCGGCTCTGACCGCAACGCTGCACCACCCGATCGATCTTTCCGAACACGTCCTGCTGCGCTCCTATCGCGCCGATGAGTGGGCGCTGTGGAGCGATGCGGCCGGGATCGAGCCGTTGCAGGCGCGCGGGCCGGTCTTCGACAGCTCGATCGCCCTTGCCGAGGTCGCTGCGGCCGGCGAAGGCGTCGCGCTGGTGCCGGCGTTGCTGTTCTCGCGTTATTTCGACGATGGTAGGCTGCTTTGCCCTTTTCCAATCGAGGTCTCGCTCGGCAGCTACTGGCTGACCTGGCTGCAATCGCGCTCGCTCACGCCAGCCATGCTGGCCTTTCGCGACTGGCTCACGGATGAGAGCCGCAAAGGGAACGCGTCGCGAGCGGACTGACCAGCCAAAACAAAACGGCCGCCCTGTCGGGCGGCCGTCTGTCCTTGGATCCAAGGAGAAAATGGTGGGCGCGACAGGGATCGAACCTGTGACCCCTACGATGTCAACGTAGTGCTCTCCCGCTGAGCTACGCGCCCGTTTCGCCCTAAAGCGTCCGGAACGACACCGGCCCGAGGGCGGTATCGCTGCGAGGTGGAGGGGCTATAGCGGAGGCGTGCGCGCCTTGCAAGGCGCTTCGTCGGCTTCTTTGCAAGAAGCTGTGTTCGGCCCCTGCCGAGCCCTCACGCCGCAAGCAGCTTCTCGACCTCGTTGACCAGCTCACGCAGGTGGAAGGGCTTCGACAGCACCTTGGCATCCTTCGGCGTCTGTGAATCCGGATTGAGCGCCACCGCCGCGAAACCGGTGATGAACATCACCTTGATGTCGGGATCGAGCTCGGTGG
Organism: Bosea sp. 29B; assembly: GCF_902506165.1. Classification (NCBI taxonomy): domain Bacteria; kingdom Pseudomonadati; phylum Pseudomonadota; class Alphaproteobacteria; order Hyphomicrobiales; family Alloboseaceae; genus Allobosea; species Allobosea sp. 29B. Next base: position 1,561,599 of record NZ_LR733817.1, read on the forward strand.
CACGGCGCGCCAGCTCGATTCCGTCCATCTCGGGCATGACGATGTCGGTCAGGAGCAATTCGAACGGCTCCTCGCGCAGCCGGTTATAGGCCGATAGCCCGTTGTCGAACGAGGCGACGTCATAGCCCGCATTCTGCAGCGCCTTCACCAGGAAGCGGCGCATGTCGTTATCGTCTTCGGCCAGGAGGATCTTGGTCATGGCGCCTTGCTTCATCCGTGATGTTGCACCGAGCCCACGCCGCCCTGCCCGTTGGCCGGAAGCCGATTCGCTCGTTCGTCGTCCCTCGTACCGGGTGGCCGTCCCTGCCATCCCGGGTGTCGCCGGTCCAGCCCGGCGTGAGGCGAACTCGTCGCTCGCACACACCCGGATGGATCAGCCAGTTCTATTTGGCGACATTACGGTAAACAACCAGTGAAGGCTGGCTAGCCAGATGACGAAAGGTCAGGCCCTTCAATCAGCGGCAGCTTTGTGCTTGAGTCCATCAACATGACGCTGCCAGCCGGATTCTCCTTTCCCCGCCCGGACGACGTGATCGCTGAGATCGAGCGGCCGTTCACGCTCCATCAGCCCGCGCTGCAGGTCGTCCCCGTCATCGTCGACGTGCCCCATGCCGGGCGGTGCTATCCGCGCGCCTTCGTCGAGGGCTCGCGCCTGCCGCTGCGGGCGCTGCGCCGCTCGGAGGACGCCTATGTCGACCTGCTCTTCTCCCATGCGGTCGCTCTCGGCGCGCCCCTGCTCGTCGCCGAGTTCCCGCGCGCCTTTCTCGACGCCAACCGCGAGCCCTACGAACTCGATCCGCGCATGTTCGAGGGCCGGCTGCCGGGCTTCGCCAACACCCGCTCGCTGCGCGTCGCCGGCGGGCTCGGCACGATCCCGCGCATCGTCGGCGAATCCTATGAAATCTATTCCGCCCGCATTCCGGTCGAGAGTGCGCTCAGCCGGATCGAGGCGCTCTACCGGCCCTATCATGCCGGCCTGCGCCATCTGGTGAACCGCACCCAGGCCAGCTTCGGCAGCTGCATCTTGGTCGACGCCCATTCCATGCCGTCGACCGGACTCGATCGCGACGGCGTCGCCAAGGCCGACATCATCCTCGGCGACCGCTTCGGCACCAGCGCCGCGAGCTTCGTAGTGGATGCGGCGGAAGAGGCGTTCACGCGCGCCGGGCTCACCGTGACCCGTAACCGCCCCTATGCCGGCGGCTTCATCACCGAGCATTACGGCGCACCCGGCTCCGGCGTGCATGCCCTGCAGATCGAGGTCAGCCGCGGCCTCTACATGAACGAGGCGACACTCGAGCCGAACAGCGGCTTTGCCGCGCTTCAACAGGTGATCAGCGCCGCCATGGCCGAATGCTTCGCGCGCTGGAGCGGCTGGAGCGACGACTGGCGCCAGGCCGCGGAGTAAGTCTCCATACGCGGCCAATTCCTTGAGACCAAAAGAAAAAGGGCCGCGCACTTTCGTGGCGGCCCGAAGTCTAGGGAGGAAACGCCCAAGGAGGGCAACGAAGGTTTGAGGTCATCTCCCCTTCGCAGTGCACAATAGCGCATTGCGCTGCAAAAACGCAAGTCGAAACACGGATATCGACATGCAAAAAACGCATGATGAACCTCATAGTCGTCATGAGCTGTCCGATTTCGCCGGACCGGCCGAAGCTGAACTGTCCTGACCTGATCGGTCTCTGCCGGGACGGCGCTTGTCATCCCGTGCGCCGCACAGCATGAAGGCGGCAGGCGGGTGGAGCCAAGGGAACCCTGATGAGCGCGGTCGATTTCACGGAATTCGTCTCCCGGCTGGCGACTCTGTCGGGCAAGGCGATACTGCCCTTCTTCCGCGCCCGGCATACCACCGAGGACAAGTCCGGCGGCGGCGTCTTCGACCCCGTGACCGAGGGCGATCGCGCCGGTGAGGACGTGATGCGCAACCTGATCAAGCGCACCTTCCCGGCCCATGGCATCCTCGGCGAGGAATTCGGCTCCGAAAATGCCGACGCCGAATATGTCTGGGTGCTCGACCCGATCGACGGCACCCGCGCCTTCATCTCCGGCATCCCGGTCTGGGGCACGCTGATCGGCCTGACCCGCAAGGGCGTGCCGGTCTACGGCATGATGAATCAGCCCTTCACCGGCGAGCGCTTCTCAGGCGACGGCCGCATGGCGCGCTATGAAGGGCCGAACGGACCGCGCACGCTGCACACCCGCCAGGTGACCGATCTCACTGAGGCGACGCTGATGACGACGAGCCCGAACCTCTTCGTCGACGGGCAGAAAGCCGCTTACAACCGGGTCGAAAGCGCCGTCCGCATGGCGCGCTATGGCTGCGACTGCTACGCCTATTGCATGCTCGCCGCCGGCCATATCGATCTCGTCATCGAAAGCGGGCTGAAGCCTTATGACATCGTCGCGCTGATCCCGATCATCGAGGGCGCCGGCGGCATCGTCACCTCATGGGACGGTGGCAGCGCCGCCCAGGGCGGCACCATCCTCGCCGCCGGCAACAAGACCTTGCACCAGGCCGCTCTCGCCCTCCTGAACGGCTGACGCCGGGGCCGACATCTCGACCGGCACGTCCTCGCCGGGGATGAAGGCGTCGAAGGCTGCCCAGAACTGCGCCCGGATCGCGTCGGTCTCCATCAGGATCTCGTGGCGCGCCGTCGGCAGCACCAGGGCGGAACCCGTCTTGAGCCTCGCCGCAAAGCGCTCGATCGCCGGCGTCGACACCACGGGATCGCGCCCGGCGGCGACGATCAGGGTCGGCACCCTGACCTCGAGCGGCGCGCGCGGCTGCGCCAGCCGATCCATCAACTGGAAGGCGGCGTGGATCCAGCCGACGCTGGGGTCGCCGATCGCAAGATCGCGCGCCGCAGCCGACAGGGCAGCGTTGCGGGCATAGCGGACCGGGTCCGAGCTCAGCCGGTTGCCCTCGAACGGCTTGGTGCCGATCGCGGTGTCGCCGCCGCCAGGCACGAAGGCCTTGCCGAAGCCGAGCCAGTACAGCACCCGCGCCAGCCAGCGCGCGCCGCGCGGATTCTCGATCATGGCGATGCCGAGCATCGGCGCGATCGCGACCAGTCGCTCCACTGGCAGCGCCTCGTGCCGGGCAGCGTCGAGGCAGAGTGCCGCGCCCATCGAGTGCGCCAGGACGAAATAGGGCGGCGGCAGGCGCTCCTGCATCTGCGCCACGACCAGCGCGAGATCGCGCTCGTAATGCACCAGCCGACCGATATGTCCCTTGCGCAGCCGGCCGGTGAAGCGTTGCGAACCGCCTTGCCCGCGCCAGTCGAAGGTCAGCACATGAAAGCCGCGGCGACGCAGCTCGGCGATCGTCTCGCTATAGCGCTCGATGAACTCAGCCCGCCCCTGCACGACCAGGACCGTGCCTCTCTCCTTGCGCACGCTCGGCCGCCAGCTCGCCAGGCGCAGCCGCGCCCTGTCGCTGGTCTCGCCGAACCAGACCTTGCCATGGCCGGGCACCGGGTAATCCGGCTGATGGAAGAATTCGGCCTCGGTCATCGACACTCCGGCAGGATCACCGCTTCGTTATGCCCAGTTGGACCCGGACTTGAAAAGCCGGAAAACGTCACCCAGATCATTGCTGCGCAGGCCGTGAAGCGGCTGCGCGAGCCTTACCCAAAGCCCGCGCTCATGATGAGGCGGGTGATCAACTGTCGCTTCCCTTGGAGGACAATCATGCGTTCCTACGATCTTTCCCCGCTCTATCGCTCGACCGTCGGCTTCGACCGCCTGTTCTCGCTGCTCGACCAGGCCACCAATGTCGAGAACGCCCCGAGCTATCCGCCCTACAATATCGAGCGTACCGCCGAGAACGCCTATCGTATCTCGATCGCGGTCGCCGGTTTCGGCGACGCCGACCTCTCGATCGAGAGCAAGGAGAACGCGCTGACCGTCCGCGGCGAGAAGAAAGCCGCCGATGACGCCGACAAGCGCGAGATCCTGCACCAGGGCATCGCCGCTCGCGCCTTTGAGCGCCGCTTCCAGCTTGCCGACTATGTCCAGGTCACCGGCGCCAGCCTCGAGAACGGGCTGCTCCATATCGACCTCGTCCGCGAGATCCCCGAGGCCAAGAAGCCGCGCCTGATCCCGATCGGCGGCAGCGCCCCCAAGGTGATCGAGGCCAAGAAGGCGGCGTAACCAGTATCTCGCCTCCCTAAAACACGAGAGCCTCCTCGGGAAACCGGGGAGGCTCTTTGTTTGCCGACCTGCCGCCCTCAGTTCGGCGGATTGACCGGCGCTATCGGCGTCTCCGGCTTCGGCTGCGCCGTCTTCATCTCCTCGATCTGCACCGGCGGCAGCGTCGTATCGGGCGTCGGGATGCCGCTCGGATGCGCCCGTGCCAGCGGCGGCAGGCGATCGGGCTCCTCGGCCCCGCGGACATCCTGCGGATTGACCAGTTTCGGCTTGCCGATGTCGCTCGGCGCGACCGAGGGTACCGCAGCCGGCTTCGTCGTGGGCACATCGGGCTTCGGGGCAGCCGGTGACGGCGGAACGACCGTCGCCGGCGCGCTCGCCTCGGCCGGCGGCTGCGCCGGCTTCAACGCGGCCGGCCGCTCGGGCGGGCGCGGCGTCAGCTTCTTCGGCGCCGGGCGCTCCTCCTCGCGCGGATCGAGCCTGACAACCCGCGGCGGCTGCAGCACAATCCGGTCGATCAGTTCGCCATTGAAGCGGTCGATGATCAGCCGCACCCGCGACCCGTTCGCCGCCAGGCCGTCGACGACGATGGCCGAGCCGGTGCGCACCGTCCGCTGCACCTCGCGCAGACCAAATTCCTGCGCCGCAATCCGTCCGACAGCCCGCGGCGGAATCGGCGCTGCCCGGCGCGGCGCGTAATCGTAGCGCGGGCCGTAGTCATCGTCGTAGTCGTAGCCGTAACGGGCGTAGCCGCCGCCATAGTCGTCGAGCTGCGCCAGGGCCGGGCCACTCGCGCCGGCCATCACGGCCAGAACGGCGAGGCCGGCCATCCGATGGCGCAAACGGCGCGGCGCGGCGGCGGGCGAAACCAAAACTGCCATGGTCTGTCCTTTACCAGACGAAATTCGCAGCCTTCAGTTCTCGGTAAGGATTGCGGCGCGCTTGCGGCGTGAATCGGCTGGGAAACAGGCTCTTTCCGGCGCTTAGACGGTCGCCAGGACAGCAGCGAGCCGGTCGACCTCCTCTGCTCGCGTCGCAAACGAGCAGACGAAGCGGCCGACGACCTCGCCAGCCTGAAGCTTCTCCCCCACAGGAAGCGCACCATCCGACCAGGCGATGTACTGCACGCCCTGCGCCGCCAGCGCCGCTTGCACCCGTGGCGGCAGCACCAGAAAGACCTCGTTCGCTTCGCTGGCCCAGGCCAGCCGCAGCTTGCCCGCAGCCGCGACGGCATCGGCCAGGCGCTTGGCCATCGCATTGGCATGGCGGGCAAGGTCGAGCCAGTGGCCATCGGCCAGCAACCCTTCGAACTGCGCTCCGATCAGCCGGCCCTTGGACAGGGTGTGCCCGGCACGCTTGCGTCGCCACAGCATCTCACCTGCATCCGCCGGATCGAAGACGATCACCGCTTCGGCTGCAAAGGCGCCGTTCTTGGTGCCGCCGAAGGAGAGCACGTCGACACCCGCCCTCCAGGTGATCTCGGCGGGCGTGCAACCCGACGCCGCGACCGCATTGGCGAAGCGGGCGCCGTCCATATGCAGCTTCAGCCCGCGCGGCGCGATCGCCTGCTTCAGCGCCGCGATCTCCTCCGCCTTGTAGACCAGCCCGCACTCTGTCGCCTGCGTGATCGACAACATCTGCGGCTGGACCTGATGCACGGCGCCCGCGCGCATCCGCGCGAGCTGGTCGATGACGACCTCCGGTGCGAGCTTGCAGCCATCGCCCGGCAGGCCGACGATCTTGGCCCCGCCGGTGAAGAATTCGGGCGCTCCGCATTCGTCGGCGGCGATATGCGCCTCGTGATGGCAGAGCACTGCCCCCCAGGGCTGGACCAGGCTCGCCAACGCCAGGGAATTCGCTGCCGTGCCGGTCGTGACCAGGAAGACTGCGACCTCCCGCTCGAACAGCTCGGCGAACCGCCCTTCGACCCGCTTGGTCCAGGCATCGTTGCCATAGCCGGCGGCGAAGCCGTCATTGGCCGCCACCATAGCCTGCATCACCGGCGCGCTCGCCCCGGCCAGATTGTCGCTGATGAAGTTCATGGGGATATCCGGCGGGCCGCTGCGAGGTTCCGAGGGATAAGCAGCCTCCTGCCGCAGCGCAATCGATGCTGGAGCCCGTTCCGATCTGCTTGCACCGCAAGCCGATCGGTAAAACGGTCTCCAAGCTCAAAGTGAGCGACGGATTCACCGATCAGGTTGATTCAACCTGATCGGATCCGGCTCTCGCGCAGGGCAGCCCCGATTCTTAAGATCGACAACTTCCGGCTTGGCGCACCAGCCATCATGATGTGAAAATGTCCGGCCAGCGAGTGAGGTCGCAATAAAATGTCGCTGCAACGCAAAATCGGCGCTTGTGCCCAGATTGGAATTCTGGCAAGGTCAAGGCAATAGGACAGCGATGCTGTCCCATTTTCGAAGCGGGCCTCGCCGAGGCCCCGGCGCAGGCGGATGGAGCGGACGATGACGGGAGGTACGGCAAACAGAGCCAAAGCCAACCGTACGACGCGCGCCGCCCGCAAAACGGCGGCGTGACCAGGCGCGGCAGGGCTTAACGCCCGGGGCGCCTGCGGAGGACGCGGGCGCAAGACAAGACCAGCGCAAGCAACCTTCGCAAACCGAGAATAAAGCCGGACCGGCCCGATCCTTGCTCCGCAAGGTGGAAGCCGGAGCGGCGGTGGACTTTGGCTGGCTCCCGAGCCGATGCTGCGGGACCGATGCGGGCGGAGGCGACGATGAGCGAGAGCAGGAAGGCGAGCGCGATGGCCAACACCACTGCTAAAGTTGCCACCACGACGACGGCCGCTTTCGAGCGCTTCCCCGAGGTGCGCGATCCGGCCATGCCGGCCCGCCAGGGCCTCTACGATCCGTCTTATGAGAAGGATTCCTGCGGCGTCGGCTTCATCGCCGACATGAAGAACCGCAAGAGCCATGCAATCGTCGCGCAGGGCCTGCAGATCCTGCACAATATCGACCATCGCGGCGCTGTCGGCGCCGATCCCAAGCTCGGCGATGGCTGTGGCATCCTCACCCAGATTCCGCATCGCTTCTTCAAGGAAGAGTGCGCCAAGGCCGGCATCGAGCTGCCCGAGCCCGGCCACTACGCCATCGGCCAGTTCTTCATGCCGCAGGAGGCCGACAACCGCGCGGTCTGCGAGGAGATCGTCGCCCAGACGGTCGAGGAGGAAGGGCTGATCTTCCTCGGCTGGCGCGACGTGCCGGTCGACAACAGCGACCTCGGCGAGGCCGTCAAGGAGACCGAGCCCTGCCATCGCCAGATCTTCGTCGGCCGTCCGGCCGAGATCACCGACGAGGACGAGTTCGAGCGCCAGGTTTATGTCCTCAGGAAGTCGGTCTCGAACAAGGTCTACAAGCGCCATGACCGGGCGACGGCGACCTATTACCCGGTCTCCTTCTCCTGCCGCACCATCGTCTACAAGGGCATGGTGCTGGTCACCCAGCTCGGCGACTACTTCAAGGACCTGACCGACGAGCGCTTCGAGAGCGCGCTCGCCCTCGTCCACCAGCGTTTCGCCACCAACACCTTCCCGTCCTGGCGTCTCGCCCACCCCTACCGGATGGTCGCCCATAACGGCGAGATCAACACGCTGCGCGGCAACGTCAACTGGATGGCGGCCCGCCAGGCCTCGGTCGATTCCGAGCTCTTCGGCGCCGACATCTCCAAGCTTTGGCCGATCTCCTATGAGGGCCAGTCCGACACCGCCTGCTTCGACAACGCCCTCGAATTCCTGGTCCAGGGCGGCTATTCGCTCGCCCACGCCATGATGATGCTGGTGCCCGAGGCCTGGGCCGGCAACCCGCTGATGGATGAGAGCCGGCGCGCCTTCTACGAATACCACGCGGCGCTGATGGAGCCGTGGGACGGCCCGGCCGCGATCGCCTTCACCGACGGCCGCCAGATCGGCGCGACGCTCGACCGCAACGGCCTGCGCCCCGCCCGCTATCTCGTCACCGACGATGGCCTCGTCGTGCTCGCCTCGGAGTTCGGCGTGCTGCCGATCCCGGAGGAGAAGATCGTCCAGAAGTGGCGGCTCCAGCCCGGCAAGATGCTGCTGATCGACCTCGAAGAGGGCCGCATCATCGGCGACGACGAGATCAAGAGCACGCTCTGCCTCGCCAACCCCTACAAGGACTGGCTGAAGCGCACCCAGATCGTGCTGGAGGATCTGCCGCCGGTCGAGGCACGGGCATCGCGCACCGACGTCGCCCTGCTCGATCGCCAGCAATCCTTCGGCTACACCCAGGAAGACACCAAGATCCTGATGGCGCCGATGGCGGTGACCGGCCAGGAAGCGGTCGGCTCGATGGGCACGGATACGCCGATCTCGGCGCTCTCCTCGAAGTCGAAGCTGCTCTACACCTATTTCAAGCAGAACTTCGCCCAGGTCACCAACCCGGCGATCGACCCGATCCGCGAGGAGCTCGTGATGAGCCTCCTCTCCTTCATCGGGCCGCGGCCGAACATCCTCGACCTCGAGGGCACCTCGCGCCGCAAGCGCCTGGAAGTGCGCCAGCCGATCCTGACCAATGACGATCTCGAGAAGATCCGCTGCATCGGTCACTACGAGGATCGCTTCGACACCAAGACGCTCGACATCACCTATCCGACCCGCGAGGGTGCGGCCGGCATGGAGGGCGCGATCGAGCGCCTGTGCGAGCGCGCCGAAGCGGCCGTTCATGGCGGCTACAATATCATCATCCTCTCCGACCGGCAGGTCGGGCCCGACCGTATCCCGATCCCGGCGCTGCTGGCGACGGCGGCGGTCCACCATCACCTGATCCGCAAGGGCCTGCGCACCTCGGTCGGCCTCGTCATTGAATCCGGCGAGCCGCGCGAAATCCATCACTTCGCCTTGCTCGCCGGCTTCGGCGCCGAGGCGATCAACCCCTATCTCGCCTTCGAGACGCTCGAAGCGCTGTTCGAGGCCGGCGAGTTCCCGCCGGAGGTCGACCGCTACGAGGTGGTCAAGCGCTTCATCAAGTCGGTCGGCAAGGGCCTGCTCAAGGTCATGTCCAAGATGGGCATCTCGACCTACCAGTCCTATTGCGGCGCCCAGATCTTCGACGCGGTCGGCCTGCGCACGCAGTTCATCGACAAGTACTTCACCGGCACCATCTCCTCGATCGAGGGCGTCGGCCTCGCCGAGATCGCCGAGGAGAGCGTGCGCCGCCATCGCGACGCCTTCGGTGGCTCGCCGATCTATCGCGATGCACTCGACATCGGCGGCGAATACGCCTTCCGCCTGCGCGGCGAGGCGCATGCCTGGACGCCGGAGAACATCGCGCTGCTCCAGCACGCCGTGCGCGGCAACGCCCGCGACAAGTTCAAGGCCTATTCCGACCTGGTCAACGACCAGAGCGAGAAGCTCTCGACCATTCGCGGCCTGTTCCACGTCAAGATGGCCGACGAACTCGGCCGCACACCGATCCCGCTCGACGAAGTCGAGAGCGCGGTCTCGATCGTCAAGCGCTTCTCCACCGGCGCCATGTCCTTCGGCTCAATCAGCCATGAGGCGCATTCGACGCTGGCGCTGGCGATGAACGCGATCGGCGGCAAGTCGAACACCGGCGAGGGCGGCGAGGAGCCGGAGCGCTTCAAGCCGCTGCCGGATGGCCGCTCGATGCGCTCGGCGATCAAGCAGGTCGCCTCGGGCCGCTTCGGCGTCACCACCGAATATCTCGTCAACTCGGCGATGATGCAGATCAAGGTCTCGCAGGGCGCCAAGCCCGGCGAGGGCGGCCAGCTGCCCGGCCACAAGGTCGACGCGCGTATCGCCAAGGTCCGGCACTCGACCCCGGGCGTCGGCCTGATCTCGCCGCCGCCGCATCACGACATCTATTCGATCGAGGATCTCGCCCAGCTGATCTTCGACCTGAAGAACGTCAACCCGGCGGCGGACGTCTCGGTCAAGCTCGTCTCCGAGCTCGGCGTCGGCACCGTCGCGGCCGGCGTCGCCAAGGCGCGCGCCGATCACATCACCATCGCCGGCTATGAGGGCGGCACCGGCGCTTCGCCGCTGACCTCGATCAAGCATGCAGGATCGCCCTGGGAGATCGGCCTCGCCGAGACCCACCAGATCCTGGTTATGAACAAGCTGCGCGGCCGCATCGCCCTGCAGGTCGATGGTGGCCTGCGCACCGGCCGCGACATCGTCGTCGGCGCCCTGCTCGGGGCCGACGAGTTCGGCTTCGCCACGGCGCCGCTGATCGCCGCCGGCTGCATCATGATGCGCAAGTGTCATCTCAACACCTGCCCGGTCGGGGTCGCCACGCAGGACCCGGTGCTGCGCAAGCGCTTCAAGGGCCAGCCCGAGCACGTCATCAACTTCTTCTTCTTCCTCGCCGAGGACGTGCGCGAGATCATGGCGGAGATGGGCGTCAAGAGCTTCGACGAGCTCGTCGGCCGCTCCGACTGGCTCGACAAGAAGGAAGCCATCGACCACTGGAAGGCCAAGGGGCTCGATTTCGCCCGCATCTTCCACAAGCCGGAGCCGGGCAAGGGCGTCGCCATTCGCAATGTCGAGCGCCAGGTTCACCCGATCGAATCGGTGCTCGACCGCACGCTGATCGCCAAGGCCGGCGCCTCGCTCGACAGCGGCGCTCCGGTCGTGATCGAGAGCTCCATCCGCAATGTCGATCGCTCGACCGGCGCGATGATCTCGGGCGAGATTGCCAAGCGCCATGGTGGGCTCGGCCTGCCGGACGACGCGATCACGGTCAAGCTGACCGGCACGGCCGGCCAGAGCTTCGGCGCCTGGGTCGCCGGCGGCCTGACGCTCGACCTGACCGGCCAGGCCAACGACTATGTCGGCAAGGGCCTGTCGGGCGGCAAGCTGATCATCCGCCCTGATCCGAAGTCGCGTGCGCTCGCCGAGGAGGCGATAATCGTCGGCAACACCGTGCTCTACGGTGCGATCTCCGGCGAATGCTACTTCCGCGGCGTCGCCGGCGAGCGCTTCGCCGTGCGCAACTCCGGCGCGATCGCGGTGGTCGAGGGCACCGGCGATCATGGCTGCGAATATATGACCGGCGGCGTCGTCGTCGTGCTCGGCCAGACCGGCCGCAACTTCGCGGCCGGCATGTCGGGCGGCATCGCCTATGTGCTCGACGAGGACAGGAGCTTCGCCAAGCGCTGCAATCTCTCCATGGTCGATCTCGAGCCGGTGCCGGAGGAGGAGGAGCTGACCCAGCGCCTCTACCATCATGGCGGCGACCTCGAGTTCAAGGGCCGCATCGACGTCATGGCCAACATGTCCGGCTATGACGCCGAGCGCCTGCACCAGCTCATCGCCAACCACCTGAAATACACAGGGTCGGCGCGGGCACAGGCGATCCTGGAGAACTGGGCGGACTACCTGCCCAAATTCGTCAAGGTCATGCCGGTCGAGTACCGGCGCGCACTACTGGAAATCGAGCGGGCCCAGGCCGGCGTCTCGGTCGCGGCGGAGTGACACGATGGGCAAGGTAACCGGTTTTCTCGAGATCGACCGCCGCGACCGGAAGTATCGTCCGGCCTCGGATCGCATTCGCAACTACAAGGAATTCGTGATCCCGCTCGGCCGGGAGGCGACCCGTGACCAGGCGGCGCGCTGCATGAACTGCGGCATCCCGTATTGTCACAATGGCTGCCCGGTCAACAACCAGATCCCGGACTGGAACGACCTCGTCTACAACGACAAGTGGCAGGAAGCGCTCGGCAACCTGCACTCGACCAACAACTTCCCGGAGTTCACCGGCCGCGTCTGCCCCGCCCCGTGCGAGGCGTCCTGCACGCTGAACCTCGAGGACACACCCGTCACCATCAAGTCGATCGAATGCGCGATCGTCGACAAGGGCTGGGAAGAAGGCTGGATCGTTCCAGAGCCGGCCGAGGTCAAGACGGGCAAGAAGATCGCCATCATCGGCTCCGGACCGGCCGGCCTCGCCGCCGCGCAGCAACTCGCCCGCGTCGGCCACGAGGTCCATGTCTACGAGCGCCAGGGCCGCGCCGGTGGCCTGCTGCGCTATGGCATTCCCGACTTCAAGATGGAGAAGTCGCATGTCGACCGGCGCGTCACCCAGATGGAAGCCGAAGGCGTCGTCTTCCATTACGGCGTCAATGTCGGCATCGACATCGATCCGCAGGAACTGCTCGCTCAGTACGACGCGATCGGCCTGACCGGCGGCGCCGAGAAGCCGCGCGACCTGCCGATCGAGGGTCGCGACCTCGACGGCGTCCAGTTCGCCATGGATTTCCTGCCGCAGCAGAACCGCCGCAATGGCGGCGAACCTGATACGACGGGCAACGCCCGGCCGATCCTCGCTGGCGGCAAGCACGTCGTCGTCATCGGCGGCGGCGATACCGGATCGGATTGCATCGGCACCTCGGTGCGCCAGGGCGCGCTCTCGGTGACCCAGCTCGAGATCATGCCGCAACCGCCGGAGAAGGAAAACAAGGCGCTGACCTGGCCGAACTGGCCGCTGAAGCTGCGGACCTCCTCCAGTCATGAGGAAGGCGCCGAGCGCGACTTCGCCGTCGGCACCGTCAAGTTCACCGGCGAGAACGGCAAGGTGAAGACGCTGCATTGCGCCAAGGTCGACGCCGGCTTCAAGCCGATCGAGGGCAGCGAGTTCCAGCTCAAGGCCGACCTCGTCCTGCTCGCCATGGGCTTCGTCTCGCCGGTGCATGACGGGCTCATCGCCAAGCTCGGCGTCAAGCTCGACGGGCGCGGCAATGTCGAAGCCAACATGCTTGCCTACAAGACCACGGTCGAGAAAGTCTTCGCCGCCGGCGACATGCGCCGCGGCCAGTCGCTGGTCGTCTGGGCGATCCGCGAGGGCCGCCAGATGGCCCACTCGATCGACAAGCACCTGATGGGCGAGACCATCCTGCCGCGCTGAGCGGCAATCGAAGGCAACGTCATGCTCGGGCGAAGACCCGAGCATCTCAAGCCGGAAGAGGCGCCACCCAGCGCCTTCCTGTCACGGGATTCTCGGGTCGTCGCTGCGCGCCGCCCGAGAATGACGGCTGGCGCTCACGCCCCCAGCAGATCGACCAGCGGCGGGATCAGCGGCTCGTCGGCCGGCGGCATGGCGAGATCGCGCAGCTTGCCGGGACGCACCCATTTCAGCGCCTGCCCCTCGCGCGACATCGCCGTCCCTTCCCAGCGCCGGCAGATATAGAGCGGCATCAGCAAATGGAACTCGGGATAGGCGTAACTGGCGAAGGTCAGCGGCGCCAGGCACGCTTCCTTGACGGTAATGCCGAGCTCCTCGGCAAGCTCGCGGATCAGCGCCGGCTCCGGCCGCTCGCCGGCCTCCAGCTTGCCGCCGGGAAACTCCCAGAGGCCTGCCAGGGCCTTGCCCTCGGGACGTTGAGTGACGAGCACGCGATTGTCGGAATCGACCAGCGCGCAGGCGACGACGAGCAGCAGTTTCACGAAAGGCTAATGTCCCGAGAGGATGACCTCGACCGGCTCGGTTTCCTTGCCAGTCAGCGTGACTTCGTCATAGACCGTGCCGCCCTCGCGGAAAACCTGATCCTCCTCGCCCCAGATCACCTGGGTCGAGACGAAATAGGTGCCGGGCGCGACCTTGTCGAAGCTGAATTTCCCGCGCGCTGTTGTCTTGGTCGTGCGGGTGAACTCGGCATAGCGCGGATCGACCTGCTCGCTCGGATAGCGCCAGTGTGGCAGGAACTTGGCCTTGCCGAAAACGCGAGTGAAGCGCTCGCGGGCATAGGCCGTCGCCGGGATCAGCCGGACGACCTCGCCAGCCGCGTTGACGACCTGCCCCTTGGAGCGCGTCCGGAAGGCATGTCCCTCGATGACGCCGGTCCCGGCTTTTCGGATGAAGGCCGCCTCCTCCGCCGAGAAGGAGGAGGCCGTCGTCGATGACGGTCCCTGCGCGACACAGGCTCCAAGCAGGGCCGCAAGGCCCAGCGCGAACGCTATCCTTATCATCTGGCTCGTCCCCCCGCAGGCGCCGTCGATACCAGAAAGACGCCTGCGAGGATGATGCAACCTCCGATAATCTGCCGCAACTCCAGCGTTTCGCCGAGCACGAATACACCCAGGACGGCAGCGACCGCCGGCACGAGATAGCCGGTCATCGCCGCCCGGGTCGGCCCAGCCGCACGGATCAATCGCATGAAGAACGCCACCGGCATCGCTGTCGCGAACACGCCGAGCGCCAGCGCGGCCTGCCAATGCGGGGCCAGGGCCAGCAGCGCACCCCAGCCGGAGAAGGTCAGCGTCAGCAATAGCGCTCCCGTGCCGGAGACCATCTGCTGGCCGAGCGCGAGCCGGATCGGATCGCCTGCTCGTGGCGGCACCGCGCGCGTGTAGAGGTTGGCGCAGGTATAGGACAGCGTCGCACCGACCATGGCGAGCAGGCTGAGCGCCGTGCCGCCGCCCTCGACCAGGCGCGGGCCGATCAGGATGGCGACGCCGGCCATGCCGACCAGGATGCCGCCAAGCCGGCGCCGGCTCAGATGCTCTTCCGAGAACAGGAAATGCGCGAACAGCGCCGTGACCAGCGGCCCCGCTGCCTGGATCATCGCCGCCGGGCCGCTGGCGAGCTGGATCAGCGCATAGGCGACGAGCACGTTCGGCAGCCAGCCATTGCACGTGCCGAGCACCAGCCAATGGCGGATCTCATGGCGGCGCGGCAGCGGGCTCTGACCGCGCGCCGCGACGAAGAGTGCCAGTGTCGTCGCGCCGAGCAGGCCGCGGCAGGCGGCGATCGCCCAAGGGGCGACGTCGCCGGCCATCAGCTTGATGAACAGATAGCTGCTGCCCCAGAGAAAGGAGCAGACAGCGAGGTTACCGACGATGAACGTCCTGCTCGGGCCTACCGGGCCCGAAGGCTCAGGAGCGGTAGTCGCCGTTGATTTCAACATAGGCCTTGGTCAGGTCGCAGGTCCAGACGGTGGCCTTGCCGCGGCCGAGGCCGAGATTGGCGGTGACGACGATGTGCTCGCCTTTCATGTAGTCGGAGACGGCCTGCTCGTCATAGGAACCGGCGCGCGCACCCGCTTCCGCCACCTTGATCGCACCGAAGGAGATGTCGAGCCTGTCGCGATCGGCCGGCTCGCCGGCCTTGCCGACCGCCATGACGATGCGGCCCCAATTGGCGTCCTCGCCGGCGACCGCCGTCTTGACCAGCGGCGAATTGGCGATCGAGAGCGCGACCCTCTTGGCCGAGCGCGCCGACTGCGCCCCGACGACGCGGACCTCGACGAATTTGCGGGCGCCCTCGCCATCCTTGCAGACCAGATGCGAAAGCTCGAGCAGAAGCGCGTTCAGCGCCCGCTTGAAGCCGGAAAGCCGGGCATCGTTCGGATCGGTGATCTCCGGCACGCCGCGTGCCCTAGCCTTGCCCGTCGAGAACAGCATCAGCGTGTCGGAGGTCGAGGTGTCGCTGTCGACCGTGATCGCGTTGAATGAGCCCTTGACGCCCTTCGACAGCAGGGCCTGCAGCACGGGAGCCGCAATCGGCGCATCGGTGAAGACGAAGGAGAGCATCGTCGCCATGTCGGGCGCGATCATGCCGGCGCCCTTGGCGATGCCGACGATGACGACCTCGTGCCCGTCGATCTTGGCCTTGCGCGAGACTGCCTTCGGGAAGGTGTCGGTGGTCATGATCGCCTTGGCGGCGTCGAGCCAGGGACCGTCGGCGGCGCGCTTGGCGCAATCGGCCAGCACGCCCTCGAACTTGTTGGCGTCGAGCGGCTCGCCGATCACGCCGGTCGAGGCGATGAAGACCTCTTCCGCCTTGCAGCCAGCGGCCTTGGCCGCGATCTTCGCCGTCAGCGCCACCGAGTCACGGCCTTTCAGGCCGGTGAAGGCATTGGCATTGCCAGAATTGACGACGATAGCGCGCGCCTTGCCCTGCGCCAGGTTCTCCCGACACCAGTCGACCGGCGCCGACGGGCATTTCGAGCGGGTGAAGACGCCGGCGGCCTGCGAGCCCTCGTCGAGCAGGACGAGCACCACATCGGTGCGGCCCTTGTAGCGGATGCCGGCCTCGGCAGTGGCAAAGCGCACGCCCGGCACCGCCGGGACCTTGGGCTGGCGCTTCGGCGCGAGCGGAGAAACGGGAACATCCTTGCCAGCCATCATGCGCCTCCTCGTATGGTTGGCCCGATGTGCCGCAGCAACGGCGCGAAGACAAGAGTCCGAGCCCCTCCAAAAGCAAACGCCCGGGCATGGCCCGGGCGCATCACGACGGTACGATGAAAATCGTGCCGATCAGGGCTTCTTCGGCTCGGCCGGAGCCGGGGTTGCTGGCGCGGGCGTCGCCGGGGCAGCCGGCTTGTCGAGACGCTCGACTTTGGCCTTGTCGCGCAGCGCCACGATGATGTCCTGCTGCGCCTTGCGGACCAGATACTGGTCGATCTGCGGCTTGACCTCGTCGAAGCTCGGCAGCGGCTTGCTGCGCTTGTCCTCGAGCTTGATGACATGCCAGCCGAACTGGCTCTTCACCGGCTCGGAGACCTGGCCCTTCTCGAGCTTGAAGGCCGCCTCGGCAAATTCCGGCACCATCCGGTCCTTGGCGAACCAGCCGAGATCGCCGCCCTCCTTGCCAGAGCCCGGATCCTTGGAGAGCTCGGCCGCGACCTTGGCGAAGTCCTCGCCCTTCTTCACCCGCTCCAGCGCCGCCTTGGCCTGCGCCTCCTCGGGCACCAGGATGTGGCGGGCGTGGACCTCTTCCTCAGGCTTCATCGCCTTGACGGTGTCGTCGAACAGCTTCTTGGCCGCCTCGGGCGTCGCCGCCTTCTTGGCCTCGACCGTGAGGTATTCGTCGAGCAGCAGCTTGTCGCGGTTATAGGCAAGGCGCTTGGCGAATTCCGGCCCGTCGCCGACCTTGGCGGCGGCCGCGGCCTTGGCGCCGAGCTTGAGGTCGACCAGATAGTTGATCACCTCCTCGCGCTTGCGCTCTTCCGGCATCTGCGCGGTACGCTCGCCGAGATCCTCCTCGGCCAGCTTGAGGTCGCCCTCGGTGATGGTGATGCCGTCGACCTTGGCGACGGGCTTGTCCTGCTGTGCGAGGGCCGGCACAGCGGCCAGCGCGATGCCGAGCGACAGCAAGGCGAGACGGGAGGACAACATCGGTGCGGCCTTTCGACTGGACGGCGCGAAGATCGATCTCGCCGGCTGAGTGCCAGCAGAACGCGGCCTTGGCAAGACGGCGCATCGCACATCAACGCGAGCCGGCAAGCATGGTTCATCCACCGCAATGCCTCGCCGGCGGGCGAAGCCTCTTGGAAGCGACCCCGCCGGACCCTACATGCGCGCGGATAAGCGCGTGCTGGACCACGCGCCTGCGCCCGTCTAAACACGCGCGTGAATTCTAGAGGTTACCGCTTCGGCCGCGCGGTCTGCGCAGGCCGGATTCGCTATTGAAAGGCCAGACATGCTTGGCGCGCTTGCAAAGAAACTCTTCGGCTCGTCGAATGATCGACGGGTGAAGGGTTACCAACCCCGCGTCGCGGCGATCAACGCGCTCGAAGCCGAGGTGTCCCAGCTCTCCGACGAGGCTCTTCGCGCCCGCACCGAAACCTTCAAGCAGCAGCTCGCCGACGGCGCCAAGCTCGACGACCTCCTGGTGCCGGCCTTCGCCACCGTGCGCGAGGCCGCCAAGCGCGTGCTCGGCCAGCGCCATTTCGACGTCCAGCTGATCGGCGGCATGGTGCTGCATGAGGGCTCGATCGCCGAGATGAAGACCGGCGAAGGCAAGACCCTGGTCGCGACCCTGCCGGTCTATCTCAACGCGCTCGCCGGCAAGGGCGTCCACGTCGTCACCGTCAACGACTACCTCGCCCGCCGCGACGCCGAGTGGATGGGCAAGATCTACAATTTCCTCGGGCTCAGCTTCGGCATCATCGTCCACGGCCTCGACGACGAGGAGCGCCAGCGCGCCTATGCCAGCGACATCACCTACGGCACCAACAACGAGTTCGGCTTCGACTATCTGCGCGACAACATGAAGTACGAGGTCGCGCAGATGAGCCAGCGCGGCCACCATTTCGCGATCGTCGACGAGGTCGACTCGATCCTGATCGACGAAGCCCGCACGCCGCTGATCATCTCCGGCCCGCTCGACGACAAGTCGGACCTCTATGTCGCGATCGACAAGGTCCTGCCCGGCCTGGTCAAGGGCGACTACGAGGTCGACGAGAAGCAGCGCACGGTCGCGCTGACCGAGGCCGGCAACGAGCATATAGAGCAGTTGCTGCGCGAGGCCGGCCTGCTCAAGGAAGGCGACCTCTACGACTCCGTCAACGTCACCCTGGTCCACCACGTCAACCAGGCGCTGCGCGCCCATTCGCTGTTCACGCGCGACAAGGACTACATCGTCCGCAATGACGAGGTGGTGATCATCGACGAGTTCACCGGCCGCATGATGCCCGGCCGGCGCTATTCGGAAGGCCTGCACCAGGCGCTCGAGGCCAAGGAGAGCGTCACCGTCCAGCCCGAGAACGCGACGCTCGCCTCGATCACCTTTCAGAACTATTTCCGCCTCTACAAGAAGCTCGCCGGCATGACCGGCACGGCCGGCACCGAGGCCGACGAATTCGAGCAGATCTACAAGCTCGAAGTGGTCGAGATCCCGACCAATGTCCCGGTCGCCCGTATCGACGACGACGACGAGGTCTATCGCAGCTTCCCGGAGAAGGTGAAGTCGATCATCAAGGAGCTGGAGCGCGCCAGCGAGCGCCTGCAGCCGGTGCTGGTCGGCACCGCCTCGATCGAGAAATCCGAGCAGATCGCCGAGATGCTGGTCGCCGCCGGCTTCAAGCAGATCGACTTCAGCCAGCCTAACGCGCTCGACAGCCTTTACTCCGCCGCCCGTACCGGCAAGAGCACCAAGCAGTTCGCCGTGCTGAACGCCCGCTTCCACGAGCAGGAGGCCTTCATCGTCGCCGAGGCCGGCGTCCCCGGCGCCATCACCATCGCCACCAACATGGCCGGCCGCGGCACCGACATCAAACTCGGCGGCAACGTCGAGATGCGCGTCTCGATCGAGACGGCCGGCATGGAGGACGGGCCGGAGAAGCAGGCCAAGATCGCGGAGATCGAAGCCGAAGTCGCCCGCTTCAAGGAGATCGTGCTCAACGCCTCCGAGACGATCGAGCTCGAGCCGGCCAAGGGCTCGCGCCCGGCCAAGACCATGACGCGCCCGGGTGGCCTCTACATCATCGGCACCGAGCGCCATGAGAGCCGGCGCATCGACAACCAGCTGCGCGGCCGCGGCGGCCGCCAGGGCGACCCTGGCCGCTCCAAGTTCTTCCTGTCGCTGCAGGACGACCTGATGCGCATCTTCGGCTCCGACCGGATGGACGGCATGCTGCAGAAGCTCGGCCTGCAGGAGGACGAGGCCATCGTCCATCCCTGGATCAACAAGGCGGTCGAGAAGGCGCAGGGCAAGGTCGAGGCGCGCAACTTCGACATCCGCAAGAACATCCTGAAATACGACGACGTCATGAACGACCAGCGCAAGGTCGTGTTCGAGCAGCGCCGCGACTTCATGCGCGCGGCAAGCGTGCGCGAAACCATCGACGACATGCGCCACGGCGTCGTCGAGGACACCGTCTCGCGCCGCATCCCCGAAGACGCCTATCCCGAACAGTGGGATGCCGCCGGCCTGCGCGAGGACGTCGCGACCTATCTCAACCTCGAACTGCCGGTCGAGGACTGGGCCAAGGAAGAGGGCATCGCCGACGCCGAACTGCGCGAGCGCATCCGCAAGCTCGCCGACGAGGACTATACGGCGCGCATCGAGCGCAACACCGAAGAGGTGATGACCTATATCGAGAAGCAGGTGCTGCTGCAGACACTCGACCATCTCTGGCGCGAGCATCTGGTCACGCTCGACCATCTGCGCCAGGTCATCGGCTGGCGCGGCTATGCCCAGCGCGACCCGCTGAACGAGTACAAGCAGGAAGCCTTCGAGCTCTTCGATAGTTTGATCGGCCGCCTGCGCGAGCAGGTCACCGGCAATCTGATGCGCGTCGAGGTCCGCTTCGATCAGCCGCCGGAAGACGGTCAGGGCTTCGACCAGGGCGGCAACGATGCCCTGCCCCCGCCGCCTGCCGGTTTCTTCGCCGGCCAGCCGCAATTCGCCGCGACCGATGGCGACCTCGCCGTGGCCGAGCGCAACCCGGCCGATCCCGCGAGCTGGGGCAAGGTCGGCCGCAACGAGCTCTGCCCCTGCGGCTCCGGCAAGAAGTTCAAGCACTGCCACGGCCAGTTCGTCTGACCATAGCGCCGGAGTGATCCTCCGGCGCGGACTTCAGGCGAAATTGGCCTCGACCGCGCCGAGCGCATCGATCTCGATCCGGACGCTCGCGCCGGCACTGACCCACTGCGTTCGGACGAGGCTGCCGAGCAGGACGGTCTCGCCAGCCCGTAACGGCATCCGGCGCTCGCTGGCGTGCTCCGCCAGCCAGGCCAATGCCGCATAGGGATGGCCGAGCACGTCGGCGCCGATGCCGGCGCCGGCTTCGACCCCGTCGATCAGGACCCGCCCGCGCAGCGTCGCAAGGTCAGGCAGCGCGGCCGGGTCATGCTCGCGGCCGAGCACGGCTCCGGCGGCGAAGAAATCGTCCGCGACCAGCATCGGCGTGCCCGTTCCCTGCCACTCGACATAGCGGTCGTCGACGATCTCGATCGCCGCCATCACCGCTCCGACCGCACTGCGGACGCTCTCGGTCGTGAAGGGCCCTTCCGGCAGATCGCTCGTCAACCGCACCGCGATCTCGCACTCGACGCCGACCTTGACGAAGTCGCCATGCCGAAGCCTGGCATCGCCGCGATGCGTGGTACCGGCGAAGAGCCCGGCCGCGCAGGGGTGGGCGATGCCGAGATAGGCCTGCATCACTGGCGTGGTGCAGCCGATCTTCCAGCCGATCCGCGCGCCAAAACGGCTTTCGGCAAGGCGCGCATGAACCGCATCGCGCACCGCATAGGCTTCCGCTAGGTCGCGCGGCGTGGCCCCCGCGGACGGCGGCGCCAGAGGTGTCAGGCTCAGCCGCGCAGTAGCAATCGCATCGGCTGAAGCGGTAATGGCTGTTTCGGACAAGGCAGAACTCCGACTATCGGGAACCGCCAACCTGCCATGCCGGAACTCCCGATGGCCACACCAGCAAGAGCACGGTGGTCGCGAGATCTGCTCTCGCTATGGCAAGGGACCATGAACTCCCGACAGCGAGGGCCGCCGGCCATGCCGACAGCAGACGAAACGACCGGACCAGCGCATATCGCGCTCACGCTCGATTATACCGAGGAGGAGCTTGCCCGGTTCGACGCGATGCTGGCGCAGAAGACTCTCGCCGAGGCCCGGCCGACCATCTGGGAAGGCTGGCCCGCCTTCATCGGGCTGGGCCTCGCAGTCGCGACCGGAGCGACCTTCCTCGCCATCGCCGGCGGCATCGCCACGGCCCGCTCCGGCGCCGGCATCGCGGCACTCTGCTTCGGGGTCTACTGGATCGGCATCACCGCTCCAGGCCTGGCGGCGGGCATTGCCGACAGACGGCGGCGCAAGGCTGTCTATGACGCCTTCCAGACGGAATGGAACGGCACGCGTCTGCTGGCGACACAGCGCGGCATCTGGTTCCGCCGCGATGGCTTGCGCAGCTTCATCGGGCGCAGCGCTATCCGCAAGGCCAGCAGCGCCGACGGCTTGTTGCTGCTGCACCTGCGCGCTGGCCAGCCGACTATGATCCCGCTGCGCCTGCTGACGGCCGAACAGCGCGACTTCCTCACCTCACTCGCCCGTAGCGATCAGCTCAGCGGGTGAAGAAGCGCAGCAGGTTGGCGTAGCCGCGGGCATCGTCGATCGCCCGATGCGTGTGCGCGACCGAGCCCAGCCATTCGACCGGATAACGCTCGACATCGCACTCCCATTGCCCGCGCCCGGTCCTGCCGGCGACGAAGGACATCAGGCACAGCGGCGCGTGCTTGAAGATGCGGCTCTGGACCCACGGCCCTTCGAGCAGCGGGCGCCCGATGAAGCGGCGCAGGTAATAATCGAACCACGGCCCGTCGAGCGCGAGCGGATGGGAGACGAAGATCGGCTCGCCCTCGATCGCGCCGATCCAGTCCACGAACCGCCGCATCGCCTCCATGGGACTTTCTGGGTTCTCTGTCGCGGCCGCCCAGGCCTGCGGATGGCGGGCCCAGAACGCCATCGTATTCTCGTCGCGCACCGCGCCGTCGAGCGGCGCCAGCACCGCCTCGAACTCGCCGATGATGGCGCCATCGGCCGCGACGGCAACGGAGCCGAAGGAGAGCATCGAATTGACGCCCGGCGTCGGCCCGTCGAACTCGCAATCCATCACGACGTAGAATGGCGACATGCGACCCCTTCGAACTCCTCAGCTATGCGCCCGCCGGGGCAGCCGCGGCAGCAGGATCGTCAATAGCCCCAGCAGCGGCAGGTAGGAACAGACCTTGTAGACGAAGGTGATGCCATAGGCGTCGGCGAAGCCGCCGAGGAAGGCGGCGCCCAGCCCGCCCGCGCCGAAGGCAAAGCCGAAGAACATGCCGGCGATCAGGCCGACGCGGCCCGGCACCAGCTCCTGCGCGAACACCACGATCGCCGAGAAGGCCGAGGCGAAGATCAGCCCGATCATCACGCTGAGGACGCCGGTCCAGAACAGGTTGGCATAGGGCAGCAGCAGCGCGAACGGGATGACCCCGAGGATCGAGAACCAGATCACGAAGCGCGCCCCGAAGCGGTCGCCGATCGGCCCGCCGGCGAAGGTACCGACCGCCGCTGCGCCGAGGAACAGGAACAGCATCAGTTGCGCGTCGCGGAAGCCGAGCTGGAACTGCTCGATCACGTAGAAGGTGAAGTAGCTGGAGATGCTCGCCATGTAGACGTTCTTGGTGGCGGTCAGCAGCACCAGCACGAACAGGGCGAAGGCGACGCGCCCGCCCGGCAGCGGCAGGACACGGCTCGCCGGCGGACGACCGGCCTGCGCCCGGCGATGGGCGGCGTACCAGGAGCCGACCCGCGTCAGGACGACGACACCCGCCATCGCGATGACCGAGAGCCAGGCGACGCTGCCCTGGCCGAAGGGCAGGACGATGAAGGCGGCCAGCAGCGGCCCCAGCGCCGAGCCGAGATTGCCGCCGACCTGGAACAGCGACTGGGCCAGGCCGTGCCGCCCGCCCGAGGCGAGCCGCGCGATCCGCGACGCCTCCGGATGGAAGATCGCCGAGCCCAGCCCGATCAGGCAGGCCGCGATGATCAACACGGTGAAGTTATGGGCATTGCCGAGCAGGATCAGGCCGCCGAAGGTCGAGGCCATGCCAGCCGGCGCCGAATAAGGCATCGGCCAGCGATCGGTCACCATGCCGACGACCGGCTGCAGCAGCGAGGCCGTGACCTGGAAGGCCATGGTCAACAGGCCGATCTGGACGAAATCCAGCGCGTAATTGGCTTTGAACAGCGGGTAGAGCGAGGCCAGCAGCGACTGCATGACGTCGTTCAGGAGATGGCAGAAGCTCACCGCAAGGAGGACGGAGAGTGTCGTTTTCTCAAAGCGGGGACGGCTCCCCTCGATCGTTGCAACCATGGCGGTATCCCTGCGCGCGAACTCTCGGCGGCGCTCCTTCTACAGGGCTTGTCCGTGACCTGCTTTCGTGTTCCGGTCTAATTCTTTCGTGTCCGGGCCAATCGATGAGAAAGCTGCCGCAGCCACAGGTCGAGGCCCTCCATTCCGACCATCGCCATATCCACGGCACGGTTGCCGACGCCGACGGCGATGTTCTGGTCCGTGTCTCCGACAATCCCGCCGGCTATACGATCCCGCTGCACAGCCATCGCCAGATTCAACTCCTCTGCGCCTTCTCCGGTGTGGTCCAGATCAACACCGAGCGTGGCAGCTGGATGATCCCGCCAGGCCATGGCCTGCTCATCCCCGCCCGGCTGCAGCACGCGGTGGAGATGCTGAGCGATGTCAGCATCAAGTCGGTCTATCTCCTCACCGGAGATGACGACCTGGCCGAGCGCATGCTGCAGGTGCTCGGCGTCACCGATCTCGCGCACGCGCTGATCGTCGAGGCGATCCGCCTGCGCGACATGCCGCCCGGCCATCGCAAGCTCGCACTCGTCCTGGAGCTGCTGACGGCCGAGATCGCCGCGCTGCCGATCCGGCCGCTCGGCCTGCCCATCCCCGCCGACAGGCGGCTTGCCGCCCTCTGCCGTGCCTATATGGCCGCACCCTCGGTCAATGAGCGCCTCGATGATTGGGCCGCGAAGCTGGCGATGAGCCGGCGGACCTTCACCCGGCTCTTCCAGCGCGAAACCGGCCTCAGCTTCGTCGCCTGGCGCCAGCAGGCCAGCCTGTTCGCCTGCCTGCCCCGGCTGGCGGAAGGCATGCCGGTCACGGAAGCCGCCATGCTGGCGGGTTATGACAATGTCGCGGCGTTCACGACCATGTTCAGGCGGCGGCTGGGCACCGCGCCGCGCAACTACATGAGGGCCTCGCTGGCGCGATAGCGGCGCCGCAGCCGGCATGGAAAAGGGCCGCTCTCGCGAGCGGCCCTGAAGCAGTCTGCGCGGCTAAGGCGCTCACTTCGGCGCGAAGATGCCGACGCTGCTGGCGGTGATGTCGAAGGAGAGCGTCGCCACCACCGTCGGGGCGCACCATTTCGAGCGCCCCGAGCCGGAGCTGACGCCGCGCGGATCGGCCGTCAGCGCGAAGCATTCGGTCTTCGACAGGTTGGTGTCGTGATAGCGCACATCGGCAGTCAGGTTCTTCCAGGTGTAGGAGACACCGGCGTTCCAGTAGGCGTAGTCGGGCAGGTTGGTCGGCGGCACCGTCGACCAGATCGCCAGATTGGTCGTGCCGAGCCAGTAATGGCCGAACTCGCCGGAGACAGAGAGGCCTTCCAGGAAGGGTAGGTTGTACTTCGCCGTCAGCGAGGCATAGGTGCCGGAGGCGCCGGTGCCGAGCCAGTCCCAGGCGTAGAACAGGTTCGCCCCGAGGATCAGCTTGTCCTCGAAATTATAGCTGACCTTGCCGTAGACCTCGGTGTAGTCGGTGTTCCGCGGCGTCCAGTAGACGCCAGCCGTATCGATGAACTGCTTCTCGCTGGGATAGTAGTACTGCCAGACGCCGACATCGACCGTGACCGGGCCAAATTTCGGGCGGATACCTGCGTAGAAATCGATCTCGGCCGGCGGACGCGTCGCCAGGTCGACATTCGAGGCATAGACGCCGGCATAGACCAGGTTGTCGTAGAACTGCAGCTCGGCGCCGCCCTGGATCGCCGGCTTGCGGTCCGTCTGCGAGATGCCGCGGAAATTATAGTCCGTCATGCCCTTCACGCTGACGGCGATGTCGAACCAGGTGATGCTCGGTGCCACCGGCGGGGGCGGAGCGCCCTTGCGGCTCGGCAGATCGGAGGCGAGCGCTGCACCCGAAACCGTCAGCGCCATCGAAAGCGCAAAGCCCGTCAGCAAGCCGGAAGTTTTCAAGGCAGCCATCGCGAACTCCATCGAGATCCCTGCACGACTCCAGTCATGCATTCGCCACGATTAGGCCTTCGCAGCCGCAATATCGGCAAGGCGAGCTTTTTGGCAGCCTGCCGCGCCGGTAGGCAAATCTGCCGGTTTCGGCAGGTTCCGCGCCTAGAAAAGCGCCCGCGGCCATTGCTGGCCACGGGCGTGACTTTTTTACATCAGGCGATTTGCAGGCTGCTCAGCGAGCCGTCGGCTGGCTCGCATAGACGGCGTCGGGCTGCTGGAGCTGCGAGGTCCGCAGGGCCGAGGAGCGCCGCGGCGGCAGCGGCACGGTTACCGTCTGCGGCGCCTCCGGCACGGTCGAGGCGATCGGCGTCTGCTCCTTCGGCTCCGAGGAGCCACCGAGCAGCGGCACGAAGCTCAGCGCGCGCTGATAAAAGGAGGGCTGCGCCGGCTCGGCCGAAGCCGTCTGGATCGGGGCAGCGGTGGCCTCGCCCGGGGTCGCCTTGGCAACCTGCGCCGCTGCATCGCTCGCCGGCTTGGCGGCGGGCTGAACAGCCGCAGGCCTGGTCGGCGCGGCAGCGGCGACGACTGGCTTGGCTTCCTCCACCTGCGCGCTGCTGACCGCGGCGAGCACGGCGTCGTTATCAGCCGATTCGGCCCGGACGGTCGCCTTGGTGCGGCCCTTGTCGTCGAGCACCACGACGCGCGGGCCGATCAGCGAATCGACGCGGCTGATGCCGACATCGCGCGAGCCCCAGGCCACCGACCTGTTCAAGGAATCGGCGCCAGACTGGGCAAGCTGGCGCTTGAACGAGGAATGCTGGTCGCCGTCGTCATAGATCAGCTTGACTGCGGGCGTGCCCTTGGACACCAGCGCCGCGACCTGGATCTCGTCCTGCTGGCGCTTCTGCGCGATCGCCTGCGTCAGCGAAGGGTCGACCTGGACGCCGTCGCGATTGAAGGCGTAGCGCCCGCCGGCTACCGAGACCGAAGGCTCGTCCTTGGCAACCTCGAAATAATCCGAGCCTTCCTTCAGGTTCTTCCAGAAGGCGATGTTCGGGTCGAGCCGGTGCTTGGCGAGGTTCTCCGCCGTCATCCGGAAGGGATAAGCCTGCATCTGAACGGCGCGCTGCCCGCCATTCTGAGCCTCGCGCACCAGCGCGTAGATCTCGCCGATCTGGTCGTCGGTCATCGAGTAGCAGCCGGCCGAGGAACAGGCGCCGTGCACCATCAGATGCGCGCCGGTGCGGCCATGCGCCCGGTCATAGGCGTTGGGATAGCCCATGTTGAACGAGACGTAGAACGACGAGTTCGGGTTCATCTGCGCCGGACTGATGGCGTAGAAGCCCTCCGGCGCCATGCGGTCGCCCTCGCGCACCTTCGGGCCGAGCTGGCCGGACCAGCGGCACATCGGGAAGGTCTTGAGCAGCGCGTACTTACCGTCGGCGCGCTTCTTCCAGACCTCGAGCTCCGACTCCTTCTTGTAGGAGCGAATCACGATCGGCTGGCTCTTGCTCATGCCCTTCTCGGACATCAGCGTGTAGGTCGCCGACGGAATCGGGATGTTGTGGCGCGCGGAGCCGCGATAGCGGTCCTCTTCGCAGGCTGCCAAACTGAGGCCAAGGAGCGCCGCCAGCGCGAAATGTCTCACAGCCACGTCGTCAATCCCATTTCGCGCAGACGCGTCAAAGCCGACAATGCCCCAGACAACGCGGCCAAATTATGCCCGTCGACTGGTTGCAGGATCGTTAGCCTTGACCGTTCCTTACCACAGGGGGCTCGCAGATGGCCATATGGTGAAGCCGCGGTAAAGCGCCCACCGGGCCGAACGCCCGCTTGCGCACAATCGGCTGGGCTACAGCGCCCGGCCGATCGCCAGGTATTTCTGCGCCCGCCGATCGACGATCTCCTCGGCGCCGAGCCCGGCGAATTCGGACAATGCCGCCTCGATCGCCGCACCGGCCCGCTCGATCGCGCCCTGGGGATCGCGATGGGCGCCGCCGGTCGGCTCGGTAACGATCCTGTCGATCACACCGAAGCGCAGCAGATCCTGGGCGGTGATCTTCATGCCGGTCGCGGCATCCTGGGCACGCGCCGTGTCGCGCCAGAGGATCGAGGCCGCGCCTTCCGGCGAGATCACCGAATAGATCGCATGCTCGAGCATCAGCACCCTGCTCGCGGCCGCGATCGCGATCGCCCCGCCCGAGCCGCCCTCGCCGATCACCAGCGCGACGCTCGGCGTGCGCAGGGCAAGACAGGTCTCGGTCGAGCGTGCGATCGCCTCGGCCTGGCCGCGCTCCTCGGCCTCGATGCCGGGGTAGGCACCGGCGGTGTCGATGAAGCTCAGCACCGGCAGGCCGAACCGGTCGGCCAGCTCCATCAGGCGCACCGCCTTGCGGTAGCCTTCGGGCTTGGGCATGCCGAAATTATGCTTGATGCGGGTCTCTGTCGAGTTGCCCTTCTCCTGGCCGATGACGCAGACCGGCTCGCCGCGGAAGCGGCCGAAGCCGCCGACGATCGCCTCGTCCTCGCCGAAGGCGCGGTCGCCCGCCATCGGCGTGAACTCGTCGATCAGGGTCGAGCAATAGTCGAGGAAATGCGGGCGCTGCGGATGGCGCGCCACCAGCGTCTTCTGCCAGGGCGTCAGGGCGCCATAGAGGTCCTTCAGCGCCTGCGAGGCCTTGGCTTCGAGCTTGCCGACCTCCTCGGCGAGTGAATAGCCGTCGCCCTTGCCGTCAAGCGCGCGCAGTTCATCCGCCTTCGCCTCCAATTCGGCAACCGGCTTTTCGAAATCAAGATAGCTTCGCATCGACATCCAGATCAGGTCCCGCTTTCCCAGGGAAGAGGCGGCAGCATCGGCCGCCAGGGGTCGCGGCGACGGAACGGTCAAAAAGGCGGCGGACCTTGGCCGCGCCCCGGCGAAATTGTCAACCCGCCGGCATCTTCGCGTCGTCCTGCCGCGGTAATCGGCTTGAAGGGTGGCCCTGCGGCAGCAGGACCGGCCGGAAGGCGAAGCTGCGCCGCGTCGCGCGCAACGGCGCGCGCCGGTAGAACTGCTTGGTCGCGTCGATGACGTAGACGCCGGCGAAGGGCAGCGACAAGCCGGCCCCAACCTTCTCCCAGGCCATGGCCGAGCGCATGAACAGGCGCCGGCGCAGCGGCGGGACATAGAGCGCCTCGGCCCAGTGCTCGGGCGAGAACATGGCCCGGCGCATCAAGGCCTCGATCTGCGAACGGCTGAACGGCCGGCCATGGCCGAAGGGCGTTGTATCCATCCGCGCCCACAGGCCGCGCCGGTTCGGCACGACGACGATCAGCCGCCCGCCCGGACTGAGCACCCGCGAAACCTCTTCCAGCAGATCCTCGGGGCTTTCGGTCTCCTCGAGCGCGTGCACCAGCAGCACCCGGTCGACCGAGGCGGTCGGCAGCGGCAGCAGGGTCGGCTCGACCAGAGCGGAGGCGGAGAGCCCGGGCGATGGCCAGTTCACCACGCCCTGCGCCGCCGGCATGAAAGCGATGACCCGCTCGGCCTCGACGCCGAGCAGCGGCAGATAGGGCGTGGCGTATCCCAGGCCCAGCAGGCGCTGGCGCCGGCAATCCGGCCAGAGCCTCAGCATGACCCGGCCGACGGTCCGCCGTGCCACATGCCCGAGCGGGCTGGCATAGAAGCTGCGCAGGTCGACGACATCCAAGGCCATGCCGACGGAGATGGCTCAGCAGGGGCAAGAGCGCAAGGGTGGCACTCGCGCGCCAGTCGTCACGCGCTGGCAGTCACGTGCCAGATTGTCTTGATACCGAGAGACGCATGCGGCAAGCAGTCACCTCGACCGCCGACTGCCGGAGTTTCCCCCATGCCACTCGACATCCATGTCTTCCGCACGCTCAGCGACAATGCCGGCGCGCTGCTGCGCGACCCCGTCACCGGCGCCTGCGCTACTGTCGACGTTCCCGATGCCGGCGAAGTGCTCGCCGCCGCCAAGGCCAAGGGCTGGACGATCAGCCAGGTGCTGGTGACGCATGAGCATGCCGACCATGTCCAGGGCATCGCCGCGCTGAAGCAGGCGACCGGCGCCAAGGTGTTCGCGCCGGAAGCCGCACGTGCAGGCGCCCCCGTCGACGTCGTCATCAGCGAAGGCGACCGCGTCTCGGTCGGCAGCTATGAGTTCGAAACCTGGGCGACGCCCGGCCATGCTGAGGGCCATGTCAGCCTCGTCAGCCAGAAGGCGAAGCTCGCTTTGGTCGGCGACGTCGCCTTCGTCATGGGTTGCGGGCGCGTCATGCCGGGCCGGATGGAGGCGATGTGGACCTCGCTGTCACGGGTCATGGCTCTGCCGGACGCGACCACGCTGATCACCGGCCACGACTACACGCTCTCGAATGCCCGCTTCGCCGCGGCGATGGACCCGAGCAACGCCGCCGTCGCGGCGCGTCTCGCCGAGGCCGAGGCGGCGAAGGCCGAGGGACGCTTCTGGGCCGTGACCACGGTCGGCGAGGAACGAGCGACCAACCCATTCTTCCGCGCCGGCGAACAGGCGCTCGCTGCGACGCTCGGCATCGTCGGCAAGCCGGCCGGCGAGGTCTTCGCCGCGCTGCGCGAGGCCAAGAACAAATTTTGAGAACAGGTTCTGAACTGCGATGAACACGCTGAGCGGCCTCAGCGCCGCCGAGGTCATCCGCCTGCTCGAGCTGAAGCCCCATCCCGAGGGCGGGTATTATCGCGAGACCTTCCGCGATCCCGCCGGGCCGGAGGGACGCGGCTTCTCGACCGCGATCTACTATCTGCTCGATGTCGGCGAGACCTCGGAATGGCACCGCGTCGACGCCGCCGAGATCTGGCACCATTATGCCGGCGCGCCGATGGTGATCACGCTCTCGCCGAACGGCCACGACGCCTCGGCCCATCATCTCGGCAAGGACCTTGCCGCCGGCCAGCGCCCGCAGATCGTCGTGCCGGCCGGGCATTGGCAGAGCGCGACCTCGCTCGGCGCCTGGACGCTGGTCGGCTGCACGGTCGCGCCGGGCTTCGCCTTCTCCGGCTTCGAGATGGCGCCGCCGAACTGGCGGCCGACGCCGCGGCCGGCCGGGGGCTGATCATGGACAAGCCCGTGACCGATCTGGCGCTGGTCGGCGCTTGCGAGACCCGCATCGTCAATGCCTGGCCGGCGCCGACCACGCTCGTCGTCGACCAATGGGTCGTCCGCTTCGCCAACGGCTATTCCGGCCGCGCCAACTCGGCCTCCTCGCTGCGCCAGGGCGGCGACATGGACGAGGCGACGCTGGCCTTCGTCGAGAATCTCTATCGCCAGGCCGGCCTGCCGCCGCGCATCCGCTTCACCCCTCTGGTCGCCGAGGACGCCCGCCGGCGCTTCACTGAGCGCGGCTACCGCATCGAGACCGCCTCCTTCGGCATGGTCGCCGAGCTTGATCCCGGCCTGCATACGCCTGTTCCAGGCATGCTCACGACCGCGCTGGCCGACGATGCCTGGATCGATGGCGTCTGCGCTCACCAGACTGGCGCGAAGCGCAATCGCGAGCATCTTGCCGCGATCGTCTCCGGCGTGCGCGTCCCCGCCGCCTTCGCGACACTGCTGCACGAGGGGCATCCGGCAGCGTATGCGATGAGCGTCGCCGAGCGTGGCATGGCCGAGATCGGTGCGGTCATCGTCGACGAAGCCCTGCGCGGCAAGGGCCTCGGCAAGCAGATGATGCTCGGGCTGATGGGCTGGGCGGCGGCGCAGGGCTGCAGTCTCGCCTATCTCCAGGTCGACCAGAGCAACGGCCTCGCCTTCGAGATGTACAAGCGCCTCGGCTTCCGTACGGTCTACGCCTACGAGACCCGAATCCTCGACACCTGACCTAACCGCCGGCAGCCTTCGGCGCGACAGCCCGCGCAGCCGGCCCGAAGCTCGCCACCAGCGCGCCGACGACGATCAGGACGCAGGACACCGCCAGCAGCCAGCTCGCCGGCGCATAGCCGGCGATGACCAGGACAACGGTCGAGAGCACCGGCGCGGCATAGGAGGCGACGCCGAGGAAGGCGACATCGCCTTTCTTCATGCCGATGTCCCAGCAGATGAAGGCGAGCCCGATCGAGCCGAGACCGAGGCCGAGCACGCCGCCCCATTCGACCGCGCTTGGCGCCCACAAGGTCGTCTCGAAGATAAGATGGCAGGCGAAGGCCGGAATCGCGCAACCGAGCATGGTGATGGCGAGGCTCTCCGACGGCACCCCGGCGAAGCGCCTAGATAGCACCGAATAGCTCGCCCAGACGAAGGCGCCGAGCGCCGCCAGCACATGGCCGAGCTGGATGCCGGCGCCCCCTGAGCCGAGGCTGCCGGAGATCAGCAGCGCCGTCGCGGCGAGGCCGATCAGTGCCCCGACCAGATGGCGGGCCTTGAGCCCCCCGCCCGGCAGCAGCGCCGCGAACAGCACGATCAGCAGCGGCCAGAGATAATGGATCAGATTGGCCTCGGCCGCCGGCGCCGTCTTCACCGCGGCATAATAGAGCGCCGTGTCGCCGAACGGCCCATAGAGCCCAAGCAGGAAGGAGGCCGGGGTCGGCCGCGCCACATGCAGGCGCCCCCGCATCGCCGCGATCGCCAGCACGAGCACGCCGCCGATGACGAAGGTCATGCCGACGAGCTGGAAGGGCGGCACCCGCCCGGACATGGCGGTGAACAGCGCCAAAGTCGACCAGAGCAGGATCGCGATGGCACCGGTTGCGGTGGCAGTACGGGAGGTCATGGGAACGAGTTTCAGCGTGACGACTGGAGACCCGATAAGCGCTGCACCGCACCCTCGCCAGCCCATTTACCGTCAGCGGCCGGCATGCACGCAAAAAAATGCCGGCAGGGCCAATCTGGCGGCCCCGCCGGCAATCCTGTCGTAAAGAGTGGAGACCGAAAGCTCAGCCCCCCTCGCCTCAGCCCTTGATGAAGGCGAGCAGGTCGGCGTTGATCACCTCGGGATGGGTGGTGCACATGCCGTGCGGCAGGCCGGCATGGGTCTTCAGCGTGCCGTTCCTGAGCAGCTTGACCGAGAGCGGGGCGGAGTCGGCATAGGGGACGATCTGGTCGTCGTCGCCATGCATCACCAGCACCGGCACATCGATCGCCTTGAGATCGTCGGTGAAATCAGTCTCCGAGAAGGCCTTGATGCAATCGTAATGCGCCTTGGCGCCGCCCATCATGCCCTGCCGCCACCAATTGTCGATGATGCCCTGCGAGACCTTCGCGCCCTCGCGGTTGAAGCCGTAGAACGGACCGGTAGGAATATCGACATAGAACTGGGCACGGTTGGCCACGAGCGCGGCACGGAAGCCGTCGAAGACCTCGATCGGCAGGCCGCCCGGATTCTTCTCGGACTTGACCATGATCGGCGGCACCGCTCCGATCAGCACTGCCTTGGCGACGCGGCCGGGCTCGGCGCGGGCGACGTAGTGAGCGACCTCGCCGCCGCCGGTGGAATGGCCGATATGGACGGCGTTCTTGAGGTTCAGATGGGCGGCGAGCTCGGCAACGTCGGCTGCGTAGGTGTCCATCTCGTTGCCGATCGCAGTCTGGCTGGAGCGGCCATGGCCGCGGCGGTCATGCGCGATCACCCGGAAGCCCTGGTGCAGGAAGAACAGCATCTGGCTGTCCCAGTCGTCGGCGCTGAGCGGCCAGCCATGATGGAAGACGATCGGCTGCGCCTCCTTCGGGCCCCAGTCCTTGTAGAAGATCTCGGTGCCGTCCTTGGTGGCGATCGTGCTCATCTGCCTTCTCCTTCGGCTTTCCGGGCGGCGGGAACGTCGCCCTTCGATGTGGACGGTTATAGGCGGGGCATTGCATGCTGCCGCTTGGCGGAACCGACAATCAGCGGGGCAAAACTGACAGCATGACGACGGGAAAGCAGATAGTCGCAGAGATCGGGCTCCTGCTCTATCCGGATGTGCAGCTCGCGGCCGTCTACGGCCTGACCGACCTGTTCCGGATCGCCGGGGAGATGAGCCAGGAGCGCGGCGGACCTGACGCGCCTGCGATCCGCGTCAGCCATTGGCAGCAGGAGACGGGCGGCGCCGGTGTGGAATGCGTCTTCGACAGCCATCCCGGCCCCCTGCACGATCCGAGCCACCTCATCGCACCGCCGAGCCTGATCATGCCGGCGAAGATGCAGCCGATGAACGGTCTTGCCCGCTGGCTGGCCGAGCGCCATGGCGCGGGTGCGACGCTCTGCTCGGTCTGCGCCGGCGCCTTCCTGCTCGGCGAGGCCGGGCTGCTCGAAGGCCGCGAGGCGACGACGCATTGGGCCTTCGCCAAGGAGCTGGCTGCGCGCTTCCCCGCCGCGAAGGTCGATACCGACCGCATGGTGATCGACGATGGCGACATCATCACTGCCGGCGGCATCCTGGCCTGGACCGATCTCGGCCTGACGCTGGTCGAGCGCCTGCTCGGACCCAGCGTGATGCTGGAGACCGCGCGCTTCCTGCTGATCGATCCGCCCGGGCGCACGCAGCAGCCCTATGGCCATTTCGTGCCGCGGCTCGACCATGGCGACGCCGCGATCCTCAAGGTGCAGCACTGGCTGCAGGCGAGCGGGGCCAGGGATCACGACGTGCCGGCGCTGGCGAAGCGGGCCGGGCTGGAGGAGCGCACCTTCCTGCGCCGCTTCCGCAAGGCAACGGGCCTGCGCCCGACCGAATACGCCCAGCAGGTCCGCATCGCCAAGGCGCGCGAGGCGCTGGAGCTGAGCCGCCGCCCGGTCGCGCAGATCGCCTGGGATGTCGGCTATGAGGATGCCTCGGCCTTCCGCAAGCTCTTCCAGCGCATTACCGGGCTCGCCCCGGCCGATTACCGCCGCCGCTTCGGTGTCGCCGTCGCCTGAACAGGCAGCTACAGGCCAAGCGCCGCGCGAACGCGAGCGCCAAGCCTGCGTAGGCGCTCGACCGGCTCATTGGCATAGACGAAGCGGATATATTGTGCGCCATGGCTCTCGCCCCAGCCGGCCATGGCGGTGGCGCAAACGCCCTGCTCCAGCAGCCGCTCCGACATCGCCGCGCCGTCGAGCCCGAAATCCGAGACGCGCAGCAGCAGCGACCAGCCGCCGCTGGGGACACCGACCGGCAGGCCGTGCAGCTCGTCGAGCACACAATCGCGCCGCGCCTGCAATTCGTCGACATAAGGCGCCAGCGTCACGGCGGAATTCTCGAGCGCAGTCGCAACCGCATCCTGCCCGATCCCGACTGGCACGACGACATTGGCGAGTGAGACGGCGACGAGATCCGGCATGAACGCCTCCGGCGCCACGATCCAGCCGACGCGCCAGCCGATCATGCGCAGCTCCTTGGCCGAGGAACCGACCGTGATCGTCCGCTCCGCCATGCCGGGCAAGCCGGCCGGATGCAGCGCCGGCCGGCCGTCGAAGAGCAGCCGTTCCATCGCGGTGTCGACGATCAGCAGCAGGTCATGCGCGACGCAGAGCTCTGCGACGAGCGCCCAGTCGCCGGCATCCAGGCAGCCGCCTGAGGGCATCGAGGGCGACATCAGCAGCATTGCGGTCGTCTTCGGCCCGATGCTGGCGCGCAGCGCCTCGCGATCGAGCCGCCATTCGCCGCCCGGCTCGAAGCCGAAGGGCGTGAAGCGCGGCACCCCGCCGGCGAGCCTGATGCGGTTGATCAGCCCGGCATAGGTCGGATCGGTGACGATCACCTCGTCACCAATCTCGATCGTCGCCAGCAGCACGTTGAGGATGCCGGAGAGCCCCCCGGCCGAGATCACGCAGTTGCGTTCGCCGCTATAGCTCACCCCGGAGATCGCCGAGACATGGCGCGCTGCGATATCGCGCAGGCGCACCTGGCCGACGAAGGGCAGATAGCTGTTGTCGGCATCCTCGCTGGCGGCCCGCACCGTACGCGCGATCGCCGCGGGATCGGGAGGGATGTCGGTGTCGAGATTCTCCAGCCGCAGGAAATCCTTGCCCGAAGCATCGGCGATTGATCCCATGCGGTCGACGCCGATTCCGGCGATATGGCGCAGGCGGTCTGGACGAGAGCGTGTCATCGTGAAACCTCATTTCATATATTATCTATGAAAACATGTGTGCCATGAGCTTTCAAGATGAAAGCGAGGCCGGCGCCTCGCTGACCAGCCGCATCGCCAGAAGCCTGTCGCAGCGCATCCTCACCGGAGCGCTGGCGCCGGGAGTTGCGGTGCGGCAGGACCATGTCGCGGCCGAGTTCGGCGCCAGCCATGTGCCGGTGCGCGAGGCCTTCCGCACGCTGGAGGCACAGGGCCTGCTCGTCAGCGAGCCGCGACGCGGCGTGCGGGTCGCGCCGCTGGAACCGGGGCTCGTGCTGGAGGTGACGGCGATGCGCGCCGCACTCGAGGCTCTCGCGCTACGCCGCGGCTTCCCGAAGCTCGCCGCAGCCGATCTGGAAGCAGCCGCAGCGGCCATCGCCGAAGCAGAGGCGAGCAATGCGGCCCTGGTCTGGGAGGCGGCCAATCGCCGCTTCCATCACGCCATAACCGCGCCTTGCGGCCTGCCACGCCTGCTGGCGACGATCGAGGACCTGCAACGGACGAGCGCGCGCTTCCTGTTCGCGACCTGGCAGGGCCTCGACTGGCAGCCGCGCTCGGAGGCCGAGCACCGGCACATCCTCGCCGAACTGACGGCGGGACGGATCGAACCGGCCGCCCAGGCGCTCGAAGCCCATATCCTCGCAGCGGGCGAAGCGCTCGCGGCGCAACTGCTGGCATCGCCCTGACGCGCCTTCGGCGCGCGCGTGTGCGATAGCCGCCATGCAACCTGCGCGCCGTGCGGCGATTGACCGCGCTCGCGCGCAGGCGCATGCGTGCGCCATGACCACGCTCCCCTTGCCGACGACCGCCGCCCGCCCGCTGATGCCGGTCCTGGCGGCCCTCAGCGTCGCCCATCTGCTCAACGACCTCATCCAGTCGATGATCCCGGCGGTTTACCCGCTGATCAAGCAGACCTATCAGCTCGACTTCGTGCAGATCGGCCTGATCACGCTGGCCTTCCAGGTCACGTCTTCGCTGCTGCAGCCGCTCCTCGGCTATGTCACCGACAAGAAGCCCTGGCCCTATGCGATGGTCGCCGGCATGGGCGCGACGCTGGCCGGCCTGCTCTCGCTCGCCTTCGCCCACAGCTACGGCATGGTGCTGATCGCCGCCGCCCTGGTCGGCACCGGTTCGGCCGTCTTCCATCCCGAGGCGACCCGCATGGCCCGCCATGCAGCGGCGGGCCGGCAGGGACTGGCGCAAGGCGTCTTCCAGGTCGGCGGCCATGCCGGCTATGCGATCGGCCCGCTGCTCGCCGCCGCCGTCGTCGTGCCCAACGGCCAGCAGAGCCTGTCCTGGTTCTCCGGCATCGTACTGGTCGCCATGCTGCTGATGGCCTGGATCGGCTCGCGCTATTCCGCCTTCCGCAAGGAGCAGGTCGCCTCCAAGGCGCATGCCGACGACATCGCTTCGCATGGCATGTCGCGTGGCAAGGTGCTGCTCGCCATGGCGGTGCTGATCGTCATCCTGTTCTCGAAGAACGCCTATTCGGCGGCCTTCACCTCCTACTACACCTTCTATCTGATCGAGCGTTTCCAGGTCTCGCTGCAGCTCTCGCAGATCCTGCTCTTCCTCTATCTCGTCGTCGGCGCCTTCGGCGTGATCATCGGCGGCATGATCGGCGACCGGATCGGCCGCCACCGCGTGATCTGGCTCTCGATCCTTGGCTGCCTGCCCTTCACGCTCGCTTTGCCCTATGCCGACCTCATGTGGACCGCGATCCTCAGCGTGATCATCAGCTTCATCATGGCGAGCGCTTTCTCGGCGATCCTGATCTACGCGATCGACCTGGTGCCGCATCGCGTCGGCCTGGTCGGCGGGCTGTTCTATGGCCTCGCCTTCGGCCTCGGCGGCCTGGCCGCGGCCGGGCTCGGCGCCCTCGCCGACAAGATCGGCATCGTCCAGGTCTTCTGGCTCTGCGCCTGGCTGCCGGCCTTCGGCCTGCTCACCTTCCTGCTGCCGAAGGCTGCGCGCAGCTGAGAAGCTCGCGCCGCCCGCAGCGCATGGCGGACCTCACCAGGTGACGCGCAGCCCGAGATTGCCGCGCAGGCTGTGGCCCTTGTCGTCGCCGAGCGCCGTCACATAACCGCCCGTTGCATAGAGGCTGACATTGGCGGTGAGCTTGGCGATCACGCCGCCGCCGACCTCCAGCGAGGTCCCCCTGAATCGCGTCGGGATCACATCGGTCGCGTCGAACAGAACTTTGTCGGTGCGGCTGAAATTGTGCCAGAGGTTGGCTGTCAGATAGGGCTGAAGCTCGGCCCCGCCCAGCAGGACGCTAGTCTGCAGACGAGCACCGATCCGCCCCGTGAGACTGTCGCCATTGTCGAAGCTCACCGCCGAGAACCTGTCACGGGTCCGGTCCAACGACAGATGCTGCCAGATCAGTTGCGCCTGCGGCTCGAGGATGAAGCCTGCCCCGAGCGCGATCGGATAGCCGCCTTCCAGCGAGGCCGTCACCGAGCTGCCCCCGATGTCGCCACGAACACCCCGGTTGGAGCGCGCATCGCCATCGTGCCAGCTGTGCATCAGCACGGCGTCGACATACCATCCCGTCGGCCCCAGATGCGTCCAGTAGGCGCCGAGGCTCTTCGCATCGAGGGTGAGCTTGCCGACCGGGCTGCGCCGCTGGCCGATGGCGAAGCCGCGAATATCACCCTCGGCGCGCCCATAGCCGAAGAACAGGCCGAAGCGGTCGCGATGGCCGCTCGGGCGGTCGATCCCATAGAGGTCAAGACCGGTTTGGAGCCCCCAGATACGGCCGTCGAATTCCGGATCGACGGCCCCGCGCCAACGCTGCTCGGTCCGTTCGCCGAAGACGCGCCCCCAGCCGGCGGCGAAGCTGCCTTGTGCGTTCAGCAGACCCTGCTCGCCGCGGCGCTGATGGAAGGTGCCGAGCGTCGCGACGCCGAGGCGCCGCGCCATCGCCGGAGCCGCGGCATAGGCGGCGACCTCCGGACGATACAGCGGAATCGGATCCGAGCCTGCGGGCACATCGGGGAAATTCGGCGAGCCGGGCGCGGCCTGCGTATCCGAGCCACCCGTTTCCGCGACGACCGTGTTGCGCAGATACCAGTTCTCGCTCGATCCGCCGGTGCTGCTGCCGTGGAAGAGGATGTACTCATAGGCGCCAGCCGCAACCGGCCCCGCCAGCGAAAAGGCGGTCGGATTCGTCGTCGCGCCGTTGGTCGCCTCGATCACCAGGATGCCGTCGCCGCTGGTTGCGCCGCCGGGTCCTCCGACATTGGTGATCGCGAGCTGTGAGGTCCCGCTCGCCGTGCCACCATTGACCACCAGCAAGTCCGAAGGCGAACCGTCGCTGCCGAGATAGGTGTTGAGCGCAACGGTGCCGCCCTGGCCGACATAGCTGGAGACGGTGAGGGTGTTGCCGATACCACTGCCGCCGACCTGCGCCCTACCGGCATTGGCCAACGTGCCCCCGATCGTGAAATTGCCCTTGCCAGCGCCGGCAAAGGCCGCCAGCGCATCGGCTACCGCAAGGGTGCCGCTGTTCGTCACCGAGCCGGCAACGCGGCCATAGCCGCCGAAGGTCGCGCCGGCTGCGACCGAAACCGGGCCGCCTCCAGCGAGCGCCGCGCCGCGACTGGCGGCACCGCCGACCGCAAGCGTTCCGGCCGTGACGTTCGTTGCGCCTGTGTAGGTATTGACGCTCGTCAGCACCGTCGTGCCGGAGCCGTCCTGCCTGACCGCGCCGGTTCCGGAGATGATACCAGCGAATGTCACCAGATCGGAGCGGTTGAAGGCGAGCATGCCATTGTTCGCGACATCACCGACGATGCTGCCACTTGTCCCGCCAGCACCAAGCTGCAGCGTGCCCTGCGTGATGGTGGTGCCGCCACCATAGGTGTTTGTGCCCGTCAGGATCGTTGTGCCCGCACCAGTCTTCTCGACCGCGCCCGTGCCGCTGATGGTGCCGGCATAGGTGCCGACATCCGGCTGGGTAAAACGGACCAGGCCGTTATTGGTGACGGCCGGCGTGATACCGAGGGCCGGACCTTCGAGGATGCCTGCCGGATCGACGATCGTCCGGCCTGCGAAGGCGGAGTTGTCGCCGGTCAATCGCAGCGTGCCCTGCTGCACGGTGACGAGCTGGAAATCGGTCAGGGAGCCACTCAGGGTCCAGGTACCCGCCTCGATCTTGTCCAGCCGCTCGAATCCGGTGACGAGGCTGGCGTTCATCGCCGAGGGGCCTGATCCGGCGAGCACCAGGAGGTCGGTTCCGCTGCCGCCCGTGATCGTCTGCGTCGCCGAGATATTGGCATCGCCAAGATTGCGCAATGTGGCGGTATCGTCGCCATCGCCCATGTCGATCAGGCCGCCGATCGTGCCGCCGCCCTGCCAGA
This sequence comes from Bosea sp. 29B, assembly GCF_902506165.1. Lineage (NCBI taxonomy): Bacteria > Pseudomonadati > Pseudomonadota > Alphaproteobacteria > Hyphomicrobiales > Alloboseaceae > Allobosea > Allobosea sp. 29B. The sequence goes on from NZ_LR733817.1 coordinate 1,601,646, forward strand.
GGAAAGTGTCGTTGCCGGCGCTCATCCGGATCTCGCCGCCGATCGCGCCGCCGGTCACGGTGACGCTGTCGGTGCCGCCGCTGACGCTGATATTGCCGCCGATCGAGCCCCCCGAGACAGTGATCGTATCATTGCCGAAGCCGGTGACCAGATTGCCGATGATCCGGCCGCCCGACATGTCGAAGATGTTGTTGTCGAGCTTCATGTCGACACGGCCGATCGTGCCGCCCGTCATCGTCGCCACGTCGCCATCCTCGAGCGCGCCGACGATCGTCCCACCCGTCATCAGGAACGTGTCGCGTTGGTCGCCCTGCGCCAGCGAGCCGATGGTGCCGCCAGTCATGATGAAGCTGTCGATGCCGCTTCCCTGGTTGACGGCGCCGTTGACGGCTCCGGCATTGATCTCGAAGCTGTCGGCGCCCGCTCCGGTGGTGACGCCTCCGGTCACGGTGACGGTGCTGCCCCCGGGCAGCGTGATCAGGCTGGTGCCGACGGTATTCGTGTAATTCGCAATGGTTCCGCCATTGAAGGTGACCGTCTTGGTTCCGGCCCCGCCGGTGATGCCGCCATTATAGGTCCCGCTGTCGACAGTGAGCGTGTCGTTGCCAGCCTGGAGATCGACCGGCGCAGCGGTCGGATCGGGAGCGGTGCCGGCATTGCAGATGACGATGTCGTTGCCGGCGCTGGTCGCGCCGCAGCCCGCCAAGGCAACGTCTGCGTGGAGTGCGTAGGCGACCAGCGACGAGGTCGACAGCAATGCGAGACAGCGTGCCCTTGCAGACTTCAACGGCTTCCCCCTTTTTCCCGGCCTATAACTTCGAGCGGCCTGCTGGACCTCGCTTGCAGAACACCAAAGGCAACCCTCGATCGCCTCTCGATAGTCGAAGCGATTCCAAACTCGGGGTCCAGCGAAGTTTCGGCGGGATGATTAAGGGAGAATTAACGGAATTTGGCCTGGGGGAGACTTGAGAATACGATAAGGCACTGGAATATTTAAATTTTTAAGCCCATCTCAACCCTGGCTCTGCCCACTCCGAGTTGCGCTCGGCACATGGTCGAATTGCACGTATTTGAAATAAGAAACCAGAAAAGCGCGGCCAGATTGCGCCGACCACAGGGAAGATCCAGGCCGCCGCATCGCATGCCGAAGCGGCGGCCTGGAGGGGTTCACGCCATGTACTGGCCGCCATTGGCGGAGAGCGTCGATCCGGTGATGAAGCCGGCCTCGTCGCTGGCGAGGAAGACGACCGCCCGCGCGATCTCTGCGGGCTCGCCGAGGCGCCCGACCGGGATGTGCGGCAGGATCGACTTCTCGATCACGGCCGGATCGATCGCCTTGACCATCTCGGTCCCGATATAGCCGGGGCAGATCGCATTCACCGTGATGCCGGCCCGCGCCCCCTCCTGCGCCAGCGCCTTGACGAAGCCGATGTCGCCGGCCTTGGCGGCGGAGTAGTTGACCTGGCCCATCTGGCCCTTCTGGCCATTGATCGACGAGATGCAGATGACGCGGCCGAACTTGCGGGTGCGCATGCCCTCCCAGACCGGGCGGGTCATGTTGAAGAGCGAGTTGAGGTTGGTGTTGATGACCGCGTCCCACTGCTCCTTGGTCATCTTGTGGAACATGCCGTCGCGGGTGATGCCGGCATTGTTGACGAGCACGTCGACCGGCCCGAGCTCGGCCTCGACCTTGGCGATCCCGGCGACGCAGGACTCATAGTCCGAGACGTCCCATTTATAGGTCTTGATGCCGGTCTCGGCGGTGAACTTGGCCGCGGCCTCGTCATTGCCGGCATAGCTTGCCGCCACGGTGTAGCCGGCCGCCTTCAAGCCCTTCGAAATCGCCTCCCCGATGCCACGGGACCCACCCGTCACCAGTGCAACCTTAGCCATCGTCGTCTTCTCCCTCTTAGACGCGGCTATGAAGGCCGCGTTATTCTTTGCTGAGATCGAGACCGGGCTCGTAGGCCCGGTCGACATCCTTGATGATCGCCTGCCCGCAGATCACCCGCCCCGTCTTCTCGTCATAGGTCAGGGTCGGGTGGCCATAGAGCATCCAGCCACGGCTCAGCGCATCCGAGACCCGATGACAGAACGAAGCGTCATCGGGACCGGTGAGATAGCGATAGAGCGTGGTCTGCTTCGGCATGGCGGAGAGCTGCTCAGCGCTCCACCGCCAGGGCGATGCCCATGCCGCCGCCGATGCACAGCGTGGCGAGGCCCTTCTTGGCGTCGCGCTTGGCCATTTCGTGCAGCAGCGTCACCAGCACGCGCGCGCCGGAGGCGCCGATCGGGTGGCCGATCGCGATCGCGCCGCCATTGACGTTGACGATCGAGGGATCCCAGCCGAGATCCTTGTTCACCGCCAGCGCCTGCGCCGCGAAGGCCTCGTTCGCCTCAACGAGATCGAGATCGCCGACCTTCCAGCCAGCCTTCTCCAGGGCCTTGCGGGTGGCCGGGATCGGGCCCGAGCCCATGATCGCCGGATCGACGCCGGCCGTCGCCCAGGAGGCGATGCGGGCCAGCGGGGTCAAGCCGCGCTTGCTCGCTTCCTTCGCCGTCATCAGCACCAGCGCGGCAGCGCCGTCATTGAGGCCCGAGGCGTTGCCGGCGGTCACCGTGCCGTCCTTCGAGAAGGCCGGCTTCAGCTTGGCCATCGCTTCCAGCGTCGCGCCGTCGCGGATGTATTCATCGGTGTCGACGACGATGTCGCCCTTGCGCGTCGAGAGCGTGATCGGCGCGATCTCGTCCTTGAAGCGGCCGGCCTTCCTGGCGGCTTCGGCCTTGTTCTGCGAGCCGACGGCGAAGCGGTCCTGCTCCTCGCGGCTGATCTGCCATTTGGACGCGACGTTCTCCGCCGTGGTGCCCATGTGATAGCCGTGGAAGATGTCCCAGAGGCCGTCCTTGATCATCGTGTCGATGAACTTGACGTCGCCCATCTTGGTGCCGGCGCGCATATGCGAGGCATGCGCCGAGAGCGACATCGATTCCTGGCCGCCGGCGACGATGATGCTGGCATCGCCATTGGCGATCTGCTGCATGCCGATCGCCACCGCCCGCAGGCCCGAACCACAGACCTGATTGAGGCCCCAGGCCGTCGAGCCCTGCGGCACGCCGGCATCGACTGCCGCCTTGCGCGCCGGGTTCTGACCCTGTGCCGCCGTCAGCACCTGGCCGAGGATGACCTCGTCGACTTCGCCGGCATCGACCTTGGCGCGCTTCAGCACCTCCCTGATCACCGCCGAGCCGAGATCGTGAGCCGGCGTATTGGCGAAGGCGCCGTTGAAGGAGCCGACCGCCGTGCGCGCTGCGCCGACGATCACGATGTCATTCTCAGCCATGGGGCTCTTCCTCCGGTTCGCTCGCCGGCCAGGCGGCGCAGCGGCATGTCTTCCACACCTTCGAAGGGTGAAACGACGCCGTCAAGCGGGCTGAGTAGCCAAGCTCATCTTCGAGGCAAACTGGGCTCGATCTCGCCATGCGCTCAAAAAACTTGCAGCAGGCAGCCGAAGAGTTATCGTTCCTTCCGGGACCGTTCTCCGGCCTTGCCCGATCCCTCGGGCTTGTCCGCAACTAGCCGTGTGGGGTCGATGGCCAGCGACAAAGAACCGACTGTCATCAAGAAATACGCCAATCGCCGGCTATACCATACGGGTACGAGCTCCTATGTGACGCTGGAAGATCTGGCCGGGCTGGTGCGCAAGGGCGAGGATTTCGTCGTCTACGACGCCAAGAGCGGCGAGGATATCACCCGCTCGGTACTGGCCCAGATCATCTTCGACGAGGAGAGCAAGGACGGGCAGAACCTCTTGCCTATCACCTTCCTGCGCCAGCTGATCCGCTTCTACGGCGACAGCATGCAGGCCCTGGTGCCGCGCTATCTCGAATTCTCGATGGATAATCTGACGCAGGACCAGAACAAGATCCGCGAGCAGATGAGCAAGGCCTTCGGCACTGGCGCGATCGATGCACTCCAGGCCCAGACGCGCGCCAATATGCAGATGTTCACCGAGGCCTTCCGCCTGTTCAACCCGTTCGCGGCGGCTGCCGCCGCGAAAGGCCGGGGCGAAGCGCCGGCCCAGGGCGAGAACGGCGAGCTCGGCGATCTCAAGCGTGAGCTCAACGAGATGCGCGAGCGGCTCGACAAGCTCGCCAAGGACAAGTGAGCGGCAATTCCGCCTGGAGCTGATCGCCCGCGATATCAGCCCGCCGCGCGCAGCGGCGGGCTGTCATGCGTTTCGTCCGGCAGGCTCAGCTCGGCCTTGCCGACCAGGTGTCCCTGCAGATAGGTGACGCCCCAATCGCACAGCATCGAAGCCTGCAGCTCGTCGTCGACCCATTCGGCGACGGTCTCGACGCCGAGATGATGCGCCAGCTCCAGCAGGGTGCGCACGAAGAAGCGATCATCGGTCGAACGCCGCAGGTTCTGCGTGAAAGCGCCGTCGAGCTTGAGGATGTCGATCGGAAAGGCGCGCAGATGCCGCAGCGACGTGTGGCCTGCGCCGAAATCGTCGATCGCCACCCGGGCGCCGCGCTGCTTGATCCTGGTCAAGAGCTTGGCCATCCGCTCGGGATCCTCGATCGTCGCCGTCTCCGTGACCTCGACGATCAGGCGCTTCGCCGCGATCGGGTTCGCCGCGGCGCTGGCCTCGAACCCCTCGATCCAGTCGGCCTCCGCCAGTGTGCGCGGCGAGACGTTGATCGACAGCACCGCGTCTTGCCGTTCCGCCAGATGCGTCATGGCGAGCTCGAGCACGCGATGGTCGAACAGATTCACCAGGCCCCGCCTTTCGAGCAGGGGCACCAGCTCCGCCGCGGCGAGGAAGCCGCCCTGGGGACGCTCGACCCGTAGCAGCGCCTCGTTGAAGGCCAGAGTGCGGCCCTTCGCCGTCACCACCGGCTGGAAGGCCAGCCGCACCCTACGCTCGTTCAGCGCGGCGACGGCTTCGAGGTCGAGCCGCGGCGCGCCGCCGCCGCCCTCGGCCACAACCGGCCGGCGCGCGATCACCGCATTGTCGAGCCCCGCCGCCTCGGCGCCTGAGAGCGCACTTTCGGCCGCCTTGACCAGCGTCGCGCCTTCACGGGTCAGGTCCGGGGCGATCGCTGCGCCGACGCGCAGCCTGACCAGCGCGATCCCGCGTGAGCTTTCGACCGCCGAGCGGGCTACAGCCTTGATGAAGCGCTCCGCCGCCGCCTCGATCTGGTTCGCCGGGCAGCTGCTGAGCAGGATGGCGAAGCGATTGCCGGAATAGTGCATGAGCTGGTCGCGTCGGCGCATCACCGAATGCAGGCGCTGACGCACCTCTTCGATGATCTCCTCGGTGCCCTCATGGCCGAACTCACCATTGAGGCGCGCGAGCTCGCCGATTGCCGCGACCAGCACGACGACCGAGCGTTCCGCCGGCAGATGCTCGGCCAGGGCCTCGTCGACGCGCTCGACCAGCACATTGCGATCGCAGAGATCGGCATCGGTCGCGGTCAGTTCCTCCGGCCGTACTGCCCGCTCCAGCCTGAGCACGCCGCGCGCGCGGCTGGGGCGGCCGTCGATCCCGACGAACCAGCGCCCGGCATCCTCGATCCACATCTTGCGACCGGCGAGATCGGCGGCATAGCGCGTGCGATAGACCGCACCGTCGCCGAGATCATGCCCGCCCGAGGAGAAGATCGCGTCGTAGCGGCTGCGCCCGCTCCCGGGCTCGACCAGCCCGGCGAAGGATAGGCCGCGCTGCAGCACGGCTAGTGGAACAGGACCGAGCACCTCGGCCGCATTCGGGCCCCAGCTCAGCGTGTCGCTGCCGATATCCCAGCTATAAGCCACTTCGCCGATCGATGAGAGCAGGCTGCGCGGCTCGACGATCCTCTCGTCGCGGGAACCGAACAGGGACGGCGCAGACATGATGCGGCTGCCTCGGACGACGGGTTGGAGAGCCGCCCCGTCCTGATTGCGGAATGGCGGGAAACTGTCCCGAAACGATGCAGGAGGCGGCGTTAACGGCCGGTTAAGGCCGGCGCCCCGATTGCAAGGATTCGCTCCCGAACCCCCAGATGTTCCGGAGCGGCACGATGATCGAGACAGGACAGCCCGCAGCGGCCTCCTTCACGGAGCAGGAAGACCCCACACCGAGTGTTCCCGCCGCCTTCCTCGTCCAGCTCGCCGCGAGCCAGGCTGGGATCGGCCCGTTCGCCGGCCGCGACCGCGAGACGCCCTTCATCGGCGCCCGCCGCTATTATGAAGGAATGGCGCGTCGCCACCCCCCTCTCAAGCTTCTGCGCTCGGCCTGAAGCACAAACGCAAAAAGGCCGGCCTTTCGGCCGGCGCTCTTCGGTCTCAAAGACTGGGGCCGCACGGCCCCGCCATATCAGGCCTCGGTCTTGGCCTTCAGCACCTGACGGCCGCGATACATGCCGGACTTCAGGTCGATATGGTGCGGACGGCGCAGCTCGCCCGAGTTCTTGTCTTCGATATAGGTGGGCTGCTTCAGCGCGTCGGCCGAGCGGCGCATGCCGCGCTTCGACGGCGAAGTCTTTCTCTTCGGAACGGCCATCGGTACTCTCCATCATGCCTTCGCGCGAGGCGGGGCATTTCACCCGCACCACTGTCGCGACGACGTCACATTCGTGATGAGGGCTGGCACTTACACGCTCACGCGCGCTCTGGCTAGACCATACGGCGGAAAAAGTGGCGCCTACGTGCTGGCACCGGCCGGAAGCGCACAATTTCCAAGCGGCCCGAGCTGGTTCATCCGCCTTTGCACCCGGCCGGCGGCCGCCAGCAAGGCCCGGCTCGGCCGCGACGGGTTGCGCAGGATCGGGTTCGGCAGGGCCCCCGCCAGCCTGGCGGCCTCTGCCGGCGTCAGGCGCGAGGCGGGCTTGCCGAAATGGCGCTGGGCCGCCGCTTCTGCCCCGAAGACGCCCTCGCCCCATTCGGCGATGTTGAGATAGACCTCGATCACCCGCCGCTTCGGCCAGGCGAGGTCGATCGCCAGCGCGATCGGCAGCTCCAGCCCCTTGCGGAGATAGGAACGACCCGGCCAGAGGAAGAGGTTCTTGGCGGTCTGCATCGTCAGCGTCGATGCGCCGCGGCTAGGCCCATCCTCATCCTGCAGCACGGCGTTGAGCTCGCCCCAGTCAACGCCGTTATGCGAGCAGAAGCGCTGGTCCTCGGAGGCGATCACCGCGCGGATCAGATAGGGCGAGATCTGCGAGAGCGGCACCCAGTCGCGCTCCACCGAGCGAAACGTCAGCCAGCGGCCGAGCATCAGCGTCGAAGGCGGCGGCACGAAACGGTAGAGCAGCAGCAGCGCGGCGAAGATGATCGCCACCACCAGCACAAGCCGGATTAGTCCCCGAACGATCCGACCCGCGAGACTCCCGCGTCGCGGAGTCGGGTTCTCTGCCATCTGCGTCATCCCCCACGCTTGACGATTACGGCCGCCTCCGGCAAGCCCCGCGCAAGCTCGGCCAGCCAACGCGAGAGACGATGATGAGTTCCGCGGAACCAACCGCCCCCGCACCGGCCCTGACCAGCGCCCTGTCGGAGACGGCAGAAGCGATCGAAGCCCTGCTCGATACCCTGTTGCAGGAGAAATCCGAGAACGGCGAGATTCATCGCCCTGCCCGGCTCCTCGCCGCGATGCGCCATGGCGCGCTCGGCGGCGGCAAGCGGCTTCGTCCCTTCCTCGTGGTCGAGACGGCCAAGCTTTTCGGCGTTCCCGCCGAGCAGGCGCTGCGCGCCGGCGCCGCCGTCGAGCTCGCCCACTGCTATTCGCTGGTCCATGACGACCTGCCGGCCATGGACGACGACGACACCCGCCGCGGCCGCCCGACCGTGCACAAGGCCTATGACGAGGCGACCGCGATCCTCGCCGGCGACGGCCTGCTGACACTCGCCTTCGACGTCATCGCCGATCCCAGGACCCATCCGGACGGCGAGACACGCGCCGCGATCATCCTGCTCTTCGCTCGGGCGCTCGGGCTTGGCGGCATGGTCGGCGGCCAGATGCTCGACCTTGCCGCCGAGGGGCGCTTTGGCGGCGACGATACAGCAGAGAAGCTCGGCCAGGCCGAGATCCGGCGGATGCAGGCGATGAAGACCGGCGCATTGCTCGCCGGCAGCGTCCTGATCGGCGCTCGCCTGGGCCAGGCCGATCCGACGCGGATGGCGGCGCTGGAGCGTTACGGCAAGGCGCTGGGCGCAGCCTTCCAGGTCGCCGACGACATCCTCGATATCGAAGCGAGCCCGGAGCAGATGGGCAAGGCGACGGCCAAGGACGACGCCAAGGGCAAGGCGACGCTCGTCGCCGCGCTCGGCATCGACGCGGCCAAGCGCGAGCGCGACCGGCTGAGCGACGAGGCGATTGCGGCGATCGCCGGCTTCGGCCCGGAGGCGGCGCTGCTGCGCGCGGCGGCGCAGTTCAGCGCGCAGCGCAAGAGCTGATGCGTCAGACCGTGACCTGCGTGCCGACCTCGACGACGCGGCCGGTGGGGATCTGGAAGAAGTTGGTGGCGTCGGTCGCGCTCTTGGTCAGCCCGATATAGAGGTTGTCCTGCCAGATCGGCATGCCCGATTGCGGCGAGGCCTTGATCGAGCGGCGCGACAGGAAGAACGAGGTCGACATGATGTCGAACTTGAAGCCCTGCTTGCGCAGGATGGCCAGCCCCTTCGGCACGTTCGGGCTTTCCATGTAGCCGTAGACCATCTCGACGCGCCAGAAATCGTCGGTGATCCGCGAAAGCCTGACGCGCTCGCTCTCGGCGACGCGCGGGGTGTCGGCGGAGCGCACGGTCAGGATGACGTTGCGCTCGTGCAGCACCTTGTTGTGCTTGAGGTTGTGCAGCAGCGAGGCAGGTGCAGTCTCGGGGTCGCTGGTCAGGAACACCGCCATGCCCTTGACCCGGTAGGGCGGGCTCTTGGTCAGCATGCCGACCAGCTCGAGCAGCGGCACGTCGGTCTTGCGGGTCTTGTCGAACAGGATCTTGGTGCCGCGCACCCAGGTCCACATCAGGAGGACGAGCGCCATGGCGAACAGCACCGGCACATAGCCGCCGCTGAGCAGCTTCAAGAGGTTTGCCGAGAAGAAGGCGACGTCGATGATGAGGAAGGGCAGGATCACAGCCACAGCGGCCGCCAGACCCCAGCGCCAGCCGCGCCAGATCACGATGAAGGCGAGCAGCGAGTCGACCAGCATCGCGCCGAACACCGAGATGCCATAGGCATGCGAGAGGTTGGACGAGGTCTTGAAGGTCCAGACCAGCAGCAGCACCGTGAAGAGCAGCAGGATGTTGATGCGCGGGATGTAGATCTGGCCGGAGGTGTGCTCGGAGGTGTGGCGGATCTCGAGGCGCGGCAGCAGGCCGAGCTGGATCGCTTGCCGGGTCAGCGAATAGGCACCGGTGATCACCGCCTGGCTCGCGATGATGGTGGCGAGCGTCGCCATGATCACCAGCGGGAGGATCAGCGCCGGCGGGGCGAGCTTGTAGAACGGATTATCGATCGCCGTCGGGTCGGACAGGATCAGCGCACCCTGGCCGAGATAGTTGAGCCAGAGCGCCGGAAAGACCAGGAAGATCCAGGCGCTGCGGATCGGGCCGCGGCCGAAATGGCCCATATCGGCATAGAGCGCCTCGGCCCCGGTCACCGCAAGGCAGACGCTGCCGAGCACGGCGAGCGACAGCCCGGGATGGTCGAAGAAGAAGCGCACGCCGTAATACGGATTGATCGAGGCGAAGACGCCGAGATCGTCGGAGATATGGTAGATGCCGAGCCCCGCCAGCGTCAGGAACCAGATCGTCATGATCGGGCCGAAGAAGTTGGCGACCTTGCCGGTCCCGCGGCTCTGCACCAGGAACAGCGCGATCAGGATCACCGAAGCGATGGTGATGACGTAGTCGTCGAGCACCGGCGTCACCAGCTTCAGTCCCTCGACCGCCGAGAGCACCGAGATCGCCGGCGTGATCACCGCATCGCCATAGAACAGCGCCGCGCCGGCCATGCCGAGGAAGAGCACGATGCCGCCGCGCGTGCGCCCGAGCGCACGCTGTGCCAGCGCGACTAGGGTCAGCGTGCCACCCTCGCCGTTGTTGTCGGCGCGCAGCAGCAGCACGACGTATTTCAGCGTGACCACCACGACGAGCGACCACAGGATCAGCGAGAGCACGCCGATTACCGCGGCGCGCGGCAGCGGGCCGGTCAGGACGACTTCGGCGCCGCCGCCATGCCCGCCGGAGGCTGCGCCGGTCGCGGCCAGGATCGTCTCGCGCAGCGCGTAGAGCGGGCTGGTGCCGATGTCGCCATAGACGACGCCGAGCGCCCCGAGCGCCAATGCGGCGTAACTCTGCGTGGAGTGGCCGTTGCCGGCCGGCTCTTCGAGCCCGAAGCGATCCCCATCCGGCTTGGAGGCCGGCGGGTGCTGCTGGTCATGACCCATCAGGGCGCTCCGCGGGTGCTGCAATGCAGCGAAAGGCCGGGGCCTCTAGCACGGCATGTCTGTCCAAGCAAAGACGCTAGAGCAGTTCCACGCTGGCGACAGCCACTTTCGCGCCACGCGTGCCGTGAATCGCTTCAAACGATTGAATAGTCGCCTGCGCCTATTCGGCCGCGGCAGCGCGGGCGCCGTAGCGCCGCTCGACGTAATCCTCGACCATCGTCTTGAAGTCGGCGGCGATCGACGGTCCGCGCAGGGTCGCGACCTTCTTGCCGTCGACGAAGACCGGCGCGGTCGGAGTCTCGCCCGTGCCCGGCAGCGAGATGCCGATATCGGCGTGCTTGGATTCGCCCGGGCCGTTGACGATGCAGCCCATCACCGCGACGTTGAGCGCCTCGATGCCGGGATAGCGCGTCTTCCACTCTGGCATGGAGGTGGAGATCCAGCTCTGGATGTCCATCGCCAGTTCCTGGAACACCGTCGAGGTCGTTCGCCCGCAGCCCGGGCAGGCCGCGACTAACGGCACGAAGGCCCGAAAGCCCATGGTCTGCAGCAATTCCTGCGAGGCCTTGACCTCCAGCGTCCGGTCGCCGCCCGGCTCCGGCGTCAGCGAGAAACGGATGGTGTCGCCGATCCCGTCCTGCAGCAGCACGCCGAGCGCCGCCGAGGAGGCGACGAGGCCCTTCGAGCCCATGCCGGCCTCGGTCAGGCCGAGATGGATGGCATAGTCGCCGCGCTCAGCCAGCATGCGGTAGACCGCGATCAGGTCCTGCACGCCCGAGACCTTGGCCGAGAGGATGATCTTGTCCTTGGCCAAGCCGATCTCCTCGGCTCGCTCGGCAGAGAGCAGGGCCGACTGCACCATCGCCTCGCGCATCACCGCGCGCGCATCGAGCGATTTTGGCGCAGCCGCGTTGATGTCCATCAGCGCCGTCAGCAGTTCCTGGTCGAGCGAGCCCCAGTTGGCACCGATCCGCACGCTCTTGCCATGCTTGATCGCGAGCTCGACGATCTGGCCGAACTGCTTGTCCTTCTTGTCCTTGAAGCCGACATTGCCGGGATTGATCCGGTATTTCGCCAGCGCCTCAGCGCAAGCCGGATGGTCGCTCAGCAGCTTGTGGCCGATATAATGGAAATCGCCGATCAGCGGCACGTCGATGCCGAGGATGTCGAGCCGCTCGCGGATATGCGGCACCGCCGCCGCCGCCTCGTCGCGGTCGACGGTGATGCGCACCAGCTCCGAGCCGGCCCGCGCCAGCGCCGCAACCTGCCCGACCGTGGCCGGGATGTCGGCGGTGTCGGTATTGGTCATTGACTGCACGACGATCGGCGCGCCACCGCCGACCTGCACATGGCCGACCATCACCGGCACGGTGCGCTTGCGTGGCGCCGGAGCGGCGTCAGGCCCCTCGGGCAGGCATGTCAGCGGCTGGTCGCTCATGGAATGGTCCGGATCCTTGGCCGGCAGCGGCTCGTCGCGGCTGCACTGCGCCCTTGCAGGATGATCGTCAAGCTGCCCGGAGCCGGGTCCGATCAGGTTGAATAAACCTGATCGGTGAATCCGTCTCCCACTTTTAGATGGAGACCGTTTTGCCGATCATGCTTGCAACGCAAGCTGATCGGAACGGGCTCCAGCGTCGCGACAATGCTCGCAGCGGCCGACGATTTCGACCACCTGATAGGAGGTCTGGAAGTGCCGGCCTTCGGCCATGCCCCTGATCGCCTGACGCATCGCCGGCGAGGCGTCCTCGTCGACGCCTCCGCAGACCTCGCAGATCAGGAACGCCACCGCCTCATTGGCGCCATGGCCGTGCGGGCAGGCGATGAAGGCGTTGCGCGAACTCAAACGGTGCACGAAACCCTGCTCAACCAGGAAGTCGAGCGCCCGATAGATCGAGATCGGCGCGAGGCGACGTCCACCCGGCGGCGAGATCCGGTCCGCCAGATCATAGGCGCCGACCGGTTTGTGGTCGGAATAGAGCGCCTCCAGCGCCTTGCGCCGGATCGGCGTCAGGCGCAGGCCGCGCTCGCGGCAGACCTTCTCGGCCCGCGCCAGTCCGGTGGCGGCGTGGCGCGAATGATCGTGCGCATGCTGACAGAGACCATGCTCATGATCATGGGCGTGATCGTGGTGATGGGCGTCACTTGCAGGCTGCATTTTCGTCATGTTGCGTTGCAATAGCACATCGGGCACCGTCCTGGTGACCGACGCTCCCTCACTGGCACAATGCCAGCCTTCGCCGGTAAGTTAAGCGTTCTCAGGCCAAATGTCAGGAGCCGCCCTATGTTCCTCAAAGATCGCACTGCCCTCGTCACCGGCTCCACCTCCGGCATCGGCCTCGCCTACGCCCGCGCACTCGCTGCCGAAGGTGCCAATGTCGTGATCAACGGCTTCGGCGATGCCGACGCGATCGAGAAGGAACGCGCTGGCATCGAGGCCGACTTCAAGGTCAAGGCGCGCTACTCGGCCGCCAATATGATGAAGCCGGACGAGATCGCCGCCATGGTGGCCGAGGCCGAGAAGGAGTTCGGCGCGATCGACATCCTCGTCAACAATGCCGGCATCCAGCATGTCGCCCCGGTCGACGAGTTCCCGATCGAGAAATGGGACCAGATCATCGCGATCAACCTGTCCTCGGCCTTCCACGCCACGCGCGCCGCTTTGCCGAAGATGAAGGAAAAGGGCTGGGGCCGGATCATCAACACCGCGTCCGCCCACGCCTTCGTCGCCTCTCCGTTCAAATCGGCCTATGTCGCCGCCAAGCACGGCATCGCCGGCTTCACCAAGACGGTGGCGCTGGAAGTCGCGACCAAGGGCATCACCGTCAACGCGATCGCGCCGGGCTATGTCTGGACGCCTTTGGTCGAGAAGCAGATCCCCGACACGATGAAGGCCCGTGGCCTGACCAAGGAGCAGGTCATCAACGACGTGCTGCTGCTGGCCCAGCCCACCAAGGAGTTCGTCACCGTCGAGCAGGTCGCGGCGCTCGCTGTCTTCCTCTGCACGGATTCGGCCAAGTCGATCACCGGCACCACCTTGCCGATGGATGGCGGCTGGACCGCCGCGTGACCGGCCGCAAGCGCAGCCGCGTCCCGCAGGTCAAGGGCCTGGCGGGGCCGAAGGCCGAGAAATCGGTCAACCTCGCGCTCCAGGGCGGGGGCGCGCACGGCGCCTTCACCTGGGGCGTGCTCGACGAGATCCTCGCCGATGGCCGCATCGCCATCGAGGCGATCACCGGCGCCAGCGCCGGCGCGATGAACGCGGTGGTGCTGACCGAGGGCTGGCTCGACGGCGGCAGCGACGGTGCCCGCACGGCGCTGGAGAACTTCTGGCGCCGGATCAGCGTCGACGGCAAATATGGCGGCTCGGAGCGTTCGCTGCTCGACACCATGCTCGGTGCCTGGACCGATGGGCGCCCGCCGGGGCTGATCTGGTTCGAGCTCCTGTCGAAGGTGGCGAGCCCCTATGACGTCAATCCGCTCAACATCAATCCCCTTCGCGGCGTGATCGCCGACCTGATCGACTTCGGCAAGGTCAATGGCTGCGCCGACGTCAATCTCTTCATTTCGGCGACCAACGTCCGCACCGGCAAGATCAAGATCTTCACGCGCGAGGAACTGACCGCCGACCATCTGATGGCTTCCGCCTGCCTGCCGATGCTGTTCCAGGCGGTCGAGATATCAGGCGAGGCCTATTGGGACGGCGGCTATATGGGCAATCCCCCACTCTTCCCGCTGTTCTACGAGGCCGCCGGTGACGACATCCTGCTGGTCCAGATCAACCCGCTCGAGCGCCGGGAATTGCCGACCAATGCGCGGGCGATTCAGGATCGGCTCAACGAGATCACCTTCAACGCCTCGCTGCTGCGCGAACTGCGCGCCATCGACTTCGTCAACCGCCTGGTCGACGACGGCAAGCTCTCGACCGGCGACTACAAGCGCGTGCTGATGCACCGGATCGATGGCGGCCTGCCGCTGGCACAGCTCACCTCCTCCTCGCGCCTCAATTCGGAATGGAATTTCCTGCTCAGCCTGCGCGACCTCGGCCGCACCGCGGCGAAACGCTGGCTGAAGCGCAATTACGCCGCCATCGGCGTACAGGGGACCTTGGACCTGAAGGAAGCGATTTCGTAAGACGTGAAGCCGCTAATACGGTAAAGGCCCGGCTTGCCAGCCAACTGGCGTGACGGCAATCTCGGCCCAGCCAAGACGTTCAACGCGTGTATGCCAGCGTAGTCTCTCGCCAGGCAGCAGGACATGGGAAGTCCAGGAACATGATCATCGACGATAGCAAGGCCGATGCCCGCAAGATGCACGAGATCGCCCTGCTCGGGCGCCCGGCGGGCCTCATCGGCCGCCGCTCCTTCCTGGCCGGCTCGGCCGCCGGTCTCGGCGCGCTCGCGCTCGGCGGTTGCACGACCGACGGCATGAGCCTCGCCGAGGCGCAGAAGCTCTACGGGCCGGTGCCGGAAGAGAAATTCCCGATCCCGGCGATCGACGTCACTCATGTCGATCCGAAATATTTCCGCAAGACGGTCGCCTACAACACCAAGGAAGCGCCGGGCACGATCATCGTCGATCCCGGCAATTACTACGTCTACCGCGTCGAGGACGGCGGAAACGCAACCCGCTATGGCGCCAATGTCGGCCGCGACGGCTTCCGCTGGACCGGCGACGCCTATGTCGGGCGCAAGTCCGAATGGGCGACCTGGACGCCGCCTAAGGAGATGATCAAGCGCCAGCCGGAAGCGGCCAAATACGCCCGCGGCATGCCGGGCGGCCTCGACAACCCGCTCGGCGCACGCACGCTCCATCTCTACCAGAACGGCGCCTACACGCTCTACACGATCTACGCCTCGCTCGATGCGGAATCGATCGGAAACGGCATCACCAGCGGCTGCATCGGCCTGCTCACGCAGGACATGATCCACCTGTACAACAACACGCCGGTCAAGACGAAGGTGGTCGTGCTGCCGGCCTGAGGCGGCGTCATCGCGCTTTCGGTATGGGCGCTGCCGGTGTCGGCGGCGCCCTTTTTCATGCGCGGTGAGCCCAATGATCAATGGCGCAGTAGACTGAATAGTCGCGCTTACCGCCACCGTCGGGCCGCATATCGCTTTTGCGGCTGTCACGCTTGGGCGTATCGTGAGCGCGGCAGCCCTTTGACCTGAAGGGCGCCGGATCTTCCAATCGGGAGGATGCCATGGGACGCAAATTCATCGACTGCCGTGAATTCCCGAGCGAAATGAACTGCTCAATCGCGATCGGCGCCGATTCCGAAGGCGAACTGCTGGAGGCCGCCGTCCAGCATGCCGTCAAGGTACACGGGCATCAGGATACGTCCGAACTGCGGGATATGCTCAGGAGCGTCATCAAGGACGGCATTCCCCCGGAGAAAGCGCCGAGCCGGGCCGCCTGAGCGGGGGCTTCCGCCCTCTATCGCCCCTCGCCCGCCAGCCGCCACACCGAGCTCTTCTTGATCTCGGCATCCTCCAGCGCGCGCGTCACCGGCACCTGATAGGTCGCGACCTCGGCGAGCCTGTCCTTGGGCAGATAGCTGCGGCCGGGGTCGCCGATCAGCACGGTCGCGCCGCGCTGCGAGAGGCCCGAGAGCCAGTCGATCACCTGCGCCGCCAGCTCGCGCTCATAGCAGATGTCGCCGGCGAGGATGACGTCCCAGCCCTGGTCGAGACCGATGAGATCGTCGAGGCGGGCCTCGATCGAGACGCCGTTCGCTTGGGCGTTGAGCCCGATCGCGGCGGCGGCAAAGGCGTCGATATCGGCGGCGATCACCTCAGCCGCCCCAGCTTTTGCCGCCGCGATGGCGACAAGGCCGGAGCCGCTGGCGAAATCGAGCACGCGGCTGCCGCGCACGGTCTCGGGATGGTCGAGGATATAGCGCGCCAGCGCCTGCCCGCCGGCCCAGGCGAAGGCCCAGAACGGCGGCGGTAGGCTGATCGTCGCCAGCTCGTCCTCTGTCTTCTGCCAGAGTTCGGTCGCTTCCTCGGCGACATGCAGCGAAATCTCCGGCGCATGCGGCACCGGCAAGAGCCGCGTATGAGCACGGATGAAAGCGAGCCGATCCAGCGTGGCGTCGACCATAGTCACGCGACCAGATCCGCCTGGCGCTGGCCGAGCAGGGAGCGATAAAGGCCCTTCACCCCGTCCATCACGTCGCGCTCGGTATAGCCGGCGAGCAGGCGCTCGCGCGCGCTCACGCCCATGCGCTCGACCTGGGAGGGCGAAGCAGCGAGCGTCACCAGCGCCTGCGCCAATGCGGCAGTGTCGTTGGCCGGCACGACGAAGCCATCCTGGCCGGTGCGGACGAAGGAGCGGCAGCCCGGCACGTCGGTGGTCAGCAGCGCCCGCCCGCAGGCGGCGCCTTCCAGCAAGGTCCGCGGCAGGCCCTCGCCGCCGCGCGAGGGCAGGCAGCAGACATGGTGCCCCCGCCAGACGCCCTCGATATCGCGCGTCGGGCCGGCCCAGGTGATCCCCGGCCGCGCCGACCACTCGCGCAAGGTCGCCTCCGGCACCGCCTTGGGATTGGACGGGTCGGGTGCTCCGTGCAGCGTCAACTCGACCCGCGCACCCTGCTTGCGCGCCAAGGTCACCGCCTCGACCGCAAGGTCCACACCCTTCGACCAGAGCATGCGGGCAACCAGCGCGACCTTGAGCGGCGGCTGCGGCGGCATCGGCTCCGGCATCAGGACCAGCGGGTCGACGCCGGCGCCACCGACGATTGCGACCTTGCCGGCATCGGCCGGATCGAGCCCAAGAGTGACGGGATCATCGGGATTCTCGAACAGGAAACGGACCTGCGGCCCGTCGACCGCCTCGCGCAGCCAGAATTTCGCCGCCAGCCGCGCCGCATCGGCGGCTGCGCCCTCGCGCGCACCGAGGAAGCCGAGGCCGGTCAGGGCGTAGACCCGCCGCTCGACCCCGGCAAGCCGTCCGGCGAGGCCGGCGAGCGCGATCGGCTTCAGCGCGATGCAGTGCAGGATATCGGGCTTCTCGCGCTCGATCAGGCGCTTCAGCGCCATGACCTGCTTGACCAGCGCCACCAGCGAGAGCGAGCGCCGCTCGGCCTCGAGCGCGATCAGCCTTGCGCCCGTCGCCTCGATCGCCTTGCGGTGATTGCGCTCCCGCGCGATCACCGCAACGTCGAGCCCCATCTCCGCCGCAGCGCGAGCCATCGGCAGGAAATGCGAAACGAAGAACCAGTCCTCGGTGGCGACGAACAACAGCTTCTGGCGGGCCATGGCGCGCATCAGGCCGATGCCGCGCCGAAAAGCAAGCGCATAAGAAAGTCACGAGGCAGGTCCGCCATGCCCTGCGGTTGCTGGACGCCTGCCGCCACGCTTGCGAAAAGGAGGCGAGGCTTCCCTCTCCAGCGAGACAAGACATGGACAATCGCAACGACCTCTGGCGTCACGTCGACGCCAGCAAAGAGCGCTTCATCGAGCTCAGCGACCGGGTCTGGGCCATTCCCGAGGTCTGCTACACCGAGAAGCGCTCGGTCGCCGAGCATGTCGCGGAGCTCCAGCACCAGGGCTTCAGGATCACCGAAAACGTCGCCGATATCCCGACCGCGGTGATCGGCGAGGCCGGCGAAGGCGGCCCGGTCATCGCCTTCCTCGGCGAATATGACGCCCTGCCCGGCCTCAGCCAGGAATCGGGCGTTGCCAAGCACAGCGAGATCGAGACCGGCGGCCACGGCCATGGCTGCGGCCACAACCTGCTCGGTTCGGCCGCCCTGCTCGCTGCGACCGCGATGAAGAACTGGCTCGCCGAGAACAAGCTGCCCGGCCGCGTCCGCTATTATGGCTGCCCGGCCGAAGAAGGCGGCGCCGCCAAGGCCTTCATGGTCCGCGCCGGCGCCTTCAAGGATGCCGACATCGCCATCTCCTGGCACCCGAGCAGCTTCTGGGAGGTCACCCCGCCGCTCTCGCTGGCCAATACCCGCGCCGATTTCATCTTCACCGGCCGCGCCTCGCATGCCGCCGCCTCGCCCGAGCTCGGCCGCAGCGCCCTCGACGCCGTCGAACTGATGAGCGTCGGCGTCAACTATATGCGCGAGCACATGCCGAGCGATGCCCGCGTCCACTACGCCCTGCTCGACACCGGCGGCATCGCCCCCAACGTCGTCCAGGCCCATGCCCGCGTGCGCTATTCGATCCGCGCCCGCGACCTGCCGGGGATGCTCGAGCTCGTCGGCCGGGTCAAGAAGATCGCCGAGGGCGCGGCGCTGATGACCGAGACGACGATGGAGATGAAGATCGTCTCCGCCGTCTCCAATGTCGTCGGCAACGGCCCGCTGGAGCAGGCGCTGCAAGGCATCATGGAAGATCTCGGCCCGCCGCATTTCGACGACGCCGACAAGGAGTTCGCCCGCCAGATTCGCGCGACCCTGTCGCAGAAGGACATCGCCGCCGTCTGGCGCGCGATCGGCGTGCAGAAGACCGATGCCGAGCTCGCCGATTTCACGGTGCCGCTCGATTCCCCGCGCAACCCGGCGATCGGCTCGACCGATGTCGGCGACGTCAGCTGGGTCGTCCCGACCGTGCAGGCGCATGCCCCGACCGTCGCGATCGGCACGCCCTTCCACACCTGGCAGGTGGTTGCGCAGGGCAAGATGCCCGCGGCGCACAAGGCGATGATCCAGGTCGCCAAGGCGATGGCCGCGACCGGCGCCGCCGTGCTGACCGATCCGGCGCTGATGGCGGCCGCCAAGGCCGATTTCCAGAAGCGGGTCGCCGCCGATGGCGGCTATACCTCGCCGGTCCCGGCCGAGGTGAAGCCGCCGCTGACGATGTCGACCGGCGGTTGAGGCGCCTTCAGACATGAAAAAGGCCCGCCGGGCGAACCGGCGGGCCAGGATGTCGGGCCGGGGAGGAGGCCCTGGGAGAAACTCAGTCGTAGGTGCGGCAGACGCGACGGGTGCCGATGACCTCGCCATAGTAGTTGACGCGATCGACGAAGTGGCAGCGGCGGACCGGAGCGTAGGCCGGGGCATAGCCGTCGTCATAGTAGCCATAGGCCGGGCCGCTGGCCGCACCGGCGGCGAGGGCACCGAGGGCCAGAGCCCCGACGACGCCGGCACCGATCGCGGCGCCACGATAATAGCGCGGGCGCGCCTCGGCATCGGCAGCGAAGACGGAAGCGCCCAGCGCCAGGGCGGCGACGGCGGCGGCGAAGCTCTTCTTGGTGCGGGTCATGTTCATTCTCCGAATGGATAGCCGGGTGGCGAACCGTTCGCCATGCACGAGACTTGTCGGTCGCAGGACCGGAATCGCGCGGGTCGCATAAAAAAATTCCCGAAACGCCGTCGGGTTCCGCTTCGCGCTTGCGCGCCACGGCTTGCCGGCAGGCGCTGGATATCGTGGGATCAGCCATCGCCGACCAGAGAAAATTCGCCATGACGATCGCACGCGTCGCTCTCGCCATCGGCTTTACAACCGTGCTGACGGCGCCACTGCGCGCCGAGCAATGGGCGAGCAGCTATACGACCCATGACTACGCGAAATGCCGCAAGGATAAGGGCAATGGCGATCCGGTTTCGGTGCATCGCTGCCCCGGTAAGGCTGGGATCAGCGTGATCTGGACTGCCGACGACGATTCATCGGCGGTCGAATTCGGCACGAAGGCGCTGCAGGAAACGATCTCCGACAAGGCTGCCTTCTTCGAGGCCGGCCGGACGATCGAATGGCGCGGCCCTAAGGGCGGGAAGCCGCAGGCTGCGATCCTGCGCTACGCCACCGGCACGAGCGTCGGCAAGCTCGACGGCAGCCGGCTCGTCGTCCATCGCCTCGCTGCGGATGGCGCCGCCTCCTGCATCATCGGCAGCGTCGACGCCCGCAAGCCGGATGCGAATGCCGCCGCCCGCCGCCTCGCGGATGAGAAGGCACCGAGCTTCCGCTGCGGCCAGGACGCCCGCTCCGAAGACTGAATCCTGCGTTTCAGCCATAGAGATATTTCGGCAGCCAGAGCGCGATCCCCGGAAAGACATAGACCAGGATCATCGCGAACACGACGATCGCCAGATAGGGCATCACGCCGGCGAAGATCTGGTTGATCGAGACATGCGGCGGCGCGATACCCTTGAGATAGAACGGCGCCATCGCCACCGGCGGCGACAGGAACGAAGTCTGGATGTTCAAGGCGATCAGGATGCCGAAGAACAGCGGGTCGATCTTGAAGAACTCCAGCAGCGGCAGGAAGATCGGCACGAAGATCACGATGATTTCGGTCCATTCCAGCGGCCAGCCCAGCACGAAGATGATCAATTGCGCCACGATCAGGAACATGGTCGGCGACAGGTTCATGGCCGTGACCAGGTTCTTGATCGGCTCGTGACCGCCGAGAATGGCGAAGATCGACGAGAAGATGAAGGATCCGACGAAGAGCCAGCAGACCATGGCCGAGGTCCGCGCCGTCAGGATCACCGAGTCCTTGACCTTGCCGAAGGTGAGCGAGCGGTAGGCGGCCGCGAGGATCAGGCTGCCGAGCGAGCCGACGGCCGCCGCTTCGGTCGGCGTCGCCAGGCCGAAGAAGATGCAGCCGAGCACCGACATGATCAGGATGGTGAGCGGGAAGAAGCTGGTCAGCAGCGCCCAGAGCACCCGCGTCCACGGCACGTCGGTCTGCTCCTTCGGCAGCTTCGGCGCCAGTGCCGGGTTGAGCCAGCAACGGATCAGTACATAGAGCATGTAGAGGCCGGCGAGCAGCAGGCCGGGAAAGAGCGCCCCGGCATAGAGCTTCGGCACCGAGACGCCGGCGGTCGCGCCATAGAGGATCAGCATCACCGAGGGCGGGATCAGGATGCCCAAGCAGCCGCCGGCGCAGACCACGCCGGCCGAGAGCTTGACGTCGTAGCCCGCCCGCAGCATCGCCGGGAAGGCGAGAAGCCCCATCAGCGTCACCACCGCGCCGACGATGCCGGTCGCGGTCGCGAAGATCGCGCAGGTCGCCAGCGTCGCGATCGCGAGCGAGCCCGGCACGTTGCCCAATGAAAGCTGGATTGAGTGGAACAGCCGGTCGAGGATGTTCGCCCGCTCGATGATGTAGCCCATGAAGATGAAGAGCGGGATCGAGACCAGCACGTCGTTGGCCATCACCGAATAGGTGCGCTGGACCACGAGGCTGAACACGGTATCGCCCATCGCCCAGTAGCCGAAGCCTACGCCCAGAGCCATGAGCGTGAAGGCGATCGGGAAGCCGAGCATGATGAAGACGATAAACAGGACGAGCATCACCACGCCCAGTTCCGGATTGGAAAGACCGAACAGCATCAGACCGTCTTCCCCGCATCCGGCGCGGCTTGCGCGGCCTGTTCGAGAATGAGCTTCTCGGTTTCCTCGACATCGTGCAGCCGCGGCGGCCACTCACCGGTGCGCAGGCAGATGACGCAGCGCGCCACCTCGGCCAGCCCCTGCACGGTCATCAGCACGCCGGCGATCGGGATCAGCGATTTGAAATGGTAGAGCGGCGGCCCGTTCGGCGAGTTCGAGGAATGCTCGCCGATCATCCAGGAGAAGGCCGCGAATTTGTAGCCGGCCCAGGCCAGCGCGATGATGCCGGGAAAGAAGAAGAGGATGTAGAGCGCAAGATCGAACTTGGCCTGCGTCCGCGGGCTCCATTCGCGATAGAGGAAATCGCCGCGCACATGCGCGTTGCGGGCGAGCGCATAGGGCCCGGCCAGCATGAACAGGGTGCCATAGAGGATATAGCTGACGTCGAAGGCCCATTCGGTCGGAGCCCGCAACGCATAGCGCGAGAACACCTCGTAGCTGATCGCCAGCGTCAGAATCAGGATCGTCCAGCCGGCGAGCTTGCCAATGGCGGTGTTGAACTTGTCGATCGCGAGGATCAGTTTCATCCGCGTGCGTCGCCTGCTGTTCGGATTGGCAAGGAACGCCCGCCACCACGGGGATGGCGGGCGCAGGCTTGGGCGAAGCAGCGGCCTTCAGCTCTTGAAGAAGTGGTTGAAGGCGAGGTCGCGCGAGGGCTCGTTGACGCGCTGATAGGACACGGTGCGCTTGACCCAGTCCTTCTGGCTGTCGACCACCTTCTTGAAGAAGGGGCTCTCGCCGCCAAGCTTTTCCAGCACCTTGTCCCAGGCGGCGAGCTGCGCCTTCAGGATCGCTTCCGGCGTCGCGACGACGTTGACACCTTTGCCCCGCAGCATCTCGAGATCCCTGGAATAGCGGTCGAGCGCCTTCCAGATCATGTCGGAGGAGGCCGATTCAGCCGAGTACTTGATGATCGCCTTCTGCTCGGGCGAGAGCGCGTCGAACTTGGTCTTGTTGAAGAGCAGTTCGAAGCTCTCCGCCGCCTGATGATAGCTCTGCAGCATGTAGACCTTGGCGACGTCCTGGAAGCCGAGGATCGAGTCCGAGGACGGGTTGTTGAACTCGGCGCCGTCGATGACGCCACGCTCCAGCGCCGGCACGATCTCGCCGCCGGCGAGGATGGTGACCGCCGCCCCCATCTCGCGCATCAGGTCGGCGGCGAGGCCGACGGTGCGGTATTTCAGGCCCTTGAAGTCGTCGGCGGTCTTCAATTCCTTCTTGAACCAGCCGAGCGGCTGACACGGCATCGGCCCCGAGAAGAAGCCGACCAGATTGAGCTTGAGCTGGTTCTGGACGAGATCGTTATAGAGATCATAGCCGCCGCCATGGTTCATCCAGCCGAGGAAGTTGGTGGCGTCCCAGCCCAGGGCCGGCGGCGTCCCGAACAGCGAGAACGCCTTGTTCTTGCCGTACCAGTAGGCGGAAACGCCATGGCCGCCGTCGAGGATGCCAGCCGCGACCGCATCCTGCATCTGGAAGGCCGGCACGACGGCGCCGGCCGCGAGCACGTCGATCTTCAGGCGCCCGCCGGACATGTCGTTGACCCGCTTGGCGAAGTCGCCGGCGAATTCGTGGAAGATGTCCTTGGTCGGCCAGGTCGACTGGAACTTCCAGGTCACGGTCTGCGCCTGGCTGACTTGCGGCATCGCGATGGCGCCGGCACCAGCAAGGCCCGCAACCTTCAGGAAGTTGCGTCGATTGGCACGCGTCTTCGTCGCTTCGGACGTCATGGTTCTCTCCCCAGAGAAATGGCGCCGTTGAGGCCGGCGAGCATTGTTTTCGGCTCTGATGGCCGGTGGCCCTGAGAGTTCCGGCGGTACGGGGAGATAGCAAGCCGGGAAGTCGTAGCACTTTAGTTGCAAGCAGAACGGATATCGCTCTCAACTGGAACGAGTGCTATTCCATAGTGGAAAGAAACAGCACCACAGCCAGGCGACAAGCAAAAGGCGCCGCACGAGGTGCGGCGCCTTTTGCGATCAAACGAGTTCGATCGAGACTTCGTCGGTCAGCGGCGCTTACCGGCGACCCGCATCTCCATGTATTGCACGGCCTCGAGCAGGACGCGACGCGGCCGCTCGGCATCGCGCTTGGCCTGCTCGGCCTTGCGCTGCACCTCGCGCTCGATTTCGGCCAGGCGCTCGGCCTCCTCGCGCGCAGCCTGCTCGATGGCGGCGATACGCTCGGCCTCCAGGCGCTCGGCTTCCTTCTTGGCATCGCGCTCGGCCCGCGCGGCGGCGATCGCCTCGCGCTCGGCCCGACGCTGCACCATCACCGGATCGTCTGGTCCGGGACGCTTCTTGAAGCGCTCCAGCAGGGCCTTCTTCGCATTCGCGGAATTGGCCTGGCGATCAGTGAAATGGCGGTCGTTCGGGTTCTTCAAGGTGGGCCTTCTCGGGGTTTACATGGGCGAAGATGCCGCCCGCGCGCTGCGCTTACGGCAACTCGCGGGTTTTTGGTACTGAACTCAGCGCGGGGCCGCTGCGCTGGCAGCGCGGGGCTTGAGCACCTTCGGCTTCGGCGCGGCGATCAGACCTTCGCGCTGAGCCTGCTTGCGGGCGAGCTTGCGGGCGCGGCGGACGGCCTCGGCCTTCTCGCGAGCACGCTGCTCGGACGGCTTCTCATAGGAAGCGCGACGCTTCATCTCGCGGAACACGCCTTCGCGCTGCAATTTCTTCTTCAGAACGCGAATGGCCTGATCGACATTGTTGTCGCGCACGAGAACCTGCATCCGTGTCTCCAGCTTTGCAGGATGGAAGGAAAAAGGGTCAGGCAACGCCCGACCCTTAGGATTTGTGCGCCGCGGTAGCAGAAATCCCAGACCAGCGCCACCCCTAATCGTATCCCGCTCGGCGCATAGTGAACCCGCGGCAAGGTCGGCCCCTTGGCATGGAACGACCCGCCATGCACCCTTGAGCCATCATTCGATCGCACCGGGCATCATGGATTCGCAAGCCGCCAACGAGCTCTTCCCCCATATCCGCATCGTCATCGGCATGGTGATCGGCCTCGGCATCACCCGGCTGCTGACCGGCATCGCCCGGCTGATCCAGCATCCCAAGCGCCACCGCCTCTCGGTCATCCACCTGCTTTGGGTGTTCTCCCTATTGGCAGAGCTCGCCTTGTTCTGGTGGTGGGAGTTCGCGCTGTCCCGGTTGCCGAGCCTGACCTTCGGCACCTTCATCTTCCTGATCGTCTACGCGCTGACGCTCTTCCTGCTCTGCGCCTTGCTGTTTCCCGAGGATCTCGACGAATACGCCGATTACGAGGACTACTTTCTCAACCGGCGACGCTGGTTCTTCGGGCTCTTCGCGCTGATCTTCGTCCTCGACATCGTCGACACCGCCCTCAAGGGGCCGGCGCGGTGGAGTCACTACAGCGCCGATTATCTCATTCAGGTTCCGCTCGGCCTCGGGCTCTGCCTGCTCGCCTCGCTCTACGCCAACAAGCGCCTGCAGCTCGCGATGGCCCTGTTGCACATCGCCTATCAGCTCTACTGGACAGCACGCGTGGTTACCGCGCCGCTGTAGAGGACACCGCGCCCGGCACAACAGCATTGCGCCCGCGCTGCTTTACAACGCCGGCAATTTGGCCAAGGAACGGCGGCGGGCATTATCCTGCCCATCCGAAGCCCGGTCCGCCCGTGAACCTGCCTGCCCTCGATCAGTTCCGCCGCATCGTCGTCAAGGTCGGCTCCTCCCTGCTCGTCGACCGGGCGCAGGGTCGCCTGCGCCATGCCTGGCTCGCGGCGCTCGCCGAGGATCTCGCCGAACTGCATGGCCGCGGCGCCGATGTGCTCGTCGTCTCCTCCGGCGCGATCGCGCTCGGCCGCACCGTGCTGAAGCTGCCGGCCGGCCCGCTCCGGCTCGAGGAAAGCCAGGCTTCGGCAGCGGTCGGCCAGATCGCGCTCGCCCGCAACTGGTCGGAAGCGCTCGGCCATCACGGGCTCAATGCCGGCCAGATCCTGCTCACCCTCGCCGACACCGAGGAGCGCCGGCGCTATCTGAATGCCCGCGCGACGCTGGGGCGCCTGCTCGATTTGCGCGCCGTCCCGGTGATCAACGAGAACGATACCGTCGCCACGTCCGAGATCCGCTATGGCGACAATGACCGGCTCGCCGCCCGCGTCGCCACCATGGCCGGGGCCGACCTCTTAGTGCTGTTCTCCGACATCGATGGTCTCTACACCGCTCCGCCCCTCTCCAGCCCGGACGCCAGGCATATCCCTGTCATCGCAGCGATCACGCCTGCGATCGAGGCGATGGCCGGCGGCGCTGCCTCCGAGCTTTCGCGCGGCGGCATGCGCACCAAGATCGAAGCCGGCAAGATCGCCACCGCCGGCGGCGCCCATATGCTGATCGCCGACGGCCGGGCCAAGAATCCGCTGCGCGCGGTCGCGCAGGGCGCGCGCTGCTCCTGGTTCCTCAGCGCCTCGACGCCCGCCACCGCCCGCAAGACCTGGATCGCCGGCTCGCTCGAACCGCGCGGTACGCTGCATGTCGACGACGGCGCCGCTCGCGCCCTGCGTGGCGGCGCCAGCCTGCTGCCGGTCGGCGTCACCCGGATCGAGGGCACCTTCAGCCGCGGCGACGCGGTGATGATCCGAACGAGTGATGGCAGCGAGCTTGGCCGCGGCCTCGTCGCCTATGACGCCGACGAGGCCGTGCGTGTGCTCGGCAAGGCCTCCCGCGATATCGAGGCCGTGCTCGGCTATCCCGGTCGCGCCGAGATGATTCACCGGGACGACATGGCGCTGCGCCTCGGCTACGATCCCGATGCCTAAGCAGAATTCAGGGTGGCGATGACCCAAGAGAACGCACGGCAGAACGCCAAGCGCGTCCCCGCGCCCGATAATGAGAACGGCGATGTCGCCGCGCTGATGCACGGGCTCGGCCGGGGTGCCCGCGCTGCGGCGCGGCGCGTCGGAACAGCACCGGCCGAGCAGCGCAACCGCGCCCTCGCCGCGATGGCCGAGGCCCTGCGCGAGCGCGCTCCGGCGGTCCTCGCCGCCAATCAGCTGGATCTCGCCGATGCGCGCGCTGCCGGCCTCGCTGCTTCCTTCATCGACCGCCTCGCCTTGGACGATGCTCGCCTCGAAGCGATCGCCCAGGCCATCGCCGATATCGCCGCCTTGCCCGACCCGGTCGGCAAGGTGCTGGCAAACTGGACCCAGCCGAATGGTCTTATCTTCGAGCGCGTTGCTACGCCGCTCGGCGTCGTCGCGGTGATCTTCGAGAGCCGCCCCAATGTCACGGCGGACGCCGGCGCGCTCTGCCTGAAGAGCGGCAATGTCGCCATCCTGCGCGCCGGCTCCGACAGTTTCCGCAGCTCCAGCGAGATCGCTGCCGCCATGCAGGATGGCCTCGCAGCCGCTGGTCTGCCGCGCGAAGCGATCCAGCTCGTGCCCAGCCGCGACCGCGCCGCCGTGGGTGAAATCCTCAAGGGGCTCGACGGCAACGTCGACGTGGTCGTGCCGCGCGGCGGCAAGAGCCTGGTGGCGCGCGTCCAGCAAGAAGCGCGTGTGCCGGTCTTCGCCCATCTCGACGGCAACAACCATGTCTATGTCCATGCCGGGGCCGATCTCGCCATGGCCCGCGCGATCCTCATCAACGCCAAGCTGCGCCGCACGGGCGTCTGCGGCGCCGCCGAGACGCTGCTGGTCGACGAAGCCTGCGCGGCGACGCATCTGAAGCCACTGGTCGCCGCCTTGCTCGACGAGGGCTGCGCCGTGCGCGGCGACGCGGCGACGCTCGCCGCCGACCCGCGCGTCACACCGGCGAGCGAAGAGGATTGGCGCACCGAATATCTCGACCGCATCATCGCGGTGAAGACAGTGCCCGGCCTCGACGCGGCGATTACGCATATCGAGACCTATGGCTCGCACCACACCGACGCGATCGTGACTGCTGACGAGGCGGCTGCGACCCGCTTCCTCGCCGAGGTGGATTCGGCGATCGTGCTGCACAATGCCTCGACCCAGTTCGCCGATGGCGGCGAGTTCGGCTTCGGCGCCGAGATCGGCATCGCCACCGGCCGCATGCATGCGCGCGGCCCGGTCGGCGTCGAGCAACTCTGCTCCTTCAAATACCGAGTCCATGGCCAGGGTCAGGTCCGCCCGTGAGCGCCGAGGAGCTACGCCTGCCGCCGCACGCCCCCGGTCTGCGCATCGGGCTGTTCGGCGGCACCTTCAACCCCGCCCATGACGGCCACCGCATGGCGAGCCTGACGGCGCTGCGCCGGCTCCAGCTCGATCGCGTCTGGTGGCTGGTCACGCCCGGCAACCCGCTAAAAGACAATCACGCCTTGCCGCCGCTGACGCAGCGCATCGCAACGGCCCGTGCGCTCGCCAACCATGGCCACATCAACGTCACCGGCATCGAGACGACCCTGCGCACCCGCTACACAGCCGACACGCTGCGCCAGCTGAAGCGCCGCTGCCCCGGCGTACGCTTCGTCTGGATCATGGGCTCGGACAATCTCGCGAATTTCCATCGCTGGAACGAATGGCGCGCCATCGCCCGAATGATGCCGATCGCGGTGATCGACCGCCCCGGCTCGACCCATCGCTCGATCGCCTCGCCCGCTGCCAACTGGATGGCGCGCTGGCGTTTGTCGGAGAATCAGGGCGCGGCTCTGCCGGTGCGAACCCCGCCCGCTTGGATCTTCCTGCACGGCCGGCGCTCCGATCTATCCTCGACCTATCTGCGCGAACTCGCCGAAACCAATTGAACTTGCCCCCTCCGACGCCTAAATTGGGACGTCGCGCCATGAGCGCGTCGTCACGTGAGGATACGGCTCTGAACCGTCAATCCATCGGCGAAGCCGGCACCGAGCCGCTTCCCCCGGCCGCCATGACCGAGAACCCCGCCGCGAGCAGCATCGCGCTCGCCTTGCAGGTCCTGGACGACATGAAGGCCGAGGACGCCACCGTGATCGACCTCGTCGGCAAGACCTCGCTGGCCGACGCCATGATCATCGCCTCCGGCCGGGTCAACCGCCATGTCGCCTCGATCTCCGACAGCCTCGTCGAAGCCTTCAAGAAGGCCGGCCATGAGACGCCGAAGGTCGAGGGCTTTCCCGCCTGCGACTGGGTGCTGATCGACACCGGCGACCTGATCATCCACATCTTCCGTCCGGAAGTGCGCCAGTTCTACAATCTCGAGAAGATGTGGGGCGCCGATCGGCCGCGCGAGCGCCTCGACGGCTGAGTCCAGGGTCCCGTGCGCTTGTCGGTCATCGCGGTCGGCCGTCTCAAGGACGGGCCGGAACGTGATCTCTGCGCCCGCTATCAGGAACGCGCACAAGGCCTGGCCCGCGGGCTCGGCCTGAGTGGCCCTGAGGTCATCGAGCTCACTGAGGGCCGCGGTCGGCGCACCGAGGAACGCCGCCGCGAGGAGGCGAAGCTGATCGGCGAGCGCCTGCCGCCTTCCGGCCTCGTCATCGCCCTGGACGAGCGCGGCAGGAGCCTCGACAGCGACGCTTTCGCCAATCGCCTTGCGGCAGCGCGCGACGCCGGCACGCCGGCCGCGACCCTGCTGATCGGCGGCGCCGACGGGCTCGACGCCGAACTGCGCGAGCGTGCCGCGCTGGTGCTCTCCTTCGGTGCGCTGACCATGCCGCATCAGATCGTGCGTGCGCTCGTGCTCGAACAGCTCTATCGAGCGATGACGATCATGGCCGGACATCCTTATCATCGCGCATGACCCGCCGTTCCCGGCTGATTCGAATCGCACGCACGCTCCGGCTCTGGCCGGTGCTGCTTTGCGCCTGCCTGTCGGCCGGCCATGCAGCGGCTCAAACCGCCCCCGCCCCTGAATCCGACCAGAGCGCCCGCGACACCGAGCAGAAGCGCGAGGAGAAGCGCGCCCGCGAGGCCGAGCTCAAGGCGATCGAGGAGCGGCTCGCCGGCAGCGCCGAGGCTCGCGCCAAGCTTGAGACCGAGATCGCCGGCATCCGCGCCGACCGGACCAAGCTCAACCAGGCCCTGCTCGAGACCACCGCCCGAACCCAGGCCGCCGAAGGCCGCATCGCCGGGCTCGAACAGCGTCTCTCCCTGCTGCAGACCAGCGAGACGGCGATCAGGCGCTCGCTTGAGAGCCGGCGTGGCCTGATCGGCGAGGTATTGGCGGCGCTGCAGCGCATCGGCCGCCGGCCGCCGCCGGCCGTGCTGGTCCGCCCGGAGGACATTCTCGAAGCGGTGCGCGCCTCGATGCTGCTCGGCGCCGTCGTGCCCGATCTGCGCCAGGAGATCACCATCCTCGGCACCGATCTCGCCGAATTGGTGCGCTTGCGCGAAGCCATCGCCGAGGAGCGCAAGAGCATCGCCGGCGAGATGGAGGGGCTGGCGGGCGAGCGCCGTCGCCTGGCCTCGCTGATCGAAGCCAGGCGCACCCGCGAGACGAGCGCTGCCCAGGACATCGAGGCACAACGGGCCGCCGGCGGCGAACTCGCGGCGCAGGCAAGAACGCTGCGCGATCTCGTCGAGCGCATCGAAAAGGACATATCCACCGCCAATCGCGCCGCCGATGCCGCCCGCCGCGCGCTCGAAGCGGAGACCCAGGAGCAGCGCCAGCGCATGGCCCAGCTCGCCTTCCGTGATCCGGCCCGGCTCGCGCCCAAGGCGGCCTTCCAGGAATTGCGCGGCATGCTGCCCTTGCCGGTCGCCGGTTCACAATTGCGTGGATTTGGCGCGGCTGACGAAGTTGGCGCCGCAACGCGTGGAATTTCGCTTTCCACACGCGCCAATGCCGTGGTTTCGTCACCTTCCGATGGCTGGGTGGTCTATGCGGGGCCGTTCCGCTCCTTTGGCCAACTCTTGATCCTCAATGCCGGCAATGGTTACTATGTTCTTCTGGCGGGCATGCAGCGCATCGACGTATCGTTGAACCAGTTTGTGCTGGCCGGAGAGCCGGTCGCGGTGATGGGCGAGACTGCGGAAGCGGCCGCGACGAATGTGGGAGCGGGGACCGGCGAGCCGGTCCTCTATATCGAGTTCAGGAAAGACGGCGTCTCGATCGATCCGACGCCGTGGTGGACGAAATCGCAAGGCGAAAAGGCTCGCGGATGATGCGCAAGGTTTCTCTCGTTCTGGTCGGCGCCATCGCCGGCGCGGGGCTCACCGGTGTGGTGACCCAGACCAAGCTCTTCTCCTCGACCAGTGCGGTCGCGGCCTCGGCCGAGGTCTATCGCAGCCTCAACCTGTTCGGCGACATCTTCGAGAAGATCCGCACCGACTATGTCGAGAAGCCGGACGAGCAGAAGCTGATCGAGGCCGCCATCAACGGCATGGTCTCCTCGCTCGATCCGCACTCTGGCTATCTCGATGCCAAGAGCTTCCGCGACATGGACATCGACATGCGCGGCCAGTTCGGCGGGCTCGGCATCGAGGTGACGATGGAGAACGAGGTTCTCAAGGTCGCCAAGCCGATTCGCGACACGCCCGCCGCCAAGGCCGGCATCCTGGCCGGCGACATCATCCGCAAGATCGACAATGACGAGGTCAAGGGCCTCAGCCTGAACCAGGCCGTCGAGAAGATGCGCGGCATCATCAACACGCAGGTCAAGCTGACGATCGAGCGCACCGGCAAGACCGAGCCGCTGGAATTCACCCTGACCCGGTCGAACATCGTCGTCCCCGCTGTCGAGGAGCGCGTCGAGGGCGATGTCGGCTATATCCGCATCGGCACCTTCAGCGAGCAGACCTATGAGGGCCTGCGCAAGGCGCTCGACAAGGTCAACGCCGAGATCGGCTTCGACAAGATCAAGGGCTACATCATCGACCTGCGCAACAATCGCGGCGGGCGCCTCGACCAGTCGGTGCTGGTCTCCGATGCCTTCCTCGAGCGTGGCAAGATCGTCTCGACCCGCGGCCGCAACGCCGAGGAGACCCAGGTCTTCAACGCCAAGTCGGGTGATCTGACCAAGGGCAAGCCGGTCGTCGTGCTGATCAACGGCTCCTCGGCCTCCGCCGCCGAGATCGTCGCCGGCGCCCTGCAGGACCACAAGCGCGCCACCGTGATGGGTTCGCGCTCCTTCGGCAAGGGCTCGGTCCAGACCGTGATCCGCCTCGGCGACAATGGCGGCCTCAGGCTGACCACGGCGCGCTACTACACCCCGTCCGGCAACTCGATCCAGGCCAAGGGCATCACGCCCGACATCGAGATCATCCAGGACGTGCCGGCCGAGCTGAAGGACAAGGTCGAGAACAAGGGCGAGGCCTCGCTCAAGGGCCATCTGCGCAATGGCGACGGCAAGGAGGAGCAGGCCGGCTCGCCGTCCTATGTTCCGATCGATCCGGCCAAGGACACCCAGCTCGCCGCGGCGCTCAACCTGCTGCGCGGCAAGAAGGACGTTGCCCTGCCCGCAACGCCGGCGCCTGCCACGCCCGCCCCGGCCCCTGAGGCCGGCAAGTCCGACGGAGAAAAGAAGGCCGACTGAGCCCGCAGGCCCTTTCCGACCCCAGCTATTCGGCACTTGCGCAACGGCCGCAGGAGATTGTTTCCCTTGCGGCCGATTGGCGATTGATTCCGGCTCGAATCATCCGACTCTAGCGCTGCGAACTGATTCGCAGATGTTGTGACGTCGAAGAGGACGGCGCCTCTTGGCCGGATTGCCGCTCAGCGAACTCGACCAGCCGCTCGGGCAGGCGAAGCGCACGCGCGCGCCGAAGCCCTATGGGCGTTGGCTCTGGCGTGGCCTGACCGGCGGGTTGGCGGCTCTCTTCGTCGGTCTCATCCTCTACGCGGCGCTGAAACGCGATCCCAATGGCGGCGAACCGATCGCGACTGCGATGATCCGCGAGCGCCCTGTCGCACCCGACATCGCCAAGGCTCCGCCCGAGCCCACCCAGCGCGATGACCGGCGCGGCCCGGCCAGCGCCAGCCAGCTCGAAACCGAATCCGGCGTCACCGTCGTCCGCCCGGGTTCGGACGCGCCCGGCGCTATCATCATCACCGTCCCCGACGATGGCACGGTCAAGCTCGCTCCGGCGCCGGACAAGCGCCTGGTCGAGCGCACCCGGCACGGCCTCCTGCCGAAGATCGGCCCGGATGGCGCAGCGCCGGCGCAGGTCTATGCCCGCCCGCTCGGCCCTGCCCCCGCCGGCAAGCCGGCCGGCCGGATCGCCATCCTGGTCGGCGGGCTCGGCATCAGCCAGAGCTCGACCAGCGAGGCGATCGCGCGCCTGCCAGGCCCCGTCTCACTCGCCTTCGCCCCCTATGGCGCCGAGCTGGAGAAGACGGTCCAGCGCGCCCGCGGTGAAGGCCACGAGGTCTTCCTGCAGGTGCCGATGGAGCCGTTCGACTATCCCGACAACGATCCCGGTCCGCATACCCTCCTCACCGGCCAGAAGGGCAACGACAATCTCGACCGGCTGCAATGGGTGCTCGGCCGCTTCTCCGGTTATGTCGGCATCGTCAATTTCCTCGGCGGCCGCCTCACCGCCGACGACATGGCCCTGACGCCGCTGCTGCGCGAGCTCGCCGGACGCGGGCTGATGGTCGTCGACGACGGCTCCTCGCCGCGCAGCCTGCTCGCTTCCGCAGCGACGCGCGCGCGGATCCCGGCGCTCAAGGCCGATCTTTCGCTCGATACCGTCCCGCGGCCTGAGACCATCGACAAGGAGCTGCAGCGCCTCGAGACGCTCGCCCGCGACCAGGGCGCGGCCGTCGCCACCGCCAGCGCCCTGCCCGTCACGGTCGAGCGCATCACTCGCTGGGCCCGCACGCTCGAGGGCAAGAACCTGGTCCTCGTACCCGTCAGCGCCGCCCGCGGCTTCCGCAACCCCTCCACCACCGGTTCGCTGCGATGACAAAACCGCCCGCCGGCTACCGCCCCTGCGTCGGCCTTGCCCTGTTCAACCCGGCCGGGCTCGTCTTCGTCGGCCGCAGGGCCAATCGCAGTCAGCGCGAGCACACCGCGCCCGGTCATGAATGGCAGATGCCGCAGGGCGGCATCGATGCCGGCGAGCAGCCGATCGAGGCGGCCTACCGCGAACTGCGCGAGGAGACCAATGTCTCTTCGGTGTCCCTACTCGCCGAAGCGCCGGACTGGCTGAGCTACGATCTGCCGCGCGAGATCGGCAGGGAGGCCTGGCGCGGCAAATATCGGGGCCAATCACAGAAATGGTTCGCCTTCCGCTTCGATGGCGACGAGAGCGAGATCGACATCCAGAGCCCCGGCGGCGGCCACAAGCCCGAATTCGACGCCTGGCGCTGGGTGCCGCTCGCGGAGACGGCGGAGCTGATCATCCCGTTCAAGCGCGAGGTCTACCGTGAGGTGGTCCGCCAGTTCGCGGGTATCGCGCGATGAGCGCCCGGCGCAAGCGGCTGGACCGTCATGAAATCCTTACATGGCGGCCCGATTCTGGATCGATGACCGATTCGGTGCAGAAACTCTACGCGGCCGTGCTTTCGGCCCGCGGCCGCGACCCTGCTTTGTCGCGAACAGCCAAGCTGATCCGCGAAGGCACGCCGAAAATGGCCAAGAAACTCGGCGAGGAAGCGGTCGAGGTCGGGATCGAGGCGGTGCAGAACAATCGCCCGGCGGTGGTCCGCGAAAGCGCCGATCTCATCTACAATCTCGTCGTGCTCTGGAGCGAGCTCGGCATCACGCCCGGCGAAGTCTGGCGCGAGATGGACCGGCGCGAGGAGCTCTACGGCATCGCCGAGAAACTGCCGAAATCGCGGCATGGCGGCCGCCATTTGGCTGCGCCGGACAGCGGGGCGAGCGATGAAGGGGCAGGACAGGATGCCTTGCAGTCGCTGCTCCTGCGCAACAAGCGGGGCTGAAAGTCCCTTCGCCACCGCTTGTCACAAGGTTCGACAAGAAAGCGAAGGAAGTCGGCAAATCGGGCTTGCCAAGCACAGCGGGAGCCGTTAAATCCGCATCCGTCAGCCGATGACGGCCTTCAAGACCGTTTCGCTGCCACGCGCCCGTAGCTCAGCTGGATAGAGCATCAGACTACGAATCTGAGGGTCAGAGGTTCGAATCCTTTCGGGCGCGCCATTTTCTTTCAAAAACTTAACTTGTATTAGAGCCCGCCTCTCCGGCGGGCTTTATCGTTTGCCATCCACATGCTGTCCACCATGAGAACCGTGCCATCGATGCCGGTGCTCCATTGGAACACCAGCAACCTAGCGAGCTGTCCCTTGATCTAGGTGGGCTGCTCAGCCTCTTCGGCGATTGGTTCACTGAAGACATTGAAGCTCCTGACTGGTTTGCCGTGAGGTCAGGCAGGGACGCCCTTGTGGCTCCAGCGGCTGAAGCGGTGGAAGGCACTGTTCCAGTCGCCAAACGCTTCGGACAAGTCGCGCCAGGGCGAGCCAGCGCGCACGATCCACAACACCGCCTCGACGAACATGCGGTTGTCACGGCCAGAAGGCACTGCCGCCCCAGCGCCTCCACGAATCTCGTAGTTGGGTCGTAAACTGGCCTTTGTTGCTCCAAAGGCAATGTCCGCTTCTGGCGGCGTCTCAACGTCGGCAATCGGCGCATTTGCACCCGGC
Source organism: Bosea sp. 29B (assembly GCF_902506165.1). Lineage (NCBI taxonomy): Bacteria > Pseudomonadati > Pseudomonadota > Alphaproteobacteria > Hyphomicrobiales > Alloboseaceae > Allobosea > Allobosea sp. 29B. The sequence goes on from NZ_LR733817.1 coordinate 1,636,920, forward strand.
CGCGACGGTTCCTCAACAATCTATTTTTGCTGAGGTCGTTGCTTGTTGCGCTGCGGCTGGAACAGCGAAGCTCCCTTCACGACAAGGAGCAGCGCGAAGGTCAGGACGATGATGACAAACGCGGCGGCCGCGATGGCGGGGCTGATGTTCTCGCGTATCGAGGCGAACATCTGGCGCGCCATGGTCGTCTGGTTGGGACCGGCGACGAAAAGCGTGATCACGACCTCGTCGAGCGAGGTCGCAAAGGCGAAGACCGCGCCAGTGAGAATACCAGGCATGGCGAGTGGCAGGGTCACATTGCGGAAGACCGCGGTTGGCGGCGCACCCAGGCTCGAGGCCGCCTTCTCCAGCGCCGGATCGATGCTCGCAAGCGAGCCTGAGACGTTGACCAGCACGAACGGCACGCAGAGCACCGCATGGGCGACGATCACGCCGAGATAGCTGCTCGCCAGGCCCATGCGGGCATAGAGGATCTGCATGCCGACGCCGAGCACCACGGCCGGCACCACCATCGGCAGCAGGAAGATCGAGCGTAGCACGCCGGAGAACGGCACGAGCTCGCGCCGCAGGCCGAGCGCGGCAAGCGTTCCAACCACCGTGGAGAGAACCGTCGCGCCGGAGCCGATGATCAGCGAATTGACGATCGAGCGCTTCCAGGCGTCGCTGGTCGCCAGCGTCTCGAACCAGCGTAGTGAGGGACCGCTGATCGGATAGGTCAGGAAGACGCTGTCGGTGAAGGCGAGCGGCAGGATCGCGACCAGAGGCAGCAGCAGGAACGCCACAACCAGCGCCGCGAAAGCCAGCCGCACCGCACCGAAGGCGAGCGCACCGGGTGTGCCCGCGAGGCTTGGCGAAACCGCGCTCATGCCTGCCCCAGGGGGGTGCGCGAGAGCCGGCCATAGACGATATAGAGCACCGTCGTCGGCACCAGCAGGAACAGTCCAAGAGCGCCGGCCATGCCCCAATTGGCAGTACCGGTGGCGTAGAAGGCGATGACGGAGGAGATCATCTGGTCGCCGGCGCCGCCGGTCAGCGCCGGCGTGATGTAGTAGCCGAGCGCCACCATGAAGACGAGCAGCGAGCCCGAGAGCAGGCCGGGCATCGCCAGCGGCAGCAGGACATGCCGGAAGGCCTGCAAGGGGCGGGCGCCGAGCGCGGCGGCCGCCGGCATCAGGTTGCGCGGGATCGCGATCAGGCTGGCATAGATCGGCAGCACCATGAATGGCAGAAGCACATGCGTCATGGCAATCAGCACGCCGGTGCGGTTGTAGATCAGCGGCAGCGAGGCATCGATCAGGCCGAGGGCCTTCAGGATCTGATTGATCAGCCCCTGATCCTGCAGGAGGATCATCCAGGCGGCGGTGCGGACCAGCAACGAGGTCCAGAGCGGCAGCAGCACCGCCAGCAGCAGCAGGTTGCGCTTCCAGCCAACCAGGCTCGCCGCCAGCATGGCGAAGGGCAGCCCAATCGCGGCGCAGGCCAGCGTCACCTGGGCCGCGATGATGAAGGTCCGCAGCATGATCGCGCGGTTGACCGCCATATCCGGCGCGACATGCGCGATCGTGCCGTCATCGCTGCGCTTGAGATCGACGGCGGCAAGCAGATTGGCGTCGGTATAGGGCGGCATGCCGCGCTTCAGCGCGAGCCAGAAGGGCGGCTGGCCCCAGCGCGGATCGATGCTTTCGAGCTTGGGGGCGGCGTCGGCACCGGCATTGCGCAGCGCGGTGACGGTGCGCGGCAGCAAGGTGCGGAAGCCCGCCTGCTGGCTGTTCAGGCTGCGCACGGCGTCGCCGAAGACTTCCTGCACGACCTCGGCGCGCAGATCTTGGATCAGCGCCGCCTGAACTTCCGGAGAGGGAAGGCCGTCGCCGTTCCACTGCGCGATCGCCACGGCCGTTGCCGGGAAGGTCAGGCGCACCGTGCCGCCCTGCACAGAAGTTGCGATCATCATCCAGAGCGGCCAGACGAAGAACAGGCCGAGGAAGACGATCAGCGGCAGGACGAGGAGCGACGCCTTCAGGCGCGCAACGGTCATGGCGCCACCAGCGTGCAATCGTCGCGGTTGAAGCTGGCGAAAGCCTGCGAGCCGACGGGCAGGACGACGTCGCGGCGTCCGGCCTTGGCGACGAGGCGCTGGCCCTGGCCCTGGCAGGAGAGATGCACGCGGACATGGTCGCCGTGGTAGACGTCGTCCTCGACCGTGACCGGCAGCGCGTTCAGGGCTGCCGGGTCGTTGCCGAGATGCAGCATTTCCGGCCTGATCGAGACGAGGGCCGGGCTGCCGGCGGCGAACCCATCAGGCGCGGTGCAGGAGACCGAGCCGCCATTGGCGAGGGCGACCGTGGCAACGCCGTCCGTCCGGGCTGAGACGGTACCTGCGAGCAGGTTGGTCTCGCCGATGAATTCGGCGACGAAGCGCGTGCGCGGGCGATCATAAAGGCCGGCCGGCGTATCGAGCTGCTCGATCTTGCCGCGGTTCAGCACCGCGACGCGATCGGACATGGTGAGCGCCTCGCCCTGGTCATGGGTCACGAAGATGACGGTCAGGCCGAGCTTGCGGTGCAGCTCGCGGATTTCGAGCTGCATATGCTCGCGCAGCTGCTTGTCGAGCGCGCTGAGCGGCTCGTCCATCAGCACGACTTTCGGCTCATAGACGATCGAGCGCGAGAGAGCGATGCGCTGCTGCTGGCCGCCTGAAAGCTGCGCGGGTTTGCGATCCTGGAGATGGCCGAGCTGGACGAGATCGAGCGCGCGTGTCACCCGCGCCTCGCGCTCCGCCTTGCCGACACCGCGCATCTTCAGCGGGAAAGCGATGTTCTCCGCGACTGTCATATGTGGGAAGAGCGCGTAATTCTGGAACACCACGCCCATGTCGCGCTTGTAGGGCGGCAGCCGTTCGACGCGCTTGCCATCGACATGGATCGCGCCGCCCGTTGGCGCCTCGAACCCGGCCAGCATCATCAGGAGCGTGGTCTTGCCCGAGCCGGACGGGCCGAGCAGGCTGACGAATTCGCCCTGCCTGACATGGAGGTCGAGCGCATCGACGACTTTGGCCGTTCCGAACGCCTTGCTGACGTTTTCGAACCGGATGAACGCTGCCGAACCGGGCAAATGGAAGTCCTTCACCTGAATGGCTGGCGCGATGCGCCAGCCATTGTGACCATACGTCTCGGCTTGCGCCAAGCCTTGAGGCTTGGACTACTTGCCGAGCCAGGCGTTGAAGCGCTTGGTCAGGTCCTCGATGTTATCGTTCCAGAAGTCGATATCGATCGAGATCGCGCCCGAGAGATTGGCGGGCGAGGTCGGCAGATCAGCCGCAAGATCGGCCGGCACTGCCGCGGCAGCAGCCTTGTTGGGCAGGCCATAAGCGATGTCCTGCGGCAGCTTCGACTGGTTTTCGGGCAGGCTGGCGAAGGCGATGAAATCCATCGCCGCATCCTTGTTCGGGCTGCCCTTCAGGATCACCCAGCTGTCGACGGCGTAGATGCTGCCGGGCCAGACGGTCTTGAACTTGGTACCCTCGGTCTTGTTGATGCCGCTGATGCGGCCGTTATAGGCCGAGGTCATCACGACCTGGCCGGACTTCAGGAGCTGAAGCGGCTGGGCGCCGGATTCCCACCAGATCATGTCACCCTTGATCTCGTCGAGCTTCTTGAAGGCGCGATCGACGCCGCCGGCGGCCCGCAGAGTCGCGTAGACGTCCTTGGCAGCAACGCCATCAGCCATCAGAGCGAATTCGAGGGCGTATTTGGGGCCGCGCCGCAGGGCGCGCTTGCCCGGGAATTTCTTGGTGTCCCAGAAATCGGCCCAGGAGGTCGGCGCCGTCTTCAGCTTATCGGAATCATAGGACAGCATCGTCGACCAGACGATCGCGCCGACGCCGCAATCGCTGACCGCGCTGTCGAGGAACTTGTCCTTGCCGCCTAGCTTGGCCCAGTCGATCTTCTCGTAGATGCCGTCGGCGCAGCCGATCGCGAGTTCGTCGGCCTCGACCTGCACGGCGTCCCAGTTCGGCACGCCAGCCTTGACCTTGGCCTGCACGACGCCGACGCCGCCATCCCAGGATTCGTCGAGCACCGGCTTGCCGGTCTTGTCGGCGAAGGGCTTGAAATAGATCTTGCGCTGCGCGTCCTGGTAGTTTCCGCCCCAGGACACGACGGTGAGGTCGCGCGCGGAAGCGGCCCCGACGGCCGACAGCATCAACCCCGCCGCAAGGCCGGCGGAGCCTATCACCTGTTTGAAATTGGCCATGTTGGTCTCCCTTGTGTTTGCCGTCCCGGGATTCGCCCCTCGCGAACGCCGAACCAGTCCTTGCCGATCATTGGAACCCCGATCGCGTTTTCGCGCCAGAGCTTCCGCAGACCTGTCCGTCGAATTCAGGCACCGATCTCCTGCAGCAATTGCGCGGGAGCCAGCCGCAGAGCGGCGGCGCGACGATGGCCCTCCAGCCCCTCGCTGGCGCTCTGGCGCATGGCAGGCGGCGCGACCGCCGCGACACCGCGCTCGTCCAGCCATTGATGGGTGCAGGTCTTGAGATAGGAGCCGACCCAGAGGCCTCCGGTATAGCGTCCGGCCGCCATCGTCGGCAGCGTGTGGTTGGTGCCGCAGCATTTGTCGGAATAGACCACGCTGGCTGCGACGCCGATGAAGATCGAGCCGTAATTGCGCAGTTTACCAGCGGTCGCCTGGGCATCGCTGGTGTGGACCTCGAGATGCTCGGCGGCGATGTGGTCGGAATAGGCCAGCATCGCGGCCTCGTCTTCGCAGATGACGATCTCGCCATAGTCGCGCCAGGCCTCGGCTGCCACGCCCGCGGTCGAGAGATTGCCGAGCTGGCGCTCGACCTCGGCCAGCGTTGCCTCGGCGAGCACGCGGTCGGTCGTGATCAGGCCGACGCGCGTGCGGACATCGTGCTCGGCTTGGGCAAGGAGGTCGACAGCGATGGTGACCGCGTCGCCCGTGTCGTCGGCGACGACGAAGATTTCGCTGGGGCCGGCGAGCTGGTCGATGCCGACGAGGCCGAACACCTGGCGCTTGGCCTCGTTCACATAGGCGTTGCCCGGCCCGACGATCTTGTCGACCGCCGGAATGCTCTCAGTACCGTAAGCCATGGCGGCGATCGCCTGCGCACCACCGACGCGGAAGATGCGGTCGGCGCCCGAGAGGTGGCAGCCGGCGATCATCGCCTGATGCGCGCCCGGCGGCAGGCAGGCGATGACCTCGTCGCAACCGGCGACTTTCGCCGGAACGATCGTCATGATCGGAGCCGAGAGCAGCGGGTAGCGCCCGCCGGGCACATAAGCGCCGACACGGGCAATCGGGATGATGCGGTGCCCGAGATGCAGGCCGGGCAGCGGCTCGACGTCGAGCGGCAGGATCGTGTCGCGCTGCGCCTGGGCGAAGGATCGCACGCGCTCGATCGCGAATTCGGTGTCGGCGCGGGTCTGTGGATCGAGCGCCGCGACGGCCTCTTCGCGCTCCCTGGCGCTGACCTCGAACGTCTCGATATCGACCTTGTCGAACTGGCGGGAATAGTGGCGCAGCGCCGCGTCGCCCGATTGCCGTACCGCGTCGAGGATCTGCTTCACCGTCGCCTCGACCGGGGCATTGTCGCTCCATGCGCTGCGGCCGGGCTGCTTGATGTGTGTCAGCCGGCTTGCAAGCTGTGGGTCGAGTTTCGTCATGAAGGGTCTGCCTGGGTCGTGGGGAAGCACTGACATTGGCGGCGCTTCCGACGCAGCACGCAAGACGGCGCGGCGCTCATGTTGAGGATATTCACCATTCGCGCTAGATGTGGGGGCTGGCGAAGGGGGCACTCGGAGGCGAAGGGCGACCATGAAAATCGGCGACAGGCTTCGCGAATTGCGCTCGCGTCGCAAATTGAGCGTGCGCGCGGTCGCGCTGCGGTCCGGGATCTCGCATTCCTCGATTTCACTGATCGAGCGTGATCTGATCAGCCCGTCACTCGACACGCTGCATGCCGTCCTCGACGCGCTCGGTACGACCCTGTCGGGCTTTTTTCTGGATTTTCAGACTGTCTCGCCGCCGAATCCATTCTGCCGCGCGGCAGACATGACAGAGATCGGCCGGGTTGACGCCATATCCTATCGCGTCATCGGATCGGGGTTTCCCAACCGATCAATGCTGATGCTGCACGAAACCTATGCTCCGGAAGCTGATACAGGCGAGGCCTTCTCCCACTCGGCCCAGGAAGGCGGCATGGTCATCCGCGGCGCTGTCGAGGTGACTGTTGGTGGCCGGACATCGATCCTGGAGCCCGGAGATGGTTATTATTTCGACAGCCGAGAGCCGCACCGATTCCGGAACGCCTCGAAGGAGCCGAGCGAAATCGTGAGCGCGATCACGCCCCCCACCTATTAGGAAGGCGGGCTCACATGTCAGCTCGCTTCTTGCGAACACCTGCTAACGGGGCGGTCGTCGTCGGATAGCCCGAGAGCGAAGCCGGGCCGCGAGGCTCTTTCCTGGATGTCCGCGTCCGGGCGGAAGGCCAGGGTCCGCTTCTGGCGCAACGCAGTCCCGGTAAAGTTCGATGCGGCGACCTGGGTAACAAGTCAGTTAGCTCGGCTTCCGGTCGCCTACGAGTATCTCGACGAAGCGCGCCGCCAGTCGGGTCAGAGGCCGGCTCCGCACCGTCATCAGGCAAATGCTGATCGGCAATTCCGGCGTCACATCCAGCCTGACCAATCCCTCGAAGCGCTGGGCCTGAGTCAGCAGGCTGTCGATCAGGATGACATCACCTTGGCGCGCCAGCAGATGGGCAGCGGAAATGCTGTAGGGCACGGTCATGAAGGGCGCATAGTCGAGGCCAGCCTGCTCATGGGCGCGCGCGATCAGCCAGCCCAGCGGCGATTTCTCGCGATCGAAGCAGATCAGCCGATGGCTCCGGAGCTCAGGCAAGCTGACCCGGCCGCGACGCGCCAGCGGATCGTCCTCGCGCACCAGGGCGATGATCGACGCCTGCGCGAAGGGCGTCAGGGCGATGTCGTCGGTGACGCGGGGCGAGAACATCACGCCGAGATCGGCGGCGCCTTTCGACAACTCCGTCGGCGCGTCGCCCATGATCAGCTCGATGCGGGCCTCGGGATAGTCCGTCACCAGCCGCCGGATCGCCTGCGCGATGAGGCCCTGGCCGATGCTGGGCGTCGATGCGATCCGCAGCGGCAGGGCGCGTCCGGACCGTACGTCGCCGACGGCTCCACGCAGGGCACGCCATTCGTCCTCGACTTGCCCCAGCGCCGACATCAGGCCCTGGGCTTCGGGACGCAGGACGAGGCGGCCCTCGCTGCGATCGAAGACCGGGACGCCGAGGGCCGCTTCGCTGCGGGCGATGATCTTGCTGACGGCCGATTGCGTCAGATGAAGCTGCCGGGCAGCCTCGACTGTGGTGCCGCATCGGTCGACGGTGCGCAGGACCGTCGCATGGGATGGCGTCAATGCCTTCATCCGCCCGCTCCCACGAGATGCTCCAGCAGGATGCGCGCAGCATGGTCGAGTGGCGCGCCGTCGCGGTGATGTGCGAAGGCCGTGACAAGCGGGCTCTCATCGAGCGGACGGACCGCCAGCCCTTGCGTCAGACTGCTGCTGATGACGAAGCCGTCGACGACGGCGATGCCGACGCCCTCGCGCGCCAGATGGCAGGCGCTGTCCGTATGACGGACGGTGATCGCGATCTGGTCTGACAGGCCGACCCGGCCCAGTGCGTCCTGAAAGCTGTCGGCCAGGCTGATGCCGTCGGGCCCGTAGCTGATCAGGCGCTGGCCTTTGAGGGCCTCGCGCGACAGCTTGTCGTGGGCGGCGAGCGGATGCCTCTCATCGAGCACGCAGACGAGCGGACTGCTGCGCAGCACGATATCCCGCAATCCCTCGGTCGCCATCGGACCGTAGGAGATCGCGAGATCGACTTCGTTGGCGCTGAGGTGATCGCGGACATGGTCGAACATCACTTCGACGGCGGCCCGATCGCTCAGGTCGCGGCGCGCGCCGGTGATGGCGGGCGGCAGGATGCTGTGCGCCAGGCCCGGCACGGTCGCGATCCGCAGGCGATCGGCCATGCCGACGCGGATCATGTCGGCTTCATGATGCGCCCGGCGCAACGCGCCGAAGGCTGGCCGCGCGAGCTGGTTCAATTCCAGCGCCTCGGGTGTCGGGGTCAGCCGCCCCTGGACGATCGCAACGAGGCTGAGATCGAGCTCCTTTTCCGCCAGGCGCAACGACTTGATCACGGCCGACTGGCTGACGCCCAGCCCCTGTGCCGCTTCGCCCGTGCCGCCGAGCCGGACGAAGGCATCGACCACCTGCAGCGCGCCCAGCCTCATCCACTCTATTCCATTTGGTTGATATTCTTGCCGAATGTTTCATTTGCGAGACTAGGCGCGCCCATGGAAGGTTGCAAGCTGCCGCCGCCGAGGCAGAGCGGCCAAGATCAGGGGATATCCATGACCACATTCCGCTCCATGGTGTCGGCTGCCGCGCTTGCCCTCTCCATTCTCGGTCCGGCGCTGACTGTCGCGCCCTCCAGCGCCTTTGCGCAGGGCGTTCTCAAGCTGGCGCAGACGCAGGACCTCGTCTCGCTCGACCCGATCGCGACCAGCGACAACCCGTCGATCCACGCGCAGCTGCTGATCTACGATACCCTGCTGCGCCCGAGCACGGATGCCACCAAGCTGGAGCCCGGTCTCGCCGAGAGCTGGACGGTCAGCGATGACGGCCTGACCTATAGCTTCAAGCTCAGGGCCGCGAAGTTCTCGGACGGCACGCCCGTCACCGCCGCCGATGTCGCCTTCTCGCTGAAGCGCGCCGGCAGCGACGCGTCGAGCTGGAAGCGCTTCTTCGCCGGGATCAATGCGATCGAGACGCCGGACGAGCGCACTGTGGTGCTCAAGCTGAAGACGGTGTTCACGCCGCTGCTCAACAACCTCGCCTTGTTCTCCTCGGCGATCCTGCCCCAGAAGGCGTTCGAGGCGGCGCCCGACAAGTTCTTCGAGAAGCCGCTCGGCTCCGGCCCCTTCACCGTGGCGGCCTGGAACAAGGGACAGGGCCTCTCGCTGAAGAAGAACGCCCATTACTGGCAGGCTGGCAAGCCGAGCCTCGACGGCGCCGAGATTCTCGTCCTGCCCGAAGGCAACAGCCGCGTGCTGAAGCTGCAGGCCGGCGAGATCGATGCCGCCCTCGAGATTCCGCTCAACCAGATGCAGAGCCTCGGCCGCGCCGGCACCATCAAGACTGCCGTCGCCAATGTGCTGCGCACCGATTTCGTGCTGCTGAACACCAAGAAGAAGCCGTTCGACGACGTCCGTGTTCGCCAAGCGCTGAACTACGCCATCGACAAGGAAGGCCTGGTCAAGGCCCTGCTCTATGGCGCCGGCAAGGTGGCGAATTCGCCGATGCCGCTGATGGCCTATGCTGATCCCGAGCTTAAGCCCTACACCCATGACATCGCCAAAGCCAAGGCGCTGCTCAAGGAAGCCGGCTATGCCGACGGCTTCAAGGCCGCGCTGCTGGTGCATTCCGGCCGGCCGCTGCATCGCCAGCTCGGCCAAGCGCTGCAGAGCGCGCTCGCGCAGATCGGTGTCACCGCCGAGATCCGCCTGGTCGAGGGCGGCACGCACTGGTCGACCACCAAGGCCGGCGACTACGAGATGGCCATCTCATATGCCTCGAGCGACACGATCGACCCCGACCAGATGGCCGGCTTCCTGATCGTCAACCCGGAGCGCGCCAATTCCTATCACACCGAGTGGAAGAGCGAGCGTGTCAACGAGCTCTACGAGAAGGAGCGCGCCACCAAGGACGGGCCGGAGCGCGGCGCGATGTTCAAGGAGATGGTCAAGCTCTCGCATGACGGTGCGCCCTCAATCTTCCTGTTCTATCCCGGCACCTCCTATGCCTATCGCAGCACTGTCAGCGGTTTCGAGGTACTGCCGACCGGCAATTTCCGCCTCGAAGACGTCAAGCTGAAGTGAGGAGAGGGCGGCCTATAGCATCGGACCAAAAAGTGAAAACCACTTTTCGGAAGAATCCGATGCTAAAACAATGTGATAGATCATCGTGGTCGCGTCCGTTTGGACGCGCGATGATCTAGGCCCGCCCCCATGCTGACCTATATCTTCAAGCGGTTCGTCCAGCTCGTCCCGGTGCTGTTCGGCATCACGTTGGCTTGCTTCTTCCTGCTGCGGGCGTTGCCGGGAGACCCGGCGACGCTGCTTCTCGGCGCACGCGGCGGCGCGGACGAGATCGCGGCGATGAAGCAGCGGCTCGGGCTCGACCTGCCGCTGTGGCGGCAATATCTGCTCTTCCTCGGGGACATCCTCTCCGGCAGCCTCGGGCGCTCGGTCGTCTACGGCCAATCGGTCATGGCGCTGGTGCTGGAACGCCTGCCGGCGACGCTCTGGCTCGTTGCTTATTCGACCGTGATCGCGGTGGTGCTGACCATCCCGCTGGCGCTGTGGTCGGCGATCCGGCGCGACCGGGCACCCGATATCCTGATCAAGCTCCTCTTCACCGTACTGCTCGCGATTCCCTCCTTCTGGCTTGGGCTCGTGCTCGTTGTCGTCCTCGCCATCTGGGTGCCGCTGTTTCCGACCTCGGGCTACGGCACCGGCATCCTCTCGCGCCTGCATCACCTGACGCTGCCTGCCTTCGTCATCGCTCTGGCGACGGCCTCGCTGACGATCCGCAGCCTGCGCAGCGGCATCCTCAACGTGCTCGGGTCGGACTATGTCACGACGGCTCGTGCCAAGGGCAATGCGATCGGCCGCACCATGCGCGTCCATGTGCTGCCGAATGCGCTGATCAGCTCGATCTCGGTGCTGGGCGCCCATACGAGCTGGGTGATCGGCGGAACGGTGGTGATCGAGACGGTCTTCGCCCTGCCTGGGCTCGGCTCGCTCTTCGTCGAGTCGATCTTCGCCCGCGACTATCCGATGATCCAGGGGCTGACGATCGTCTTCGCTGTGCTGGTCGTGCTGATCAATCTCGCGACGGACATCGCCTATGCGCTGGCCGATCCGCGCATCCGGCTGGATTGACGCGATGAGCAAGCGCCGCCTCGATCCGACGCTCCTCGTCGGCCTCGCCATGCTCCTGCTGCTGTGCCTGTTCGTCGGGCTCGGGCAGGTCTGGACGCCGCACGATCCCTTCCTGGTCGACTATGGCAACACGCTGCAGCCGCCCTCGGCGAAACATTGGCTCGGCACGGACGATCTCGGCCGCGACGTCGTCTCGCGCGTCATGGCCGGGGGGCTGGTCGACCTGCGGGTCGCGCTGATCTGCGTCGCCGCGCCCGCCATCCTCGGCATCGCGATCGGCGCGCTCTCGGGCTTCGTCGGCGGGCGGGTCGATACCGTGATCATGCGCATCACCGACATCTTCTGGGCCTTCCCGTTCCATGTTCTGGTGATCGCCATCGTCGGCGTGCTCGGGCCCGGCGAGGCCAATCTCTATCTCGCCTTCCTGCTGGTGAACTGGATTTCCTTCGCACGCATCACCCGCGGCGAGGTGCTGGTGCTGCGCGAGCTCGAATATGTCCAGGCGGCGCGCAGTTTCGGCTCGACCGATCGCCGCATCGTCACCGCGCATATCCTGCCCAATGCGGTCACGCCCGCGATCGTCTTCGCCATGGCCGACGTCGTGCTGACGATCCTGGCCGTGACCTCGCTCTCCTTCCTCGGCCTGGGCATCCAGCCGCCGACGCCGGAATGGGGGCTGATGATCGCCGACGGGCGCCAGTTCCTGTTCGACGCCTGGTGGATCGCGACCGCTCCCGGACTCGCCATCGTCTACACCGGCGTGACCTTCGCCCTGATCGGCGAGGGCCTCGACACCGCGCTGCGCCCCAAGGGCTGACGCGCCTTCCTTTCCGCCCTGTTTCGCGAGACGGCCATGAGCTTCTTCACCGAAAATGCCGAACTGCAGCGAATCGGCGCGCTGATCGAAGCCCATGCCGCGCCGATCTATGCCGCGCGCGGCATCCCTTTCGAGCAGTTCGCCTATGTGCTGACCCAGCCCGGCAAGGCGGGCGGCAGGGCGCAAGGCGCGGCATTGCGGGCCGACTGGCGCGCATATCCCTGCTCACTGGTGAAGGTGTTCCATCTCGTCGCCGCGCAATTGCGACTTGAGGACGGGCGGCTCTCCGCCCATGGCGAGCTCGATCGTGCCATGCGCGACATGATCCTGTGGTCGTCCAATTCCGCGACGAACTACATCATTGACCTGCTCACAGGCACGACCGGCGACACCTTGCTGGACGATCAGGAGATGAACGCCTGGTGCGAGCGCCGCGAGGAGATCAATCGGATATTCGCCGGGCTCGGTTGGCCGGAGCTCACCGGCATCAATCTCAACCAGAAGCTGATGGACGATCTGCGCTATGGCCGGGAGAAGATGGCGCTCGACCGCTCGCCCGCCGGCCACAACTGCCTGACCCCGATCGCGATGGCGCGGCTGATGCACGAGATCTTCAACGACTCCGCCCTGTTGCCGCCGGCGCGCCGTGCCGTCGTCCGCGACCATCTCGCCCGCGACGCCAACGATCCGGACCGCGGTCGCGGCGCCTATCAACTGCTCGGCTACCTCGGCGACACATTGCCCGAGGGCACGCAGATCTGGTCCAAGGCCGGGCGCACGCGCTGGCTCGGCGACGACCGCGCCTCCTTCCGCCGGCACGACACGCTGCGTGCGATCCTGCCCGGCGGGCAGGAATTCCTGCTCACGGTCTTCACCCAGGGCGAGGCCGTCGCCGAGGATGACGGCTTCCTGCCGGCGATCGGAGCGCTGGTCGCAACCGCGGCGTCGACCCTCGCGCGGGAAGGGCACTGATGCCGTCCGCTGCCCTGGAGTGACTGGCGCCTATTCAGCGCCGACCTCGGGACGTAAAGTTCGCAATGTCCGGTTCAGGCTGAGGTTCAATGTCCGGTTGTGGCGCTACTCGACCGTGCCCCTTTGCAGCGCGAGTTTTCGGGCCGGCCGTCCGGCGCTCCATTGAAAGGATGGGCTCGTCACTGGCTCGGACGTCGCGGTTGGCGGCAGACCCAGGCTTCAGGAGGTCCAGCCCGGCGCGCTTGAGAACCGTTGGCAAGTCACGTCATCTGCCGGGGCGTCCTTCGCTATCGGTCGGCTTGGCCGTGGCGCCCCTCTCCTGATTGGAGCGGAGGTAGCACGGGCCTCTCTATGACCTGACGGAGCGCAAAGCTTGATTGGATCCGCGCAACGTGCGGCAGTCGGGACAATTGCGTCTTGTGAACATGCTCAAAGTCCTCGACGTCTCGGGCGACGACAGTGAGCAAATAATCGTCCTCTCCCGACATTAGGAAACACCTCAGAACCGAGGGGCATTTGGCGACGGCCTTTTCGAATGCGGAAAGGGCGTCTTCGCTCTGGCTGTTCAGAGCCAATCTGATGATAACGGTTACCCCTAGACCGAGCACCTTGTGGCTCAATAGCGCGTGATAGCCGACGATCACGCCCTCCTCCTCCAAGGCGCGTTGTCGTCGGGCCACGGCTGTGGCGGACAAGCCGATGCGCTCGGCGAGCTTGGTATGGCTGGCGCGGCCATCTTCGACGAGTTCGGACAAAAGGACACGCGACAGATGATCTAGAGCCATAGTGTGTTCCTGCGGCTACGGCCGCGCTTGCGCATGATACTGGTACAATATCCGCATTCGTCGCTTGAATCCGACGAAATTGACAGCAGTCTCACCGCAATTCGTCGGAATTAGCTCGAGCTCATGCGCTACTATCGCTGCTCCAAACTCGGGAGGGTAAAATGCGCGTGGGGGTTCCCAAGGAAATCAAGGTCCATGAATATCGGGTCGGCCTGACGCCGGAAGCCACGCGAGAGTACGTGTCTGCGGGGCACGAGGTGCTTGTCGAGACGAATGCCGGTGCTGGCATCTCCGCCTCAGATCAGGCTTACGAAGCTGCCGGCGCACGCATCGCGGCAACCGCTGCCGAGATTTTCGCCAAGGCTGAGATGATCGTGAAGGTCAAAGAGCCTCAGCCGTCGGAATGGACCCAGCTTCGCGAAGGACAAATTCTCTTCACGTACCTGCACTTGGCTCCGGATCCGGAGCAGACGGCAGGCCTGCTGAATTCCGGCGTAACCGCGGTCGCCTATGAAACGGTGACGGATCGCTTTGGCGGCCTCCCTCTGCTCGCTCCCATGAGCGAAGTTGCCGGTCGACTTTCGATCGAAGCAGCGGGATCGTGCCTGCAGCGGCACGCGGGTGGCCGAGGCATGCTGATCGGAGGCGTGCCGGGCGTAGCGCCTGCGCGCGTTGCCATCATTGGCGGTGGGGTGGTTGGGACACACGCCGCCCGGATGGCCGCTGGGCTTGGAGCTGACATTGTCATTCTCGATCGGTCTCTCCCCCGCCTCAGGCAACTGGACGAGCATTTCGGTGGTCGCGTAAGAACGCGCTTTTCTACCCAACAGGCCATCGAAGAAGAGGTGCTCGCGGCCGACGTTGTGATCGGAGCCGTCCTCATTCCGGGCGCAGCAGCCCCCCGTCTCGTTTCCCGCGAACAGCTTTCGCGGATGAAGCGCGGAGCGGTGCTCGTCGATGTTGCGATCGATCAAGGCGGCTGTTTCGAAACATCCCGACCAACGACGCACGCTTCGCCGACCTTCGAGATCGAAGGGGTCATTCATTATTGCGTCGCCAACATGCCCGGAGCTGTCCCGCTCACATCGAGTTATGCCTTGAACAACGCCACGCTGCCGTTCGGCCTGGCATTGGCGGCACGTGGCCTGAAGGCGATTGAAGAAGACCCGCACCTCGCCGCCGGCCTGAATGTGCATCGAGGCCGAATCACAAACCTCCAGGTCGCCGAGAGCCTCAACAAGCCATACGAGTCGGTTCAAAAGGCGATTGCCGCCTGATGATTGAGCTCTAGCTTCAAAGGACGACAGGGGGCGGAAGCGCACTGTGATCCTGCTCCCTTCCCGTGCCCTCACAAGGTCTGAAACGCTCCTTCCGGACCGCACCGGAGGCCGGCGAACACAGGCCGAATGTCCGCCCGGCCCTTTTCGGAGAGAAAAATATGTTCACTCACGTCATGATAGGCAGCAACGACTTGGAGCGGGCCAGAGTTTTTTACGACGCCACATTCGCCGCGTTGGGAGGCGAGCCGGGCGAAATGGATGCCAGGGGCAGGTTGATCTATGCCCACAACGACGGTCGGCTGATGATCACGAAGCCGATCGACGGCAATCCAGCAACCGCGGCCAACGGTGGGACTATCGGCATCGCCGCTGCGAGCCGTGACCATGTTCTCGCGTGGCACAAGGCCGGCACAACGCATGGCGGGACGGCGATCGAGAGCCCACCCAGCGAGCGCCCGAATGGAGCGTTCGTCGCCTACCTTCGCGATCCCGACGGAAACAAGCTCACCGCGCGCTCTCGGCCAAAGAAGTAACACAATCGGCAACAGCCGCGCCGAAGATCATCCTGCATTTCCGGAAATCCGCCGGCAAGCAGACAGCCCCGATCTCGGCCTCTCCTTTCGAATCAATCGGCCCACCAGGAGCCGGACCTCCGCGCAATCCCAGAAGGGTCGCTTCCGGTCGTTCCGTCGCTGCGCCTTAGAATTTGCTTTTGGGCAGAGAGCTAAAGTCCGCTTGTGGTGCAACGCTGCCCCAGTCACTGGCGGCTGCTTGCGGCGATCCGGAAACGAGTGCGGTCTACCAGCCTATCCTCGCCGAGGAGCCCCGAGCGTTACGGTGGTCGGATACCGGTGATGCGGCGTCACATAGACCGCCTTCAGGGCCGGCTCGCGTTCCGCCAGGGCTGCGAGCTTGCCGATGTCGATGCCCTGCGAATCGACGGGCACCCCGACAACCCGCGCGCCGGCGGCCCGGAATGCCGCCCAGGTGAGCGAATAGCCCGGGTTCTCCACTGCGATCACCTGGCTGGCGTCCAGGATCGCAGTCGCGGCCAGAAACAGGCCCATCTGGCTCCCGCACGTCACCAGCAACTCGCCGGATGATACCACGAGGCCCCGGTCCTGAGCCAGATAATCGGCCAGCGCGCTTCGCAGCGAGGCGGCGCCGCGTGGATCGCCATGAACCACAGCACGTCCACGCCGAGCGAACGGACGATCTCGGCTTGGGTGGTGGCGACCATCGCGTTCGCTCCGCTGTTGGAGCCCGTCACGAAGCCACCCACCGCGCGCCAACGAAGGGGGCTGCCAGATGGGCGGTGCCCGTCCCGGCCAAAGTCCGCGCCAGATGCGCGGCCATCCGCGTCCATACTCGTCAACGATGGCGAGCACCCTGGAGCGAGGCCGTCGGTGATATCGCGTCCGAGAGGGAACGAGGCTCCGGCGCCGCTGGCCCGTTCGAGCACCGACATAGGCCTGCAGGGTTGCAGCTAGCCGTTCGCAGCTCTCAGGCCTGGGCCGGCGGTCGAATGACGATGGTGCTGGTTTCCACGTCTTCCGGCTCCCATGCAGCTAACGCTCGATATCGATCCAGTATCCCGGCCGATAGGCTATCGGCAGGAAACGCGCGTGCAGCCGGCGAAGCGTGTCGTCAGGATCGAGATCGGCGAACAGCCCGGGATGCAGCCAACGGGCAATTCGCTGCAGCGCCACGAACTGGTAGGGGCTCGTATAGAACTGGTGCCAGATCGCGTGGACGCGGCCGGCCCTGACCGCCTTCGTCGCTCGGAAGGCCGGCCGCGCCGCCAGCGCGGCGAGCTTCTCCTGCGCCTTGCGAAGATCGGCGCCGGGACCGAGACCGACCCAGGCGCCGCTCGGCGCCAGCGCCTCCCAGTTGCCGCCGGTGACGATCACCACGTCGGGATCGCGCACGATGATGGTCTCGGGATTGATCGTCCCGAACGTGCCGGGGAGCAGCTCGCTGCCGAGATTGATGCCGCCTGCTGCGGCAACCATGGCGCCGAAATTCTCATTGCCGAAGGTCAGGCAGCATTCGTCGGAATAGCCGGGGATCCGGTCGAGCATGACCAGTGGTTTGGCGAGTGGACCGGCCGCGGCCAGCCGCTCCGTCACGCGAGCGATCTCCGCAGCCCGGAAGGCGATCAGTGCCTCGGCGACCTCGCTTTTGCCGAAGAGCTGTCCGAGCAGGCGCAGCGACGGCTCTGTGTTCCGCGAGGGCGCATGCCGGAAGTCGACATAGACGACCGGGATGCCCAGCGCCGCCAGCCGCTCGACCAGGCGGATCTCCTCGGCCGGGCGCTGCATCTCGGCGCCGAGCACGACGAGATCGGGCTGCAGCGAGATCGCCTTCTCGATATCGAAGGCGCCGCGACCGGGCGAGCCAAAGCGCGGCAGCGCCGCCTCCTGCGGAAAACGCGCGACATAGGCGGCATACGTGTCGGGATCGGATTTCTCGAAGTCCTCGCCCCAGCCGACGATGCGGCCGAACGGGTCATCGCGGTCCAGCGCCGCGGTGACGTGGATCTGTCGGCCCTCGCCGAGGATGACGCGCCGGACGGGAACCGTGACGGAGACCTGTCGTCCCGCCACGTCGGTCACTGTGACGATCTCCGCCACCGCGCGCGCCGGCATGAGCGCGAGCCAGGTCAGCAGCAAGAGCGCAAGCCAGCGCAGGGCGGTCACAGCGCTGAGCCCGGCCCAGCGCATGCTCAAAGATCCATCGACATCGACAGCCGGAAGGTGCGCGGCGCGCCGACATAGAAGGTGCCGAAGGAGGCGACGCTCGACCAGTACTTGGTGTCGGCGACGTTCTGGACCGTAGCGCGGAACACGGTCTTGCGCCCGGCGATCTCGGTGGCGTAGCGCGCGCCAAGGTCGAACCGCGTCCAGTCCGGCAACGACTGCGTATTGGCCGCATCGACATACTGCTTGCCGGTGTAGACCAGAGCCCCGGTGAGCGTCAGGCCCCTGAGCCAGGGCACGTCCCATTCGGCGCCGAGATTGAGCTGGATCGGCGCAACGCCGATCGGCCGGTTGCCGGTATTGGCGGCAACCGCGGTCTTGGTCAGCTTTCCGTCGAGTAGGGAGGCGCCACCCAACAGGCGCAGCTGCGGCGTGACCTCGCCATAGACGCTGAGCTCGAGCCCGCGCACGCGCTGCTCGCCGGTCACGGAGAACAGGCCGCCATTCAGTTCGCCGCTGGGCTTGCTGATCTGGAAGCCGGCGAGCGAGGCACCGAAGCTGCCATACTGCAGCTTGACGCCCGCCTCGTACTGCTTGGTGCGGTAAGGTGCGAAGGTCTCGCCGGCATTGCTCGCTGTGGTCGGGGCGACGTCGCCGCGGCTCAGGCCCTCCACGTAATTCGCGTAGACCGAGAGGTAATCCAGCGGCCGCAGCACGAGGCCGACCATCGGCGTGGTGGCGCTCTCGTCATAGGCCGAGGTCAGGATGCCAGTCCCCGCCGCATAATTGTTGGTCGCGACCGACTGGCGCCGGAGACCGAGCGTCAGCATGACGCGGTCGTCGAAGGCCGACATCGTGTCGGCCAGCGCGAAGCTGGTCAGGTCGCTGTCGGAGAGGCGCGTGCGCGGGGCGCGGCTCGCAAACTGCGTGGCGCTCCAGCTCGGCGCATAGATGTTCGAGAGGACGGCCGTGCCGTTCGTCAGGGCCCGTTCGAGCGTCTCGCGATAATAGGAGGCCTGCAGCGTCAGCGAATGCTTGACGAAGCCGGTCTCGAAGCGGGCGCGGATGCCGGCTTCGTAACTCTGTCGGCTGACACCGAGATCGAAATATTGCGGCGTGTGGCTGGTATCGCCACGGGCGTTAAGGATGGTCGGCAGGCCGAAGAAGCGCTCGACCCGGGTCTGCGAGCCGCCGGCATTGCCGAAGACGGTGATGTTGTCGGTGAGGTCGAATTCGTTCTTCCACAGCACCGAGCGATCATCGATGCGCGACCATTCCCAAGGCTGGATGACGTTCTCGCGCCCGCTTGGGGCCGAGGGGACGCGCAGGCCCCGCGTCATCAGGAACGGACGGTTCGGCGCGTCGAGCTCGTCCCGCTGCGCAAGCGCATAGAGCCAGCTGCGGAAGCGCGCGCCCTGATAATCAAGCGCCAGCGAGCCGATGCCGGTCGTCTCGGATTGCCGGTTCACCGCCGTATCGCCACCGCGCAGCGAACCGTTGACGCGCACGCCGAACTCGCGGCCAGCACCGAAACGGCGAGCGACGTCAAAGGTCGCGCCGCCATAGGCCCGCGACGAGAACTCGGCGCCGACGCGGGTGAGATTGCCCTCGGCGCGCTTGGGCACGACGTTGATCACGCCGCCAACGCCGCCATTGGGCGCGATGCCGGTCAGCGCCGCCGCCGGGCCCTTCAGCACCTCGATGCGCTCGGCATAGTCGGTGAAGACGCGATAGTTCGGCGCGACGCCATAGACGCCGTCGAAGGCGATCTCGCCGCTATTGCCCTCGCCGACCGGAAAGCCGCGGATATTGAAGGAATCGACGGTGCCACCCGTGGGATGCGAGCTGCGCACCGACGGATCGAGGATCAGCGCGTCGGCGACCGTCGAGGCCTGGAGATTGCGGGCGAGTTCGCCGGTGTAGCTCGTCGTGCTGAACGGGGATTTCAGCGTCTCGGCATTGCCGAGCAGGCCGAGCCGGCTGCCCTGGGCGACCTGGCCGCCAGCGAAGGGCGCCGGCACGCCGGAGGCGCGGGCCGGACCTTCGACCACGATCTCGTCGAGCCGTACCTGACCGTCATTGCGCTCCTGGGCACTTGCTGCCGAAGCGGCGAGGACGGCAAGGGCCGTGCCCGCCAGCAAGGACAGCGCGAGCCTTGCGCGCCCGGCAGCACCGCAGGGAACCGACCGAGATGGCAACATTGCGAGACGAATTTTCGGCATAACGAGACCCCGGGACCGCCGCCGGAGTTGATTCCAGCTGGCGGGGGACCCTGTTCGTCACGGGCGAAAAAGAAAAGCACGCGGACGTTGTAATGCAATACGATCAATAGATCGCAGATCTACGTGCCAATTTTGCAACGAATACTTTATAATTACTTCAATCAATGCATTTTCGCGAGCACACCGACAGCGCCGCACGAACGCTCGCGCGACGTCATCTCATGATCGAGCGATGCGGTAGCGCGGTGCGGCCTCGACCGTCGACCGCGTTTATTCGTGGGGGGCTTCTGAAAATTAGAGGCAGGCGCCTTCAGGCGGCGTAGCGCCTGACCAGTTCGCGTGCGGCAGAGATCTCGTCGCAGATCCACTCGTCGACCAGCTTAACCTCGCGGCGCCGGCGCATGCCCGGCGGCCGGACGAGGTAATAGGAAATGCCGGTCGGAACGGCCTTGCGCAGCGGCACGATGAGCCTGCCGTCCTGGATCGCCTCATGGGCGAGGACGACATCAGTCATGGCGACACCCAGCCCGGCCTCGGCGGCGCTCAGCGCCATGTCGAGCGCATCGAAATCGAGCCCATGCCGGGTCTCGATCTGCATTCCCGATTTCTCGGACCAGGTCCGCCAGTCGCGCCGGTCGGGCAGCGGATGGAGCAACGTCGCCTCAGGCAGGTCCGCGCCGGAGAAGCGGCCGCCACCATAGGATGGCGCGCAGACCGGCAGGATCCATTCCGGATAGAGCTCGGTGACGCAATCGAGCGGCCAGTTGCCCATGCCGTAGCGGATGCCGAGATCGGCGTCGGCATCGTTGAGCGTCATGTCGTTCAGCCGGGTCTGGACGCTGACCTTCACCAGCGGGTGCCGTTCCTGGAACGCCTTCAGGCGCGGCAGCAGCCAGCGCAGCGCGAAGGTCGGCAGGCATTTGATCGTGACCGTCTCCTGCTCGGCGCGGAACGGCGTGATCGCCTCGGCGATGTGATCGAACGCCTCCTTAACGCTGAGCGCAAGGCGCTGGCCGGCATCGGTGATCTCGAGCCCGTTGTGGGTGCGCTGGAACAGCGGCGTGCCAAGCTGGTCCTCGAGGATCTTGACCTGCCGGCTGACCGCGCTCTCGCTGACATTGAGCGCCGCTGCGGCCTTCTTGATGCTGAGCTGGGCGGCGACGATCTCGAAGCAGCGCAAGGCATTGAGCGAGGGCAGCCGGCGGGTCATGGCTGCGGGCTCGGGCGCGGTGCTGTCGCGGCCGCCCGTCTCATCGGATGTCCATGCGCGGGTCGAGCGCATCCCTCAGCCCGTCTCCTGTGAAGTTGAAGCTCGTCACCGCCAGTGTAATGGCGATCCCGGGCAGGATCGCAAGCCATGGCGCGCTCGTCAGGTAGATCTGGGCGTTATTGAGCATGTTTCCCCAGCTCGCGGCCGGCGGCTGGATGCCGTAGCCGAGGAAACTGACATAGGATTCGAGCAGGATGGCGCGGGCGACGTTCAGCGTCGCCGCGACGACGATCGGCGCCGTGGCGTTGGGCAGGAGCTCGCGGAGCATCACCCGCAGATGCGAGGCGCCGAAGGAGCGCGCCGCCATGGCATAGTCCTGGTCGCGCAGGGACTTGATCTGCGCCTCGACGATGCGCGCGACATTCATCCAGGAGGTCGCGGCGATCAGGAGGACCATCGAGGTCAGACCCGGCTTGACCAGCGCCGCCAGCGCCAGCAGCAGGAAGATCGTCGGAAAGCACAGGATCGCGTCGACGAAGCGCATCAGCAGCGAGCCCACGGCGCCGCCGTGATAGCCGGCGATCATGCCGACACCGGTGCCGATGGCGATCGCGATCGCCATCGCGGTAAAGCCGATGCCGAGCGAGATGCGCCCGCCCATCATCAGGCGAGCCAGCATGTCGCGGCCGAGTTCGTCGGTGCCGAGCAGATGCGCGCCCGCCAGCGGCGGCGCGAACCGGTTCATCACGTCGATATGGGTCTCGTCGAACGGCAGCAGAAACGGGCCGAGGAAGCAGGTAAGCGCCAGGATGAGGATCACCGCCGAGCCCGCCATGGCGAGCCGGTGCCGCCGGAAGCGGCTCCAGCCGCTTTTCCGGGCAAGGCTTTCGGAATCGATCGGCAACTGGAATACGTCTGCGCTCATGGTCAGCCCAGCCTGATGCGTGGATCGGCGACCGCGTAGAGCATGTCGGCGATCAGCGAGCCGATCAGCACCATCAGCGCCGACAGCATCAGGATGCCCATCACCACCGGATAGTCGCGGTACTCGATCGAATCGAGGAAGAGCCGGCCCATGCCCGGCCAGGTGAATACGGTCTCGGTTACGAGCGCCCCGCCGAGCAGGGTCGGAAACTGCAGGCCGGCGAGCGTGATCAGCGGCAGCAAGGCATTACGCAGGGCATGACGGCGCAGCACCGCCTGCTCCGGCAGGCCCTTGGCGCGGGCGGTGCGGATGTAATCCTGGCCGACCACGTCGAGCACGGCCGAGCGCGTAAAGCGCGCCCAGATCGCCGTCTCGACCAGGGCCAGGACCAGGACCGGCGCGATCATATGGTGCAGCACGTCGGCGAGCGAGCCGTCGCCGATCGTCTGGCGGTTGCCGGCCGGCAGCCAGCCGAGCTCGACCGAAAAGAAATAGATCGCGATCAGGCCGAACCAGAAGGTCGGGATCGACAGGCCGATCATGGCGCCGACCGTCGCCGCCATGTCGAAGATCGAATAGCGTCGGATCGCGCCGAGGATGCCGATGGCGCAGCCGAGCAGCATGGCGATCAAGGTCGAGGCCGCCATCAATTCGAAGGTCGCGCGCAGATGCGAGGCGATGACGCTCCAGACCGGGGCATTGTCGCGATAGGAGCGGCCCCAGTCGCCGGTCAGCATGCGCCGCAGCCAATCGAGATACTGCACCGGCAGCGGCCGATCGAGACCGAGCTCGCGGCTGATCCGGTCGAGATCTTCCTGCGTCATCTGGGCCGATTGGGCGAATTGCGACATCGGCCCGCCGGGCGCCAGGTGCAGGATGGCAAAGCCGATCGCCGAGACGATCGTGAGGAGGAGCAGCGACTGCCAGAGTCGCCTTGCGAGGAACGGCCCCATCTCAGCCGGTCACGCCGCCCAGTACCAGCGCCGCATGTTCCAGCAGCTCGAGGAGCAGTTGATGTTCGGCGCAAAGCCCTGCAGACCTTCCTTGATGCCCTCGGCCAGCACGGTCTGGTAGATCGGCAAAAGGACGAGGTCGTCGCGGATGATACGCTGGATCTGGCCGTAGATTGTCTTGCGTTCCTGCGGGTCGAACTGGCTGGCGCCGGCGGCGAGCAATCGGTCCATCTCGGGATTGCTGTACTGGGAGGTGTTGAGCCCCGCGCCGGCCTTGGCCGGGATCGCGGTCGAGGCGAAGCGCGGCGTCACGTCGGGATCGTTGCCGATCATGAAGTTCGAGCCGACCATCACCGACTCGAACTTCGACTTCTGCCAGAAATCCCCCCAGATCACGGCGCCCGGCATGTTGTTGATGCGCAAGCTCGCGCCGATCGCGCGCCAATCCTGCATCAGCAATTGCTGCGACTGCTCGCGACCGGGATTGCCGACCGTGGTCGAGTTGGAGAATTCGAGGCGCATGCCATTCTTCTGGCGGATGCCGTCGGCGCCGTGCACCCAGCCGGCCGCGTCGAGGATGGCGTTGGCCCTGACCGGATCGTGGCGATGCGCCGGCAGGCCGTCGTCATAGGCCCAGGACTCGCGCGGCAGGAAGGATTCGGTCGGCACCGGCAGGCCGTAATAGAGCGCGTCGATCCGCGCCGCCTTGTTCATGGCGAGATAGAGCGCCTCGCGCACCGCCTTGTCGGCGAAGGGGCCGAATTCGAGATTGAGCGCGATATGCTCGATGAACGGCGTCGGCGAGCGCGAGATCCGTCGGCCGCGCAGACCCTGCGCCTCCTTGACGAAATGCGCCGCAATGCCGCCGATGCCGAGATAGTCGACCTGACCGGTGCGGAACTGCGTGTAGAGCACAGTCAGGTCCGGAATGTACTTGAAGACGATGCGCTCCAGATATGGGCCGTCGCCATGATAGGTGGTGCTGGCCCGCAGCAGCAGATGGTCGCCCGCGGCGCGCTCGCCCCAGCGGAATGGGCCGGTGCCGACCGGCGCCCCGTTGAACGGCGCCGTATTCGGGTCGGGCGCCTTCTCCAGGATGTGCCTGGGCACGATGAAGGTCAGCGCCAGGATCGAAAGATAGGGCGAATAGGCGCTCTCCATGCGCCAGTGGATCTCGTCGGGCGCGACCACCTTGATGTCGCGCACCAGACTGTGCCCGACCCGGTTACGCACGCGAAAGCCGGGCGTGTTGATCAGGTCGAACGTGTACTTGACGTCCTCGGCGGTGAACGGCGTGCCGTCATGCCATTTCGCGTCCCGCCGCAGCTTGATCTTCCAGCTCAGTCCGTCGGCCGAGAGGCCGCCATTGCCGATGCTAGGCACTTCGCTGGCGAGATCGGGCACGAGCCTGCCGTCGGGATCGACGAACCAGAGCGGGCTGAAGAGCTGCCACCAGACGCCCTGGTCGACCTCGCTGCCCGGCATCAGCGGATTGAAGACCGTCGGCTCTTGCGAGAGGCCCGCGACGACCTGGCCCTTCGGCTGCTGCGGCGGACGCGGCTGCGCCTGCGCACCTCCTGCGACCAGCGCGGTAGCACCGAGGCCGAGCGCCAGCACCTCGCGCCGGCTCTGATATGTCCTGCGGTTGTCAGGGTCCGTCATGTCGATCTCCCCTCATTGTGTCCGGGCTGTGTTCAGCCTCGGTCATGTCTGCTCGGCTGATGGTTCAGCCGGACCGTTCCAGGCTGCTTCGGGTCGGCGACAGCTCTGCGGCCGTGACACCGAGCTCGGTCATGACGGCCGGCAACGCGCGCCCGGCGAGCAGGGCCGCCGTCACCTCTCCCATCGCCGGCGAAGTCAGGATGCCGCAGCCGCCTTGCCCCACCAGCCAGAAGAAGCCCGGTTCCGACGGCCGCGCGCCGGCGACCGGTTCCGCATCGGCGACGAAGCTGCGCAGGCCGGCCCATTGGCTCAGCGGCCGGCCGATCCGGAAGCTGGTGTCCTGTTCGATATTATCGATCGCCTGCGCGACATCGAGATCGTCGGCATAGGCATCGCCCGGCGTGGTCGGCGTCGCATCGGCGAGGCTGCCCATCAGGCAGCCGGGCTCGGGCTTCACATACCAGCGGTAATCGACAGTGCTGACATGCGGCCAGGCGCGGGCGTCGTAGTCGGCCTGGTGCGCGAAGGTAAAAGCGGTGCGGCGCTTGGGCACGATACCGAGCGGGGCGACGCCGGCCATGCCGGCGATCTCGTCGGCCCAGGCGCCGGCGGCATTGACCAGCAGCGGCGCCTGCGCCGCGCCGCCGGGCCATGCTACCGTCCAGCCGGCTACGTCGCGACGGATGACCTCGACGCCCGCCTTCAGCACGATCGTCGCGCCGTTCGCCCTGGCGCCGCGCAGATAACCCTGCAGCAGCATGTCGACATCGATGTCCATGGCATCGGGCTCGTTGATACCAGCATGGACCCTCTCCGGCCGAAGCGCCGGAAAGAGCGCGAGCGCCGAAGGGCCGTCCAATCGTTCAGCCCTGGCGCCGACAGAGAGGATGCGCTCCTCCAGCCGCGCCAATCTGTCTTCCTTGCCGGCGGCGGCGACCGTCAGGCAGCCGCGCGGCGTCATGATCGGATGGGCGCAGAAGCCGACCGGCGGCGCTTCGAGGAAAGCGCGGCTCGCCTGCGCCATGCGCCGCATAGTCGGAGCGGTGATCCCGACAGTGAACTGCGCGGCCGAGCGGCCCGAGCTGTGATAGCCGGCCTGCTCCTCGCGCTCGATCAGCGCGACCGATCCGTGCCGGGACAGGAAATAGGCCGCGGATGCTCCCGCGATCCCGCCGCCTACAATGATCACGTCGACCCGCATCGTCCCCGCACCAGCTTTCCGGTCATCGGCCACCGGCAGCCACCCACCGGCAGGATCAACGACAGCACCGCGCCGACCCGCAGTCGATTTCAATAATTGGGGGCCGGCACCTCAAAAGCTGGGTCGCTGGGCAGCACGCGGACGGGCCGAATTCCCTGAGCCCCGCCCCCAATTATTGAAATCGACA
The DNA here is from genome assembly GCF_902506165.1 of Bosea sp. 29B. NCBI lineage: Bacteria > Pseudomonadati > Pseudomonadota > Alphaproteobacteria > Hyphomicrobiales > Alloboseaceae > Allobosea > Allobosea sp. 29B. The sequence goes on from NZ_LR733817.1 coordinate 1,662,881, forward strand.
TCGCCGCCGCGTCGGGGCTTGCCTTGGCCCGAACAGATCAGCGGAGCAACACCCATGAGCGGGACCGGTTTGCAAGCGCCGCGCCGGCGCAACATCTCATCCGGCAGCGCCTTCGAGGCGCAGTACAGCTACAGCCGCGCCGTCGTCGTCGGCGCGCATATAATGCTGTCGGGCACGACCGGCTACGATTATGCGACGAGCACGCTGGCCGAGGGTGCGGCGGAGCAGACCCGCCAGCTCTTCCGCAACGCCGCGGCCGCCTTCGCCCAGGCCGGAGCAGGGCTCACCGATGTCGTCCGCGTGCGCATGTTCATCGCCCGCGCGGCCGATTACGAGGCGGTGATGGCCGTGTTCGCCGAGACCTTCAGGGAGGTGAAGCCGGCCTGCACCACGGTCGAGGCTGGCCTCTTCGATCCCGACATCCTGGTCGAGATGGACATGGACGCCATCGTCGATGTCGATGCTTAGCCTGCGCTCGCACGTTCCCGATGACGTCATCGCGGCTGCCGATTCCCTCCCTGGGCAGGCCGATGTCGTCGTCATCGGCGGCGGCATCATCGGTGCCGCCGCCGCTTTCCATCTCGCCGGCGCCGGGCTGAGCACGGTGCTGCTCGATGCCGACAAGGTCTCTTCGCAGCAATCCGGCCGGAACTGGGGTTTCGTCAGGACGCAGTACCGCGATCCAATGGAGCTGCCGCTCGCCGTTGAGGCGCTCGCGTTGTGGCCGGACCTGGAGCGCGAGCTCGAGACCACCGTCGGCTGGCGCCGGACCGGCTGCGTCTTCGTCGCCGCGACGCAGAAGGAAATGGCCGCCTTCGCCGGCTGGCACGAGAAAACGCGCGATACCGCTCGCGATGCCCGGCTGCTCTCCGCCGGCGAGGTCACCGCTTTGCTGCCGTCGCTGGACGGCAGGGCGGAAGGCGCGCTCTACACCGCAACTGACGGGCAGGCCGAGCCGGTGCTGGCGACCTTGGCCTTCGCCCGGGCCGCGGCAAGGCGCGGCGTCCGCATCATCGAGGATTGCGGTGCACTCGCCATCGAAACCTCCGGCGGGGCTGTCAGCGGTGTTCAGACCGAGCACGGCCTGATCCGCTGTGGCGCCGTGGTCTGCGCTGCCGGCGCCCAGAGCCACCGGCTCCTCGCCCCGCTCGGACTGTCGCTGCCGCAGCAGAGCGTGCGCAGCACCGTCTCCCTGACTGCGCCGCTGCCGCCGCTGAGCGAGGCCTGCTTCTGCGGTTTCGGCATCGGCCTGCGCCAACGGGCCGACGGCTCCTGCATCATTGCGGCCGATTCGACCTCCGATATCGACCTGTCCCTCGATTCCTTCCGGGCCGCCCGCTTCTTCCTGCCAGGGCTGCTGCGCCATGGCGGTGGCTTCTCGCTGCGACTGGGGCGTCCTTTCGTCGACGATCTCCACCAACGCCTGGCCGTGCCGGATCGTGAGTGCGCCATAGCGCGGCGCCCGCGCATCCTGCCCAACGCCACGCTCGCAGCGCAGACGGGAGCAACCGTCCGCGAGCTCTTCGCCGGAGCTGCCAGCCTCGAGATCGTCAAATCCTGGGCAGGCCGCATCGACGTCCTGCCGGATGCGCTGCCGGTGCTCGATGCACCAGCCGAAATCGGTGGACTCATCGTCGCCACCGGCTTCTCCGGCCATGGCTTCGGGCTCGCTCCTACGGTTGGCCGACATGTCGCCGGGTTGGCCAGAGGCGAGACCCCGGCCGCGATCCTGGCGCCGCTCAGGCTGGACCGTTTCGTCCGCGGCACCTATTCGGCACCGCATGCCCCGCTCTGATGACGACGATGGCAGAGCGGAACGGGTTTCGAGAGGATCGAAGATGACCCAGGGAACGGGCATGGACGCTGCCGCGCGCGAGCACATCCGCCGCTATTACGACGGCACGCTGCGGCCCGACGAGATGGTCGCGGCGATGTCGCAGGAGGCCGGCTGGTTTCCGTCGCGTGTGGTGCAGCGGGGGGCTACCGTCTCGTCGCTCCCCGATGCCGGCCGCGGGTTGCCGCCGCTGGAAATCCGCGATCACGGCCGAACCTTCGATTTCTACGATTATCTCTCGGTCAACCGCGTCGCTGGGCTGATGGTGCTCCAGGACGGCGCCGTCATCGAGGAGAGCTATTCGCTCGGCATCGGGCCGCAGACGCAGTGGAAGTCCTGCTCGCTGGCGAAATCGGTCACCGCCACGCTCTATGGCATCGCGCTGCGCGAGGGCGCGATCGAAAACCTCGACGATCCCGTGACACGCTACGTGCCGCTCGGCGGGCTCTATGCCGCGGTCTCGGTGCGCCAGCTCTTGCGCATGGCGACCGGGGTGCGCTGGAACGAGGATTATGCCGACCCGACCTCCGACCGGCGCCTGCTGATGGACACCCAGATGAACTGGGAGCCGGGCGGCATCGTCAGGCATATGGAGAGCCTGCCCGCCGAGACGCCGCCGGGCGGTTCCTGGAAGTACAACACCGGCGATTCCTATCTCGCCGGCCTGGTGCTGGAACATGCGACCGGCACCACTCTCGCCGATTACCTCTCGACGAAGGTCTGGTCGAAGATCGGCATGGAGGCCGACGCGTCGTGGTGGTGCGAGAGCCCCGGCGGCATGGGCATCGCCGGGAGCGGCCTGCATGCGACGCTGCGCGACTATGCCCGCTTCGGCCAGTTCGTCCTCGACCAGGGGCGGACCGGCTCGCAAGATTTGCTGCCAGAAGGCTGGCGGGACGAAGCCGGGGCGCCCTACCGGATCGGCGAGACGCTGATCCCCTATGGCTACATGTGGTGGATCCCCGTGCTCAACGATCCCGCCTTGAAGGGCACCTTCCAGGCCGAAGGCATCTACGGGCAGTTCATCCACATCAACCCGCGCAAGCGCCTGGTGGTCGTGGTGCTGAGCGCCCGCTCCAAGCCAGGCTACCGGCGTCGCCTGGAAATCAACGACGACGCCTTTTTCGTAGCCCTGGCGAACAGTCTTTAGGCTGGCAATGCTCCCGGCTCAAACCCGCTAGAGAGTTCCCTTCAGTGTCCGCGCCAGGCGCGCAGCTCATTCGCCGGCGAGTTTTTCCGTTCGGCCGGACGCGCGCACCGAGGCGATGATCGTCCAGCCGATGATGCCGATGGTGATGGCAGCGAGGACGGCGGCGATCGGCCGGTCGACCAGGCCGATCAGCTTGCCGTCTGACTTGATCATCGAGTTGATGAAATACTCCTCCAAGAGCGGTCCAAGCACGACGCCGAGGATCACCGGCGCGACCGGGAAGTCGTTTTCTTCGAGCACGAAGGCCAGCACGCCGAAAGCGAGCATGACACCGACGTCGAACAGCGAGTTGTTGATCGCGTAGGAGCCGACGATGGCGAAGAGCAGGATGATCGGCATCAGCACGCGCCGTGGAACCGAGAGCACGCGCGTCGCAACCTTGATGATCGCCCAGCCGAGTGGCAGCATCAAAAGGTTGGCGATGACGAAGACCAGGAAGAGCGCGTAGACGTTCTCGGGGTTGTTGACGAAGATCGTCGGCCCCGGCGCCATGTTCTTCATCATCAGCACGCCGATGGCGATCGCGGTGATCGAGTCGCCGGGGATGCCGAAGACCAGGGCCGGGATCCAGGCGCCCGCCAGCGAGGAGTTGTTGGAGGCGCCGGCCTCGATCAGCCCTTCCGGATGGCCGGTACCGAACTTCTCCGGCTCCTTCGAGAAGCGCTTGCTCATCGCATAGGACATCCAGGCCGCCATGTCGGCGCCGCTGCCCGGCTGGATCCCGATGATGGTGCCGAGCGCGCTGCCGCGGATGAGCTGCCAGGGATACTGCTTGGTCAGGCGCCACATATTGGCGAAGATCGGCCCGATCTTCTGGACCACGGCATGCGGGGCGCTGCCGTCGGAGACCATGTGGCGCATCACCTCCGAACAGGCGAACATGCCGACCATCATCGGGATCAGCGAGACGCCGCCGAGCATCTCGGTGGATTCGAAGGTGAAGCGTGGCTGGCCAGCCGGGTTGTTCATGCCGACCATCGCGATCAGCAGGCCGATCAGAAGCGAGATGCAGGCTTTCAGCGGCGTCGAGGAGCCGATGAAGACGGCGCCGCCGAGGCCGAGCATGACGATCCAGAAAAACTCGACCGAGCCGAAGCCGAGCGCGAAATCGGCGATGGCCGGAGAAGCCACCATCATCACCGCCGTACCGAACAGCCCGCCCAGGACCGAGAACCAGAGGCCGATGCCGAGCGCGAGTTCCGGCTTGCCCTTCAGCGTCATCTGATAGGAATCGTCGACATAGGCCGCCGAGGCCGGCGTGCCGGGGATGCGCAGGAGGCAGCCTGGAATATCGCCGGAGAAGATCGCCATGGTCGAGGTGGTGACGATCGCAGCGATCGCCGGCACCGGCGGCATGAAGAAGGTCAGCGGCACCAGCAGCGCAGTGGCCATCGTCGCCGAGAGGCCGGGGATGCAGCCGACGACGAGACCGTAGATCGCCGAGGCGGTGATGACGAAGAGCACATAGGGATCGAGCACCATCCCCAGCGCGGTGACATAGGCGTCGAGCATGGCGGCTTACCAGCGCAAGGGTTCGAGCGGTCCCCAGGGCAATTGCACGCCGAGGGCCAGATAGAAGATCGAGTGGATGACGAGAGCGGCCGCGAGAGAAAGCCAGATGGCCTGCAACGGCCTGGTGCCACCCGCGAGGAAAAGGACGACGAGGATCAGCGGCGCGCAGATCAGGAAGCCGAGCGTCTCGGCGCCGAGCATGTAGAAGATCACCGCCGCGGGCACCAGCAGCAGGCGCGCGAGCGCACTGCCGCTGCGGGCCCAGTCGGCAAGGCCGACCAGCGGACCGGCCTGCGTCGCGCGGGCACCGTTGACGGCGAGGATCGCAGCGCAGAGCGCCAGCAGTCCGGACAGGATCAGCGGGAAGGCCGAGGGCCCCAGCGGTTGCTCGGACGGATTCGGCAGGTTCCAGGACGCAGCCGCCACCAGGCCCGACAGGACAAGGAAGACGAGGCCTCCGAAGAGATCGTTGAACTTCATGGCGTGCTCGGTGTGCGCGATGGAAACGGGACGCGGCGAAGCCGCCGCGCCCTGAAACAGTCCGAAGAGCGATCGACTACTGGCGCAGACGCAGGCCGAGCGCGCCCATGATCTCGCCGTTGTTCTTGTGCTGGGTAGCGAGGAAGCTGCCGAAAGCCGGGCCCTTGGCGAAGGCGTAGCCGAAGCCGCGCTCGGCGAGGAACGACTTGTAGGCCTCGGAATTTGCGACCTTCTCGGTGGCTTCGACGAGGCGGGCCGTCACATCGGCCGGCAGGCCGGCCGGGGCGGCGAGCCCGCGCCAGGTGCCGCCCTCGTACTCCTTGCCGATCGCGTCCTTGACGGTCGGCACGCTCGGAAACGCGCCGATCTTCTCCTTCGACATCACCGCCAGCGACTTGACGCGGCCGGCATCGAACATCGGCTTGCCCTCGGGCAGGGAGGACGGGACGATCTGGACGCCGCCGGAAGCCAGTTCCTGGAAGCCGGGCGCCGCGCCCTGGCTCGGCACGACCGTGACGCTCTTGGGATTGATGCCCTCGAGCTGGAGCAGGCCGGCGAAGGCGAGGTGATAGGCGGCGCCAGCTGCCATGCCGGAGAGCTTGTAGTGACCGACAGGCTGCTTCTTGATGTCGTCGAGCGCGGCACGCAGGTCCGCCCAGGGCGAGTTCGTGGCGACGTTGAAGGCGGCCGAGTCGAAGTTCACCAACGCGACCGGGGTGAGCTTCTCATAGGTGAAGGGAGCAGTGTTCGACCAGTAATAGGTCGTGACCTCTGCCGTCGCGAGGCCGATCGTGTAGCCGTCGGGCTTGGCGTTGACCATCTCGGTATGGCCGACCACGCCGCCGCCGCCGGTGCGGTTGACGACATTGACCGGCTTGCCGAGCTCTTTCTCCAGCCCGGCCGCGAGGACGCGGGCGACCGCATCGGTGCCACCGCCGGCGGCCCAGGGCACAACCAGGGTGATCGGGCGCTCGGGCCAGGCGGCAAAGGCGGGCAGCGACACCGCCGCGACGGCGGCAGCGAGCAGCAATTTTGCGAGTTTCATGGCGTTTCTCCTGGTGCAGTTTTTTTGTTTGGATCGGTTCCACCCGCCAAAGCAGGGTTGGAGAGCATGTGGCGGCGCGTGTAGCCGAGGACCCGCCGCATCGCCTGGTTCGCTCGCTCGGCATCGCCATCGGCGATCGCGTCGACCACTGCGGCATGGTTGGCGAGGTTGCCGGCGAAGACGTCGACGGTGAAATCGAACATCGTGCTCAGGATCGTGTCGATCGCGCCACGGAAGCTGCGCAGGATCGGGTTGTTGGTGGCGTCGAGGATCGCCAGGTGGAAGCGCTTGTCGGCAGCGATGGCCGCCTGCGGATCGTCCTGGTCGGCCTGCATGGCGGCCAGCGCCGCGCGGATGCTGGCGAGGTCCGCGGGCGTCGCGCGGATCGCTGCCAGGGCCGCAGCCTCCGGCTCGATGATCTCGCGCGTCTCTTCCAGAGCGAGCAGCAGCGCACGGTCGAGCCCGTCCTCGCTGCGCATCCAGCCAAGCACCTCGCGGTCGAGCAGGGTCCAGTCATGCTGCGGGCGAACCTGCGTGCCATGGCGCGGGCGCACGCTGAGCAAGCCCTTGGCGACGAGGATCTTCACGGCCTCGCGGACGACGCTACGGCCGGCGCCATAGCGCTCGGCGAGCTCCGGTTCGGCTGGCAGCACGGTACCCGAGGCGATCTCGCCGCGCACGATCGCGGCGCCGAGCGCTGCGACCATCATACCGATCTTTCCTGGCTTGCTGCCTCGCGCCATGGCCCGTTTTCTCTCCCGTGGCGGGAAACTGTCATGTCCGGGGCTTGCGTGCAAGCATTCATCTGATGTTTAACATCTGATCATTGAAGCGAGGCCCGGCCATGACCACTCAGACCGCGTTCACCGGCATCCATGCGATCCTCTATGCGCTGTTCGACGCACAGGAGCGCCTCGACCGAGAAGCGATGCGACGGCAGGTCGAGATCTGCCTGGAGCATGGCGCCCATGGCGTCGCGGCGCTCGGCCTTGCGACGGAAGTCTCCAAGCTGACCGTGCCGGAGCGGCGCACGGTGATGGAATGGACCTCGGAGGATGTCGGGGGCTTGAAGCCGCTCGGCTTCACCATCTACGGCACTTCGGTCGCCGAGCAGGTCGAGCTGGTCAGGGCAGCCGAGGCGGCCAAGGCCGACTGGGTTATCCTGCAGCCGCCGATGGTCGGCAGTTTCGCTGCAACTGAATACATCCGCTTCTTCGGCCGGATCGCGGATGCGACGAGCCTGCCGGTCGCGATCCAGAACGCGCCGGCCTATATAGGCCGCGGCCTGTCGGCGGAGGATATTCGCAGCCTCGTCGCGCAGCATCCGAACATCAGGCTGGTGAAGGGCGAGGGGCCGGCGACCGAGATCCGGCAGCTGATCGAGACGACCGAAGGCAGGCTGCCGGTGATGAACGGGCGCGGCGGGCTCGAGCTGATCGAGAACCTGCGCGCCGGCTGCGTCGGCATGATCCTCGCGCCCGAGCTGATCGACCTCACGGTGGCGATCTATGAGAGCTTCGTCTCGGGTGACGAGATCACGGCCGAGGCAAGCTATCGCGAGGTGCTGCCGACGATCGTCTTCATCATGCAGTCATTGGAAAGCCTGATCTGCTACGGCAAGCGCCTCTTCGGGGCGCGTGCAGGCATCGAGATCCACGATCGTGCGCCTGCCATGCGACCGACGGCATTCGGACTGGAGCTCGTTCGCGACCATGCCCGGCGGGCTGGATTGTTCGAAGCTAGCAGTCATTAGGAAAAACCCTCATCGGCAATGCCAGCCGCGGCGACGAGGAGATCAATGGCGATCGCGTTACCGTCCGTGAAGTGCGGCACCCGCCCTTGTCCGCCAATGCTTGAGGTAAAAGAGGGAGACGGATTCCTGGTCCGCCTCCCTCAAGTCTACTCTTTTGGAGGTTGAGAACCAATTCGGCTACCAACCAAGCAGGATACTAACGAATTGGGCACTAAAATCTGTGAATAAAATCACAGCAGGAGTTCCTATTGAGCATCGCTGCCCCCCAGAGCCTTGCTGATCTCCGCACGTAGATACGCTTCGTCCGCGATCGTGATGAGCCCATCGGAGCTATCGATGATCCCCATCTTCATCAACTGGCTCATCTGCTTCGTGACCGTCTCGCGTTGCGACGCGATCTTGCGAGCCAGTTCAGCGTGCGTCGGCATCGGCGAAATGCGCAGCCGCCCCCGCTCGTCCCGGACACCGTAACGGAGCAGTTCCGAATAGAGCCGCATCTTCATCGGCAGCAATCTATTCTCAAGGTAGAGACGCCGCATCGTCCGCAAGCGACGGGACAATGTCTTCGTCACGAGCTCGGCGAATTCCGGCAGGTTCCGCACCGTTTCGCGGAATTGCCCCTGGCTCATCACAAGGACAGTGGTGTCCTCGACGGCCTGGAAATAGGTTGCTGGTTCGTCGCCGTCGAATGCCGATAGATCGCCGACGAAATCCCCCGCTTCCAGCTCCGGGAACGGAACGTCGTGTCCCTGGGGGCCCAGAAAGAAGGCCGCCACCTTTCCTGCCTCGATCAGGTAGACGGCGTTCGTCTTGTCCTCTGGCTGCTTGATGAAGGAACCCTTGGCGAACTGTCGCTTGGGAAAGCGCCCTCCCAGCGACAAGCCTGGCAGCGGAACCAGCGCCGCTGTCCGACTTGCCATCGACATGGCCGTCCCCCGAGGCGCAGCCGCGAACATGGCAGACCCCATAGGCATCGTGTGGGTGGCCCCGCCGTCCCGGCTCTTCTCTTGCGCACCCACGATTATGACGCCCTCCCCTTCCGACACATCCAGACGTCGCGCTGCGGATCGCGCACCCGACGACGAATTCCCCCGGCTTACGCCCTCGCCGGCTTGCAAACCCGGCGGGTGCGACGTGCATTTCAGTCCCGCAGCCTTCGATTTCGCTCCGGCTTATCCAATGAAGCTGGTGTCCGCGAACCACCCAAATGGGGGGTATGGCCAGCGCGATCAGCCGGTGGCGTCGATGCTGAACGACTCCAGCTCCGCAAACACGCGGCGCGACACTCGCTCTTCGTTTCGAGTGAGATATTCATCCAGCTTGAGCCGGCGCTTAAGGCCGATGCCACTGTCGTCCTCGATGAACTCGATCCCATTTGTCACGAACAGCGATCGAATTCTGTTTTTCGTTTCGAGCCGGACACGATCCTTGTTCTCGAAATCGCTGATCGTGCTCTCATTCACGCGAATCTGGCGGCTGAGCTGCTTGATCGACCAGCCCATCATCGCGCGTGCACTGCGACATTGTTCGCCGTTCATCTTCCGACCCCGAACGAAACGGTCTGCGCTTCCAGGTGAAGCGTGGACGGCTGTCGGCCAGCTCTCCGAGCGGCAAGCCGCAAAACGAAAGGGTCCCCGGCCGAAGCCGAGGACCCGTCTTGATCAGAAGTCGCGCTGGATGCGGAGGCGCCCAGCCCAAGCGTCGTCGCTCTTGATGCCAGCGCCGGCGCGAACACCGAGATCGTTGGTCGGAACAACGCGAGCCTTGTACTCGGTGCGGGCGTAGAGAACCTCGACACCGATGTCGAGACCCGAGACCGGCGACCAGATCAGGTTGCCAGCGACCAGGATTTCCTTCGGATCCAGAGCGCGGACAACCTCACCCGGAGCGTAGAAGGCCGCACGAGCGGTGTGGCCGAGGCTGAGCTGGCTGTACGAACCGTAGAGCTCCGAACGCAGCTGCGGGGTCCAGAAGTGACGCAGACCGGCAACAACCGACCAGCCGGTCGAGTTCTTGACGTTGCCCGTGACCGGATCGAAGCCGATGTCGGCAACCGTGATGCGGGTCAGACGACCAGTGCCGGCAGCGCCACCGTAGCCGATGTAGCCGAGAGCGCCGTCAGCATAGGCGGCCTGCAGGAACAGGTGATCGCCAGCCGCAAGCATCGGCAGGTTGATCTTCACGCCACCCTGGATGGCCCAGGCATAGTCGTCACCACCACGGGTGCCGCCGACAACGAACGGATCCTGACCCGGAAGCGTCACGGTCAGAGCGCCGACGCGGTTCTGACGGAAGGCACCCGACAGCTGAGCCGAACCCCAACCCTGATCGACGCGGAGCGAAGCAACGATGTCCGGGAAGTCCTGACCGCCGATCGCAACCGCACGACCGAAGTCGAGGGACTGAAGAGTGGCCGTGCCATCGGCTTCCGTGCGGACACGAGCGCCGGCAATCGTGCGGGTCGTGACGGCGAAGCTGTCACGCGAGCCGGTGCCGGTGGTGCGGTCTTCGAGCGACACGGTGGCCGAGAAGCCCGAACCGAAGGTGGCGGTGTAAGCCAACAGGTTGAGGCGCGAGTCAGCCGTACGGATCGTCGAGAAGCCGAAGTCGTTCGCATAGAAGTCGAAGAACGACTGAGCGCGACCAGCGGTGATCGGGCCGAACTGGATGAAGGCCAGATCGAGGTTCGAAGCGGTCGAGGTCTGCGAGGTGCGGACCGTGCCCGGGGCGATGATGCCCTGGTTGCCGTCGAGCGCGCCGTTGTAGAAGTTCGAGCTGTTGGTCAGCTCGTACCGGAAGAACGTACGCAGCGTGCCGTAGGCGGTCGCGGTGCGGGCGTCGACGTTCAAGCGACCGCGAGCGCGGGTGCCGTAGGAGTCCTGGCTGTTGCCGAAGCGCGAGCCGACCGTGTACTCAGCACGGACACGACCACCAACGCGCAAGCAGGTGTCGGTGCCCGGGATGTAGAAGAAGCCCGCGCCGTAGGCGGAGCAAACGCGAACGTACTCGACCGGAGCGGCCTTTCGCGACGGAAGATCGGCAGCGCCGGCACTGGTGGCAACGGCGAAGGCCGCCGTAACCATGCCCAATGCTGAAACGAAGCTCTTCATCAATACCTCCAATTGAATTGGCTTTACGCCTTGGCTGAGTCCGTTTGAATCAACCCACACGATTGGTATTGTTTTCAGAAATTCTCGACGGTGAAGTTATTCACACGATCTAATAGAGTCACTTCATGTTGCAATCTGAACACATGTGATATTCTTCACTATTCGGAAGTGATATAATTCACATTCGATGACATGTTACACCAACAAAATCTCATCGTACTGTGAGAAAATTTCGGGGAATGACCACGGCTTAGCGTAAGCCTTGGCAATGACCCCTGCTCAGAAGGTTTGCCGTCTTCAGGCGCATGCGCCCTCGGAACACGATCTCGAATGTCGCAGGGCCGGCATTGCACTCCGCCCTGGCGGAGATCTCGCCATCGAAGCCGGCTCCGAGCGTGGCGACAGGGGCAATGCGGATGTCGGGACCGACAGAGATCAGCGCCACATTGCGCTCGGGCCTGGCGCTCTGGAAGGCGAATCCCGAGCCCAGGAACCCGATCAGCTCGGCGCCGAAGTGCACGTCGCGGCTACTGGAATCCTCCTAACCGAGCTTGGCGAAGCCATTCACCCGGTAGGGCGCCAAGACGACGCCTATATGTCGATAAGCTGCGTCGGCCGTCCGCTCCAGATGTCCATGCGATAGTCGCCCTTGACCATGGCGAGGCCTAGAGCATTTTCGAGCGAAGTGGACACCGGTTCGCGTGAAGAAAATGCGATAAAACAAAGGCCTAGAGCAGTTCCGCGATTCGGAGAATTGCGAAACTGCTCTAGCAGCGGGACGAGCGAGAGCGTCCAGGTCAGTTGACGTCGCTGGAGCCTCAGCGCCAGTTGCGCCGCCAGAGCACGAAGACGCCGCAGGCGGCCAGTTGGGCCGCGACCAGTAGATAGGGCCAATCGAAGCTCGCCGTCCGGCTGGCGATGAAGGCGAAGATCAGGGGGCCGCAGAACGAACCGGTGAAGCCGAAGAGGTTCGCCGCGGAAGTGACATCGCCGATCTGCGTGGGCGGTGCCAGCCGCGCCAGCTCGGCCATGTAGACCCCGTTCCATCCCAGCGACGTCGCGCCGATGCAGGCGACCGAGCAGTACAGGGCCCATGATGGTCCCGTCGCCGACCAGACGAGCAGGACGACCGCGGCGCTCGCGGCGAGCAGGAGCAGGCCGAGCAGGAGCAGGCCGCGGCGCCAGCGATCCGCCAGCCAGCCCAGGGCGATCCGCGAGACCGTGCTGGCGGCGAGCAGGACGGCCATGAAGTAACCGGCTTCCGCCAGGCTCTTGCCGTGCTGTGTCACCAGATAAGTGGCGGTGAAGGCCTGGACGCTGGTCTGGGCGACCGAGAACGAGATGCCCATGCCGGTGAGCAGCGGCAAGGTCGGGTGCGAGCGGATGACGTCGGCCGCGCGGCGCACGGCCGAAGGCGACAGGAACATCCGGACCCAGCGCCGGTTCGCAGGCCCCCTCTCCACATCGAGCCGCTTCTGGAACGGCTGCACCGCCAGCAGGCTGAGCAGGACGATGGCCGCGATCAGCCAGATCGTATGGACAAAGCCGAGTCCGACGACAGCCGGGGCCACAGAGAGGCCGGCGATCGTTCCGCCAAGCGGGACGCCGGCTTGCCGGATCGAGAAGATCAGGTTGCGATGCGTGGGCGGCGCGGTGCGCATCAACATCGTGCTGCCCGCCGGATTGTTCGGCGCGGTACCGAGGCCGAGCACGAGCGCGCCGGCGAAGCCGAGCATGGCGACCGGTTGCGACAGCAGGATCAGGCCGACGCACATCGCCGCCAGGCCGATCTGCAAGGTCCGGATCGGGCCGTGATGGTCGAGCATCGGGCCGCCGCAGGCCAGGCACCAGCAGATGCCGATCGAGACGGCGGAGGAAACATAGCCGATGCTTTCCGGCGGCAGATTCCAGCGCTGTGTCAGGATCGGACCGAGAAGAGGAACGGCTGCGGCAGCGAAGGAGCTCACGACCTGCACGAGGAGCGTGGCGCTCAAGGCGCTCCCCCACAAAGGCAGCTTCAACGCGATCCCCTCCCAGCGCCGTCGCCGTATCCGCAGGCCAGTGAGCCACCTTTCGGCAGCGCCGCGCGCGATCCCGGCTTGCTCTGGTCTTCCGCGAATCTGCCGGCGTGGTCGAGGGCCGGGCACGCCTTGCCTGACCTGCAGGATTTGCATGCGGCCACGCCGCCGGCCTCGGGCGGGCTCGCCACCTTCGGCCGGACGTCCGGGTTGCGGAGCGGGCTTGGCGGTCCTGGCCGTGGCGTCAGACCGCCAGGGCCGTCAGCAAGCGCGTGCGGTCGGACTCGTCCTCGGCATCTCCGCTGAGCACGATCTGTCCGCGCTCGATGACGACGAAGCGGTCGGTCACCGAGAGCGCCTCGTGCACGTTCTGCTCGACGAGGAGCACGATGCAGCCGCGCTCGCGCAATTCGCGCACGATGGCGAAGACCTCGGCGACGATCATCGGCGCCAGCCCCTCGCTGGGTTCGTCGACCAGCACCAGCCTGGGCTCGCCGACCAGCACGCGCGCCATGGCGAGCATCTGCTGCTCGCCACCGGAGAGCGTGGTCCCGAGCTGGCGGCGACGCTCGCCGAGGCGGGGAAAGCGGTCGTAGATCTGGTCGATGGCGGCGCGCTCCGCCTTGGCTGCGCGGCCGCGCACCTGCAGCAGCCCAAGCTGCAGGTTCTCCTCCACTGTGAGGCCGGGAAAGATGCGCCGGTCCTCGGGCACCAGCCCGACGCCGGAGAGGCAGATCCGGTCGGGTGAGAGACCGTTCAGCGGTTGCCCACCGAGTGTGATCGCGCCTTCGCTCGGTCTGACCCAGCCGGCGATGGTCTTGAGCAGCGTCGTCTTGCCGACGCCGTTGCGGCCGAAGATGCCGATCACCTCGCCGGGCGCGGCCGAGAGGTCGATGCCCTGGATGACATGGCTCAGGCCGTAATGGCTGTGCAGTCCGTTGATCGCGAGCATGTCAGTGATGTCCGAAATAGGCGGCCTGCACGGCCGGGTCGGCCCGCACCACAGCGGGCGGCCCCTCGGCAAGCTTGCGGCCCTGATGCATGACGACGACATGGTCCGAGAGGTCCATGACGAGCCCGATATCGTGCTCGATCAGGAGCACGCTGACGTCGCGGCTGAGCTCGCGCACCAGCTTGGCGGTGTCGGCCGTGTCGGCATGGCTCATGCCCTGCGTCGGCTCGTCGAGCAGCAGGATCTTCGGCTCGGAAGCGAGGCACACGGCGATCTCGAGTCGGCGCTGGTCGCCATGCGAGAGATCGCCGGCGAGCTCGTCGCGCTTATGGCCGAGCTGGAAGCGCTCGAGCATCTCGCCGGTCTTGGCGAGCGCCCGGGTCGAGCGGCCAATCGGCAGGAAGGCGCGGGCGTTGGGCTCCAGCACCTGCGCGGCCATGCGCAGATTCTCCGCCACCGTCAGCTCGAAGAACAGGTTGGTGATCTGGAACGAGCGCGACAGCCCGGCCGCCTTGGTCCGCGACGGCGAGGCGCCGGTCATGTCGACGCCGTCGATCAGGAGCTGGCCGGACCTCGGCTTCAGCGCACCGCTGATCAGGTTGAACAGCGTCGACTTGCCGGCACCGTTCGGCCCGATGACCGTGGTGATCCGGTTGCGTTCTGCACTGAAGCTGACCCTGTCGACTGCCTTGAGGCCGCCGAAGGCGATGCCGAGATCGCGGATGTCGAGGACGGGACCGGTCATGGCTTGGCACTCCCCGTTTCGAGCTGGGCTGGAGCGAAGGACGGCGCGGCCGGCTTTTGCGCGCCGGCGAGCAGGCGCTCCTCGATGCGCGGCCGGATGAAGCCGACGAGCCCCTTGGGCAGGAACATCACGCAGACCATGAAGATCAGGCCGATCACGATGAGATGGTGCTCGGTCCAGCTGCCGGTGATCGACTTCAGCAGGACGAGCAGGACCGAGCCGTAGATCGCGCCGATCAGCGTGCCGACGCCGCCGAGGATGACCGAGATCACCGCATTGCCGGACGTCGCGAAGAACATCAGTTCCGGCGAGACGAAGCCGCGCAGCATCGGGTAGAGCGCGCCCGAAAGTCCGGCGATCAGCCCGGCCAAGACATAAGAGAACATCCGCGCCCGCCAGACCGAATAGCCGAGGAAGGGCACACGCTTCTCATTCGCCTTGAGCGCGGTCAGCACCCGCCCGAACGGCGTGTCGAGCAGATAGGCGGTGAGCCCGTACAGCCCCATGATGATCGCGAGCACGATCAGGAAGAAGCCGACCGGGTTGCCGGCCGAGACCGAAACCGGGCCGAAGCCGATCTCGATGACGGGAATGCCGATCATGCCGTCGGAAGCGCCGAGCTCGCGCGTGTTGTAGACGACCTTGGCGACGACCTGCGCCAGGCCGAAGGTGATCAGCGCGAAATAGACGCCGCGCACCCGGTTGGCGATCAGCCCGCCGAGGATCGAGGCGAGGAGCGTCGTCCCGCCCGCCGCCGCCATGGCGAGCCAGAAGGACGGCACCTTCAGCAGGGTCAGCGCCGAGACATAGGCGCCGATGCCGAAATAGAGCGCTTGACCGAGCGAGAGCGCGCCGGAATAGCCGAGCAGCAGGTCGACCGAGAGCGCCAGCCCGGCGAAGATCAGCGCCTCCGTGCCGAGGCGAAGATAGAAGGTATCGCCGCTGGCGGCGCCGATCGCGGCGAGCGCGAGCGCGGTCGCAACGAAAACCAGAGCGAGCAGATGGCTCGCGCGCATCGACAAAGTCAGCCGGTCACGCATGGCCGAGCCTCCCGAACAGGCCCTGCGGGCGGAAAACGAGGAAGGCGACCATGGTCCCGAACACGATCGGATCGGTCCAGACCGGCGAGATCACCAGGCTGGCCAACGCCTGAACCTGCGTCAGGAGCAGGCCGGCGACGACGGCGCCCCAGATCGAGCCCATGCCGCCGACGATGACGACGGTGAAGGCGAGCAGGATGAAGTCACGCCCCATGGTTGGGAACACCGAGTAGACCGGCGCGAGCAGGACGCCGGCGAGACCGGCGAGCGCGACACCGAAGGCAAATGTGCCGGCATAGACCAGCGCCACCGGCACGCCGAGCGAAGCCGCCATGTTGCGGTCGAAGGCGGCGGCCCGCACCATCGCGCCGAGACGGGTGCGATAGACGACATAGGCGACGCCGCTGACGATCGCCGCGCCGACCACGATCAGGAAGAGCCGGTAGTTCGGCACGATGATGCCGGCGAGCTCGGTCGCGCCCGGGATCGGCGTCGGCGGCCGCTGGGTGTTGGGGCCGAAGGCGACCTTGAGCAGGTCCTCGACCACGAGCGCGAGGCCGAAGGTGACGAGCAGCGTGGTGACGTGCCGATCCCGGCTGTCGAAGACCGGCCGGATCAGCAGGCGCTCGGCCGCCATGCCGAGCGGAACCATCAGGACCGGCACCAGCACGAGCAGGAACCAGAAACTGATCCCGGCTGCGCCCAGAGCGAGAGCGGCATAGGCGCCGATGGCGTAGAACTCGCCATGGCTCATGTTGATGACGTCGAGCATGCCGAAGATGATCGTCAGCCCGAGGGCGACCAGCACCACGGCGACCCCGAGCGCGAGCCCGTTGACGACCTGCGGCGCCAGCACGAATTGGAGGTAGTCGAGGGCATTCATGAGCGGTTTTCCGCGGTGAGAGCGCACTCCCTCCCCCCTTGTGGGGGAGGGTTGGGGAGGGGATATCGAGGGTGGTGGCCTTGAAGGTTGCGCCTGACCGGCGTCGAGAGCGCCCGGTCTCCGCAGCCTCACGGCTGACTACCCCCTCTCTAGCTCTCCCCCACAAGGGGGGAGAGGACAGGTCGAGGTTCGCGAGTTCCCTCAGAACCGGGTGCAGGCGTCGGGGCCGATCGCCTTGTCGGCATCGACCTTGTCGATGATGTCGAACTTGCCCTTAGCGACGCGCACCACATACATCGGCTGCATCGCCTGGTGGTCGCCGGTGCGGATGGTCTTGGCGCCCTGCGGCGTCTGCCAGCTCAAGCCGCGCAAGGCGTCGCGCACCTTGTCGGTCTCGGTCGAGCCCGCCTTCTCGACGGCCGCCTTGTAAGCGAAGAGCAGGCCGTAGCTGTCGGCGCCGTAAAGGTCGGGATCGGCCTTGTTCGCCGCACGGAAGGCCGTGACGAAGGCCTTGTTCTCGGGCGTGTCGATCTGCGGGGAATAGCCGACGCCTGTGGCGAAGCCCTCGGCCGCCTGGCCGATCGCACCGATGTTCTGCGAGGTCACGGTGCCGGAGGCGCCGACGACCTGCAGGTTGGTGAGCAGGCCGAAATCCTGCAGCTGGGTCAGCAGCCTGACCGTGTCGTTGCCGGCGACTGAGGTATAGAGCACCTGCGGCCGCGAAGCGCGGATCTGGCCGAAATACTGGGTGTAGTCCTTGGAATCGAGCGGCGCGAACACCTCGCCGCCGGTCGGCGCGCCCGATTTCTCGGCGCTGCTCTTGAAAGCGGCGACGGTCGAGCGGCCCATCTCATAGTCGGGGCCGAGATAATAGACCTTGGCCTTCGGCTTCTCCTTGGCGAGCCAGGCGGCGAGCGCGACCGATTGCTGCTCGGCGCGCGCGTTGACGCGGAACATGTTCGGCGAGCATTTGTCGGTGGTGATCGAGTCGGCGAAGGAGACGGTCGTCGCCGCGAGCTTGGCATTGCGCTCGGCCAGTTGCGCGACGGCGAGCGTCGAGCCGGAATTGACCGTGCCGGTGAGGAAGTCGACCTTCTCGACCTGGAACAGCTTCTCGGCCTTCTGCACGGCGACGGCGGGGTTGGCCTCCTCGTCCTCGAAGACCAGGCTGACCTGGCGGCCGGCGATGCCGCCTGCGGCATTGATCTCCTTGGCGGCGAGCTCCAGGCCCCAGCGGACCTGCTGGCCGATCGGGGTATAGGTGCCCGACAGCGGCGTGACGACGCCGATCTTGATCGGGCCGCTCTGGGCGAGCGCACCGCCGGTGAGCGCCGTTGCAGCGAGCAGCCCGGCGACGGCTGCGAGATATCCGGTCGTCTTCATGGTCGTTCCCTCGGTTCTGGTTGTTGTTCTGCGATGTCGGTTCAGTGGACCTGCGCGAGCCACGCCCGCGCAGGTCATTTGCCGGCTCAGCGGCCGGTGAACTTCGGTGCGCGCTTGGCGTGGAAGGCCTCGACGCCCTCGCGGAAATCGTCGGACTGGCGCAGGCGGCTGTAGCAATGCCCTTCCAGCTCGATCGCGATCGCCAGCGTCGAATCCTCGGTATCGTTGAGCAGCTTCTTGGCGGTGCGCTGGGCGATCGGCGAGAAGGAGCGCAATTCGTCGACGAGCCGGTCGGTCGCAGCCTCGAGCTCGCCATCCGGCACGCATTCGGTGGCGATGCCCCAGTCGAGCGCCTGCTTGCCCGAGATACGCTTGGAGCGCATCACGATGTCCTTGGTCCGGGTGATGCCGACGATCTTCTGCAGGCGGGCCGAGCCGCCCGAGCCGGGGATCTGCCCGAGCTTCTGCTCCGGCAGGGCGTATTGGCAGGTCTCCGAGACGATGCGGAAATCGCAGGCGAGCGAGATCTCGAAGCCGACGCCGAAGGTGTAGCCGCGGTTGGCGACGATCACCGGCTTGGAGCAGCGCGCCGGGGCGGCGATGTTCCAGGCGAGCTTGGAGACATGCTCCGGCGAAGCCTCCAGGAAGCCCTTGATATAGCCGCCGGAGGAGAAGTGCTCGCCCACCGCGCGCAGCACGATGATGCGCACGCGATCGTCTTCGTCGAGCGCCTCGAACACCTTGCGCAGCTGATCGCGCTGGGCCATCGCCACCGTGTTCATCGGCGGCCGGTCGAGGATGATGTCGGCGCGTTCGCGGGCGGGATCGATCTCGACGCGGAAACCGTCGAGACCGGTGAGGCTGGCGTGGATCGGGGTGACTGCGTTCATGGCTGTAGCTCTCGATTGCAGGGTTGGGATCATTCGGCGGCGAGATCGGGTCGCTCGGGCTCGTAGTCGCCGGCAACGAGCTGGCGGCGCAGCAGCTTGCCGACCGGCGATTTCGGGATCGCCTTGACGAACTCGTAGCGGCGCGGGCGCTTGAAATTGGCGAGGCCGGAGATCTTGCAGTGCCGGTCGAGTGCCTCGGCCGTCACAGCCGAGGCACGCTGTACGAAGGCGACGACGATCTTGCCCCAGCGCTCGTCCGGCAGGCCGACCACGGCGACTTCCGACACGGCCGGGTGCAGCGACAGACAGCTCTCGATGTCGACCGGCGAGACGTTCTCGCCGCCGGTGATGATCATGTCGTCGACGCGGCCGGTGACAAAGAGATCGCCGTCCTCGTCGAAATAACCGGTGTCGCCGGTGAAGTACCAACCGTCGCGCAGCGACTTGGCGTCGGCCTCCGGCCGGCGCCAATAACCCTCGAAGGCCTCGTCGCTGGCGGCGAGCGCGACGATCTCGCCCTCCTCGCCGGGTCGGGCCAGCTCAGCAGCCGAAGCCGCGCCAAGCCGGACCACGCGGATGAGCTGGTTGAGCCCGGCCTTGCCGGCGCAGCCCGGCTTCGCCGCGGCGTTCTGGTCGATGGTGAAGGTATAGATCTCCGACGAGCCGTAATGATTGACGAACAGCTCGGGCTTGAACGCCTCGGTCAGTTTACCGAGCAGCCCGTCGGTCATCGGCGCACCGGCGAAGCCGAGCTTGCGAACCGAGGAGACGTCGCTCCCGGCAAAGCGCTGGTGGTGAACAACGTCGTGGTAGAGCGTCGGCACGAGATAGAGATTGCTGACGCGCTCGGCCTCGATCAGCTCCAGCGCCCGTGCCGCATCGAAGCGCGGCAGGCAGACGAACGTGCCGCCGATCAGCGACATCGCCAGCAGCGAGCGCACTCCCATCGTGTGATAGAACGGCATCACGCCGAGCGTGCATTCGCCGCTGCCGTAGAGGTTCTGCGCGACATGGGCGAGCGCGGCCATGCGCTCGGCCCGGTGCCGCCGCGGCACACCCTTCGGCTTGGCCGTGGTGCCGGAGGTGTAGAGCATCAGCGACCAGTCTTCGGCCGAAGCGCGAGGCGTCGCGGTCGGCGCCTCCTTGGCGATCATCTCGCCGAAGCTGAAGTCTGCAGGGCCGGCATCGCTGCCGACCGCGATCCGCGGCAGGTTTGCGGCGAGCGCGCTCTCGGCCATGGCGGCGGCGGAGACGGCCTCGAAGGCGATCGCCCTGGCGCCGGCATTCTCCAGCACGAAATCGATCTCGTCCGGCTTCGCCCGCCAGTTGATCGGCGTCATGATCAGCCCGGCGAACTGGCAGGCCCAGTGCAGGCTCGCCGCTTCCCAGCGGTTCTGCATGATGGTGACGAAATGGTCGCCGGGCTTGAGCCCGATGCCGTCGAAGGCGGCGACGAGCGAGGAGATCCGCGCCAGCCATTGCGCATAGCTCAGGCGGACCTCGCCATCGACGATGGCGAGTGCGTCGGGAGTGCGGGCCACGCTGGCGGTGAAGCTGGTCCCGAGGTCAAACATCGAGGGTTTCCGCGGCGGTGGACTGAGATGCCTGGCGCAGCAGGGCAGCGGCCTCGCGCGCGGCGGCGATGATCGGGGTGTAGCCGGTGCAGCGGCAGAGATGCCCGCCGACAACCTCGCGCAGCTCCCGCTCACTCGGCTCCGGCTGCTCGCGCAGGAAGGCGTCGAGCGAAATCAGGATGCCGGCGGTGCAGAAGCCGCACTGCAATGCGTGGTGACGCCGGAAGGCGGCCTGCAGCACCGAAAGGCGATCCTGCGCCGGCGCCAAGCCCTCGACCGTGGTAACCTCCCGGCCTTCGAGCTGGACGGCGAGCGTCAGGCAGGCGCGGGCCGGCGCCCCGTCGATCAGGATGGTGCAGGCGCCGCAGACGCCGTGCTCGCAGCCGACATGGGTGCCGGTCGCGCCGAGGCCGTAACGCAGCGCGTCGGTCGCGAGCAGGCGTGGCTCGGCCTCGACCGCGACGGGCTTGCCGTTCAGCGTGAAGCCGACGCGGTGGCGGGTGGCGGCGCTCAGGCGAGGCATCTGCCGGCCTCCTCGATCGTGCGGCGGCCGAGCGTGCGGACGAGGTCGCGGCGCAGCCTGGCGCTGGCGTGCAGGTCCTCGCGGGCGTCGAGCTCCCAGGCGAAGGCGTTGAGCGCGTCGTCGAGCGCGGAACCCTCCAGGCGCGGCCAGCTCCGGCGCTCAGGCTTGTCGGCGACACCGGCGACCGCGAGATGAATCTGCCCGGCCTCGACCATCGCCGCACAGCCGACGATGGCGAAGTCGCCATGCCGGCGCGCCACCTCCTCGAAGGCATAGCTGGTGCCGGGCCGGGCAGCCGGAAAGGCCACGGCCTCGATCAGCTCGTCATCGGCCTTCTGCGTCACCATCATGCCGGAGAAGAAGTCGGCCGCCTTGAGCACCCGGCGCTTGCGGCGCGAGCGCAGGCGGATCTCACCATCGAGCGCGACCAGGCAGAGCGGGATTTCGGCGCTGGGATCGGCATGCGCGGCCGAGCCGCAGACCGTTCCGCGCGCCCGGGTCTGGTAGTGACCGAGCCAAGGCAAGGCGGCAGCCAGCAGCGGCTGTTCGCTCGCCAAGCCGGGCCGCTGCAACAGCGCCGCCTGCCGAACGCCGCCCGGCACCACGATCATCCCGCCCTCGCGCCGGACCTCACCGAGCCCGGCGACGCCCATGATGTCGACGAGCAGAGCGGGCTTGGCGAGGCGCATGTTCAGCATCGGCAATAGCGACTGGCCGCCGGCGATGATGCGCGCCTCGGAGCCATGCTCGGCGAGCGCCGCCAGCGCCTCGTCGAGGCTGCCGGCGCGCAGATAGTCGAAGGGCGCGGGCTTCATGCGCGCCTCCCGAACAGGCGGGCGAGCAGGCCGGGTCTGCCCGGCGACGCCTTGCGCGCCAGCGCCGCGAAGAACTGGCCGATGATCGCCTTGGCCGCACCGTCGAGCAGGCGCCCGCCGATCGCCGCGACCTTGCCGCCGACCGCTGCCTCATAGGCATAGGCGATCACGGTGCCACCTTTGCCGTCCGGCGTCAGCGTCACGCGGCCGAAGCCGCCACCGGTGCCGAGCGCACCGGAGAGCGAGCCGGTCAATGTCGCGGCCTGGGGCTCATCGAGGTCTTCGAGCCTGATTTCGGCCTTGTAGCGTCCCTTCACCGGGCCGACACCGAGGGTGACGTCGGCCTTGAAATGCGTCTCGGAGAGCTTCTGCACGCCATGGCAGCCGGGAATGATCGAGGCCAGCGTGTCGACGTCGAGCAGCATCGCCCAGATCGCCTCGGGCGCGGCGCGAACCCTGGCCTCGCCTTCGCCGCGCAGGCTGCGGTCGCCCGGCCTGGCGGCAGGCGCTGCGGCGCGGCTCGTCGCCGGCCGGGTCGGTTCGGGTTCGGCGGCGAGTGCCGCAAGCCTGGCGGGTGTCAGCGGCAGGGCGATGTCGGAGACCCCGAGCGCATCAGCGACCGCATTTGCCAGGCAGGCCGGCGTCGACATGCAATTGCCCTCGCCGACACCCTTGGTGCCGAGCGGCGTGAAGGGCGAGGGCGTCTCGATGTGCAGGATCTCGATATCCGGCGTCTCGGTCGCGGTCGGCAGCAGGTAGTCGGCGAAGGTGCCGGTCAGGAAGGCGCCGTCCTCGGCATAGGCGAGCTCCTCGTAGAAGGTCGCGCCGAGAGCCTGGGCGAAGCCTCCGCGGATCTGGCCCTCGACCATGCCGGGATGCAGCACGGTGCCGCAATCATGCATGGTGACGTAGCGGTCGATCCGGACCTTGCCGCTGCTCGGATCGACCTCGACGCCGGCCATGTCGAAGATGAAGCCATGGCAGAGCGAGGAGTTGATCTCGTCGCCCTCGCTCGGCGCAGTGAGCTGCGGCGGCGTCCAGAAGGCGGTCTCGCGGATCGTCTGGTCGACGCCATCGGGCAACAGCGCCGGCGACCAATGGCAGAGCGCCGCGATCCGGCCGAACGGGATGGTCTTGTCCGGATTTCCCTTGGCGAAGACCGCGCCGCCGGCAAAGCCGATCTGCCCGGGCTCGGCCTTGAGCTGGTCCGCAGCGATCAAGGCGAGCTTGTCGCGCAGGCGGGTCGCGGCGAGATGGGCGGCGCCGGCCACCGCCGCGGCAAAGCGGCTGGAATAGTTGCCGGAGGCGATCGACCAGGCGTCCTTGCCGGTGTCGAGATCGGCGACGACCCTGATGTCGCGATGCGGCAGGCCGAAGATGTCGGCGACGACCTGCGCCAGCACTGTGCGATGGCCCTGGCCCTGCGGCGTCGAGGCGACATGGACGCTGACCGAGCCGACCGGATCGATCGAGACAGTCGCCGTCGCCTGCGCGCCGTTCTTCGGGCCGGCCTTGCGCCGCTCCTCGGCGGTCAGCACGGTGGTGATGTAGCCCATATTGGAGACGCTGGGCTCGACCACCGCGGCAAAGCCGATGCCGTAGCGCCTGCCGGCGGCGCGCGCTGCGTCGCGGCGCTGTTCGAGCTCGGCGAGGCGGCCGGCAACGGCCTGCTCGACCGCCGTCTGGTAGTTGCCGGAATCGTAGAGCGCGCCGGTCGCGGTGCGATAGGGAAAGGCGCCGGCCGGGATCAGGTTCCGGCGGATGACGTCGAGCGGATCGAGCCGCAATTCGACGGCGATGCGCTG
Organism: Bosea sp. 29B; assembly: GCF_902506165.1. Taxonomy (NCBI): domain Bacteria; kingdom Pseudomonadati; phylum Pseudomonadota; class Alphaproteobacteria; order Hyphomicrobiales; family Alloboseaceae; genus Allobosea; species Allobosea sp. 29B. The sequence goes on from NZ_LR733817.1 coordinate 1,686,453, forward strand.
CATCAGCCGCTCCAGCGCGAAATAGACCTGCGGGCCGCCGAAGCCACGCACCAGCCCGGTCGGCGCCTTGTTGGTCAGGACGACGCGGTTGCGCATCGCGACATGCCGAATGTCGTAGGCGCCGGTCATGTTGCCGTGCATCCGGTAGAGCGTCGCGGGCTCCGGGGCGCGCGGATAGGCGCCGCAATCCTCGATCTGGTCCCAGTCGAGCGCGCTGATCCGCCCCTCGCTGGAGACGGCCGCCTTGAGCGTGGTGACGCGGTTGGTCGCCGCCACCGCCGCACCGAGATGCTCGAGCCGGTCCTCGATCCATTTCACCGGCCGCCCGGCGATCCGCGCGGCGACCCCGATCAGGACGGCATAGGGCGCGACGCCCTGCTTGACGCCGAAGCTGCCGCCGGAGTCTGGCGGCATCCGTAAACGCAGGCGATTGCCGGGCACCTTCAGCGCGCGCGCCAGCACGGTGTGGATGCTGAACGGGCCCTGGAAATTGGCGAGGATGTCGTAGACGTCCTCATGCGGATCGTACTCGGCGACGACGCCGAAGGTCTCCATCGGCGAGCCGGTATTGCGCGGATAGGCGATGCTGACCGAGACAATGCGGGCGGCAGCAGTGAAGGCCGCTGCAGGCTCGCCATAGCGGAAGCGCCGGTCGCTGACGAGGTTCGCGCCGGCCTTCTCGTGCAGGACGGGCGCGCTCTCGCTCATGCTGGCGACGGGATCGACGACCGCCTTCAGCGGCCGGTAGGTTACCTCGATCGCGTCGAGCGCATCCTCGGCGAGATAGCGGTTCTCAGCCACCGCGATCGCGACCGGTTCGCCGACATAACGCACGCGCTCGACGGCCATCGGCCAGTTCTCGGCGGCGATCTTCAGCCCGGCGACCATCGGCGTGGTCAGCTTGGCAAGGTCGCGGCCGGTGACGATCGCCACCACGCCCGGCAGCGTGGCGGCGGCTGCGATCTCGATCGAGAGGATGTCGGCATGGGCGTGCGGCGAGCGCAGGATCGCGGCGTGCAGCGTGCCCGGCCTGGTGCCGAGATCATCGATAAAGCGCCCGCGACCGGTCAGCAGGGCGGCGTCCTCGACGCGCTCCACGGACTGACCCGTCCACGAAATGGTTTCAGCCTTCACCAGCGTTCGGCTCCCATGAGGCGCTCTTACGGAGGCGCCTCATGGGAAGGTTCGGTCATCAGCCGGCTGGGTTCGATCCCGCCCAGTCTCGCGACTTACCGAATAGTCTCAAATTCGAAGGATCGGCCCGATCAGACCACTATCGGCCGAGGCGCGCCACGTTGCGGAACTCGCTCGGCGCCACCGAGCAATGGTCGCGGAAGAAGCGGGTGAAGTGGGCGGGCGCGCTGAAGCCGAGCCGGTCGCCGATCGCGCTGAAGCTCTCGTCGCCATCGACGACGGCGCCGACCGCAAGCTCGACCTTCAGCACATTGAGGAAGACATGCGGCGTCACGCCGGTCGAAGTCTCGAACATCCGGAAGAAATGCGCCCGTGACAGGCCGGCCTCGCTCGCCAGCCGCTCGATCGAGAGCGGCGCGGCCGGGTCGGAGCGCATCAGCGAAATCGCCCGGCGCACCCGGAAGTCGACCGCGCTCGAACGCGCGATCTCGCGCAAGGAGGCACCGATCGAGCGCCAGGGCGTGAAGCGCTCGATCACCGCGATCATCAGTTCCGAGAGCAGCTCCTCCTGCCGACGACTGGCGCCGGGTTCGTGCACCATCTCGGCGGCGAGATCGAGCGCGGTCTGGCGGATATGGGCGCTGACTTCGCCGGCCGAGTGCTCGAAGAATCCGGGCGAGCCGCTCGCCGCCCAGTTCGGCCGGAAGCTGCGCAGCCAGTCCGGTTCGATATAGAGCGCCAGGATCAGAGCGTTCTTGCGCGAGGGATCGTGGACATAGGCATGCGTCTCCCAAGCATTGACCAGCACTGCGAGATCGTCGGTCAGCGGGGCGACATGGTCCCCGACCAGAAACTGCGTGTCGTCGCCGTCGACCTTGAGCAGGACATGGCAATGCGGGTGCGCGTGCCGGACGAGGCTGCGATCCATGTCGAGCAGCGCCACCCGGCCGAAAGCTCCGTGCGCGATGCGCAGGGCATCCGACATGCCGTTTCCTCACCCGGTCTCGTGTTGTCAGGGCGGCCAGCCGCCAAGGTAAGGATATTGGACGGCGACCCGCCCTCTTTCAAGGCAGGCCGGGCCGACCGCTTTGTCGCGGGTGGCGCAGGCGTCAGACCCAGCCGCCGTCGACGACATAATGCTGGTTGGTGCAGGCGCCTGCTTCCTCCGAGGCGAAGAACAGGGTCGCGCGGGCGATGTCCTCGGGCACCAGCCGGCGCTTCAGGCATTGGCGGCGCATCAGCTCGGCCTCGCTCTCCGGCGTCAGCCACAGATCGATCTGGCGTTGCGTCATGATCCAGCCCGGCGCGATCGCGTTGACGCGGATATTGTGCTCGCCGAAATCGCGCGCCAGCGAGCGCGTCAGCCCGAGCACGGCCGATTTCGCCGCCGTATAAGCCGGCATGCCGCCCTGGCCGATCATCCAGGAGGTTGAGCCGAAATTGACGATCGCGCCGCCCTTCCGCGCGATCATGTCGGGCAGCACCGCCTGCGCGGCAAAGAACTGGTGCTTCAGGTTCACCGCCATGCGTTCGTCCCAGAATTCGGGTGTGACTTCGAGCGCATCATGGCGCTGGTCGTGCGCGGCGTTGTTGATGAGGATGTCGACCGGTCCGAGCGCCGCGCGGATCGCGGCGATCGCCTGGCGCAGCGCCGTGATGTCGGTCAGGTCGGCGCGCTCGAAATGCACGTTTCCCCCGCCGGCGGCGAGCTCGGCCGCGATGGCGTGGGACTCCGCCTCCTTCAGGTCGATGAAGCCGACCTTCGCGCCTTGCCGGACAAAGGCACGCACGATCGCCTCGCCGATCCCCGAGCCACCGCCCGTGACCAGCGCTACCTTGCCCTCGAGATCCGGATAAATCGCACCCGCCAAGACCGCCTCCCTCGTCATCGCCACGCATAAGCTACGGCGTCCGGATTTGACTAGCATCAGAATTTGAGTTGCGCACCTCAAATTCTGAGGTTACGGTTCGAGCCGTCAACGGCCCGTCAGCGGCCGAAACCCGGGAGGACCCTCATGGCTCGTTTCAAAGGCCTGTTTGTCGGCGCCGTTGCCCTCGCCTTCAGCGCAGGCGCGGCCGTCGCCCAGACCACGGTCAAATGGCTGCACATCGAGGCCAACCCGGTCGTGGTGAAGATCTGGGACGAGGTCGCGCGCGAGTTCGAGGCGAAGAATCCCGGCGTGAAGGTCGAGATGCAGTATCTCGAGAACGAGGCCTACAAGGCCAAGGCACCGACGCTGCTGCAATCCAGGGACCGGCCGCACATCATCTTCAGCTGGGCTGGAGGCGTGCTGAAGTCGCAGGTCGAGGCCGGCGTCCTCGAGGACATCACCGCGGCCATGCAGGGCTACAAGGACAATCTCTCCGCGAGCGCGGTCGACGCCTTCACGGTCGACGGCAAGATCTACGGCGTGCCCTATGGCGTCTCGCAGGTCGGCTTCATGGCCAACAAGGACCTGCTGGCGAAGGCCGGCATCGATGCCGGCAAGATCGCGACCTATGACGACCTGCTCGACGCGGTGAAGAAGCTCAAGGCCGCCGGCGTCACGCCACTCGCGGTCGGGGGCGCCGACAAATGGCCGGTCCACTTCTACTGGACCAATCTGGCCGTGCGCCTCGGCGGCAAGGCGGCGATGCAGGCGGCGCTGAAGGGGCAGGATGGCGGCTTCGAGGGCGAGACCTTCCAGAAGTCGGGCGAGCTCTTCAAGCAGCTCGTCGATCTCCAGCCCTTCCAGAACGGCTTCCTCGGCTTCAAGAGCCAGCAGGCGATCGGCCATTTCGGCGACGGCAAGGCGGCGATGCTGCTCGCCATCTCCAGCTTCTACCACACCCAGAAGGTCTTCGCGGTCGACAAGACCGGCGTGCCCGACGACAAGCTCGCCTGGATCAACTTCCCGACCGTCCCCGGCGGCAAGGGCCTGCCGAGCGACACGCTGGGCGGCATCAATGGCTGGCTCGTCACCAAGGGCGCACCGAAGGAAGCGGTCGCCTTCCTGAAATACTTCGTCAGCGCCGAACCGCAGAAGCGCCTCGCTGCCGGCAACTTCGTCGTGCCGGTCTACAAGGGCGCGGAGGCCGGGCTCGGCAGCGCCTTCATGCGCAACATCGCCCAGAACATCGCCAACTCCAGCTATCACCAGAACTTCTACGACCAGGATCTCGGGCCCTCCGTCGGTCGCGTCGTCAACGACGCGACCACCGAGATCGCCGCCGGCACCATGACGCCGAAACAGGCGGCCAAGGCGATCCAGGACGCCTTCCGCCAGGGCAACTGACGAGAAGCGACGAGCCGGGGGCGCGACACGCATCCCCAGCCGACCCAAGCATCGAGCGGCGGGCACGTCCCGCCGGCCGCCCCCTCCTGCCCGCTCATCATCGCGCGAGGTGATCATGGCTGCCTACGCCGGGCGCAGAGGTGCCGATATCGGCAAGCTCTCGACCATCCTGCTCTTCCTGCCGCCGGCGCTGCTGCTGTTCACGCTGTTCGTGGTGCTGCCGGTCGGCGAGGCCGCCTGGTATTCCGGCTTCAACTGGAACGGCTTCGGCAGGCCGACCAACTGGATCGGCCTCGACAACTACCGCTTCGTCTTCGACAACCGCGCCTTCGGCACCGCCTTCAAGAACAACCTGCTGATCATCGTCGTCTCGCTGGTGATCCAGCTGCCGCTGGCGCTCTCGCTCGCGATCATCCTGGCCGACCGCTTCCGCGGCGCGGTGGCGCTGCGGATGGTGTTCTTCCTGCCCTATATCCTGGCGGAGATCGCCACCGGCCTGATCTTCAGCTTCGTCTATGATGGCGATTACGGCCTGCTGGCGGCGATCTACAAGGGCTTCGGGGCAGAGGCGCCGCATCTCCTAGCCAGCCCGCAGACCGCCTTCGCCGCCATCCTCATCGTCGTGGTGTGGAAGTATTTCGGCTTCCACATGATGCTGTTCATCGCGGCGCTGCAGACCATCGACCGCTCCATGCTGGAGGCGGCCAGGATCGACGGCGCCAGCCGCTGGCAGAGCCTGCGCTATGTCGTCATCCCCTCTCTGGCGCCGACCATCCGCCTCTCGGTCTTCTTCGCCATCGTCGGCTCGCTGCAGCTCTTCGACTTGGTGATGCCGCTGACGCGCGGCGGGCCGTCGGACTCCTCCCACACCATGGTGAGCTTTCTCTACACCTTCGGGATCACGCGCATGCGCGTCGGCTTCGGCAGCGCCGTCGGCGTCATCCTGTTCCTGATCTGCGTGGTGTTCGCCTTCACCTACAAGCGTTGGATCATGCGTGATGAGTGAGCCGACCTCCACCGCCGCCTTCAGCGACGACGGTTTCAGCCCCGCCGCGGTCGGCAAGGCGCTCTATCTCCTCGCCGTCGTCCTGTTCGTGATGACGCCGCTGGTCGCGACGGTCCTCGGCGGCTTCAAGTCGCTCGGCGAACTGCGCGTCAACCCGTTCGGCCTGCCCAGCGTCTGGGAGTGGAGCAACTACGCCGATATCCTGCTCTCGAAGCGCTATTGGCAGCTGCTCAGCAACTCCTTCGTCATCGCCACGCTGACCGTGGTGCTGACGCTGATCTGCGCCTCCATGGCCGCCTTCGTCTTCGCCCATCTGCACTTCTTCGGCCGCGACATGCTGCTGAACTATCTGACGATGGGCCTGCTCTTCCCGGCCGCCACCGCGATCCTGCCGATATTCATCAAGGTCCGTGATCTCGGCCTGCTCGACAGCCATCTCGGCGTCGTCCTGCCCCAGGTCGCCTTCGCGCTGGCGATGAGCATCCTCCTGCTGCGGCGCTTCTTCAAGGATCTGCCGACCGAGCTCTTGGAGGCCGCGCTCGTCGACGGCTGCTCCTATCCGAAATTCTTCCGCTACGTGACCTTGCCGCTGTCGCGGCCGATCCTGGCAACGGTCGGCACCATCACCTTCGTGCACAGCTGGAACGCCTATCTGATCCCGCTGGTGATGCTGAATAGCGACCGCCTCTATCCTTGGCCGCTCGGCATCATGGTCTACCAGGGCGAATACTCGACCGAGTGGCACCTGATCCTCGCCTTCATCACCCTCACCATCCTGCCCACCATCATCCTCTTCCTCTTCGCCCAGAAGCACATCGTCGCCGGCCTGACCGCCGGCGCGGTGAAGGGCTGAGCATCCGGCTATCAAGGAGCGTTCCATGCGAAAGATCGGCGTCGGCATCATCGGATGCGGCAACATCTCGACGAAATACATGACGGCGATGCAGCAGTTCTCGACCATCGAGCTGCGTGCCGTCGCCGACATGCGCACCGCCCCAGCAGAAGCGCGCGGCGCCGAGTTCGGCGTGCCGGCGATGCGGGTCGACCAGCTCCTCAAGCGCGACGATGTTGAGATCATCGTCAACCTGACCGTGCCGCTGGCCCATACCGATGTCAGCCTCGCGGCGCTGCGAGCCGGCAAGCACGTCCATTCCGAGAAGCCGCTCGGCGTCAACGTCGCCGAAGCCCGCAAGGTGATGGACCTCGCGCAGGAAAAGGGCCTGCGTGTCGGCTCGGCACCCGATACCTTCCTCGGCGGCGGCCACCAGACCGCCCGCAAGCTCATCGACGACGGCGCCATCGGCAAGGCCGTCGCCGGCAACGCCTTCTTCGGCTGCCCCGGCCATGAGCGCTGGCACCCGGCGCCGGGCTTCTACTATCTGCGTGGCGGCGGCCCGATGCTCGACATGGGCCCCTACTACATCACCGACCTCGTCAACCTGCTGGGGCCGATCGCCTCCGTCGTCGGTTTCGCGACGCGGCCCAAGGCCGAGCGCCTCGTCACCAGCCAGCCGATGAACGGCACGCTGATCCCGGTCGAGGTCGCGACCCATGTCACCGGCGTGCTCGAATTCGTCTCCGGCGCGGTCGTCTCGATCACGATGAGCTTCGACGTGCCCAAGCACCGCCACAGCCCGATCGAGATCTACGGCTCGGAGGGCAGCCTGTCCGTGCCCGATCCGAACCGCTTCGGCGGCGAGGTCCTGGTCGCCAAGGCCGGCGGGGACTGGGAGGCGCAAGCGCTCAGCCACGGCAACAGCGAGGGCGAATTCCGCTCGATCGGGGTCGCCGACATGGCGGCGGGCCTGATCTCCGGCCGGCCGCACCGGGCCAGCGGTGCGCTCGCGCTGCATGTGCTCGAAGCGATGGAAGCCTTCCAGACCGCCTCCGACGAAGGACGGCGCGTCACGCTTGCAACCACGGTCGAGCGACCGGCCATGCTGCCGCCTGGCCTGCCCACCGGCACTCTGGATTGAATGGGGATCGACATGACAAGGACTGCGCTGATCGTCTGGGGCGGCTGGAGCGGCCATGACCCCGACCTCTGCAGCTCGATGATCCGGGGCTGGCTGAAGGCGGAGGGTTTCGACGTGCGCGTCGAGACCGCGACCTCCGTCTTCCTCGATCCTGCGATCCGCGACTACTCGCTGATCGTGCCGATCTACACGATGTCGAAGATCGAGAAGCCGGAGGCCGCTGCCCTGTGCGAGGCGATTGCCGGCGGCGTCGGCCTCGCCGGCCATCATGGCGGCATGGGCGACGCCTTCCGCGACGCGGTCGACTACCAGTTCATGTGTGGCGGCCAGTGGGTGGCCCACCCCGGCGGCATCATCGACTACACCGTCGACATCACACGGCCCGATGATCCGCTGATGCAGGGCATCGCCAGCTTCGAGCACCGCTCGGAGCAGTATTACATGCATGTCGACCCGGCCAATGAGGTGCTGGCGACCACGACCTTCACCGGCGAGCACGCGCCCTGGATCGACGGGGTGGTGATGCCGGTGGTCTGGCGCAAGCGTTACGGCAAGGGGCGGGTGTTCTATTCCTCACTCGGCCACCGCGCCTATGAGCTCGACGTGCCCGAGATCCGCACGATCATGACGCGCGGGCTGCTTTGGGCCGCACGCTGATACCTGGTGGCCGGGTTCGCCTGAACGGCTGGACTTGAGCCCCCCGGAAATGCAAGGCCTGCGCTGCCGGTAAGGCTGGAAGCCGACCCCGTAGCGCAGATGCGAGGAGAGGTCGTGGAGGACGCGGTGGATCGAAGCCGGATCCAGATCAGGAGAGCGACGCTGGAAGACGTGGCGCGCGAGGCCGGGGTCTCGCTCGCTACGGCCGACCGGGTCGTGAACCAGCGCGACGGGGTCCGGGCCAAGACCGTCGAAAGCGTCAGGCGCGCGATCGCCAAGCTCGACTACCGGGCCAACCCGGCCGCGGCCCGGCTGGCGCGCGGCCAGTCCTTCCGCTTCGCCTTCATCCTGCCCTCCAGCACCAACGCCTTCATGGCCGGGCTGATGCAGCAGGTGCGCCGGATCTCGGATTGGCTCGAACCGCAGAACGCCTTCGTCGACATCCTGCAGCTCGACGTCTTTGATTCCGAGGCGCTGGCGAGCGGGCTTGCCGGCCTGGCCGACCATTTCCATGGCGTCGCCACGGTGGCGCTCGACCATCCCAAGGTCCGCGCCGCTATCGACGACCTCGTCGCGCGCGGCGTTGCCGTGGTGACGCTGGTCTCGGACGCTCCGACCTCCCGCCGCGCCCATTATGTCGGCATCGACAATCCGGCGGCGGGGCGCACCAGCGCCTCGCTGATGGGCCGTTTCCTCGGCGGCCGCAGCGGCAAGGTCGGCGTCATCCTCGGCTCGATGTCGCTACGCGACCATGTCGAGCGGCTCTACGGCTTCCAGCAGGTGCTCTCCGGCGACTATCCCGGCCTCAACCTGCTGCCGGTGCTGGAGGGGCGCGACCAGAGCGAGCGCAACAAGGCGGCGGTGGCCGATCTCCTCGCGTCGCATCCTGACCTGATCGGGCTCTACAATATCGGCGCCGGCAACGAAGGCATCGTCGCGGCGCTGGAAACCGCCGGCCGGCCGCTCGTCTTCATCGCGCATGAGCTGACCGAGGCGACGCGGCGCGGCCTTTTGTCGGGCACTGTCGCGGCCGTGATCAACCAGGACCCCGGCCACGAGGCGCGCTCGGCCGCGCGCCTGATGATGGCGGAGGTCACCGGCGAGCCGATCCTGCTCGACCAGGAACGCATCCGCATCGAGATCTTCCTGCGCGACAATATGAGCTGAGGCGACGCCGCCTCAGCTCCGCGCGTGGATGCTCTTCCAGATCGCGAGGGGTGTCGCCGGCATGTCGAGATGGCGCACGCCATGCGGCGCGAGCGCATCGACCACCGCATTCATCACCGAGGGCAGCGAGCCCGCGCAGCCAGCCTCGCCGCAGCCCTTGGCGCCGACCCGGTTGGTCGCGGTCGGGACGCCCCGGCTGGCGAAGGAGAAGAACGGCACGTCCGCCGCGCGCGGCATCGCATAGTCCATGAAGGAACCGGTCATGAGCTGGCCGGCCTCGTCATAGACGGTCATCTCGTAGAGCGCCTGGCCGATCCCCTGGACGACGCCGCCATGCAATTGCCCCTCGACGATCAGGGGGTTCACCACGGTGCCGAAATCGTTGACCATGACGTAGCTGGCGATCTCGACCTGCCCCGTCTCAGGGTCGATCTCGACCTCGGCGATGTGGCAGCCATTGGGATAGGCCGAGGGCGCCGCCTTGAAGACATGGTCGACGTCGAGGCTCTGGGGCAGGTCGGAAGGCAGGGGCGCACCCGTCCGCAGGGTCTCGGCGAGCTGCATGATGCCGATGGCGCGGTCGGTTCCCGCGATCCGGAACTGGCCGGCCGCGAATTCGATGTCGGCAGCGGCGGCCTCCAGGACGTGAGCGGCGAGCAGCTTGCCCTTCTCGATGACGAGTTCGCTCGCCTCGATGATCGCCGAGCCGCTCGCCATCACCGATTTCGAACCGCCGGTGCCGCCGCCGGCGATCAGGCGGTCGCTGTCGCCCTGGAACAGGCGGATACTGTCGAAGGGAACGCCGAGCTGGCTCGACAGGATCTGGGCGAAAGGCGTCCAGTGGCCCTGCCCGTAATCGAGCGTCCCGGTAACGATGGTGACGCTGCCATCGGGCTCGAAATGCAGGCCGCCCATCTCATTGGTCGGCGGTGCGGTCACTTCAAGATAGCAGCCGATACCGCGACCACGTAGCTTGCCGGCCTTGCGGCTCTGCCGCTGCCGCGCCGCATAGCCCTTCCAATCGGCGGCTTCGAGCGCCTGCGCGAACAGGGCCGGGAAATCGCCGCTGTCATAGACGGTGCCGATCGGCGTCGTCCAAGGCAGCTGCCCAAGCTTGACCAGGTTGCGCCGCCGGAGCTCGGCGCTGTCAATCCCCATCTCGCGGGCGGCGGTGTCGATCAGCCGCTCCATGAAATAATTGCCCTCGGGCCGCCCGGCACCGCGATAGGCGCCGATCGGCGGGGTATTGGTCACGGCGCATTTCGCGAGAACCTCGACCAGCGGCGTGCGGTACATGCCGACGCTGTTCTTACCGATATTCAAGCTCGCCATCATCGGCCCGACCGGCGAGAGATAACCGCCCATATTGCCGATGCCGGTGAAGCGCGTCGCCAGGAAGCGGCCGCGCGCATCGAGCGCGAGCTCAGCCTCGAACACCATGTCGCGGCCGTGATGGTCGGCGACGAAGCTCTCCGAGCGCTGGTCGGTCCATTTCACCGGCTTCTTCAGCAGGCGCGCCGCGTGCAGCAGCGCGACATGCTCGGGGAAGACCGAGGCCTTCATGCCGAAGGAGCCGCCGACATGGCCGGTGACCAGCCGCATCTTCGTAGCCGGGACGCCCATCGCCGCGGCGAGGTTGTTGCGCAGGCCGAAGACGCCCTGGCTCGGCGCGTGCAGCGTGTAGCGGCCGGCCTTGCGATCATAGCTCGCGATCGCCGAGCGCGGCTCGATCGGGTTGACCACGACGCGGTTGTTGACGATCCGCAGCCGGGCGACATGGGCCGCCCCGGCGAAGGCGGCGGCGACCTTCTGCGCATCGCCGGACTGGTAATCGAGGACGAGATTGCCCGGCACCTCGTCATAGAGAAGCGGCGCGCCGGGGGCGAGCGCCTCCTCCCCAGAGGTAACGGCGGGCAGGATATCGATGTCGAGCCCGACCGCCTCGGCGGCGTCCCGTGCCTGCACCGCCGTGCGGGCGACGACGACAGCTACGGGATCGCCGGCGAAGCGGACCTTGCCGGCCGCCAGCGCCATGCGGACCGGCTTGCGGATCGGCGTCCCGTCGCGATTGGGCAAGTCGATCTGGCATCGCAGCGGGCCATAGCCCTGCCCTTCCAGATCGGCGGCCGTATAGATCGCCACCACGCCTTTCATCGCCTTGGCGGCCGAGGTGTCGATGCCGTTGAGCAGGCCATGCGCATGCGGGCTGCGGACGAAGGCGGCGTAGAGCTGTCCCTCCAGCGACAGATCGTCGGTGTAGCGCCCCTCGCCACGCACCAGGATCGGGTCCTCCTTGCGTGGCACCGGCTGGCCGATTCCGAACGATGCCGAGGAAAGCTCGGCAGGAGCTGCGCGCATGTTCATGACGAGGCACCACGATGGGATGTTGGGCCGATCGACGAGCGATCCCGCTGCAGAGGGCAGAGCGGCTTGCCTGTCCGATTGTCACATGAAAAGCGGCGGGGTTGTCAAACCCTCCGGGCGGCAGAAGGCCGTCGTGGCAGGCAACCCTGCCATGCGCGACGGGCGAACGGCGCTCAGCCGGCGATCTCCGGCCCGTCCAGGCATTCTTCCAGCTGCCGGAGCAAACTCTGCAGTTCGGCGAGGCGCTCGCTGCCATAGCGCCCGGTGATCTCGCGGTAGATCACTTCAGATTCGGTGCCCGCCTGCTCGATCAGCGCGAGCCCCTGGGGCGAGATCGAGACGATGCCGCGCCGCAGGTCCGATTTCGACGTCCGGCGCAGGATGAGGCCGCGCTCGTCGAGGTCTTTCAGGATGCGCGATAGGCTGGGTGGCAGCAGGAAGGTCGCCTCGGCCAGCTCGGTCACTTCGAAGCTCTCGCCCGAGGTCAGCGCCCGCAGCACGCGCCATTGCTGCTCGGTGATGCCGAAGCGCCTAAGGCTCGCCCGGAAATGGCGCATCACCGCCTCGCGCGCCCTGAGCAGCGACATCGGCAGCGATTTCGAGAAATGCCGGATGCGGATGCGGGCTGCGGCCGTGTCGGAGTCGTGCGGCATCGATCGGGGCTTGCCTTGCATTGGTCCAGACATGGAAACTCCCGAGCCGAAGCGGCGCGAGCCCGGCATCGCGGCGGCGCCGCTTCTGCCTCAGGCTACCACCTTCTCCGGAATGCCGCGCCGCTTCAAATACTCGCGATAATTGCTGGTCTTGAAATTCAGCGCCTCGTCGGCCTCTTCCATCTGCACGGAGAGGCCGAGCGGGCGGGCGGCCGAGACGGGCGCGAGCAGTGCCTTCGCCGCCTCGAAGACGCGGGCGGCCGCCACCTTCTTCTCCTCCTCCGACCGCCCCTTGGCGATGCGCAGCAGCACATGCACGAAGGCGTTGTCGGGATGGCCGTCGACGATCAGGTAGTTGGCGACCGGGACGCCGCGCGTGCGGGCTCCGGCGAAGGGGAACACCGTCCCGTCGCCGATGAACGCATCCTGTACCGTCTTGAGCAGGACGGGGACATCGACGCTGGCTTCGAGATTGCTGGAATATTCGACCCAGATGTGAGGCATGGCGGCGTTTCCGTGGTCTTCAGCGCAGGGAGGCGATGGCGGCCGTGACGCCGCAGCCGGGAGACGGAACCTTGTGGCCGAGGGCCGTCAGGCTCAGTTCGAGATAGTGCAGGTCGGTCAGGATGTCGGCCTCGCTGATCTGCCCCATCGTGCCGATCCGGACGACCCGGCCACTCAGCTTGTTGCGGGCGCCGGCGATGACGGTGTTGTAGGTCTCGTACATGTGCTTGACGATCGCCCCGCCGGTGAGCGGCTCGGGCACGGAGGCGACGACAACGGTGCGCGAAGCCGCTGCGGGATCGCCGAAAGCCGGCAGGCCGAGCGCGACGCAGCCGGCGCGCAAGGCATCCGAGAGCCGCTTGTGGCGCGCGAAGACCTGCTCCAGCCCCTCCTCATGGATCGCCCTCAGGGCTTCCTGCATGCCGAACAGCAGCGAGACCGGGCAGGTGAAGGCGGTCTCGTGCTTGTCGACGGTGGCGAGTGCCTTGCGCATGTCGAGATAGAAGCGCGGGCAGCGATCGTCGCGCTCGATCACCTTGCGCGCCTTGTCGCTGACGCTGGCGAAGCCGAGGCCGGGCGGGCACATCAACGCCTTCTGCGAACCGGTGACGATGATGTCGACGCCCCATTCGTCCTGCCGCAACTCCATGCCGGCAAGCCCGCTCACGGAATCGACGAGGAAGAGCGTGTCGCGATCGCGCAGCAGCGCACCGATCGCGGCAAGGTCGGTCACCGCGCCGGTAGAGCTCTCATTGTGGACCGTGATCACCGCACGGTAGTTCGCAGTCTCCAGCTTGGCCGCGACCACCGCCGGATCCGGCGCCCAGCCCCATTCGCTTTCGATGACGTCGACCTCGGCGCCGAGCGCGCGGGCGATCTGGGCGTAGCGGTCGCCGAACTGGCCATGCGCCAGCGCCAGCACCTTCTCGCCGGGAGCGAGCACGTTGACGAGGCTCGCCTCCATCACGCCCGTTCCGGAGGCGCCGAAGGTCAGCACCGGCACCGTCGTGCCGAACAATGGCTGGATCAGGCGCTGGATCTCCTCGAGGACCACGCGCATCTCGGGGCCACGATGGTTGATGATCGGGCGGGCCGTGGCCTGGCGGATGCGCTCGGGAATCGAGATCGGGCCGGGAAGGCGCAGGCGATAGGGATAGGGGCTGGTGGGCGACGTCGTCACAGGAGGAAGCTCCGGGAGGCTGGGCTTGGCAGAGTTGGCATAATGCCGGTCAGTGGATGACCTGCTGGATGAACTGGCGGGCGCGCTCGGTGCGCGGCGCTGAGAAGAAGCTGTCGGGCGTGCCGATCTCGGCGATGGCGCCATCGGCCATGAAGACGACGCGGTCGGCCACGGCGCGGGCGAAGCCCATCTCATGCGTGACGCAGATCATGGTCATGCCGGTGCCGGCGAGCTCGATCATCACGTCGAGCACCTCCTTGACCATTTCCGGGTCGAGCGCCGAGGTCGGCTCGTCGAACAGCATCACCTGCGGTTCCATCGCCAGCGCGCGGGCGATCGCGACGCGCTGCTGCTGGCCGCCGGAGAGCTGGTTGGGGAACTTGCGGGCCTGGTGCCCGATATGGACGCGCTCCAGCAGCTCCATGGCGTGCGCCTCGGCGGCGGCGCGCGGCGCGCGCTTCAGCTTGATCGGCCCGAGCGTCAGATTGTCGAGGATCGACAGATGCGGGAACAGGTTAAAGTTCTGGAAGACCATGCCGACGCGCTGGCGGATCGCCTCGATCCTGTCGTCGTCCTGCGCGACAGGCTCGCCCGCGACGGTGATCACGCCCTGCTCATAGGCTTCGAGGCCGTTGATGCAGCGGATCATCGTCGATTTTCCCGAGCCCGAGGGCCCGCAGACGACGATGCGCTCGCCGGGCTTCACGTCGAGATCGATGTCCCTGAGCACATGGAACTGCGAGTACCATTTGTTGACGCCGGCGAGCCGGATGAGAGGGTTTTCCATGGCGTGATGACCCGGTGCGTTCAGGAGCGCTCGGCGCGAGCGAAGCCGGCTTCGATGGCGCGGCTGTAGCAGGACAGGCCGAAGCTCATCAGCCAGAAGACCAGGCCGACGATGAAGTAGCCCTCGGCCTGGGATCCCGCCCAAAGCGGGTCCGAGACGCCGGCCGAGACGATGTTGAGCAGGTCGAACAGCCCGACCACCATGACGAGCGTGGTGTTCTTCAGGAGCGAGATCGTGGTGTTCACCACGCCAGGCACGACCTTGCGGACCGCCTGCGGCAGGATGATGTGCAGCATGGTGCGCCAGTAGCCGAAACCGATCGCCATCGCCGCCTCGTACTGGCCCTTCGGCAGCGCCTGCAGGCCGCCGCGCACCACCTCGGCCATATAGGCGGCCTCGTAGAAGATGATGCCGACGACCGCGAGCGCCAGCGGGTCCGGCTTCGTGCCCGAGGGCAGGAAGAAGGGCAGCATCACGATCGCCATGAACAGCACGGTCAGGAACGGCACGCCGCGACAGAACTCGATGAAGCCGATGCAGAACCAGCGGATCAGCGGCATGCGGCTGCTCCGCCCGAGCGCGAAGAGCACGCCGAAGGGCAGCGAGAAGGTGATCCCGGAGACCGCGAGGATCAGCGTCAACAGCAGCCCGCCCCATTGGTCGCTCGGGACGATCGCCAGGCCGCCGAAGCCGCCATGCAGCAGCAGGAAGGTCGCAAGCGGCAACCCGACCATCATGAAGACAGCGGCATGGCGCTTGCCCGGCAGGCGCGGCACCATCAACCAGGCAAGGCCGATGACCAGCAGCGCGAAGGCGATGTTGGCCCGCCAGCGCTCCGCCGGCGGATAGAAGCCGTAGATGAATTGCGAGGCCTTGGCCGTGACGAAGGCCCAGCAGGCTCCCGTGCCGGTGCAGTCGGCGCGGCTGGCGCCGGACCAGGTCGCGTCAAAGAGAGCCCAGGGTACGATCGCCCAAGCGATGCCCCCAAGCACCGCCGCCACAGCGAAGGACAGCACGGCATCGCGCCAGGAGGCGAAGATGCGCCGGCGCAGCCAGGACAACACGCGGCCGAGCGGAGCGTTCGTGCCCCTGGATGAAGGCCGGGCGCGTCCGGCCGGAAGGGTGGCTGCGTCCGTCACCGCTCGACGATCCTGGTCATGTGGTTGAACAGGTTGATCAGCGCGCCGATCAGCAGGCTGATCGCGAGATAGACCGCCATGGTCATGGTCACGATCTCGATGGCCCGCCCGGTCTGGTTGATGCTGATCCCGGTGAAGACGCCGACGAGATCGGGATAGCCGATCGCGACCGCGAGCGAGGAGCCCTTGAGGATGTTGAGATACTGGTTCGACAGCGGCGGCAGCAGCACGCGGGTCGCCTGCGGGATGACGACGAAGCGCAGCGTCTGCCACCAGCCGAAGCCAATCGCCGCAGCCGCCTCGCGCTGGCCCGTGTTGACGGATTCGATGCTCGCGCGGACGAGTTCGCCGATGAAGGCGGCGTTGTAGATCGCCATGGCGATCACCAGCGCCGACAATTCCGGCACCAGCACCCAGCCACCGGCGAAGTTGAAGCCCTTGAGCTGCGGCAGCGAGACCCCGAGCTGGGCGCCGCTGAGGCCGACGGCCAGGCCCGGCACGAGGAGGAGCACGGCCAGCGATGGCAGCCAGGCATTGACGCCGCGGCCGCTGCGTTCGGCATAACCAGTCAGGCTGCGGAAGAGCGCGAGCGCCGCGATCACGGCGACCAAAATCGCAATGGCGAGCAGGCCAGGACGGTCGGTGGTCAAGGCTGGGACGAGGATACCGCGATTGGAGAGATAGACGGCGTCGCCGAGATTCACGGCGGCGCGCGGAGCCGGCAGCGCTCGCAGGGCGACATTGTAGAGGATCAGGATGTGCAGCAGCTGCGGCAGGTTGCGCACGATCTCGACATAGATCCGCGCCGCCCGGGACATCGCCCAGTTGCCGGAGAGCTGGGCGATGCCGACGCCGAAGCCGAGCACGGTCGAGAACAGGATCGCCAGCACCGTGACCAGCAAGGTGTTGGTGATGCCGATCAGGAAGACGCGCCAGTAATTGTCGCTGGCCGTATAAGGAATGAGATGGAAGGCGATCTCGAAGCCCGCTTCCCGCCAGAGGAAATCGAAGCCAAGCTTGAGGCCGCGCGCCGCGAGATTGTCCTGCAGGTTCCCGACGGCGACGAAGGCTAGGGCGGCGAGCGCCGCGACCAGCAGCCCCTGATAGAGCCAGCCCATGACGCGCCGGCGTCCGAAGAGCGGGCGTCTGATCGGCAGGATGGCGGCGGGCGTAGAGGTCATCGGTCCTGGCGTCGGCAACTCATGGGAATGGGAGGCCGGCAGATCGATGCCGGCCTCGGCTGTCGTGTGTCAGCGCAGCAGCGGCGCGGACATCAGGCCCTTGTTGTTCCAGAGGTTGTTCAGGCCGCGCTCCAGCTTGATCGGGCTCTCGCTGCCGAGATTGCGCTCGAACATCTCGCCATAATTGCCGACGGCCTTGATCGCGTTGAGGGCCCAGGCGT
The DNA here is from genome assembly GCF_902506165.1 of Bosea sp. 29B. NCBI lineage: Bacteria > Pseudomonadati > Pseudomonadota > Alphaproteobacteria > Hyphomicrobiales > Alloboseaceae > Allobosea > Allobosea sp. 29B. The sequence continues at coordinate 1,703,697 of NZ_LR733817.1, forward strand.
TGTCGAGGCCGAGCTTGGCTCCGAATTCACCGGTCACGCCGAGCAGGCGCTGCACTTCCGGCGAGGTCGAACTCGCCTTCATCTGCTCGACATTGGCCTGGGTGATGCCGAGCTCCTCGGCGGCGATCAGGGCGTTCAGCGTCCAGGCGACGACGTCGCGGAAGCGGCTGTCGTCCTTGCGCACCACCGGGCCGATCGGCTCCATCGAGATCAGCTCCGGCAGCACGACCCACTCATCGGGCTTGCCGAGCTTGGAGACCGCGCCGGCGAGCGCGCTCAGCACATTGGCGTAGACGTCGCAGCGGCCGGAGGCGAGGTTCTTCTCGTTCTGGTCGCGGGTGTTCGCGGCGACGGGCGTGAACTTCATGCTGTTCTTGCGGAAGAAGTCGGCGAGGTTGAGCTCGTAGTTCGAGCCGGCCGAGACGCAGATCGAGGCGCCTTCGAGTTCCCTGGCGCTCTTCACCCCCAGCGACTTCTTCGCCAGGAAGCCCTGGCTGTCATAGAGATAGACGCCCGGCCATTCGACGTTGAGCTCGATGTCGCGGATGAAGGTGTGCGTCGCGGTGCGGGCGAGCAGGTCGATGCCGCCCGATTGCAGCGTCGCGAAGGCCGTCTTGATCTCGAGCGGCACGAACTTGATCTTGTCGGCGTCGCCAAGGGTCGCCGCCGCGACCGCACGGCAGAAATCGACCTCGAAGCCCGACCATTTGGCATTGCTGTCGAGCGTGCTCATGCCGGTCTGGACGCCGCTAGAGACGCCGCAGCTGAGGGCGCCGCGTCCCGCGATCGCCTTCTGGGTCGTCCCGCTTTCGGCAGAGGCCGCCGTCGCGGCGAGCATCAGGAAGCCCGCGGCCAGTGCCCCTGTATTGCGCAGATATCCGAGCATTCAGCCCTCCCCAATGCCTGTCGTGAGACGGGCGCGTAGCGTTGCGCCCGCTGCCGGTCAGACAACACGTAACATGTTAATTATCAAGTTAATTATCTGGCACGCACCGTGGCGGGACAGAAGGTCGCGCCTCCGGCGCCCGACCGGAACGGCGCCCGCCTGGGCGCCTCACTCGAAGAAGCAGCTCACCGTCCCGAGTGGGCCGTAATCGCCGATGATGGTGTCGCCGTGCCGGGCCTCGACCGGGCGGATGAAGGAGCCGGCGAGCACGATCTGCCCCGCCTCGATCCGCCCGCCATAGGCCGCGAGCCGGTTCGCCAGCCAGGCGATGCCGCGCGCCGGATGGTTCAGCACCCCGGCGCCGAGGCCGGTCTCCTCGACCTCGCCATTGCGCGACACGATCGCCCCGACCCAGCGCAGGTCGACCTGGTCCGGGCGCAGCGCCCGCCCGCCGGTGACGATGCCGGCATTGGCGGCGTTGTCGGAGATGGTGTCGACGATGGTGCGGGCCTGTCTGGTCTGCGGATCGACGCGCAGGATGCGGGTGTCGAGGATTTCGAGCGCCGGCACGACATAGTCAGTCGCGTTCAGCACGTCGAAGACGGTGACGTCCGGCCCCGCCAGGCCGGCCTTCATGACGAAGGCGATCTCGGCCTCGATACGCGGCTGGATGAAGCGGTCCTTCGGGATGCGGCAGCCATCCTCGAAGCGCATGTCGTCGAGCAGCACGCCGGAATCGGGCGTGTCGATATTGAGCGCGTACTGCATGGCCTTCGAGGTCAGCCCGATTTTCCAGCCGATGACGCGGCGGCCGGCGGCGCGCTTGCGCTCGACCCAGGCGCCCTGGAGCGCATAGGCGTCGTCCATGGTCATCTGCGGAAAGCGCAGCGACATCAACCCGGTCTGCTGGCGGGTCCGCTCGGCATCATCGAGGCTGCGGGCGGCGGCAGAGATCTCTTCGGAGGACAGCATCGTTCAGGCCTCGTCGGCGATGGTGTTGCGCAGCAGGCCGATCCCCTCGGCCTCGACCTCGACGACGTCGCCGGGCTTCAGCCAGATCGGCGGGTCGAAGCGGGCGCCGGCGCCGGTCGGCGTGCCGGTGATCAGGATGTCGCCAGGGACGAGCGTGGTGAAGGTCGAGATGTAGCTGATGATCTTCCGGAACGAGAAGATCATGCGGCTGGTCCGGTCGCTCTGGCGCAGCTCGCCATTGACCCGGGTCTCCAGCGCGATGTCGCCGATCTGAGCCTCTCCGGTGAAGGGTACCAACCAGGGCCCGAGCGAGCCGGAACGATCGAAGTTCTTGCCCTGGGTGACGTTGAACTTGGCGTGGCGCACCCAGTCGCGGATCGTCCCCTCGTTCGACAGGGTCAGCGCCGCGATGTGATCGAGGGCATCGCGCTCGGCGATGCGGCGCCCCGCCTTGCCGATCACGATCGCGATCTCGCCTTCATAGTCGAGCTGCACGCTCTCCGGCGGCCGGATCAGCGGCTGCCCGTGCGCGGTGAAGGAGCGCAGGAAACGCGGGAACAGCGAGGGATTGGGCGGAGCCTCCTGCCCGTCCTTGTACTCGGCATTGCGGTCGGGGAAGTTCACGCCGACGCAGATGATCTTCTCGGGAGCGAGCGAGGGAATCTCGTAGCGGAGGCCTTCGAGCGGGAGATCGGGCGCCAGCGCCGCCCCCTTTTCCGCCAGGATCGCGAAAGCCCGGTCGGCCAGGACATGCTGCAGCGTCGGCCATTGCACCCCGTACCGGGCGGACAGATCGACGACGCCTGCACCGACGACAAGGCCGTAACGTGTCTCGCCGCCATGGGCAAAACTAACGAATTTCGCGGTCAAGGATCGCTTCCTCATGAATGACGAAGACGATGGGCCGACAAGGCCGGGCATGTGCTGCCCGGCCCCTCGGAGCCTGCCGAACGGGAGCCCGGAAGCGTTACGCTCCCATCATCTAATTATCATGTTAAGCAATTTCCGACACATGCTGTCAACCCGCGTCGACGCTCGCCCCTGTGGCTTTATCGACCCTCGGAAACGAGGGTCGATCGGCTATCGTGGCGTCGCCACCAGAGTCTGCTTGAGAGTCTCGACCAATTGGTCGGCATTCTCACGCGAAAAGACCATCGGCGGACGGATCTTGAGCAGGTTGCGGCCGCCGCCAGTGATGCCGACAAGGACGCCGCGCTGCATCAGCCCCTCGATCAGCGCACGCGCCATCTCCGGAGCCACAGCCTGGCTCGCACGATCCCTGACGATCTCGACTCCGACGAACAGGCCGGTACCGCGGACATCGCCGATGCGCTCGTCCGCCTCCATCAGCTCGGCGAGTCGGCCGCGCAGATAGGCGCCGACATCAAGCGCGTTCTCCTGCAAGCCCTCGTCGCGCAGCACGTCGAGCACGGCGATGCCAGCGGCCGCGACAACCTGATTGCCGCCGAAGGTGTTGAAGTACCGCTCCGTCCTGAGGAAGCCTTCGACCAGTTCGCGGCGGGTGATGACGACGGCGAGCGGCAGGCCATTGCCCATAGGCTTCGCCATGGTGACGATATCCGGGGTGATCCCGGCATGCTGGAAGCCCCAGAAATGCGTGCCGGTGCGCCCGAGCGCCGACTGGACCTCGTCGGCGATGATCAGCGCGCCGGATTTGCGAACCTCGGCGATCGCCTCGTCGAGATAGCCGGCCGGCGGGCTGTAGAGGCCGTCGCTGGCGAAGACCGGACAGGCCAAGAGCGCCGCTGGCCGGTGCCCGCGCTCGGCGAGGCCGGCGATCGCCCTGCGATACTGCTCGGCATAGTCCGAGGCCGTCAGCTTCGGCGTCTTGTCGCCGACGCCGCGATGCTCGGGCGCCGGCACGGTCGCGACCCAGCTTTGCTGGCGCTCGGTGGGAATCGTCGAGGAATCGAGCGCGCCGATGATCGTCGAATTGCCATGGAAGGCCGAGCGGGTGATCAATGCGCCGCTGCCGCCGGAATTGGCCACGGCGATCCGCCAGGCGAGCTCGTTCGCCTCCGTCCCCGAGCAGACGAACATGCAGACCTTGAGCGGGTCCGGCATGGTCTCGGCCAGGCGCTCGGCATAGTCGACGATCAACTCGCTGGGATAGCGGGTGTTGGAGTTGAAGGTCGCGAGCTGGCGGCTCGCCGCCTCGACCACGCGCGGATGACAATGGCCGACATGCGGGACGTTGTTGTAGGCGTCGAGATAACGCTTGCCGCCCTGATCGGTCACCCAGACGCCCTCGCCGCGCACCGGCGCGAACGGGGCCTGGTAGAATTGCTTGTACATCGGCCCGAGCAGGCGGGCGCGGCGTTCCATCAGCGTGTCGTACATGGCGGGCTTCTTTCGGGGGAGAGCGTCAATGATTGCCGAGGCCAGCGGCCTCGGCGAGGCGAGCGTGGAGTTCGGCCGGGGACAGCGTGTCGCAGCGGGCGAGCGCTTCCCAGCCGAAGCGGCTGACATCGTCGCGATAGGAGGTGGTCGCGGCGGGATTGGCCTGGCGGCGCCAGGAGACGATGAGCTCACGGGTCACGAGCCGCGCCTGGATCAGTGCCGGCAGCACCGCGATCTCGTTGGCCTCCAGCGGCAGGACCCGGGCATAGCCCTTCACCACCTGCGCCATCGCGCTCGTGGGATCGGCCTCACGATAGAGCAGATGCGCGGCGGCGATCGTGACCTCGGCGACGCGGATCGTCCTGATCATGTCGCCGAAATCGATGATGCCAGAGACCGAACCGTCCTGCGGCCGCAGCAACAGGTTGTTCTGGTTGAGGTCGTTGTGGATGACCTGCCGGGGCAGCGCCGGCAGAAGCGGCGCGACGCGCTCGGCGAAGCGGTCGAGCACGCGCCCCGCCAGAGCCTTGCGCTGGTCGGTATCGAGGAAGGCGATCTTTTCGCGCAGGCTGGCGAAATGGACGAGGTCCCAGATGAAGGCCCGGTTCGCACCGGGATGATCGAAATCGGCCAGCGCCCGATCAAGCCGCGCCGCCAGCATGCCGATCTCGACGCGCTGGGCCCGTGAGAACGTGCTGCCGAGCGCAGGCTCGCCCGGCAGATAGGTCAGGACGCGCAGCAGATAGCGTTGGTTGCCACGCTCATGCGCAACGATCGTACTGCCATCGCGTGCCGCGACCACGCGCGGCACCGGCAGGGCCGGATCGGTCCGTGCCAGATGGGTGAGCGCCGCGTTCTGGAAGGCGAGTTCCTCCGCGCTATCGGAGTCGCCGCAAATCTTGAAGACGAAATCCCTGCCATCCGCACCGTGGACATGGAGGTTGAGATCGCGCTCGCCGCTGATCCGCGTGAACGAGCCGCTGATCCCGAAATGCTCGCGCAGCATCCCGGCCAGCTCGTCGCCGGCGAGCTGCGGCAGCGACGCCATCAGCGCATCATCCAGGGCGGGCGCAGCAAGCCCGCTCACGCCATCGCCTCCTGGAAGCCGGTCAGGAAGGCCGCGAGATTGGTCCCCAGCACCGGCGAGGGATAACCGCCCTCCTGGATGATCACGGTCGGGCGCCGCAAGCTGGCCAGACTCTCGCCCATGCGCCGGAAGCCCTCGGTCGTCACGGCGGTGCAGGCGAAGGGATCGGCCACCGAGGGATCGAGCCCGAGCGCGATCACCAGGACGTCGGGCGAAAAGGCCTTCGCCTGCTCGACCGCCTGCCTGACGGCAGCGAGATAGACCTCATCGTCCGCCCGCTCCGGAACCGGAAGGTTGAGGTTGAAGCCCTCGCCGGCGCCTTCACCGGTCTCGTCGGCATAGCCGGCATAGAACGGATAGACCGTCGCCGGGTCGGCATGGACGGAGATGGTCTGGACGTCGGCGCGATCATAGAACAGTGCCTGCGTGCCATTGCCGTGGTGCACGTCAATATCGAGGATGGTGACGCGCTCGACGTGATCGCGCGCCAATGTCGCCGCCAGCGCCGTATTGTTGAGGAAACAGTAGCCGCAGGCCTGGTCGCGATAGGCGTGATGCCCGGGCGGCCGGCACAGCGCATAGGCCGCTCCCTCGCCGTTCAGGACCCGCGTCGTCGCATCGATTGCCGTCGCACCGCTGGCGAGGATCGCGGACCAGCTGTCGGCAAGCAGCACGCTCGCCGCATCGGCGATGTAGTAGCCGGCCCGTCCGAGCAGGTCCTGCGGCAGCCGCCGCATATAGGCGTTGGGATGCAGGCTCGGCCGCAGTTCCTCGCTCGCCGGAAAGCGCTGCTTCCAGGCGGCGAAGCCGGTTTCGAGGAAGGCGAGATAGTCGGCATCATGAACGCGCCGGATCAGCGCGAGGTCGGCCGGTCCCGGCGCGACCACGGCTTCGGTACAGCTTTCGGCCGCTGCGAGCAGGGCGCGCGCCCGGTCCGGCACTTCCAGCGCCGAGGTGAGTGTGCCACCCGAAAGCCGGGTGCGCACGTGATGACCGTACTGGTCGGGATGGAAGATCGTCTTCATCTCAGGCAGTCCTCAAAGGCTCACTTCGCGATCAGCGCCTGGTAGCGCTCCTGCACGCGGGCGATGTTGTCGGCCCACCAGGCTGGCTGGAGCGGCGCCTGCCGATCCTTGTTCTGCGGCGAGGAATTAGCCTTCGCCAGCGCTTCGGCTGAGAACTGCTTCACGCCGAAGGCGCGCTCGTTGATCGGCCCGTAATAGGGCAGCACATCCGGGATGTTGGCCTGGATCTCGGGCGTGACCATCTGCGCGATCATGCGCTGGGCGGCGGCGGCATTGGCGGCGCCTTTGGGAATGCCGAAGCAGCCGAAGCCGAGCAGGGCCTGGTCATAAGTGAAGTCGACCGGTGCGCCATCGGCCAGCACGCTGGCGACCCGGCTGCCCCAGATCACGATCATGTCGACCTCGCCATCCTTCAGCAGCTGCGAGGCCTGGGCGCCCGATTGCCAGAACACGTCGATCGAAGGCTTCAGCTTCGCCAGCGAGGCCAGCGCCCGGTCGGCGTCGAGCGGATAGAGCTTGTCCTTGTCGACGCCGTCGGCGAGGAGGGCGACCTCCATGCTCTCCTGCGGATAGATGTGCATGGCCCGCCGGCCCGGAAACGCCTTCGCGTCCCAGAAATCCTTCCAGTTGCGCGGCGGCTTGTCCTTGTACTTGTCCTTCTGCCAGGCCAGCACGGTCGAGACGTAGTTGCTGCCGATATAGGCCGTTCCCCGCGCCTGCGGCGCGATGCCAGCCGTATCGATCTTCGAATAGTCGAGCGGCTCGAACAGCCCCTCGTTCTGGCCGCGAGCGCAATCGGCCTCGCCCAATTGCACTATGTCCCAGCCCGGCTTGCCGGACTGGACCTGCACCCTGACGCTGGCGAGGCCGCTATGGCTCTCCTCGCGCACGCGGACGCCGAGCTTCTTGCCGGCCGGGTCGAACAGCGCCTTGCGGACGCTGCCCTGATACTGCCCGCCGAACCCGGCGAAGGTGACGGAATCCTGCGCTGCGGCGATCTGCGCCGAGCCGATCAGCGCGGCGGCAGCGAACGCGAAATGCGACATCATCATGCCGGATGAAAACTGCGTCATGTTTCTCGTTCCCATGTGAAAACGGCGCCGCGCACGCGGACGGGCTGTCCGCATGCCGGCGCCGGTTCATCCGCTTCCTCGTGTCCATCCTTGCGGGAGGGACACCGCGAAATGCCTTGCGACGTTGATGAAAAGGCGGGTTCGGCCAGGCGCCTTAATCGGGCGCGTCCGGCCGGCTAGCTGGTCTCACATGCGATCACCATGACCGGACAATCCAGGGCTCCGGAAAGCTTGCGCGCCGCGGCGGCAGGGCCCGACATCGCCAGGCGGTCGAAAGGCGCGGATAGTCCCGCCTCGATGTCGACCACGACCGCACCGGGCGAGAAGCGCCTGATCGCCTCGCAAGCTTCGGCGAGCGCGGCATCGACGGTCTTCTCATCGGCTTCGCCCCCGAGGACGAGATTGAGATTGGCGCCGGCGGCATCCTCGCCGCCATGCTCGTCGGCATAGCCGGTGTAGAAGGGATAGCGCTGGCCCGGGTCGCCATGAACCGAGACGCAGAGCACGTCGGCACGCGACAGGAAGATCGACTGGGTCCCGCTCGCATGGTGCTCGCCGAGGCTGAGCACCGCGACACGCGGCAAGCTCTCGCGCAGATAGGACGCCGCTATCGCCGCATGGTTGAGATGGCAGCCATGCGCGGCCCGGCCGGCATAGGCGTGGCGCCCGCCGCCAGAACAGCGGGTGACGACCTGCCGCTCGCCCGCCGCGACGCGCAAGGCGCCGGCCATGACGTTTCGTGCCCCGGCAAAAGCGCTCGGCCAGGTCGAAGCCGAGACCGCCGTCAGCGTATCCGCGAGATAGAAGCCGGCGCGCGCCTCGATATGGGCGGGCAGGCGCATCCGATCGCAGCCAGGATGCAGCGTCGCCCTGATCTCAGCGCCTGACTTCTCCAGTGGCGCAAAGCGCAGGAACTCCAGATAGGAGGCCTCGTGCACACCCTGGATCGCGTATTGGCAGAGCGAGTCCAGCTCTGCCGCGTCCCTGTCGTCACGCTTCGAAACGGATCTCGCAGTCATCGCGCCGCTCCCTTTTCCGGCCGCTTCGCGATCTGGACGATGAGCAGCAGCACGATCGAGGCGACGACGAGCACCGAGGAGACCGCCGCCACCAGCGGATCGACCTGATCGCGGATGTTGGCGAACATCCGGCGCGGCAAGGTCGAGTTCTCGCCGCTGGAGATGTAGAGGGCGATCACCACCTCGTCGAAGGCAGCGACGAAGGCGAACAGCGCCCCGGCCGCGATCGAGCTCTTGATCTGCGGCACGGTCACGGTCAGGAACGCGTTCAACCGGGTCGCGCCGAGGCTGCGCGCCGCCCGCTCCAGATTGCCGTCGAAGGACTGCAGCCCGCTCGACACCGTCACCAGCACGAAGGGCAGCGCCAGCATGATGCCGACGAGCACGAGGCCAGTGACCGTGTTGTTGAGTCCGAGCTTGGCGAAGACGAAGAAGACGCCGATCGCGACCAGGATGTTCGGCACGATCATCGGCAGCAGGAAGGACAGGCGCAGCGGCTTGGTCAGTCGCTCCGGCATCTGCGAGAGCCCATAGGCTGCCGCGGTGCCGATCGGCGTCGCGATCAGCGTCGTCAGCCCGGCGACCCTGAGCGAGAGCCAGAGCGCATCCATCCACTCGGCGGAGTCGAAGAACTCGCGATACCAGCGCAGGCTCCAGGCTCGCGGCGGGAACTCGAGATAGTTCGAGGCCGAGAACGACATCGGCACGATCAGCACGCAGGGCACGATCAGGAAGGTGAAGATCAGCGCGCACAGGCCGTAGAGCCAGAGCCTCTGATAATGCCTGATCTGGGTGGCACTGGCGGCAGCGGTCAGCATCAGCGGCCCCCATAGAGCTTGTCGACGCGGAACACCTTGTTCAGCGCGGCGAGGATGGCGATTGTAACCACGAGCAGCAGCACGCCGAGCGCGCTCGCCGCGCCCCAGTTGCTGTAGGTCGAGACATTGGTGGCGATCTGCATCGACCACATGCTGACCCGCCCGCCGCCGAGCAGAGCCGGGGTCAGGTAGAAGCCGAGGCTCAGGATGAAGACGAGCACCGTGCCGGCGAACAGACCGGGGCGGCTGAGCGGGAAGAACACGTCCCAGAAGGCCCGCATCGGCGAGGCGCCGCAGCTCGACGCCGCCTTGAGATAATCGGTGTCGATGGTCTTCATGCTCGAATAGAGCGGCAGGATCATGAAGGGCAGCAGCACGTGCAGCATGCCAATCGTCGTGCCGATGAAATTGTTCACCAACGGGATCGGCTCGTTGATGATGCCGAGGCTAACGAGCCAGCTGTTGATCAGGCCTCGTCGCTGCAGCAGCACGAGCCAGGCATAGGTGCGCACCAGCACTGAGGTCCAGAATGGCAGGATCACGAAGATCATGCAGATCGCCGCCGCCCGCGGACTGAGCTGCGAGAGCAGATAGGCGACGGGATAGCCGAGCAGGATCGAGCCGAGCGTCACGATGCCGGCGATCTGGAAAGTCGTCACGAAGGTGATGACATAGACCGGCTGCGCCAGTCTTGCGTAGTTCTCGAGCGAGACGCCGCCATCCTTGCCGATGAAGGAGAGGACAAAGAGCCAGCCGACCGGAACGATCAGCAGGAGCCCGATGACGATGAGCCCAGGCACGGCGAGGAGCGCGAAGGACCAGGCTTCGCGCCGCTCGGCGCGGGCGAAATAGGACGCATCGGCGGTGCCTGGCGCGGCCGCTGCGACCATGCCGGTCATGGATCGCACCTCAGACATCGCCGCTGACCAGGATGCTGTCATTGCGGTGGACGTTGATGTGGATCGGCTGGCCGGGTGTCGGCACGAGGCCGCGATTGGCCTCCTGCGGCACCACTCGCACAGCGATGTTCTGGCCGTCCGGGAAACCGGCGATCACCAGCAGGCTGTCGCCCTGGAAGATCGTCTCGCGCGCCACGGCCGAGAAGGAGTTGACCTCTGCCTCCGGACCGGCGACTGGGCCGATCGCGAGCTTTTCCGGCCTTAGCGCTAGCCAGCTTTCGCGAGAGTTTGCCCCACCGGCTCCCGCATGATCGGGCAGGCGCAAGGGCGTGCCGAAGACGCTCGCGCCGCCGCTGCCGAGCTCGACCGGCAGGAAGGTCGTCTCCCCCACGAAATCGGCGACGAAGCGCGTCTTCGGCCGGTCATAGATCGCGCGCGGCGTGTCGAACTGGATCAGGGCGCCGTTGTTGATCACCGCGATCCGGTCCGACATGGTCAGCGCCTCGCGCTGGTCATGCGTCACGAACACCGTCGTCGTGTGCAGGCGCTCATGCAGATGGCGCAGCTCGATCTGCATCTGCTCGCGCAGTTTCTTGTCGAGCGCCGAAAGCGATTCGTCCATCAGCAGGATGCGCGGCTCGAAGATGATGGCCCGCGCCAGGGCGACGCGCTGCTTCTGCCCGCCCGAGAGCTTGTCGACAGGGCGATCGATGAACTGGCTCAACCTGACCATGTCGAGGGCGCCGCGCACCCTGGTCTCGATCTCGTTCCGCGAGAGGCGGCGGAGCTTCAGCGGATAGGCGACGTTCTCGAACACGTTCATGTGCGGGAACAGCGCATAGTTCTGGAAGACCAGGCCGATCTCGCGCTGGTGCGGCGGCCTCGTCAGCAACTCCTCGCCCGCGACCAGGATGCTGCCGCTGGTCGGGGTGACGAAGCCGGCAAGGACCTGCAGCAGCGTCGTCTTGCCCGAGCCGGACGGGCCGAGCAACGTGACGAATTCGCCGGGCGCGATGTCAAGATTGATGTCCTTGAGGGCTTCGAACGACCCGAACTTCTTCGAGAGCCCCCGGATCGAAACCGGGACCTTCATTGCAAGATCGCCGACTTGAAGGCCTCTTCCGCCTTGTCGCCGTTCTTGGCCCACCAGGCCGCGTCGATCAGCACCTGCTTGCTGGCGTTCTGCGGCGAGGAATTGGTCTTGGCGAGCTGTTCCGGCGTGAACTTGCGAACCTCATAGGCCTTGGTGTTCACCGGGCCGTAATTGTCCATCTTCTCGATGATATTGGCCTGGATCTCCGGCGAGACCATCGCCAGCGCGAGCGCCTTCGCCTTGGCGGCGTTCTTGGCGCCCTTGGGGACGGCGATGCAGCCATAGCCGAGCAGGCCCTGATCATAGCTGAACTGGACGGCACTGCCGTCCTCGATCACCGGCGAGACCCGGCTGCCATAGATCGCGATCAGGTCGACCTCGCCATCCTTGATCAGCTGTGTCGACTGGGCGCCCGTGGTCCAGAACACGCCGATCTGCGGCTTGAGGCGCTTGATCGCGGCAATGGCGCGCTCGACATCGAGCGGATAGAGCTTGTCCTTGGCAACCCCGTCGGCGAGCAGCGCGATCTCCAGCGTCTCCTGGGCGAGACCGGGGACGGCGCGGCGGCCCGGGAACGCCTTGGCGTCCCAGAAATCGGCCCAGGACTTCGGCGGCTGTTTCACCTTGTCGGTGCGCCAGGTCATGACCACGGAATAATAATTGGTCGCGACCCAGCTCTTGCCGCGCGCCGTGGCCGGGATCGCAGCATCGTCGAATTTTGAGAGATCGAGCGGCTCGAACAACCCCTCGCTCTCGCCGCGGGCGCATTCGTCGCCGCCGAGATGGACGAGGTCCCAGGCCGGCGCGCCCGACTGGACCTGAACCCGGATCGAGGGCAGGTCGCCATGGGTCTCGCTGCGGATCTTGACGCCGACCTGCTGGGCTGCGGGATTGACCAGCGCCGCATCGAAGCCTTTGCGCATCGCGCCGCCATAGCCGGCGACGGTCACGCTCTCCTGCGCGCTCGCAGCAGCCGGAAGCATCGCGGAAATCGCCGCGCCGACGATCATGGCGATCTGCCGGCGCCTTGCGCTGTCTGTCCTGTCGGTCATGTCCAACCCCTCGGATTTTGTTTTGCACGAGGTGACCGGAACGAAAAAAACCGGCGCTTTCGCCCCAGCCCTTGCGGGCCCGGAGAAAAAGCGCCGGTTCGAATTGTTCCCCTGGAGGCCCGTCACGAGGAGGGCGGCTCCAGCACAAATCACCTAGCCCATTTAGTACGCGCCGGAATTTCGTCCCTGTCAACCGCTCCGTCGCGAACGTCGTTTCACCCCTTGTCAGCTGGTGGGTGAGTGTGAGAGCCGTCAGGCCAAGCAAGCACGAACCGGGGAATCGCCATGGCCGACGTCAAGACCGTTCTGGTGAGCGGCTACTCCGCCGCTCCCAAGGGCACCAGCATGTTCGAGGAGTTCAAGCATGCCGGCGTCGTGCTCGAGATCGACCCGGCGACCAACGTCATCATGGCGGTCGACGCCACCTTCGTGACGCAACTGGCGCGTTCGTTCTACTCGCGCTTGATCGTCGGCTACGACGTCAGCAACGGCATGGCGCCGCTGGAGCGGCTGATCTCCACGGCCGTGCACACGCCGTCGCGCGAGGCGCTGATCGTCGCCACGCGCGCCGCCGTGCAGCGCTATTTCCAGATCCGCGACAATCGCGGCTGAGCTAAAGCAATTCCAGCAGAAGTGTGGAGCGGTTCTGCGTCCGGAATTGCGTAAAAACAAAGAGATAGCGGTCTTTCGGCAAGATCTGTTCGCCGAAAGACCGCGCGGCCGCCCTCAGGCGGCCTTGTCCAGCGCGATGCCCTTCGTCGCCAGCAGGTCGAGGCCGAGGCCGAGCGCTTTGGTGAAGCGGTCGACGGCGTTGTCGATACCCTCGGGCGTAATGATCAGCGGCGGCGTCATGATCAGGGTGTCGCCGAGCGCCCGCACGATCAGGCCGTTCTCGAAGGCGAGACGCTGGATCTCCAGGCCGAACTTCAGCGAGGGATCGAAGGCCTGCCGCGTCGCCTTGGAGCGGACGAGCTCGATTCCCCACATCAGGCCGACGCCGCGGACCTCGCCGACCAGCGGATGGTCGAGCAGGGCCTTGAGACGCCCTTCCAGCTGGGCTCCCAGCACCTGGGCGCCAGCGATCAGCCCGCGCTCCTCATAAAGCGTCAGCGCCTCCAGGCCGACCGCACAGGCAATCGGGTGGCCGCCATAGGTGTAGCCATGGCCGAACACGCCGATCTTGTCGCCCTGCTCCTTCATCGCCTGGTAGATCGGCTCCGACAGCAGCAAGGCCGAGAGCGGCTGATAGGCCGCGGTCAGCGCCTTGGCGCTGCTGATCATGTCAGGCTTGAGGTCGTAGGTCTGCGTGCCCCACCAATTGCCGGTGCGCCCGAAGCCGGTGATGACCTCGTCGACGACGAAGAGGACCTCGTATTTCCGCAGGATCGCCTGGACCTTCTCGTAATAGCCCTTCGGCGGCACGACGCAGCCGCCCGTACCCATCACCGGCTCGGCGAAGAAGGCGGCGACCGTCTCCGGCCCTTCCGCCAGGATCAAATCCTCGATCTCCTTGGCGAGGCGGTCGGCGAAGGCTTCCTCGCTCTCGCCCGGCAAGCCTTCCCGATAGAAATGCGGGCAGGTGACATGCAGGAAACCGTCCAGCGGCAGGTTGAAGTCGCGGTGGATGTGCGGCAGCCCGGTCAGGCTGGCGCTGGCGATCGAGGTGCCGTGATAGGCGCGCTTGCGGGCGATGATCTTGCGCTTCTGCGGCTTGCCGATCGCGTGGAAATAATACCAGGCCAGCTTCACCGCGGTGTCGTTGGCTTCCGAGCCCGAGCTCTGGAACAGCACCTTCGACATCGGCACCGGCGCGATCTCGATCAGGCGCTCGGACAGCGCGATCGCCGGCTCCGAGGTCCGGTGCGCGAAGTTCTGGTAATAGGGCAGCGCCGCGAACTGCTTCGCTGCGGCTTCTGCCAGCCGGTTCTCGCTGAAGCCGAGCGCCGCGCACCACAGGCCGGCCATGGCTTCGAGATAGCGGTTGCCAGCATCGTCATAGACATGAAAACCCTCGCCGCGGGAGATGATCGTCGGGCCGATCTTCTCATGCAGCGAGAAATTCGTCTGCGGATGGAGCTGGTAGGCGATGTCTCTGGCGTGATTGGAATTGGCGATCATGGCGCACCTCGCATGCCGGCTCAAGGCAGCCGAAAACCGCCTCGCATCCGCGCAAAATTTTCGGGAAGAGCCGGTTCGATCGCTTGTCTGGGCAGCCGTCGAAGCAGCCCATCGCCAATCGCCTGACAGCGTCGAAAATGCCTGCGGCCACGGTGCTTGTCAAACCGGTTGGCGCGCATCCGCCATGCCCTGATGCAGGAGGAAGCGGCTGCTCGTACATCGATAAGCACGCCAAATTTCGCCACTTGACGGCGCGCCGGCCACGGGCATAGACCTGAAAGCAGCTAGGAGATTTGTGCCCCGACGCCCTTCAAGGCAGCGGGACCACAGCAAATCGGACCGGCACACGCAGGAGCGGAAACCCCGCTCGTCCGTGTGCCGGTTTTTTTTTGGACTGACGCCATGACCGATGCGGTTGTCATCTGCGAATGCTTTGCCCGCGACGGGCTGCAGCATGAGCCTGTCTTCCTGCCGAGCGAGCAGAAGATCGCGCTGATCGACGCCTTCACCGCCGTCGGCTTCCAGCGGATCGAGGCGACCTCCTATTCCAATCCCAAGGTGGTGCCGGCTTTCGCTGACGCGAGCGACGTCCTCGCCGGCATCCGGCGCAAGGACGGGGTCTTCTACAAGGCGACCTGCCCCAATCCGCGCGCTGTCGCCCGCGCCATCGCCGATTCGCAAGCCGGCTACGGACCAAATGAAATCAGCCTGCTGGTCTCGGCGACCGAGGCGCATAGCGAGCGCAATCTCAAGAGCTCGCGAGCTGGGCAATGGGCCAATGTCGAGGCGATGGTCGCCGCCGCGCAGGGCCGTTTTCGCCTGATCGGCACGATCTCGGTCGCCTTCGGCTGTCCGTTCGAGGGTCGGGTCGATGCCGCGACCGTCATCGCCGACGCCGCCAGGTTCGCAGCGCTCGGAGTCCGCCACGTCACGCTCGGCGACACCACCGGCCTCGCCACGCCGCACACCGCCAAGGCCCTGTTCCAGGCCGTCGCCGCGGCCGTGCCGGAGCTGACGCTGATCGCGCATTTCCACAACACCCGCGGCACCGGCCTCGCCAATTGCTTCGCCGCTTACGAGGCCGGCGTCCGCAATTTCGACAGTGCCTTTGGCGGCATCGGCGGCCATCCGGCCCAGCTCGTCTATGGCGGCGGCTTCACCGGCAATGTCGCGACCGAGGACCTCGTCAACATGCTCGAGGCGATGGGCGTTTCGACCGGACTCAACCTCACCGCCCTGATCGAGACCGCGCATCGCTGCGAGGAAGTGCTCGGTCGCCAGCTCCATTCGATGGTCGCCCGCTCCGGGCTCGGCCTCGTCGCCTGATCCGAAAGAGGAAGCATGTCCCAAGCCCCTGCTCCGCTGCTCGTCGAGACCCGCGGCGCCGTCCGCATCCTGACGATGAACCGGCCCGACAAGCTCAACGCCCTCGACACGGCGCTGACACAGGCGCTTTTCGACGCGCTCCTTGCGGCGCAGGCGGACGAGGCGATCCGGGCGGTCGTCCTGGCCGGTGCCGGGCGCGGCTTCTGCGCCGGCGCCGACCTCAAGGAATTCGCCGACCTCACCCCGGCCAACCAGAAGGCCGTGGTCGCCCGCGCCGATCTGACGACGCGGCTGCATATGCTGCTGCCGGGCCTGTCGAAGCCGATCGTCGCCGCGGTGCAGGGCGTCGCGGTCGGCGGCGGCGCCGGAACTGCAATCGGCTGCGACATGGTCGTCGCCGGCAGCGACCTGAAGTTCGGCTATCCCGAGCTGCGCCACAGCATCGTCCCAGCCATCGTGATGACGAGCCTGCAACGCGCCGTCGGCCGCAAGCTCGCCTTCGAACTGGTCAGCACCGGCCGGATGGTCGGCGCCGAGGAGGCGCTGCGGCTCGGCTTCGTCAACAAGGTCGTAGCGCCGGAAGACGTGCTGGCCGAAGCCATCGCCATCGCCGAGGGTTGGGCCAAGGTGAAGCCGGTCGCGATGGAGGCGACCAAGCGATTGTTCTACCGCGTCGCCGAATTGCCCTTCGAGGCGGCGATGGCGGCCGGACGCGACATCAATGCGCTGATGCGCAGCTTCCGCGACGGGGACAGCGCATGAGACCGCTCGACGGCATCACCATCGTCGACTTCTCGCGCGTCCTCGCCGGGCCGATGGCGACGATGATCCTGGCCGAGATGGGCGCGAGGGTCATCAAGGTAGAGCGGCCCGGCACAGGCGACGAATCCCGGCAATGGGAACCGCGCGTCGGCGAGGAAAGCGCCTATTTCTTCGCCTTCAACCGCGGCAAGGAATCGATCGTCCTCGACCTGAAGACGCCGGCTGGCCGCGCCGCGGCGAAAACGCTCGCGCTCCAGGCCGACGTCGTCCTCGAGAACTTCCTGCCCGGCCAGATGGACAAGATGGGGCTGGGCTATGTCGAGCTCGCAAAGGAGAAGCCCGGGCTCGTCTACGTCTCCAATACCGGCTTCGGCCAGAGCGGTCCCTATCGCGACCGCGTCGGCTACGACACCATCTTCCAGGCATTGAGCGGCGTGATGGCGCTGACCGGCCATCCCGATGGCCCGCCCGCCAAGGTCGGCGTGCCAATGGCCGACCTGACGGCCGGGCTCTGGAATGCCGTCGCCATCCTGACCGGGCTGGTCGGCCGTGCCAGCAGCGGCAAGGGCTGCCATGTCGATCTCTCGATGCTCGACACCCAGATCAGCCTGCTGACCATCGCGGCGGCGCGCCTCTTCGCCCTCGGCGAGGACCCACAGCGCACCGGCACCGAGCACCCCGGCCGCGTTCCCTCCGCTGCCTTCGCCTGCGCCAGGGACGAGTGGCTGCATATCAGCGGCAGCGACCAGCACTGGCAGGCGATCTGCTCGGTGCTCGGCCTCGACGAACTCGCCGCCGACACCGCGCTCGCCCGCAATGCCGAGCGGGTGAAACAGCGCGAGCGCGTGATGGCGGCGATGCGCGACGCCTTGGCCGGGCGCAAGCGCGCCGATGTCGCCGAGGCCCTGCGAGCGGCCGGCGTGCCCGCCGGCGAGGTCAACACGGTCGCGCAGGCGCTGGCTGATCCGCATGTGCAGGCGCGCGGCATAGTGGCGGAGTTTCGGCATCCGACGGCCGGCGCCTTCCCGGCATTGCGCAACCCGCTGCGCTTCACCGGCTATGACGCTCCCTCCCTCGGCACGCCACCGCTGCACGGCGCCGACAACGCTGCCCTCGCCGCCGAATTCGGCCTGAAGGAGATCGGCGCATGAGCCAGAGCCCCTTATCCGGAATGGCGTTCGAGCGCCTGGCGGTCGCCGCCGACGGACCGATCCTGCGGGTGACGCTGAACCGCCCGGAGGCGCGCAATGCGCTCGACCTGACGATGTGCCGCGAATTGCGGGCCGTGTTCGAGGCGATCGAGGCCGATCCGGCGATCCGCATCGTCCGTGTCGATGGCGCCGGCCCGGTCTTCTGCGCCGGGGCGGACCTCAAGGAGCGCAAGGGCAAGGACGAGATCTGGGTGCGGCAACGCCGGCTCGCCTCCTTCGCCGCCTATGACGCGATCGAACGCTCCAGCAAGGCCGTGGTCTGCGTCGTCGATGGGCCGATCGTCGGCTCCGGCGGCGAGATCGCCATGGCCTGCGACTTCATCATCGCCTCCGAGCGCACCAGCTTCACCTTCCCCGAAGCGCATTGGGGCACGGTCGGTGCGACGCAGCGCCTCCAGCGCGTCGTCGGCAAAAGGCTGGCCAAAGAGCTGCTCTTCACCGCACGGCGCTGGCCGGTCGAAGAGGCGCTGGCCGCCGGCCTCGTCAACCGCATCGTCAAGCCGGACGCGCTCGAAACGACCGTCGCCGAGCTGCTCGCTGAGATCGCCAAGGCGCCGGCGCTGGCGCTGACCCTGGCCAAGCAGTCGATCGAGCTCGGCGAGAAGACCGATCTCGCCACCGGCATCCGCATCGAGCTCGCCGCGATCGAGCGCGCGCTCGCCGACACCGAATGGCGCAAGGGCCTGGAGGCCTTCGCCGAACGCGACGCACAGGGAAAGAACTCATGAGCGCCAGCGAGCTGCCATCCGATTTCTTCGGCTGCGCCGACACTTTGCCGGAAGCCCTGGCGCGGGCCGTGCGTCTGGCCGGCCAGGAGGAGGCCGTCGTCTGCAATGGCGAGCGCATCAGCTATGCCGCCCTCGCCGCCCGGGTGGACACGGTCGCCGCCGCGCTCGCCGCCCACGGCGTCGGCAAGGGTGACCATGTCGGCATCTGCCTCGGCAACAGCATTCCCTGGATCGTGCTGTTCCACGCCATCGCCCGGCTCGGCGCCGTCACCGTGCCGGTCAACACCAGGCTGAAGGCGGAGGAGATCGCCTACACCCTGCGCCAATCGGACGTCTCGCTGCTGTTCATGACCGACCGGCTGCTCAAGATCGATTTCGTCGAGATTCTCAGGCAGATCTGCCCGGCGGTCGATACAAAACTGCCAGATACGGCCCTGCCCAAGCTGACCCGGGTCATCGTGCTCGGTGAGGCCGTTCCGGCAGGCGCAACTAGCTTCGCAAGCTTCCTCAGCACCGGCGCCGGCCAGTCGATACCGGCCCCCGTTCCGACAGCCGATGACCCGCTGCTGATCCAGTACACTTCCGGCACCACCTCCTTCCCGAAGGGGGCGGTGCTGACCCATCGCAACATGACGTGGGATGCCTATTCCGCCGGCCGCTTCTTCGGCCTGCGCTCGGGCGAGCGCTATTTCAGCCCGCGCCCTTTCTTCCACGTCGCCGGCAGCACGCTCGCCGTGATCGCCTCGCTGCAGCATCTCGCCTGCCTCGTCAGCTGCGAGCGCTACGAGCCGGGCGACGCCTTGCGCATGATGGAGGAAGAGCGCTGCACGCTGATGTCCGGTAACGACACCATCTTCCTGATGCTGCTCGACCATCCCGATCTGCCCCAGCGCAAGCTCTCCCTGCGTGGCGGCTGGGCGGCGGCGACGCCCTCGGTGATGGAGCGCATCGCACGCCAGCTCGGCGCGATCGAAATGGCGGTCTGCTACGGCCAGTCGGAAGCCTCGCCGAACATCTGCACCGCCGCCTGGTGGGACCCGCTCGCCGACCGGATCGCCGGCTGGATGCGCATCCATCCCGGCGTCGAGGTCGAGATCCGGGCGACCGAGGACGGCCCCGAGCCCGGTCCCGGCGAGGTCGGCGAGATCTATGCGCGCGGCTGGAATGTGATGCAGGGCTATTACGCCAAGCCCGAGGAGACCCGCGCGGTCCTCAGCGAGGACGGTTGGCTGCGCACCGGCGATCTCGGCCGCCTCTCGCCCGATGGCCGGCTTGCCTTCGTCGGCCGAGCCAAGGACATCATCCGGGTCGGCGGCGAGAACGTCGCCTCGGCCGATATCGAGAACGTGCTGCACCGCCACCCCGGCATCCAGCAGGCGCAAGTCGTCGGCGTGCCGGACAAGCGCCTGATCGAGGTGCCCGCCGCCTTCGTGATCCTGGCGAGCGGCACCTCGCTCGCACCCGACGAGATCATCGCCTGGAGCAAGGAGCACCTCGCCGGCTTCAAGGTGCCGCGCTATGTCGAGATCGTCGAGAGCTTCGACCAGATCGGCATGACCGCCAGCTCCAAGGTCCAGAAGAACAAGCTCGCCGCCCATGCGCGCCAGCTCTTCGGCCTCGAGGCGGTGGCATGAACACGCGTATCGAGAGCCTGCGCATCGAGACACGCTTCACGCGGCTGGTCGGCATTGACCTGCCGATCGTGCAGGCCGGGATGAGCTGGGCCTCCTCCTGCGCGGCGCTGCCGGCGGCGGTATCCGGCGCGGGCGGTCTCGGCGTCATCGCCGCCGGGCCGATGCGGCGCGACGACCTCAAGGCGGCGATCGCCGATGTGCGTGCCGAGACGGACCGGCCCTTTGCCGTCAACGTCCCGCTCTACCGCAAGGAGGTCGACGACATCCTCGCTCTGCTGGTCGACGAGCGCGTCCCGGTCATCATCGCCTCGCAGGGCGGGCCGGACCGCTATCTCGATCGCTTCAAGGCGATCGGCACGCTCTGCCTGCATGTCGTCGCCTCCGAGGTCCATGCCGCCAAGGCGGCGGCCAAGGGCGTCGACGGCCTCGTCGTGGTCGGCGGCGAGGCGGGTGGCCACCCGCCGCCAGAGCTGGTCTCGACGCTGGTGATTTGCCGCGCTGTGGCGAAGGCCGTTCCCGAGCTGCCGATCGTACTGGGCGGCGGCATCGCCGATGGCCACGGCCTCGCAGCGGCGCTTGCCCTTGGCGCCGACGCCGTGCAGCTCGGCACCCGCTTCATGGCGACGCCGGAGGCACGCCTGCATGACGATTATCGCCGCCGCGTCGTCGGGGCTGCCGTCTCCGACACCATCGTGGTCGGGCGCGGCTTCGGCATGATCCGCGTGCTGCGCAACCGCTTCGCCGAGGCGATGGCGGCAGCCGAGCGCGCCGGGCGTCCCGACGAGGAACGGCGCGAGCTGTTCCAGCGCTCGTCGCTGAAGCTCGCCGCCTTCGACGGCGACATCGAGGACGGCAAGGTCGAGGCCGGGCAGAGCGCCGGGCTGGTCGACGACATCGTCCCCGCCGGCGAGCTCGTGGCGCGGATCGCCGGGGAATATCAGGCGACGCTGGCGCGGCTCCCTGCAGCTCAAGCCATTCGCGAGCCCGCCTTGCAGCCTTCGTGACGACCCGCGCCGCCAGAGCCGGAAAAACCATAAACGGGAGGAGGATCGAGATGGACAGGCGCAGATTCATGGCGACGGCCGGGGCAGCGATGCTGGCGCCGCGCAGTGCTGGCGCGCAGGGCTATCCGATCAGGCCGATCCGCCTGATCGTCACCTTCGCCGCCGGCGGCCCTGCCGATCTCTTCGCCCGCGCGCTCGCCAGCGGCATGAGCGCCCGGCTTGGCCAGCAGGTGGTCATCGACAACCGCCCCGGCGGCGCCGCGGGCTTGCCGGCCATCGACGCGATCGCCAAGGCCGCGCCGGACGGCTACCAGATCGCTCTTGCCGGCGCGGCCGCGCTCTCGACCGTGCCGTTCATGGTCCCGAAGATGCCGTTCGATTGGGAAACGAGCCTGACGCCACTCACTTTGGTGTCGCGCGTTCCCGAGGTCATCACCACCAACGCCAAGCTCGGTCTGAAGAGCCTCGCCGACCTCGTCGCCTACGCGAAGAAGAACCCGGGCAAGGTCAATTTCGGCTCGGCCGGGCTCGGTAGCATCACCCATCTCGCCAGCGAGCTGTTCAAGGCGGAGGCGGGGGTCGACATCACCCACGTGCCCTATCGCGGCGCGGCACCGGCCGTGAACGACCTGATCGCCGGCCATATCGACATGGTCACGGCCGATATCCCGGTCCTGCTGCCACAGATTCAGGCCGGCAACGTCAATGCCCTGGCGGTCACCACCGAGAAGCGGATCAAGGCCCTGCCGGATGTTCCCACCACCGCCGAAGTCGGCTTTCCAAAAGTCGTCTCCGACAACTGGTACGGGCTCGTCGGTCCGGCCGGGATGCCGGCCGAGGTCTCCGGCAGGATCCACGCCGCCGCCCTGGCGACGCTGCGCTCGGAGGAGCTGCTCAGGCAGTTCGAGAGCCAGGAAGCGATCTCCTCACCGACCTCCCCGGACGAGTTCGTCGCCTTCATCAAGGCCGAGCGGGCGAAATGGGGACCGCTGATCGCCTCGATCGGCGTCAAGCTCGAATAGCGCCCGCACGCCTCGTTCGACCAATCGCAGGTCGCGCAACAGCGGCCCAGGCACTTTCAATGCAGGACATCGGATCATGCTCGACAAGCCCCTTCTCATCGCCGGCAGCTGGCGCGCACCATCCGGGTCCCGCACCGGCGACGTCGTTGATCCCGCCACCGGCGCGGTCATCGGCAAGCTCGGCTTCGCCGAGGCGGCCGATATCGACGCCGCCCTGGAGGCTGCACGCAGGGGCTTCGCCACCTGGCGCGCCATGACTGCGCTCGAACGCGCGCGCATCCTGCATCGCGCCGCCGCTTTGGTGCGCGAGCGCGCCGAGGTGATGGCTCAGCATATGACCCGCGAGCAGGGCAAACCGCTGGCCGAGGCGCGCGGCGAAGCCGCCACGGCGCCGGAGCATATCGAATGGTATGCCGAGGAAGGCCGGCGCGCCTATGGCCGGGTGATCCCCTCGCGCATTCCCGGCGCACGCCAGATCGTGGTCAAGGAGCCGGTCGGCCCGGTCGCGGCCTTCAGCCCCTGGAATTTCCCGCTCGCCCAGCTCGTCCGCAAGATCGCCGGAGCCTTGGCCGCCGGCTGCTCGATCATCGCCAAGCCGCCGGAAGAGGCCCCCTCGGCCTGCATCGAGCTCGCCAAATGCTTCCAGGAGGCCGGCCTGCCGGAGGGCGCGCTCAACATCCTGTTCGGCGTGCCGGCGGAGATTTCCGAACGGCTGATCGCCTCACCGGTGATCCGCAAGGTCTCGTTCACCGGCTCGGTGCCGGTCGGCAAGCATCTCGGCGCTCTGGCGGGCGCGCAGGCGAAGCGCGCCACCATGGAGCTCGGCGGCCACGCCCCCTTCATCGTCTGCGACGACGTCGATCTCGATGCGGTGGTGAAGCTCGGCGTCGGCCTGAAATTCCGCAATGCCGGCCAGGTCTGCGCCTCGCCGACGCGCTTTTATGTGCAGGATGCCGTCTATGACGGCTTCCGTGCCGCGTTCACGGAAGCTGCCAAGGCCGTCAAGGTCGGCCCCGGCGCGGCCGAGGGCACGCAAATGGGCCCGCTCGCCAACGCCCGCAGGCTCGATGCGCTGCAGGACTTCGTCGCCGACGCCGTCCAGCACGGCGCCAGGCTCGAAACCGGCGGCCACCGGATCGGCAATGAGGGCTTCCTCTTCGAGCCGACCGTGCTGTCCGACGTGCCCGACAGCGCGAGGATCATGCGCGATGAACCCTTCGGGCCGGTGGCGGCACTGGTGCGAGTCGGCTCGGTCGACGAGGCGATCGAGCGCTCCAACGCGCTGCCCTTCGGCCTCGCCGCCTTCGCCTTCACCCGCTCGACCCGGCGCGCCGCGCAATTCGCCGATGGGCTCGAGAGCGGCATGGTCTCGATCAACCATTTCGGCCTCGCCGCGGCCGAGACCCCGTTCGGCGGAATCAAGGATTCCGGCTACGGCAGCGAAGGCGGCACGGAGGGGCTCGAAGCCTACCTCTCGACCAAGTTCGTCAGTCAGGTCGGCGCCTGACCCCATTCCTTTCCATCTGCGAGAGACGACCATGACCACGCTCCAGCACAACCCGGCCTCGATCGCGCCACCCGCCCGCAACCTCTATTCGCATGGGGTCGAGACCCGAGGCCCCGGCCGCCAGCTTTTCATCGCTGGCCAGGTCGGTGTCCGGCCAGACGGCTCGATCCCCGAAGCCTTCGACGACCAGGTCCGCCAGATGATGGACAATATCGGCGCCGTTCTCGCCTCGGCGAGCATGGGCTTCGACGACATCGTCAAGATCACCGCCTATTGCCGCAGCGCCGAGGAGATCATCGGCTATGCCGGCATCCGCAACGGTTACTTCTCCGCCAAGCCGCCCGCGACGACGGCCTTCGTGGTCGGCGGCCTCGCCAATCCCGCCTGGCTGATCGAGGCCGACGCCATCGCCTTCAAGGCGGACTGAACCGATGAACGCCGCCCTGCCCCCGAGCCGTTCGCGGCACGAAGCCTTGGTCGATGTCGGCGGCGGCGTGAGGCTATGGGTCTGGGATACGGGCGGCGACGGCCCGGCCATCGTGCTGCTGCATGCCTCAGCCGGCAGCGGCGAATGCTGGGACCTGCAATGGCCGGTCTTCGCGGAGGCCGGCTACCGCGTCATCGGCTATTCCCGGCGTGGACATTTCGGTTCCGACGATGGCGATCCGGCCACGACGACACCAGCCTCGACCGACCTGCTGCGGCTGGTCGATACGCTCGGACTCGAGCGCTTTCACCTGATCGGCACCGCCGCCGGCGGCATGGTCGCGACCGATTTCGCGGTCTCTTATCCGCAGCGCCTGCTCGGCTTCGTCATCTCCAGCAGCATCGTCGGGCTGGTGGACGACGATTATCAGGCGATGTTGCAGCGGCTGCTCCCGCCGGAGTTCGAGCAGCTCCCGCATGATTTCCGCGAGCTCGGCCCGTCCTACCGGGCGCAATGCCCGGAAGGTGTCGCGCACTGGAACGCCAAGCTGGCGCGCTCCGGTGTCGACCGCGTTCCCCTGCGCTTCGCCAACCGCGTCCGCTGGGCCGACCTGCAGCGCTTCGACTTCCCCGTCCTCGTCTTGACCGGTGATGCCGATCTCTACGCACCGCCTGCCAATGCCCGCCTGATTGCCAGCCGAATCCCCAGCGCGCGCCTCGCCATCCTGCCGGGCTCCGGCCATTCGCCCTGGTGGGAGGTGCCGGAGCTCTACAACCGCGAGATCCTGAATTTTCTCGGCTAGGTAAGCCGCCAGGAGCACCCTGATCATGGATAGCCCTTCCACGGAGATCGACCGGATCGTCGCCGTCGAGGTCAGGCGCTGCGTCCAGCCGCAGCAGGACCCGGCCTGGCGCTTCGCGCTCGGGGGCATCCCGCGCCTCGACGGACTGATCGCGACCTTGCGCACGGCTTCCGGTCTCGCCGGCGAGGGGCACGTCGAGGCGATGGCCTTCTATGCCGACGATCTCACGGGATCGGAGGCCGCGATCGCGGTGCTGCGCCCCGCTCTGCTCGGCGCCGATCCATTGCGCTATGCCGAAACGCGAGATCGCCTCGACAAGGCGCTGTCCGGGCACGAGGCGGTCAAGGCCGGCATCGACAGCGCGCTGCATGAGCTGGCAGCGCGGACCCTACGCGTGCCGCTGCATGTGCTGTTCGGCGGCGCGCGGCGTCAGAGCGTCGAGCTCCAGCGCATCCTGCCGCTCAAGGATCCCCCGGGCATGGCCGCCGATGCCATCAGGCTCACCGGGCTCGGCTATCGCTGCCTCAAGGTGAAGGTCGATGGCGATGCCGATCTCGCCGAGGCGCGCGTCAGGGCGGTGCGCGAGAGCGTCGGCCCCGCTGTCAGGCTCTCGGCCGATGCCAATCAGAGCTACACGCCGAAGGCCGGCTTGCGCATGATCGAGCGCATCGCCCGTCATGGCGTCGACCTCGTCGAGCAGCCGGTTCCCGCCGCGGACATTGCTGGCCTGGCCTTCGTCTCGCAGCGCAGCCCGATCGCTATCGAGGCCGATGAAGCGATCCGCTCGCTGCGCGACATCGTCACACTGATCGCCGAAGGCGCCTGCGACAGCTTCAACCTGAAGAGCTCGGTCCTCGGCGGGATCGGCAAGGTCTTCATCGCCGCACAGATCTGCGAGGCGGCGGGGCGCGCCTACCGCGTCGGGACCGCCTATGGCCCCCGCCTGATCGCGGCCCAATGCCTGCATCTGGCCGCCGCGTTGCCCTCCTTTCACTATCCGGTCGAGTTCGCCGAATTCGATCATCTGCTCGATGATCCCTTCAGCGGACTGGAGGCCGTGGAAGGCCGGCTCACTCTACCGCAAGGTGTCGGCTCCGGATTGTCGCAACTATCGGAGAATGCTTGACATTCCCGAGGTATGGCCTCAGGCTTCAAAGATCAGGCGGTTGGCGATAGCGAGGGTCTCAATCCTCGTTATATCGAGCCTTCCTCACCGACACAGGTCGATCAAACGCCGCAGAGCGCGCGACCCGTGATCTCGTTCAGGTGAGGAGCTCATACAATGAACATCCGGACAAGTTTTGCGCGTGCCATACGCACCGCGGGCGTCGTGGTCGCGGCCAGCATGACGACGCTCGCCGTCGCGCAGGAGAAGGACACCTTCCGCTTCGCCGCAGCGACCGATCTGCGCGTCATCGATCCGGTCTGGTCGCTGGAATACAACAGCCGCAACCACGGCTATCTCGTCTACGACACGCTGTTCGCCTTCGACTCGAAGTTCCAGGTCAAGCCACAGATGGTCGATACTTGGACGATCTCCGACGACAAGCTACGCTATACTTTCAAGTTGCGTCCGGGCCTGACCTGGCATGACGGCACGCCCGTCACCGCCGCCGACTGCGTCGCCTCGATCAAGCGCTGGGGCCAGCGTGACTCGATCGGCCAGGCGCTGATCGCCGCCGCCGCCGAGATCAAGGCGACCGGAGCGGACAGCTTCGAGATCGTCCTGAAGGAGCCGTTCGGCCATGTGCTCTCGGCGCTGGCCAAGACCGGCTCGCCGGTTCCGTTCATGATGCCCGAGCGCATCGCCAAGACCAGCGGCTTCGAGCAGATCAAGGAGACCATCGGCTCAGGCCCGTTCATGTTCGCGCGCGACGAATGGATGCCGGGCGACAAGGCGGTCTACAAGAAGTTCAAGGGCTACAAGCCGCGCTCCGAGCCTTCCGACTTCATGTCCGGCGGCAAGATCGCCAAGGTCGAGCGCATGGAGTGGGTGTTCATCCCGAGCGGCGCCACCGCCGCGGCCGCGCTGCTGGCCGGCGAGGTCGACTGGCTCGAGCACCCGCCTTCCGACCTGCTGCCGACGCTGCAGAACGACAAGGACATCACCGTCCGCGCCGTCGATCCCTTCGGCATGCAGACGATGATCCGCTTCAACCATGTCCATCCGCCCTTCGACAACGAGAAGGTCCGGCGCGCCGTGCTGCAGACGATCGAGCAGGGCGAGTATCTGCGCGTCCTCAGCGACGACAAGCGCAGCTGGGAGCCCTGCCGCAGCTTCTATTTCTGCGGCACCCGTTTCGGCCGGGACCTCGCGCCAGACCAGCTGCTGTTCAAGAAGAACCTGGACGAGGCGAAGAAGACGCTCGTGGCCTCGGGCTACAAGGGCGAGAAGGTCGTGCTGCTCGACGCCGTCGACGACGCGATCCTGCATCCGGTCACCGTCGTGCTGTTCGACAACCTCAAGGCGATCGGCCTGAATGTCGAGCTCCGGGCGACGGACGGCGCCACCATCTTCGCGCTGATGCTGAAGCAGGAGCCGATCGCGCAGGGCGGCTGGAACATCGGCCCGCAATATGCCGACAGCACCAACTATTCGGTGCCCTTCCTCAACAACGCCCTGCGCGCCGGCGGCGTCGGCAAGGCCTCGATCGGCTGGCCCAAGAACGAGGCGATCGAGACGCTGCGGGCCGCCTTCCTCAAGGCGCCGGAGGCCGAGCAGGGCGCGATCGCCGACAAGATCCAGCAGGAGGCCTACGCCGCCTCGATCTACGGGCTGACCGGCCAGTACAAGCAGCTCACCGCCTACCGCAAATCGGTCGAGGGCCTGATCGACTCGCCGATCCCGCTGTTCTGGAACGTCAGCAAGAAGTGAGCGGCCGGCGGCACGCGCCTCCCGCGTGCGCCGCCTCCCATCTCCAGCAGCCACACATCGCGCCGGCGGCCCGCAAGATCGGCGGCGCGGGACATGGCCTGCCCTGAGGAACGGAAAACACCGATGCTGGCCTATATCCTCAAGCGCCTGCTCGCGACCATCCCGGTGATGGCGACCGTCGCGGTCATCGTCTTCATGCTGCTGCATCTGACGCCCGGCGATCCCGCAGCGCTGATCGGCGGCGACCTCGCCACGCCCGAGGATTTGCGCCGCATCCGCGAGCAGCTCGGCCTGGAACGCCCGATCGCCGAGCAGTTCCTCGGCTGGCTCTGGCAGGTGCTGCAGGGCGATCTCGGGACATCGCTGTTCAACCAGATGCCGGTGTCGCAACTGATCGCGCAGCGGATCGAGCCGACCCTGATCATCGGGCTGACGATCATGACCTTCGCGGTGATCGTCGCGATCCCGCTCGGCGTGATCGCCGCCTGGAAGGCCGGCAGCTGGATCGATCAATTGATCATGACGCTCGCGGTCATCGCCTTCT
The DNA here is from genome assembly GCF_902506165.1 of Bosea sp. 29B. NCBI lineage: Bacteria > Pseudomonadati > Pseudomonadota > Alphaproteobacteria > Hyphomicrobiales > Alloboseaceae > Allobosea > Allobosea sp. 29B. The sequence goes on from NZ_LR733817.1 coordinate 1,731,942, forward strand.
CGATGCCGATCTTCCTGATCGGCTATCTGCTGATCTTCAAGTTCTCGGTCGAGCTGAAATGGTTCCCGGTCCGGGGCTACCAGCCGATGTCGGCCGGGCCGGCGAAATTCTTCCCGCATATCGTGCTGCCGAGCCTGACCGTCAGCTTCATCTACATCGCCCTGCTGACGCGCATGACGCGGGCGACGGTGCTCGACGTGCTGAACCAGGACTATATGCGCACCGCGCGAGCCAAGGGCATGGCGACCCCGCGCATCCTCGCCGTGCACGCGCTGAAGAATGCCGCCGTGCCGATCGTCACCATGGTCGGCATCGGGCTTTCCTCGCTGCTCGGCGGCATCGTCGTCACCGAGACCGTCTTCGCCATCCCCGGCATCGGCCGCCTGATGATCGACGCGATCATCCGCCGCGACTTCCCGATCCTGCAGGGGGTCATCCTCGTGCTGTCGGCACTCTATGTGCTGATCAACCTCCTGATCGACCTGTCCTATTCGCTGTTCGATCCGCGCATCCGCTATTGAGAACGAGTCCATGAGCATCGCCATCGAGGCCCCTCGCAAGAGCGCCCGCAGCCGGACTTTGACCTACTGGCTCCGGCGCTACCCTCTCTTCATCCTCGGCTGCATCGGGCTGGCGGTGATCATCCTGCTCGCGCTGTTCGCGCCACTGATCGCAACGCATGATCCGGTCGCGATCAATCCGGCGGCGCGGCTGCGCCCGCCGAGCGATGCCTGGCTGTTCGGCTCCGATCCGTTCGGCCGCGACGTCTTCAGCCGCGTCATCTGGGGCGGGCGGGTCTCGCTCACCGTCGGCATCGGCGTCGCCGCTTTGTCGGTCTGCCTCGGCCTCGCCATCGGCATGATCGCCGGCTTCAACCGCATCGCGGATGCGGTCCTGATGCGGATCATGGACGGCATGATGGCGATCCCAGGCATCCTGCTCGCCGTCGCGCTCGTCGCCATCGTCAAGCCCAGCGTCACCACGGTCGTCATCGCGATCGCGATCCCCGAGGTCCCGCGCGTCGTGCGCCTCGTCCGCTCCGTCGTGCTCAGCATTCGCGAGCAGCCCTATATCGAGGCGGCGCGTCTCAGCGGCGTGCGTTTCCCCGGCCTGCTGATCAGGCATGTCCTGCCCAACACCATCGCGCCGCTGATCGTGCAGGCGAGCTTCGTCTGCGCCTCCGCGATCCTGTCGGAAGCCTATCTCAGCTTCCTCGGCCTCGGCATTCCGCCGACCACGCCGACCTGGGGCAGCGTGATCTCGGAAGGGCGCAATGTCGTGCAGCTCGCTTTCTGGGTCGTGCTCTATCCGAGCCTGTTCCTCGGAGCGACCGTGCTGTTCATCAACCTGATCGGCGACGGCCTGCGCGACATGCTCGATCCGCGCCTGGCGCGGACATTGTGAAAGGGCGCTGGCAGCGCCAGCGCCCTCCGGCTCAGCGCAGCCGTTTGACTTCGTCGGGGGTGACGCTCGGCTGCTGCCCGCCCCAATTCGCGCGCAGCCAGTTGGAGAGGTCGGCAACCTGCTGGTCGGAGAGCTGGCCGGCGAAGCCCGGCATGGGTTGCATGCGCTCCAGCCCGGGGAAGCGCTGGGCCGGGATGCCGGTCAGGATGACCTTGTTGAGGTTGCGTGCATCGGCCAGCCGCAAAGAGGCATTGGTCGCCAGCGGCACCACGACATGCGGGATGCCCTGCCCCTCGACGCCATGGCAGCTGGCGCAGACGGCGAGATAGCTGGCGCGGGCCGAGGTCGCGACTTCGGCGGAGACAGCAACCGGCTTCGGCGGCGCCGGCGGGGCCGCGCTTTCCGGCAGCTTGTCGAGATCGAACAGATAGGCCGACATCGCGGCAAGGTCATCGGCCGTGAAATACTGGGTCGAGAAGTGGACGACCTCGAACATCTGGTTGGTCATCGCGCCTTGCGCCGAAATGCCCGACTTCATGAAGCCTGCGAAGACCAGCGGACCGAAGCCCATCCGGGTCAACCCGGCCTTGGTGATATCCGGCGCGATCACACCTTCGAGCTCCGAGCCCTGGAGGTAGGCGCTCTCCTTCATGCCCATGGCGAGGTTGCGCGGCGTATGGCACTCGCCGCAATGGGCGAGCGCGTCGGTGAGGTAGCGCCCACGATTCCACGTCGCCGAGCGCCCGGCGACCTCGGTCTTGGTGTCGGAGGAGAGGTTGACCAGATTCCAGAAGGTCAGCCCCTGCCGGATGTTGAGCGGGAACGGCATATGGTTGGCGCGGTTCGCCACCTTCATCGGCTCGCGGCTCATCAGGAAGGCATAGACCGCGTCGACATCATCAGCCGTCAGCTTGCGATAGGAGGCATAGGGCATGGCCGGGTAGAGATGGCCATGCTTGCCGACGCCGTCGCGCACGGCACGGTGGAACTCGGCACGCGTCCAGTTGCCGATGCCGTGTTCCTTGTCGGGTGAGATATTGGTCGAGAAGATCGTCCCGAGCGGCGTCTCGAACGGCAGGCCGCCGGCCCAAGGCGCGCCGCCCTTGACGACGTGGCAGGCATAGCAGTCGGCCGCGACGGCGACATAGGCGCCGCGCTTGGCGAGCGTCTTCATCTGCTCGGCCGAGAGCGGCTGCTCGATCTCCTTGGCGACCACGCTGCGCTCGAACAGGCCGAGGAAGACGGCTCCAGCCCCAAGCGCACCGACGACAGCGACCGCCAGGGCGGCCAGAAGCAGCTTCCTCGCCATCAGCCTTACGCCTTCACCAAGCCGGGAGTCCTGAGGACGAGATCGCGCACCGCCTCGAAATAGCGGACATAGCCGGTGCAGCGGCAGATATGACGGTCGAGCGCCTCGCTGATCACCTGCTCCAGCGCCTCGCGCTTGACCGGGTTGCGCTTCAACTGGTCGAGCAGCACCGTCGCGCCGGTGACGAAGCCGGGCGTGCAATAGCCGCACTGGAAGGAGAAATGCTCGATGAAGGCCTGCTGGACCGGCGAGAGCTCGGTGATCGCGCCATTGGCGTCGCGCTTGGCCTGGCCCTCGATGGTCCTGACCTTACGGCCGGCGAACCAGTGCGCGCCGGTGATGCAGGTCCGCATCTCCTCGAGCGAGCCATCCGCCTTCTTCAGCACCACGGTGCAGGCATGGCAGATGCCCTGGCCGCAGCCCATGCGCGAGCCGGTCAGGTTGAGGTACTCGTAGAGGAAGTCCTGCATCATCATCGTCTCGGGCACGTCGATCGGGCCGACGGCCTTGTCGTTGATGGTGAGGGAAAGCGTCTTGGTCGCGATCGTCATGCCAGCGCCTCCCTGATTCTCTCGGGCGTGAGCGGCAGGGTGTAGAAGCGCTTGCCGATCGCGTGGGCGACGCCGTTCACGATCGCCGGCACGACGGCGATCATCACCACCTCGGCCATGCCCTTCGGCGGATCGGTATCGGACAGCGGCGGCAGCACCTCCGCCGTCTGCTTCCAGACCGCGACATCCCCGGAGGTCGGCAATTCGTAGCGGTTCCAGTTCCAGGTGCCGTCGCCCGGCCCGTCCTCATAGAGCGGCAGATACTCCTTCAGGGCGTGGCCGATGCCCATGGCGAGGCCGCCCTGGATCTGGCCGGAGACCAGCTCCGGCACGATCTGATTGCCGCATTCGAGGATCGAGTGGTGCGAGAGCAGGCTGACCTCGCCGCTGCCGGTGTCGACCACGATCTCGGCCAGCGTTGCCATCGGCGCGTAATAGGTGACGCCGGCATTGTTGCGCTGCGCCGGCGGGTAGGAGACCGCGGCGCGCTCGACGAAATGCCAGCCACCTTGCGTCATCAGCGCCTTGCGCTCGCTTGGCGCGCCATCGCCGTACTTCACCGCCAGTGCGTCGATGGCGAAGCGCCGCCGCCCGGCACCCGGCAGGTCGAACTCCGCCTCCGCCCACTGCCAGCGGTTGAAGCTGTGCACGGTGATGCCGGTGACCAGGCCGAGCCGATGCGCTTCGGCCGCGATCTCGGAGAAGGGCAGTGGCTGCATCGCTGCGGCCGTGACCCTGCCGTTGACGACACGCAGATCCTCGCGGCGCACCGCTTCCGGCGCCATCTGGCCGCCGCCGATGCCGCGCGACCAGAGCGAGCGCGCCGCCGGCCAAATCGTCAGATCAACCAGAATGCGAGCCGCCTCGCGCGTCGCGTGGCCGAGATAGTAGACGCTGTTGGAAGCGCTCATCGGCGAGGTGAAGCTCGGCGTCCAACGCGGATTGGCCATCCGCTTGTCTTCTTCTTCCTGCGACAGCGTATAGGGTTCGTCGGTGGTCTCCAGCGGCATTTGCGGCCAGCGCACCTTGCCGAACACGGTCTCGTCGGGCTGCTTGCCGAGGATGGCGGCGGCCATCACTGCCTGCGAGGTCGTGGCGCCAGTACCGATCTCATGCGCGACATGCGACAACTTCAGCCGCCCGCTCGCATCGAGTTCGAGCGCGCAGAGTGCAGCCTCCGCGCCGGTGCCGTAGTCCTTGTGCACATGGCCGTAGCCGACGCCGTATTTCTTGCCGGGATTGGCGGCCTCGAACTCGGCCTTGCGCTTTTGCCTGCCGGCCCAGAGTGGGTGCTTTTCCGCCTTCGCCAGGATCTCGTCATGGCGCAGCGCTCCCGAGGGGATCGCGCCCTGCGAGTTCTTCATGCCGGACTTCAGCGCATTGCGCCGGCGGAACTCCATCGGGTCGAGGCCGAGCGCTTCAGCGGCCTCGTCGACCATCATTTCAGTCGCCGCCATGGTCTGCAGCGTGCCGTAGCCGCGCATCGAGCCCGCATCGACCGCGCGCGAGGACATGATCGCCGCCGAGAAATCGCTCTTCGGCAGATAGTATATCGACTGCGCCGCCGTCGCGCCGACCGTGCCGACCGAGACAGAGAAGTTCTCGCGCCCGCCGCCGTCGTTCTGATAGCGCCCGGTCATCGCCCGGAACTTACCGGTCTTGCGGTCGATCACCATCACCTTCTCCATCTGGAAGGCATGGCGCTTCAGCGCGGTCTGGAACTGCTCGTAGCGATCATTGGCGAGCCTGACCGGGCGCCCCTCGCCATAGAGGCCGGCGAGCACGCAGAAGAATGGGAAGAGCGCGTGGTCCTTGGTGCCGTAGCCGACGGTGTAGCCGATCCTGAGGTCGATGCTCCCGAGCGCGAACTTCGACTTCGCCAGCATATGAGCCGCCATCTCGGCGACCTCGTGCGGCGACTGCGTCGCGATCAGCGCATGCAGCACGCCGCTCCCGCGCTCGTACCAGACATTGCCGTTGTCGGCCTCCATGGCGGAGGCATCGGCTGACTGGGTCGAATAGGAGCGCCGCAACACCAGCACGTCGTCGCCGGCATTGGCGATCTCGCGCTCGATCTCGGCCGCCGCCGCCATGCCGCGCGCCATCGCGTCGCCTTCGCCGGCGGCAGGCCATTGCGGCTGCGTGCCCTTGAAGCCGGCGCGGATCGTCGTGTCCTTCAGCGCGGAATAACGGTCCTCGGCGTCGGGCTTGCCGCCGTCGATCCGGACATAGCGCGCCGCGCCATAGGGGCCGGGCGTGGTCGAGGGGCCCTCGGCGCCATAGCGCACGACCTTGTCGTTGAAGCGCAGCTTGCGCTTGGCCGCGTCATAGCGGGCGAAGTCGTGATAGATCAGCATCGCGACGGGCTGGCCCAGCAGCCGCGCCGTCTGGCCCTTCGGCACGAAGAAGACGTCGCCATAGAAGCCCGGCCATGGCGCCGGCATCGCGACGCCGTCGGCGACGAGGTCCTCCTGCAGCACCAGCCGGTCCGGCTTGAGATCGTCGCCGAGCAAGGCAAGGTCGACGCCGTCGAAGACGCGGTCGACCCGCGTCGCATGCAGCATGAAGGCGTGCGCCTGCTCCTTCGGCCAGCCGTCGAGATCGCGGGCGCGATAGTCGCGGGTGAAGGTCTTGCCGCCGGTAACCTTGGCGATGGCGTCGAGCCGGTATTTCGGCTTCCCACGGGCAGTCAGCCAATCGGCGCCTGGACGCGGCGGCGTCTCGATCAGTTCCGCCTGCGTCGCGGAGGGCAACAGGGAAATCTTGACGGCAATGCCGGCAGCGCCGGCCTTGAGGAAGCTTCTGCGCGACAGATCCGCCTTCACGCGGAACCTCCCACTGTCTTTTACGAGCACATCTCGTTTGTCCGAATCATTCTAAAAGCAGACTGCATGCGCGTATATGGGATTGTTGCTCGGACCGGTTGTGCGGCGCGGTGAAGCGCGAGCTGAGACCTAATAGTGGAAGGTCCAGAGCAGGCTTTCGCTCAAGCCCTTCAGTGCCTCGACCGCATCGGGGCGCTCGCGCGCCAGCGTCGTGATCAGCGCATCGGCAACGGCGAAAGCGGCAGTCGGCGAATTCGGCAAGAAGCTGTTGCGGGCGGGAGCGAAGAACGTCATGTCCGCCAGCGGCACCAGCGGCGATGACGGGCTGTCGGTCAGGGCGACCAGGATGGCGCCGCGCTTCTTGGCAAATTTGGCGAGCTCCAGCGTGGCGCGCGAATAGCGCGGCAGCGAGATCGCGATGACGACGTCCTGCGCCCCGGCCGAAAGCATGTGGCGGACGGCGCGCTCAGGCCCGCCGCGCGAGGAGGCGAAGACGACCTCGGCATCGAGATAGAGCGCCAGCCCATCCTCGAGGAAGGCTCCGACATAATGGCTCGCGCCTGAGCCGACGATGAAGATGCGGCGCGCCTTCAGCATCAGGGCGATGGCGCGGTTGACCGTCGCCTCCTCCAGCGTCGCGATCGCCTCGTCGAGATTGGCCGCCTCGCCCTTCAGCGTCGTCGCCATGGTGGCGAAGACCGAGCCGGCCGTGGCTCGGGCATCGGCGAGGCCCTCGACCGGGCCGAGCGCGACCTTGAGCGCCGTCGACAACGCCGCGCGGAAGTCGCCATAGTTGCGGTAGCCGAGCGTCCGGACGAAGCGGGTCACGGTCGCGGTCGAGGTGCCGCTCTTCTCGGCCAGCCCCTCGATCGTCACCGTCGCGGAATCGAGCGGACTCTGCAGCACGAAGTCCGCCGCCTTGCGATGGCCGTCGCTCAGCGAGGGATAGACTTGGGCGATGCGATTGGCGAGATCCGTCGTCGGCTTCAGGGCGCGTGACATGGCTCTCCCGCTGATTGACGTCGGATCATTTTCATGTTTGCTACCGCGTGAAAATAAAGCTGTCAAAACGACCAGCTACGGGAACGGAGACCGACCGATGCATCAGCGCGCGCTCATCACCATTCTGCTCGGCGCCAGCATGCTGAGCGCGCCGGCCATGGCACAGAGCCTGCGCATCGCGCTGGCCTCCGAGCCGACCGCCGTCGACCCGCACTACCACGAACTGACGCCCAACAACGCACTCGCGGCCCACATCTTCGACAATCTCGTCCTGCAGGACGAAAACCAGGCGCTGAAGCCGGGCCTCGCCACCTCCTGGGAGAACGACGGCAAGAACCGCTGGACCTTCAAGCTGCGCCAGGGCGTCAAGTTCACCAACAGCCAGCCGTTCGGCGCGCAGGACGTGGTCTTCACCTTCTGCCGCACGCTGAAGAACGAGACCAAGGTCTCCGACTCCTTTGCCGACGTCACCAGCAACTTCGCCAAGGTCGAGACACCCGACGCCAGCACCCTGGTGATCGAGACCAAGGTGCCGGAACCGCTGCTGCCCAATTTGCTCTCCAGCCTGCCGATCCTCTCAGCCTCGATCGTCCAGCATGGCGAGATCAGCTACGATGTCGCCAAGAATTGCGGCGTCACCGGTCCCTGGCCCGTGGTCAGCAACTTCAACGACGGCACGATGGCGATCGGCACTGGGCCGTACAAGCTGAAGTCCTATGTGCGCGGCTCGGCGATCGAGCTCGAGCGCAACCCGGACTACTGGGGCGGCCAGCAGCCCTGGGCCACCGTGCGCTTCCTGCCGGTGACCAATGCCGGCCCGCGCCTCGCCGGCCTGCTCGCCGGCGACTACGACGTGATCGAGAACCCGGCGGCGCGCGACCTTGGCCGCATCAAGAGCGACAAGCGCTTCGGCTCGGTCATCACGCCCTCGACCCGCATCGTCTATTTCCAGCTCGACGTCGCCCGCGACGAGAGCCCCTTTGTCAAGGCGCCCGACGGCAAGAACCCGCTGAAGGATGCCCGCGTGCGCAAGGCGATGTCGCTCGCCATCGACCGCGAGGCGATCGTCAAACGCATCATGGATGGCGCCGCCGAGCCGGCCTACCAGTATCTGCCGACCGGCATGTTCGGCACGCTGCCGAACCCGCCCAAGCTCGCCTATGATCCCGCCGCAGCGAAGAAGCTGCTGGCCGAGGCCGGCTATCCCAACGGCTTCCAGCTGACGCTGTCCTCGACCAATGACCGCTACATCAACGACAGCCAGATCGCCCAGGCGGTCGCGCAGTATCTGACCCAGATCGGCATCAAGGCCGAGGTCGACGCGATGACGCGCGCGATCTACTTCCCGCGCCGCGCCAAGAAGGAATTCAGCGTCGCGATCGGCGGCTGGGGCTCGGCGACCGGCGAGGCCGCCTCCTTCCTGCGCCAGTGGCCGCCGACCCCGAACGAGGCCAAGACCCTCGGCGGCTCGAACTATGGCGGCTACAAGAACGACGAATTCGACAAGGTGATCCGCGCCGCGGTCTCCGAGCTCGACGACAAGAAGCGGGCCGAACTGCTGCAGCAGGCGATGAAGCTCGTCCTCGACGACGGCGCCTTCATCCCGCTCCACTTCGAAAGCGGCATCTGGGCCTTCAAGTCGGAGCTGGCGGTCGCCGGCCGCGCCGACCAGTACATGCTCGCCATGTCGGTGAAGCCGGCGAAGTAAGCCGGCAAGCACTCGCCCGAGGCTCGGTGCCATGACCGCCTATGTCCTGCAGCGGCTGATCCAGAGCGTGCTCGTGCTGCTCGCGGTCTCGGTCGTGGTCTTCTTCGCCGTCTACGGCATTGGCGACCCGGTAGAGCTGCTGGTCTCGCCCTCGGCCAGCGCGGCCGAGCGCGAGGCGCTGATCCGCCGCCTCGGGCTCGATTTGCCGGTCTGGCAGCAATACCTGACCTTCATGGCCAATGCGCTGAAGGGCGATCTCGGCCGCTCCTTCGTGCATGGTGTGCCGGCGCTGCAGCTGATCCTGCAGCGGCTGCCGGCAACGTTCGAACTCGTCCTGCTGGCGATGACGCTGGCGCTCGTCGCCGGCATCCCGCTTGGGCTGATGGCGGGGCTCAATCCCGACAGCCGGCGCGCCCGCATCGTCATGGCCGGCACCGTGCTCGGCTTCTCGCTGCCGAGCTTCTGGAAGGGCATGATGCTGATCCTGCTCTTCGCCGTCTGGCTCGGCTGGCTGCCGACCGCCGGGCGCGGCGAGACGGTCTCGCTCCTCGGCATCCAGACCAGCCTGCTGACGCTGGACGGGCTGCAGCACATCGCTTTGCCCGCACTCAATCTCGCCATCCCGAACCTCGCGCTGATCGTGCGCCTCGTCGCCGCCGGCACCACCGAGACGATGACGCAGGACTACGTCAAATACGCCCGCGCCAAGGGCGTCCGCCCCAGGCGCATCGTCAACCGGCACATCCTGCGCAACATCCTGATTCCGGTCGTCACCGTGGTCGGCGTCGAGTTCGGAAGCCTCGTCGCCTTCTCGACCATCACCGAGACCGTCTTCGCCTGGCCGGGCATGGGCAAGCTCCTGATCGACTCGGTCTATCAGCTCGACCGGCCTGTGGTCGTCGCCTACGTCCTCCTGGCGACGCTGCTCTTCGTCACCGTCAACTTCCTGGTCGATGTGCTCTATGCCGCGCTCGATCCGCGGGTGAAGCTCGCCGGAGAGCAGGCATGAGCCTCGACGCTTCCCGCCTCGCTGGCTCGGCGCAGGCCGACACACCCCTTCGCGAGAAGGTGCTGCGCCATCTGCGCAACCGCCCGACCACGCGCGGCGCCGCGATCCTCCTGGGGATCATGGTGGCGCTGGCTCTGCTGGCTCCGTTCATCACGCCGCAGAACCCGCATGATCTTGGCTCGCTCAGCGTCATGGACAACCGGCTGGCGCCGGGCGAGCGCGGTATGGGCGGCTTCACCTACTGGCTTGGCAGCGACGCACAGGGGCGCGACATGCTGAGTGCCATTCTCTACGGACTGCGCACCAGCCTGCTCGTCGGCCTCGCCTCGACCGTCGGCGCGCTCTCGATCGGCATCCTCGCCGGGCTCGCCGCGGCGCAGTTCGGCGGCGTGGTCGACGCGCTGATCATGCGCATCGTCGACTTCATGCTCGGCTTCCCCTCGATCCTGGTCGCGCTGGTCCTGCTCGCCTCGATCGGGCGCGGCGTCGACAAGGTCATCCTCGCCATCGTCCTGGTGCAATGGGCGCAGTACGCCCGGCTGATGCGGGCGGCGGCGCTGGTCGAGCGGCGCAAGGAATATATCGAGGCGGCCGTGAATTTCGGCCTGCCGACCCGCCACATCATGCTGGCGCACCTCCTGCCGAATTCGGTCGGCGCGGTGCTCGTTGTCGCCTCGATCAGCATCGCCTCGGCGATCACGCTGGAAGCGACGCTCTCCTTCCTCGGCGTCGGCGTGCCGGTGACGCAGCCTTCTCTCGGCCTGCTCATCGCCAACGGCTTCGAATTCCTGCTCTCCGGCGAATACTGGATCGCCGTCTTCCCCGGCATCGCGCTTGTGCTCCTGATCATGTCGCTCAATCTCGTTGGCGATCGCCTGCGCCGCAGCTTCAACGTGCGCGCATGAGCGACGCCCCTCTCCTTTCCGTGCGCGGCCTCAAGACCGTGTTTCATGCGCAGGATGGCGCCTGGCCGGCGGTCGACGGCGTCGATTTCAGCGTCGCCAAGGGCGAGGTGCTCGGCCTCGTCGGCGAGTCCGGCTCGGGCAAGTCGGTGACCGGCTTCTCGCTGGTGCAGTTGATCGACCCGCCGGGCGAGGTCGTCGCGGGCGAGGTGCTGTTCGACGGCAACGATTTGCGCGCCGCCTCGCAGGAACGCCTGCGGCAACTGCGCGGCGACCGGATCGCGATGATTTTCCAGGACCCGCTGATGACGCTGAACCCGGTGCTCAGCATCGGCGAGCAGATGAGCGAGGCGATCCTCGAGCATCGCGCCTGCAGCCGGCAGGAGGCGCTGGACAAGGCGGCGAAGGCGCTGGCCCGGGTCGGCATCTCCTCGCCCGAGACCCGGCTGAAGCAGTTCCCGCACGAATTCTCCGGCGGCATGCGCCAGCGCGTCGCGATCGCGACCGCGCTCTTGAACGACCCGGACCTGATCATCGCCGATGAGCCGACCACGGCGCTCGACGTCACCATCCAGGCGCAGATCCTCTACGAGGTCCAAAAACTCTCGCGCGAGACTGGGGCCGCGGTGATCTGGATCACCCACGACCTCGCCGTCGTCGCCGAGCTCGCCGACCGGGTGGCGGTGATGTATGCCGGCCGCATCGTCGAGATCGGCGAGGTCGAGACCGTGCTCGACCGGCCGCGCCATCCCTACACGCTCGGCCTGCTCAACTCCTCGGCCACCATGGTCGAGCCGGGCGAGCGCCTGCACCAGATCGACGGCATGGCGCCGCGCATCGACTCGCGCCCCTCCGGCTGCCCGTTCCGGCCGCGCTGCGAGCGGGCTTTGCCGATCTGCGCCGACAGCGATCCGCAACCGCAGGCCCATGACGGCCGGACCTTGCGCTGCCACAACCCCGTGCCCGACCAGGTGGCGGCATGAGCGAGACCCTGTTCGAGCTGTGCGGTGTCCGCAAATACTTCCGCGGCAAGGCCAATATCGCCGAGCGCATCCTGACCGCGATCGGCCGGCACGCACCGCCTTCGACCCTGAAGGCGGTCGACGGCATCGATCTCAGCGTCCGCAAGGGCGAGGTGCTCGGCCTCGTCGGCGAATCCGGCTGCGGTAAGTCGACCCTGGCACGCATCGCCACCGGCATCCTGCCGCCGACCGAGGGCGAGGTCTTCTACAAGGGGCGCTCCGCCGCGGCACTGAAGGGCAAGGACCGGCTCGATTATCTGCTGAAGGTGCAGATGATCTTCCAGGACCCTTACGCCTCGCTCGATCCGCGCATGCGGGTGAGCCGCATCGTCGGCGAGGCGCTTTCGGTCCACAAGCTCGTGCCGAAGGCGGAGCTCGACGGCGCGGTTGATCAAGCGCTCAGCGAGGTCGGGCTCGATCTGGCCTATCGCGAGCGCTACCCGCACCAGTTCTCCGGCGGCCAGCGCCAGCGCATCGGCATCGCCCGGGCGCTAGCGGTGAAGCCCGATTTCCTGGTCTGCGACGAGCCGGTCTCGGCGCTCGACGTTTCGATCCAGGCGCAGGTGATCAACCTGTTCATGGATGTGCGCGAGCGGCACGGGCTGACCTATCTCTTCGTCAGCCATGATCTCGGCCTCGTCCGCCATATCAGCGACCGCGTCGCGATCATGTATCTCGGCCGAATCGTCGAGATCGGCAGCGCGACCGCGATCTTCGCCGAGCCGGCGCATCCCTATAGCGCCGCCCTGATCAAGGCGATCCCATCGGCAGCACGGCGCAAGAGCAGCTTCCAGCCGCTCAAGGGCGAACTGCCCTCGCCGCTGGCCCCGCCCCCCGGCTGCCCGTTCCACCCGCGCTGCGAGCACGCGATGGCGGTCTGCCGCGAGGTCCGCCCGGAGCTCACAGAAATCACGCCCGGCCGCAGCGCCGCCTGCCACCTGCACACGACAGAAAAAGCCGCATGACCATGACGCTTACTCTCGATCCGCCGCAGGGCCGCAGCACCCTGCCCTTCATCGACGCGCGCCACCCGGAGCGGCCGTTCGAGATCAACTTCTACCGGCCGGCACGGCACCGTCCCGAAGACGAGGTGGTGTTCGTCCAGCACGGCATGCTGCGCAATGGCGACGACTACCGCGACTTCTGGATCGAAGCCGCAGAGACGCACAACCTGCTGATCGTCGCGCCGACCTTCGGCAACGCGCACTTCCCCAAGGCCGAGGGCTATAATAACGGCCTCGTCGTCGGTGAGGGCGGCGCCATCGCCGCCCAGGACGACTGGCTCTACGCCGTGCCGGCCCGCGTGCTGGCGGCTTTGCGCCAGGCCGGCGTCACCGCGCGCGACAAGGTCAAATTGTTCGGCCACTCTGCCGGCGGCCAGTTCGTCCACCGCCTGCTGGCGACGCAGGCCGAGACGCCCTTCGAGACCGCCTTCGCCGCCAATTCCGGCTGGTACACGCTGCCGACGCTGGAAAGGCGTTTTCCGGAAGGGCTAGGCGGGCTCGGCCTCGGCGAGGCGGAGCTCGCGCGCTGGCTCGCCTGGCCGATGGTGATCTTCGCCGGCGACCAGGACATCGTCACCAGCGATCCTAACCTGCCGGCGCAGGCCGAGGCGCTGGCGCAGGGGCCGATGCGCTATGCCCGCGCCCATTTCATGCTCGACTTCGCCAAGGCCGAAGCGGCCAGGTGCGGCCTGCCCTGCAACTGGTCGCTGATCACCGTGCCCGGCATCGGCCATGACGGGGCGGCGATGTCGCGCGCCGCCGCGGCGTGGTGGTATGAGGGCCGTATCCCGTCGGTCGAGGAACTGAAGCCGGAGGCGACTGCAGTCGCCTGAGGCTCGACCGGCCAAGCCCGATCTGCAACATCTGGCGTCCGATTTGGCGGGAGGCCGTTCACGATGAAGCTGCTGCTGGCGGGTGCGACGGGGCTGGTCGGCGGCCATGTGCTGGCACAGGCGCTTGTCGATCCGCGCATCGATGCCGTGGTCGCTCCAGCCCGCCGCGCCTTGCCGGCCCATCCGAAGCTGCTCGCGCCGACAGTCGATTTCGAGGCGCTGCCCGAGGATGCGCCATGGTGGGCGGCCGATGCGGCGATCTCAGCGCTCGGCACGACCATCCGCAAGGCCGGCTCACAGGAGGCCTTCCAGCGGGTCGATCACGATTATCAGCTCGACGTAGCCCGGCTCGCCAGCCGGCACGGCACGCCGGTCTTCGTCCTGAACTCGGCGCTCGGTGCCGATCCGGCCTCGCGCATCTTCTACAACCGGGTAAAGGGCGAGCTGGAGCGTGACCTCGCTGGCCTCGACTTCGCCTCGCTCACCTTTGTCAGGCCGGGCCTGATCGGCGGCGAGCGGCAGGAAAGCCGCCCGGCCGAACGCGCCGCACTCGCCCTGCTCGGCATCCTCGGCCCGGTGCTGCCGCGCGCCTGGCGCATCAATCCGGCGGGGTGCATCGCCGCCGCGATGATCGAGGCCGCCATCGCGGCCAAGCCCGGGATGCATGTCGTCAGCTCGGCCGAGCTGGCCTGAGCTCAGGCCGTCTCGCACCAGACCCAGAGCAGGGTCGCGTCGACATCGCCGGTCGTATAGCAGAGATGGGTCAGCCGGCTGTCGAAATAGAGGCTGTCGCCCGGCTTCAGCCTGATCTCGTCATAGGAGCCGCTGACGAAGGCGACCTCGCCCGAGAGCACATAGAGGAATTCCTCGCCCCGGTGCGAGGCCGGTTTCTCGAACTGGTGGGCGCTGCGCGCCTTGACCGTGGTCACGAACGGCACCATGCGCCGGTCCTTGAGCCCGGTGCAGAGATATTCGTGGATGTAATTGGCTTCCTCGCTGCGCCGTCCTTGCCCGGCCGGCGTCGTCGTCAGGCGGCCCGGCTGGCCGGCGCCCTGTTCGGAGAGCAGGCTGACCAGCGTGACGCCGAGGCCGGCGGCGATCAGCTCCAGGATCTCGAAGGTCGGCGAGGCCCGGCCGTTCTCGATCTTCGACAGCGCCGATTTCGACACGCCGCTGCGGCGGCTGACCTCGTCGAGCGTCAGGCGCTGCTCGGTGCGCGAGGCCCGGATCCGCGCCCCGATCCTCATCTGAGGACGCGCTGATCCGAGGTCCGGCGCATTCACGGGCGGTGTCGCGAGATCCGGCATGCGTCAACGACCTTTCGCTTCATCGGAGCCCGTAGCGTACACGCTTCGTGACACCGCGCCCGGCACGGCCGCGAGCAACTCGCGCGTGTAGGCATGCTCCGGCGCCGCAAATACCGCAGCAGTCGGGCCGATTTCAACGATCCTGCCGCGCTGCATGATCGCGACCCGGTCGCAGATCTGGGCCGCGACGCGCAGGTCATGGGTGATGAACACCAGCGACAGGGCCATCCTGCGCTTCAGATCAGCGAGGAGCGCCAGCACCTGCGCCTGCACGGAAACGTCGAGCGCCGACACCGCCTCGTCTGCGACGATGATGTCGGGATCGAGCGCCAGCGCCCGGGCGATGCCGATGCGCTGGCGTTGGCCGCCGGAGAATTCGTGCGGATAGCGCTTCAGCGCGTCGATGCCGAGCCCGACGAGCTCCATCAACTCGCCGGCGCGCCGCTCGGCCTCGACGCGCGCAACGCCATGGGCGATCGGCCCGTCGGTGATGATCCGGCCGACGCTCTTGCGCGGATTGAGCGAGGCGTAAGGGTCCTGGAAGATCATCTGGACCTTGCGGCGCAGGGTCCGCAAGGCTTCGCCGCGCTGGGCCAGGAAATCGACCTCGCCGAGCCGGATCGCGCCTGCATCCGCCGCCAGCAGCCGCACCAGGCATTTGCCGACGGTCGACTTGCCGGAGCCGGATTCCCCGATGATGCCGAGCGTCTCGCCGCGGCGCAGCGTGAAGCTGACCTCGTCGGCGGCCGCGACCGTGCGCTTGGCTCCGAACAGGCTCGCCCGGCTGACATAGGTCTTGCTGAGACCCTCGACGCTGAGCGCGATCGGCTGCCCCTCAAGCGTGGCAGCAGGCGGCGGCGTCAGCGAGGGCACCGACGCCAGCAGCGCCTTGG
The DNA here is from genome assembly GCF_902506165.1 of Bosea sp. 29B. NCBI lineage: Bacteria > Pseudomonadati > Pseudomonadota > Alphaproteobacteria > Hyphomicrobiales > Alloboseaceae > Allobosea > Allobosea sp. 29B. The sequence continues at coordinate 1,747,711 of NZ_LR733817.1, forward strand.
TGTAGGCATGCTGGGGACGCTCCAGGACGCCGCCCGCCACCCCGCTCTCGACGACGCGGCCCTGATGCATGACCACGACCCGGTCGGCGATCTCGGCGACGACGCCGAAATCATGGGTGATCAGGAGGACGCTCATCCCGCGCTCGCGCTGGAGCCTTGCGATCAGCTTGAGGATCTGGCCTTGCGTGGTGACGTCGAGCGCCGTGGTCGGCTCGTCGGCGATCAGGAGATGCGGTTCCAGCGCCACCGCCATCGCGATCATCACGCGCTGGCGCTGGCCGCCTGAGAGCTGGTGCGGAAAGGCCCGCAGCAACTGCTCGGGCTCTGGCAGGCCGACTTCGGCGAGCAGGGCCAGCGCCTTGGCCCGCCGCTGCGCCGGGGTCAGCACGCCATGCGCCTTGAAGACCTCGACGATCTGTTCGCCGATGCGCTGCACCGGGTTGAGCGAGGTCATCGGCTCCTGGAAGATCATGCCGATCGAGCGGCCACGGATCGCCCGCCATTCGCGGTCGGAGCATGCGGTCAGCGCCTGCCCGGCCAGCCTGATCTCGCCGGCGCCGACGCTGAGCCCCTGCGGCAGCAATCCCATCACGGCATGGGCAGTCATCGACTTGCCGGAGCCGGATTCGCCGACGATGCAGAGCGTCTCGCCGCGCCGGACCTCGAAGCCGACATCGCGGATGGCATGGGCCCGGTCGCCCCCGCCCGGCAGGGCGACGGAGAGGTCGCGGATCGAGAGGACGGGCTCGCTTGCCTGCACCGCGCTCATGTCCGCCTCCCGCGCAGGCTCGGGTTGAAGGCGTCGTTGAGGCCCTCGCCGATCAGGTTCAGCGCCAATACCGTGATGAAGATCGCCGTGCCCGGGATGAAGCTGATCCACCACTGGTCGAGCACGCGGCTGCGGCCGGAGCCGACCATGTAGCCCCAGCTCATCACATTGGGATCGCCGAGGCCGAGGAAGGAGAGCGAGGATTCCAGCAGGATCGCGGTCGCCGTCATCAGCGAGGCCAGCACGATCACCGGCGAGACCACATTGGGCAGCACCTCGGTCAGGATGACCTTGTGGACCGGCTGGCCGGTGACGATCGCCGCCTGGACATAGTCGCGTGTGCGCACGCTCAATACCTCGCCGCGGACGAGGCGCGCCACCGGCGGCCAGCTCACGATCGCAATCGCGAGCACGATCGAGGCGACCGAGGGCTGCAGGATCGAGACGATGACGATGGCGAGCGCGAAGGACGGGATCGTCTGGAAGAACTCAGTCACCCGCATCAGCGCCGCATCGACCCAGCCGCCGAAATAGCCGGAGATCGCGCCGAGCGGCACGCCGACGAGCAGCGCCACCAGCGTCGAGACCAGGCCGATCAGCAGCGAGACGCGACTGCCATGCACCAGCCCGGCGAGGATGTCGCGGCCGACCGTATCGGAGCCGAGCGGGGCGCGATCGAGCGCGAAGGGCGCGAGGAACGGCCGGTGCACCATCCGCCAGGGCGACCCCGGATAGAGCAGTGGGGCGAGGACGGCGACGGCAACCACGGCGATGAGGATGCACAGCCCGATCACCGCGCCGCGATTGCGCGCGAAGGTTCGCAGGAAGGAGTTCACGAGACCGCCTCGATGCGCGGATCGACGAACCGGTACATCAGGTCCGTCAGGATGTTGAACAGGATGACCATGGCCGAACAGGTGAAGAACACGCCGAGCAGGACCTGGTAGTCGCGCTGGAGCAGCGCGTCGAAGAGCAGGCGCCCGATGCCCGGCCAGGCGAAGACGGTCTCGACCAGGAGCGAGCCGCCGACGAGCTGGCCGGCCTGCAGCCCCGCCAGCGTCACCACCGGCAGGATCGCGTTCGGGACCATGTGGTGGCGCACCACCGCGCCGGGTGCGAGGCCCTTGGCATGGGCGGTCTTGACGTAGTCGAAGCGCGAGACCTCGATCATCGAGGAGCGCATCATCCGAGCATAGACGGCGGTGAAGAACAGGCCGAGCGTCGCCGCCGGCATGATCAGGTGCCAGCCGATATCGAGCGCACGCCGGGCGCCGGTATGGCCCGCGCCCATGCTCTCGTAGCCGACATTGGGCAGCCACCCCAGATATTTGGAGAAGACGATCTGGGCGATGATCGCCAGCCAGAACAGCGGCATGGCGTAGAAGACCAGCGAGCCCGTCATGATCGCGCTGTCGGAGGCGCGCCCGACCCGGCGCGCCGCGACGACGCCGAGGGTGACGCCGGCGGCGAGCGAGATGATCAGCGCCGTGCCGGTCAGGAGCAGCGTCGCCGGCAGGCGCTCCAGGATCAGGTCGAGCACCGGGCGCTGCTGGCGATAGCTGAAGCCGAGATCGAGGCTGAGCATGCCCTTGAGATAAAGCCAGAACTGCTCGGCCAGCGAGCGGTCGAGGCCGAAGCGCTCGCGCAATTGCTGCAGGAAGACGGCATCGCCCGCGCCGGCCTCCCCGGCCATGACCTGGGCGGGATCGCCCGGCGCTAGGCGCAGCAGGAAGAAGTTCAGCGTGGCGATGGCGATCAGGATGACCGCCGCCCCCGACGCCTTGCGAAGCAGCAACAATGCGAACGTCACGCGTTCCCTCCGCGGTCCCGCGGCGGTAAGGGAATGCCCCTTCCCGCCGACGGCCGGTCCAATGTCAGGCCTTCCAGGCGTCCTGGAAGGCGTCGTTCATGCCGGTCGCGGTCTTGATCAGGTTGTTGAAATTGCTGCGATAGATCGTCGGGAACTCGAGCTCGAGCATCCAGGCGACCGGCAGGTCGTCGACCAGGATCTGCTGGACCTTGGTGTAGAGCTCCTGCCGGGCGACATCGCCATTGGCAGCAGCGGCTTCCGCGAACAGCCGGTCGACCTCCGGATTGGAATAACCGGCGACATTGTTCCAGGGCGAGCCCTTGGCGATGTTGCTGGAGACGTAAGTTCGCGCGACGCCGAGGGCGGGATCGCCGAACTGCGACAGCCAGGTGAAGGCGAGGTCGAAATCCCAGTCCGAGAGGCGCTGGCCGTAGCCGGCGACATCGGTCGTCACCAGCTGGATATTCATGCCGATATCGGTGAGGTTCTGCTTCACCGCCTCGGCCCAGCGCGTCCAGGCCTCGCCATAGGGCAGCGCCAGCAGGCGGATCGGCTCGCCCTTATAGCCGGACTCCTTCAGCAATGCCTTGGCCTTGGCCGGATCGAAACCGTAGGCCGCGACCTTGTCGCTGTAGAAGCGGGTCTTCGAGCTGACCGGGCCGGTGGCGAGGCGCGCCAGCCCGTTCCAGATTACGTCCTTGGCGAACTCCCGGTCCATCCCGTACATCACCGCCTGACGGAACGACTTCTTCGCCATCAGGCCCTGGCGATGGTTGAACCAGAGCCAGGACAGGGGCGCGATCATCTCCCAGCCCTTGCCGGTGACTGTGGTGTTCTTCATCTTCGCGAGCTTGGCGACGTCGAAATTCTCGACGGTGCCGCCGGTCAGGATGTCGACCGCGCCGGTCTCGTAGGCGACGACGCGGGCCGCGGCGTCCGGGATGATCTGCCAGTAGATCTCGTCGAGATGGGGCAGGCCCTGGACATGGTAGTCCGGGTTGCGCGTGAGCTTGATGTGCGAGCCGCGCGTCCACTCCGCCAGCTTGAACGGGCCGGTGCCGATTGGCGTGTTGTTGTTCGGGTTGGTCTTGTAGTCGGTGCCGGCATAGAGGTGCTTGGGCACGATCGGCGTCGTGCTCAGTTCGAACATCAGGATGAACGGGCCGAACGGGTTCTTCAGCTGGTAGCGCACCGTGAAGTCGTCGAGCTTCTCGATACGCTCGACATGGGTGGTCGCGACCGGCCGCCAACGCGGATGCAGCTCGCGCAGGAAGACGTCGGTCGAGAAGACGACGTCGTCGGCGGTGAAGGGCTTGCCGTCATGCCAGGTGACGTTGCGCTTGAGATGGAAGGTATAGGCCTTGCCGTCTTCGGAAATCTCCCAGCGCTCGGCCAAAGACGGGATCGGCTTCAGGTCGTGGCCGTATTTCAGCAGGCTCTCATAGATGCTGCCGGCGACCATCTGCGTCGGCGTGTTCTGGACGAGGCCGAGCATCAGGCTCGACGGCTCGGGATGGACGACCGCCCGCACGACGCCGCCGCGCTTGGGCGTCTGCGCCAACGCCGTGATCGAGCCGGTCGCCAGCGGGCTCAGCCCGAAGAACAATTCCCCCGCCGCAAGGCCGGCGGCGCCGGCCTTGAGCAGCTCGCGCTTGCTGATATCAGTCATGACATCCTCCCCTTGTTGATTGTTTGGCGCAGTTGGGCGGGCGTTGATCGCCCGCTCCGTCTCAGAGCGTCGCAAGTGTGCGCGCCACCGCCTCGGCGGTCGCCTTGACCTCGGCCTCGCCATGGGCGAGCGAGCTCAGGCTGTGCAGCGTGTTGGCCGGCGACATGTAGACGCCCTCCTGCATCAGGGCGTTGGCGAAGGCCTTGAACTTCGCCCGGTCGACATGCGTGCAGAACTCGCGGTAGTCGGTGATCTCGTCACGGTCGGTGAAGTAGATCTGGAAGACCGAACCAACATTCTGGACGATGGCGCGATGGCGCTTCTGGGCGCCGATGACCTCGCGCAGCGCGCTCGCCATCGCCGTGCCGCAGGCCTGCAATTGCTTGAAGCCGGCCGCCTTGTCGGCGGTCATGATCTCCAGCATCGTCTTGGTGGCGTAGAGCCCGAGCCGCGGCGCGTTATGGCTGCCGTAATGCAGGATCTTGCCCCATTCGAGCCCGGCCATGATGTGGTCTGGGCCGCAGATCGCCGCGATCGGAAAACCCTGGCCGAGCGCCTTGCCATAGGTCACGATATCCGGCGAGAGCCCGTAGCGCTCGGCGCAGCCGCCGGCGCCGAGCCGGAAACCGGTCACCGTCTCGTCGAGATAGAACAGCGCGCCATATGCCTTGCAGATCGACTGGATGAACTGGAGATAGCCCTCCTTCGGCGGGATCACGCCCATATTGGTCATGACGCCCTCGGTGACGATGCAGGCGACGTCGCGGCCATGGGCTTCCATCACCCGGGTCAGCGCCGCCTCGTCGTTCCACGGCACGACCAGCGTGTCGGCCCAGGAGCCGGCCGTCAGCCCCGAGCTGTCGGGGATGCGGATCGGATCGTTGGGATGCCCCAACGAGGTGGGCAGCTGCGGATTGCTGTTGAGCAGCACCGCGTCGTACCAACCATGGTAATGGCCCTCGAACTTCAGGATCTTCGAGCGTCCGGTCAGGCCGCGGGCCAGGCGGAAGGCCGCCATGCAGGCCTCGGTGCCGGTGTTGGCGAAGCGGATCTTCTGGGCATGCGGCAGCAGGTCGACCAGCATCTCGGCGACCTCGACCTCGACCTCGAGCGCCGTGGCGAAATGGGTGCCATGCACGACCTCGCGCTGCACCGCCTCGACGATCGCCGGATGAGCATGGCCGAGCGGCAAAGCGCCGAAGGACATCATCCAGTCGATGTATTCATTGCCGTCGACATCGCGGAGGCGGGCGCCCGAACCGCCGCGCATATACGGCGGGTAGGGCGCATAATTGGTCGGCCCGCGCGAGGCCGAGCTGACCCCCTCGACAAGCACCTTCATCGCCCGCTCGAAGAGCTGGCCCGAAGCCGTATTCCGCAGCATTTCTAGCGTTTCCTCGCCTTGCGGCCGGTGCGCCTTCAGTGGGCGGCGCGCCTTGACCAATGTTCTCTATTATGCTCACTTGTTCACTATAGGAAACAAGCCGATTTGCGTTGTCAAGGCGCTTCGCCGGAGAAAAAGAGAGAACGGATGCAAGTCGTTTGGTCGGCTACGCAACTGGCGCATCGCGAGACGCGCTTCGTCCGCTCCGGAGAGATTGTGCCCAGCCCGGAGACCGCCGAGCGGGCGACTTTCATCCGCGATGCGTTGGTGCGGCACAGTCATTCATTGATCGAGCCGCGCGAGATCGGCCTCGCTCCAATCCTCGCCGTACACGACGCCGACTTCGTCTCGTTCCTGCAGGGCGCGCGCTCCGGCTGGTCCGCCTTCGCCGGCCCCGAGGCCGCCGTCATGCCGAACGTCCACCCGCGCGGCCCGGATGCGCGCCGCCCGTCCGGCCCGGTCGGCCAGCTCGGCTGGTACACCGGCGACATGGCCTGCGAGATCACCGACGGCACCTGGCAGGCCGCCTGCGCTGCGGCACAGGGCGCTACGACCGCCGCCCAGCTCGTCGCCGAGGGCGCCCGTTCCGTCTACGCGCTCTGTCGCCCGCCCGGCCATCATGCCGGCAGCGATCGTGCCATGGGCTTCTGCTATCTCAACAACGCCGCCATCGCCGCCCAAGAGCTGCGTAGGAGCTTCGATCGCGTCGCCATTCTCGATGTCGACGTCCATCACGGCAACGGCACGCAGGAGATCTTCTATGGCCGCGGCGACGTCTATTTCGCCTCGATCCATGGCGATCCCGACCAGTATTACCCGTTCTACTGGGGCTATGCCGACCAGGCCGGCGAGGGCGAAGGCCTGGGAGCGACACTGAACGTGCCCTTCCCCGTCGGCTCGGGCGACGGGCCCTTCCTTGATGCGCTGGCGACCGCACTCGCCGGCATCCGCCGCTTCGCGCCACAGGCGCTGGTGCTTTCGCTTGGCGTCGACGCCTCCATCCACGACCCTCACGGACGCCACGCCGTCAGCGACGCCGGCTTCCGGCAAATGGCCGCGCTGATCGCCGGCTTGGAGCTGCCGACCGCGATCGTGCAGGAAGGCGGCTACGCCTCGGCCGAGCTTGGCGAGACTGTCGCCGATATCCTCGACATTCTGGGATGATCATGCCTGCCACGCTTCTCATCGTCTCGCTCGGCGAGCTCGGCACCCATGTGCTCGAAGCGGCCGGCCGCAGCGGCCTGTTCGACCGGATCGTGGTGGCGAGCCGCTCGGTCGAGAAGGCCCGCGCTCGGATCAACAATGCCCTGATCGGCTGCGGGATCGACGGTTTCTTCCCGCGCTTCGAGGCGATCGGTCTCGACTTCAACGAACCCTCTTGTGCCGCGACCTTGCGCGCCCTCGCCCCCGACATCGTCTTCTGCGCGCCGACGCTGCTGCCCTGGTGGAAGGTCGGCGGCCTCGACAGCTCAGCGGGAACCCCCGCGGAAAAGGTGCCGTTCGGCGGCTATGTCAGCCTCCAGCTCGCGCCGATGGCGATCTTCCGGGCACGGATGGCCGATGCCGGCCTCGCCGCGCGCTGGATTGCCGCCTCCTTCCCTGATGTGATCAATCCCAGCCTGGCGCGCACGGGCCCCGGCCCCGATTGCGGCATCGGCAATGTCCGCGAGCCGATCGCCAAGATCCAGGTCTCGGTCGGCCGCCAACTCCGTGTATCCCCGAAGCAAGTAGAGGTCCGGCTCGTCGCGCAGCACGCCTTCGAATACGGCGTGTTCCAACCCCAACCATCAGCCGAATTGCCGCCCTATCTCCTAGACGTGACCGTCGGCGGGCAGGATCATACCGAGATGGGCCACGCGGCGCTGCGCGAGCCGTTCCCCTTCCCCTACGACCTGCATTTCAACCGCATCACCGCCTCGGCGGCGATCGACGGGATGCGCGCTTTGCTCAGCGCGTCGCCGGTGCGCACGCATCTGCCGGGCGTGCTCGGCCTGGTCGGCGGCTATCCAGTCGCCGTCGAGGCCGGCCGGATCCGGCTCGACCTGCCCGCCCATTGGAGCGAGGCGCAGGCGATCGCTACCAATGAGGCCTCGCTGCCCTGGGACGGCATCGCGCGCATCGAGCCGGACGGCACCATCGTCTTCACGCCCGAGACGGTGGAAGCCCTGCGCACCCTGACCGGCGCGACCATCGAATCCGCCCATCCCGCGACGGCCGCGAACCAGGCTGCATTAATCCTGAAGCACCTGGCCTGAGCAGGGCAACGCCAGGACGGTCATCGTCTTGCAAACCACGCCGAATTGAGGCTCGGTGCCGGCGTGCTCGTTTCGGGCCTCTGGAGACGGGCGCGGCCGGGCGATGACGACGGCAGGACGACAGGCGGATGTGATCGTGCTCGGGGCCGGCATCGTCGGCGTCAGCATCGCCGTGCATCTGCAGGAGCGCGGCCGCACCGTCCTGCTGGTCGACCGTGGCGAGCCCGGGGCCGAGACCAGCCATGGCAATGCCGGGCTGATCGAACGCGCCTCGGTCATTCCCTATGCCTTCCCGCGTGGCCTCGCGACGCTCGCCGCCTTCGCCTCGAATCGCTCGATCGCGGTGCGCTACCGACCTGCGACGCTGCTGCGGATGGCGCCCTGGCTGGCACGCTATTGGTGGAATTCGGCGCCCGGCCGGCTCGACAGCCTAGGGCAGGCCATCCTGCCGCTGATCGAGCGCTGCCTCGACGAGCATCGCCACTGGACCAAGGCCGCCGGCACCGAGGCGCTGATGCGCGGCGAGGGCTGGATGGAGCTCTATCGCAGCCGCCGCGGCCTGCAAGAGGCAGTCAATGCGGCAGGGGAGCTTGCGGCCTACCGTCTCACCTATGATGTCCTCGACGAGGCCGCGCTGCGGGCGCGCGAGCCGGGCCTGCTACCGGGCATCGTCGCCGGCGCCGTGCATTGGCGCGATCCTGAGACCGTCAGCGATCCCGGGGCGGTGACACGCGCCTATGCCACCCTTTTCACCGCGCGTGGCGGCGAACTACGACGCGCCGACGCAACCGGCCTGCAGCAGGGCGGCACGGGCTGGCGCCTATCGGCCGGCGGCGAGGATTGGCGCGCTCCCGAAGCCGTCGTCGCGCTGGGCCCCTGGTCGAACGATCTCTACGAACGGCTCGGCTATCGCTTTCCGCTCGGCTTCAAGCGCGGCTATCACATGCATTACGCAGCCACGGACGGTGCTGCCCCGCGGCATCCGCTCTGCGATGTCGAGGCCGGCTTCGTACTGACCCCGATGACGCGCGGCATCCGCCTGACCACCGGCATCGAGCTCGCGGCACGCGACGCACCCTCCGATTCCTGGCAACTCGACCAGGCCGAGCGCGTCGCCCGCCGGATCATGCCGCTCGGCGAGCGCCTCGATGCCGAGCCCTGGCGCGGCGCGCGGCCCTGCCTGCCGGACATGCTGCCGATCATCGGGCCGGCGCCCCGGCATAGCGACCTCTGGCTCGCCTTCGGCCATGCCCATCACGGCTTCACGCTCGGCCCCGCGACCGGGCGGCTTTTGGCCGAGATGATGACCGGGCAGATGCCGTTCTGCGATCCCGCCCCCTTCGCGGCCGCCCGCTTCGCTTAGGCCGCCTTGCGCTTCTCCGCCGCGTGCTGTTCCTCCGAGGCGCCGGCGCGCCAGTAGCTGACGACGAGATGCGCATCGATCTCCGGCCGCAGATATTGGCGTGCCGCGGCGCGGATCTGGCGGAAGGCGGCATGCTCGCAGGCGGCCCAGAGATAGAGGCTGCCCTCGCCCGCCGGCCATTCCAGCGTCGCCAGCGCGTCCGTCAGCAGGCTCGTCGAGCCCGGCGTCGCGCCGTCGCGCTGGAGCCAGCGCAGGTTGATTCCCTCCGGCACCGCGAGAGACTGACGCTCGGCCGCGTCGGCGATCTCGACCAGTGCGAGCCCCGAAGCGCCCGCTGGCAGATGCTCCAGCATGCGGGCGAGCGCCGGCAGGCCGGTCTCGTCGGCGAGGAAGAGGTAGCGCTGCGCCTGCTTCAGCCCGCGCCCGCCCGGCCCGGCCATGCCGACGCGGTCACCGACCTGCACGCGCGCGGCGAAGGCCGAGCCCGGACCGGCATCGTCATGCAGCACGAAATCGATGGCGAGCGTGCCGGCGGCGGCGTCGATCTCGCGGATCGTGTATTTGCGGATCGCCGGCCGCTGCCCCTCGGGCGGCGCCTGCAACAGCCCGTCCACGCCGATCATCGGCCAGACCGGCTCGGCGAGGCCCGCCGGCGGGATGAACAGGCGCACATGCAGCGCCTCCAGCGAGTCGTAACGGGCAAGATCCTCGCCGCGGAAGCGGATGCGGCGCATATGCGGCGTCAATTGCTCGATAGCCGTCACGCTCAGCACGCGGAAATCCGGTGGCAGCATCGGCTCCGTGCCGTCACCGCGCCAGAGGATTGTGGGCGCGGGGTCGGTCGGCGCGAACTCGACGACATGGCTCGCAATGGCGAACTTGTTGCCTTGCAGCGCCGCGAGATCGGCGGCCTCGATCACGACGGACAGGGCGCCCGGCTCGGCCGTCAGCTCCGCCCGGCTCGCGCCGAAGCTGATCACCGTCACGCCGCCGGCCTCGCTTACTTCAGCCGCATGCTCGAGCAGGTGCTCGCAGAGGGGCCGTAGCACCGCAGTGGGATCAGGCAAGGCGATACGCGTTTGCGCACGAAGCATGGTCATGGGAGGTATCCTGTCGCTGCCCTGACTTCAGGGCTTGGCCGGGCCGGCGCCGTCGATCCAGAGCGCGCCGTCGAGCGGGATCGCCGAGAAGCGGCGGGAGATCTCGTCCAGCGTCGCCAGTGGGTCGACATCGGCGAAGCGCTCGGGGTGGAACCAGGTCGCCAGACGCTCGATCGCGACGATATGGAGCGGGGTGTCGTTGAACAGGTGCCAGAGCCCATAGGCCCGGCGATTGCGCACCGCCGCCAGCGCGGCGATGCCGGGCTTGCCCAGCAGCGCGGCAAAGCTCGGCGCCGCGGTCTCGCGGGAGACGCCGAGTCCGAGGACGAGGCCATTCAGCTTTGCCAGATGCGTTCCGCCGGTCGCGACATAGATCGCAGGATCAGCGGCAAGGAGCTGCTCCAGGCTGATCTGCCCGGTCGCACCGGGCAGGATCGCAGCGGCGATGTTGCGCCCGCCTGCGGCAGTGATGAAATCGTCGAAGGTGCCCTTGCCCGGCGTCTGGCAGCAATCGAAGCCACCCGCATGGGCATGCATGAACACCGAGGGGCGCTCCGCCCCGCGCAGCCGATCCTCGATCAGGCGCCGGCGCTCCTCGTAGAAGCGGATATAGGCTTCCGCCTGCTCCTCCCGGCCGATCAGCTTGCCGAGGATGCGCAGGCTCGGCAGCGTGTCGCGCATCGGCTGCAGGTAGAAGTCGACGACGGCAACCTTGATGCCGGCGGCCTCGAAGCGCTCGACGAGATCGCCCGGCCCGCGCCGCGTGCCGGCAAGCGAGCTGCTGAGGATGACGAGGTCGGGCGAGAGCGACACCGCCTTCTCGAAGGAGAAGCCGTCCTGCATCCCGCCATCGCCGACGGTCGGCACGCTCTCGATCGCCGGGAATTTGGCGTGATAGCGCGCATAGGCGTCGGGGTTCTGGCGGCGATGGTCGGCGCCCCAGCCGGCCAGCAGGCTGATCGGATCGGGATGGAGGAGACCGAGTGCATTGAGCTGGCGCCCCTGCGCCAGCACGATCCGCTTCGCCGGAGCCGGCAAGGTCACGTTGCGCCCGAGCAGGTCGGTCACAGTGATGGGCTCGGCACCGACCGGCAGCGCCAGCACGCAAAGCAAGGCGGCGGCAGCGAGCAGCAACCGCATCAGGGACTGTAGCGGCAAGGCGGTCATGGCAGATCTTTCTGAGCGATGCCTTCGCCGAGCGTGAAAGCGACCGCGCGCGACAGCATGGCCGGAAGGACCGAAATGTGGTTCTCGCCCGCGAAGACGACATGCTCGCAAGCAACCCGCCCGGACGCTGTCAGCGCCTGTGCCATCTCGGCGGCGTTGTCGAGCATCCGCGCCATGCGCAGGCGCGCCGCCCGCTGCGGATCACGCTGCTCGTCGCCGTTCTGCTCGTCGCCGCCGACGGTGATCAGCAGGCGCGGCAGCGGTGCCGCTGCAGGCGAGTTCAGGAAGCGTTCGCGCGTCTTGAGGATGGCGCGCTCCTCCCACCAGATCGACGGGCTGCCGGCGACATGGCTGCGAAACAGGCCGGGCCGCGCGAACAGCGCGTAGAGGGCGAAGAGCCCACCGAAGGAATGGCCGGCCAGCGACAGCCGCGCCCGGTCGATCGGCACGAGTCGTTCGACCTGCGCCAGGATTGCGCCTTCGATCAGGTCGAGAAAGCGGTCGGCGCCGCCATCCGTCCGTAGGAGGTCACGCCGGCGCCGCTCGGCATCGAAGGGCGCCGCGCCAGGATAGCCTATGCCGAGGATCACAGCCGGACCGACGCCGGTCACCTCGGGGCGACCGCCCTGCAACCGCGCCGCGGACAGCGCCGTCGGGAACAGCGCATCGCCATCGACGACAATCAGGACCGGAAAGCCCGCAGCCGGCGCCGACCCGGACGGGACCGCCACCAGGAGCCGGTACTCGGCTCCTCCAGGCGCGATGAAGCCAAGGCTGTGCGTCTGCGGCAGCACGACCGGCCGGGAAGCCGGGAGGCCATGCCCCGCAAATGCAACCGGCTCCGGGCGCAGCATCTCGCCTGTCCTCACCAGCGATAGGACAGGGTCGCCAGCACGGTGCGGCGTAGACCGAAGGAGCACTGCACAGCGCCATAGCAGCCGGAGACATATTCCTTGTCGAACAGGTTCTGGGCGTTGACCTGCACCTTCCAGCCCTTCATCGCGGCATTGGCGGCACCGAGGTCATAGCTGATCGCGGCATCGACAAGCGCGTAGTCGTCGGTGAAGAAGGTGTTGCCGGGGTCGCCGGCGCCCTTGCCGACATAGCGCACGCCGGCCCCAAGGCCGAGCCCTGAGAACAGGCCGGTCTTGAAGGTGTAATGCGCCCAGAGCGAAGCCATGTGGCGCGGCACAACCGTCGGCCGCTTGCCGAGATCGATGCCGGTGCTCTTGGTCACCTCGGCATCGGTATAGGTATACGCCGCAACGAGATCGAGATTGTCGAAGACGGTCGCCCTGGCCTCGACCTCGACGCCGCGCGCCCTGACTTCGCCGGTCTGGACCTGGAAGCCGGGATTGTTGGTGTCGGTTGTCGGGACGTTGGTCTGAGTCAGCTGATAGACAGCCGCCTGCAGGAAGGCGCTGGAACCGGGCGGCTGGTACTTGAAGCCGGCCTCGTATTGCTCGCCCTCGGTCGGCTTGAACGCCGCTCCGGCAAAGGTCGCCCCTGTCTGCGGGTCGAACGATGTCGAGTAGCTCGCATAAGGCGCAAAGCCATTGTCGAAATTGTACATGACCGCGACGCGGCCGGTATTGGCGTTGTCGTCCTGCTTGGTCAGGGCGGCATTGGTGAGGTTGCGGGCGCGCGACATGGCGCGATCGAAACGGCCGCCGAGCACGACCGACAACCGGTCGATCTTGATCTCGTCCTGCAGGTAGATGCCGTATTGCTGCGACTCGTACTTCGTTCCGGGGACGGCCGGCACCGCGAATGGGGTGCGACCATAAACCGGCCTGAACAAGTCGAGCGTCTGTACCGTGCCGCCGGCGCCGGTGAAGGCCGTGGCGTCCGACCAGTAGCCGTCGACACCGAAGAGTACCTTGTGGGTCAGCGGGCCGGTGCGGAAATCGGCCTGGAGCTGGTTGTCGATACCGAAGGTCTTGGCCTTCTCGTTCGAAGCGGTGACGCGGCGCATGACAGTGCGCTGGTCGGCTCCCAGCGAGGCTGCCGCCACCGTCCGGAAGCGCGAGTCGAGATCGCTGTAGCGGACGTTCTGGCGGACGCTGAAGACGTCGTTGAAGCGGTGCTCGAAGGCATAGCCGGCGGTCAGGTGGTTGCGGCTATAGCCCTCATAGTTCGGCTCCCCCGGGAAGACATTGCTGCGGATGCGGCCGTTGCGGTTCGGCAGCACGGTGCCGACCGAGGGCATGAAACCATAGAAGCCGGTTTCCGGGTCGCGCTGGAACGAGGTCAGCAGCGTCAGGCTGGTCGCCGCATTCGGCCGGAAGGTCAGCGAGGGAGCGATATAGAGGCGCTCTTCCTTGGTGAAGTCGACCTGCGTGTCGGCGGCGCGACCGAGCCCGACGATGCGGTAGAGCACGGTCTTGTCGGCTGTCACCGGTCCGCCGATGTCGAAGGCGAGCTGCTTGCGCTCGAAGCTGCCGAACTGGACCTGGACCTCGCCATGCGCTTCGTCCCGCGGCCGCTTGCTGATCATGTTGATCAGGCCGCCGGGCTTGACCTGGCCGAAGACGACCGAGGCCGGGCCGCGGATCACCTCGACGCGCTCGAGACCCCAGGGATCGACGCTCGGCACGAGGAAATTGTAGCCGCGCAGCAGGCGCAGGCCGTCGAGATTGTTGACGAAGCCGGCGCCGGTGCCGGCGCCGCCGAAGCCGCGGATGAAGACGCTGTCATAGCGCCCCATCGACAAGCGGGTCTCGCCGAGCACGCTCGCCGAATAGCGCAGCGCCTGGCTGACGCTCTGCGCGCCCTGGTCGTCCATCTGGTCGCGGGTGACGACGGTGACCGATTGCGGCGTCTCGATCAGTGGCGTGTCGGTCTTGGTCGCAGACGCGCTCCTGCGGGCGACATAGCCATTGACCGGCCCACCGGCGCGCTCGCCCTGAACCTCGATCGTGTCCAGGTTGACCGCTTCACTGCTCTGCGCGAGCACGGCGCTCGGCCAGGCTGCGATGAGCGCGCCGAAGGCGACGCCGGTCGCCAAGGCAGCGCGGTTGCCCGTGATGAAAACCCTGGTCATGCCGATACTCTTGCCCCTTCGCCATCCTGGCGACCCATTGGCAGGGTTCTTTCAGGAAGCATGCTTGGCCGGCAACGCTGTCGGCTTTCGATCGCGGCAGTATTTCTTTCGCTGCAGTTTCGAGGCTTTCCAGCTCTGAAACGCGAGGCGTCCCTCAACGCAGCGCGCTCGGCGGCATGCCGAAGCGCTTGCGGAACAGGCTGGAGAAATGCGCCGGTGTATAACCGACACGGAAGGCAGCTTCCGCGATGCTCGCCTCACCTTGAGCGATCAGCGCATGGGCCTGCTGCAGCCGCTGCTCCTGCAGATAGCCGAAGACACTGTCACCAAACTCGGCGCGGAAGGCAGCGGTCAGCTTGGTCGGATTGAGACCCGTCGCACGGGCAAGCTCGGCCAGGCTCGGTGGCTCCTGCATCGCGACGACGAGCATGTCCCGGGCCGCATGAACCTGCTCGCGCGTCCGGGCGGGCAGTCGCGCCGGCCGCAAGGGGGGCTGGCCGACGATCCGGTCGAGCGCCATCGCCGTCAGCTCCAGCGCCTTGCCGGCGAGGTAGAGCCGCCGCAGCGGCGCCGCCACCGGCGACTCCGCGATCTGGAGGGCGAGCGCGCAGAGCTCGGCATCGGCCGGGCGCACCCAGATGCCGGCATCCCCTGCCCCCGCCAGCGTGAACAATTGCTGCATCGGCGCGGCGAATTCCCGTTCGACGAAATCGAGGTCGAACTGCATCAGCACGCAGCGGACCATGCCGCCGCTGAGACCGGTGCGCTGCTGGACGTGGTCGCCGACATTGGCGGTGACCAGCAGCGCCGGCCCGCGGACCATGACGGCCGGCTGGTCGTCGATTTCCAGAGATTGCCGCCCATCGAGCATGACCGCGATCTTGAGGCCCCGGCGCATCGGCCCGGTGATGCGCTCGCCTTCGGGAATCGGAAATGTCCCGGCCGACAGCGACAGCTGCCGCGAGAACAGCGGCAAGCCCACCAAGGATTCAGGATCGGAAAAGGTCTGAATGGCGTTCACCGGCGCAGCATAGTTCAATTGCCTCCCGCCTCAAGACTTCGCCATCAGATTGCAGGTCTTCTAAACTGGGCGGTTCAGCGAGCTACTCTCCCGAGAATTTCATCGCCTGCACCATTTGCACATCGATAATCCTCGGTCGTGCATTTCACACCACTGCTCGTTGCAGACAGCGCCCAACCTCGCCGGACGCCGATCCGGCTTCATCGCTCCCACCGCGTCACATCACGGTCATCGAAGCGCGTCTATCCCGCTGCGATGACGCTCCCGACCACAGGCGATCGCTCCGGCATGGCTGCACTGCTGCCCGGCATGCAGGCACGCACAACCCCGCTGCTGGCGCTGGATAGCTTTTCCGTCGCTTTCCCTGGAGCCTACGGCCCCGTCCCGGTCGTACGAGGCATCGACCTGTCGCTTGCTCCCGGCGAGGCGCTCGGCATCGTCGGGGAATCCGGCTGCGGCAAGAGCGTGACCTGGCTCGCGGCGCTGCGCCTGCTCGGTCGTGGCGTCGTAACCTCCGGCGCGGTCCGGCTCGGCGGGGAGGACATCACCCGCCTGCCGGAACGCGCGCTCGCAAGGATACGCGGCGGGCGCATCGGGCTGATCTTCCAGGACCCGACCAGCTCGCTCAATCCGGTCCAGCGCATCGGCACCCAGCTCACGGAGGTGCTGCGCCTGCACCGCGGATTGCGCGGCGATGCTGCCCACCGCGAGGCCCTGCGCCTGCTCGATCGCGTCGGCATCGCCGATGCGCCGCGGCGGTTGCGGCAATACCCGCATGAGTTCTCGGGCGGCATGAACCAGCGCGTGATGATCGCGCTGGCGCTCGCCGGCGAGCCCGAGGTCCTGATCGCCGACGAGCCGACCACCGCGCTCGACGCGACGATCCAGGCGCAGATTCTCGACCTGATCCGCGACATCCGCCGCGAGAGCGGCATGGGGCTGGTGCTGATCTCGCACGATATCGGCGTCGTCGCCGATCTCTGCGACCGTGTCGCGGTGATGTATGCCGGCCGCGTCGTCGAGACCGCAGCGACGCAGGACCTGCTCGGCCGGCCGCGCCATCCCTATACGCGCGGCCTGCTCGCCGCCCTGCCGAGCCTCGATGGGCCGCGCCGCCAGTTGACGCCGATCGCGGGCACAGTTCCCGCGCCCGACCGGATGCCGCCGGGCTGCGCCTTCGCGCCGCGCTGTTCGCTGGCGATCGACGAGTGCCGGACACAGACGCCTGCGCTGGTACTGGCGGCACAGGACCAGCGCGCCGCCTGCCTGCGCCTCGCCGAGACGGCGCTGATGCCGGACGCGCATGCGCCGGCTCCGGCCGGAGCCTTCGCATGACCCCGCTCCTGCGCGTCGACGATCTCGCCCGCCACTATCCGGTCGCGACGGCGACCGGGCAGAAGCTCATGCTCCACGCAGTAGACGGCGTCAGCTTCACCCTGGCCGCCGGCAGGACGCTCGGCCTGGTCGGCGAATCCGGCTGCGGCAAGTCGACCACCGCGCGGCTCGTGCTCGGCCTGCTGCCAGCGACGCGCGGGCGGATCACATTCGCCGGCGAGGAGGTCAGCGCGACGCGCGATCGCCATTGGCGGGCCCTGCGCCGGCGGATGCAACTGGTGCATCAGGACCCGCTCGCGGCGCTCGATCGGCGCCTGCCCGTCGGCGAGCAGATCGTCGAGCCGCTCGCCATCCACGGGCTCGAAGCCGGCGCCGAAGCCCGACGGCAAAAGGCGCTCGAGCTGTTCGAGGCGGTCGGCCTGAGGGCGGACCTGTTCGAGCGCTATCCGCATGAGCTCTCCGGCGGCCAGCGCCAGCGCGTCGTGCTCGCCCGGGCGCTGATCCTTGGTCCGGAGCTGCTGGTCTGCGACGAGCCGATCTCGGCGCTCGACGTCTCGGTCGCGGCCCAGGTTATCAACCTGCTGCAGGACCTGCAGGCGCGCTTCGGCATGGCCTATCTCTTCATTAGCCACGATCTGAAGGTCGTCCGGCAGATCGCCGACGAGGTCGCGGTGATGTATCTCGGTGGGATCGTCGAGCAGGGCCCGCCGGAGGCGCTGTTCCATGCCCCGGCCCATCCCTACACCGAGGCGCTGGTCTCGGCCGTGCCGACGCTCCAGCGCGGCACGGCCGAGCGCATCACCCTGCGCGGCGACCCGCCCAATCCGGTCGACCGGCCGGCGGGTTGCGCCTTCCATCCGCGCTGTCCGCGCGCCATCGCCCGCTGCCGCGAGGAAGCGCCGGCGCTCCGTCCCACCAGCGACGGGCGACTCGCCGCCTGCCATCTGGTACCCGTGGCTGCCGACGCCAGAGCGGCAGCCGCCTGACCCTATCGACCGACCGGATACCGACATGGCCCAAGATGATCGCTCCCCAGCCACACGCGTCATCGTCGCGGTCTTCGATGGCCTGCGGCCCGATCTGGTCACGCCCGAGCTGACGCCCAACATCCTACGGCTGGCCGCGCGCGGCACCTGGTTCCGCCAGGCGCGCAGCGTCTTCCCCTCGGTGACCCGTGTCGCGACCAGCGCGATCGCCACTGGCGCACCTCCCGGCGTGCATGGGATCGTCGGCAACGCCTTCTACCTTGCCGACGCCATCCCCGAGCGCATCTTCGACACCAGCGACATCGGCATGCTGCGTCGGGCGGAAGCGCATCATGGCGGCCGGCTGATCGCGGTCGACACCTTCGGTGATGTGCTGGCGCGGGCGGGCAAGCGGCTCGCTGTCGTCCATACCGGCTCAGCCGGCTCAGCGCATTTCATCAACCCGCGCGCCCGCGCCAACGGGCACTGGACCTTCACGATGCTTGGCCCCGAGGCAACACAGACGCCGGAGGCGGTCGAGGACGCGATCGCCAAGCTCGGCCCGCTGCCGGAGCGCCAGCTGCCGCGCCTCGATGAGCTTGCCTATGGTGGCCGGCTGATGGTCGAGCATGTCCTGCCGGTGCTGAAGCCCGATGTCGCGCTGATCTGGTTCAACGAACCCGACACCACCTTCCATTATCGCGGGCTCGGCTCGCCGGAGGCCAAGGCCGGCCTGCAGCAGGCGGACCGCGCCTTCGGCGCCATCCTCGACTGGGTCGAGGCGCAGCCCGATGGCGAGCGCATCGCGGTGATCGCAGCCTCCGACCACGGCCAGATCTCGACCGGCGCGGTCGAGCCGCTGTTCGACGCGGCGCGCCAGGCCGGCTTCGACCTCAGCAACACCAAGGCTGTCGACGGTGCCGCCTTCCTCGCGACCGGCGGCATCAGCGGCGAGATCCGCCTGCGCAACGGCGAGCGCAGCCAGCTCGAGCGCATCGCCGCCTGGCTGATGGAGCAGCCGACGATCGGCCACGTCTTCGCGCGCGGCAGCGGCGAGGAGGGCGACATTCCCGGCACCCTGTCGCTCGACCTGATCGGCGCCGGCCATGCCGCGCGCCAGCCCGACCTGATGTTCATCCTGAAATCGTCGCTGGAGACCGACCAGTACGGTCTGCCCGGCCTCGGCGCGATGACGCCGGGCGATGTCCCGCTCGGTGGCGGCATGCATGGCGGCATCAACCCGCACGAACTCAACACCGTGCTGATCATCGGCACGGGCACTGGCGAGGTCGGCAGCGTCTCGCAGGAGCCGGCCGGGATCATCGACATCGGCCCGACCGTGCTCGGCCTCTCCGGTCTGGCCAAGGCGCCGAGCATGGTCGGCCGCGACCTTACCCGCCCGGCCCAGGAGGAAGCGCGCATCCGCCGCGTTTCGACCGGGCACGGCGCCTTCAGCCAGTACGTCGAGTTCGCCGAGCAGGACGGCCGCCGTTTCATCCTCGGCGGGCACTGATCCGAGGAAACGAATGAAAAAGGGGCGGCTGAGCCGCCCCTTTTTCATTGTGCGTTCGCGCCTGCTCAGCTGCGGGCGAAGGACAGGTTGTCCGGGCGCAGATCCATGAAATAGAAGGTTGTCGGCCGCCAGCCGATTGCCTTCTTGATCGCATAGGCCTCGCTCGGCTGGTAGAGGATCGTCGCCGGCGCCTCGTCCTCCCAGATGTCGAGCATCTCAGCGAACAGCGCCTTGCGCTTCACCGGATCGACCTCCGCCTCCAGCGCCGTGCCGGCCTTGTTGAAGCCATCCGCCGAGGTCCAGAACTTCGAGATCTGGTGCTCGCCGGCCGGCCCCCAGGCGACCCAGATCGCGCCGAGCGGGTCGGGCAGGCGCGTCGAGTTCGACCAGTTGAAGATCTGCGCACCGGCGCCGCGCATCTGGGTCGAGTTCTCGACGACCTGCAGCGAAGCGTTGATGCCGACGGCCTTCCACTGCTCGACCAGGATCTGCGCCGCTTCCAGCGCATTGGTGTAGTAGTTCGCCATGGTGCGGTAGACGATCGGCTCGCCCTTGTAGCCGGCCTGCTGCAGCAGCGCCTTGGCCTTGGCCGGATCGTAGGGGAGCTTGCGGCCCTCGACGAACATCTGGCCGTATTCGGGGAAGTTGTGGCTCGCCGGCACCCGCGCAGTGCCCTGCCAGAGCGCGTCGACCAGCTTCTGCCGGTCGATGGCGCAGTTCAGCGCCTGCCTCACCCGCTTGTCGGCCAGCACCTTGTCCTGCTCGTTATAGGCGAGGACATGGACGTTCGCGAGCACGACGGAGCGCACGTCGATGTCCTTGTAGGCGCCGACCACACTCATCTGGTCGGGCGGGATATTGGTGATCAGGTCGTAGTCGCCGGCAACGAGGCCGGCGACGCGTGCCGCCAGCTCCGGCACGCGCCGGAAGGTGACGTGCTTCGCGGTCGGCTTGCCCATGAAATAATCGTCGAAGGCTTCCAGCACCGTGGCTTCAGCGGCGGAATGCGAGACGACGCGATAGGGGCCGGTCGCCACCGGCTTGCGCGAATAGGCCTCGAAGCCCATCGCCTCATAGGCGCGCTTGTTGACGATCCAGGCGCACCAGGAGGCCAGCCGCTGCTCCAGCAGCACGTCGGCGACCTTGGTGCGGAAGCGGACGCTATAGCGGTCGATCGGCTCGACGCTGGCGAGGATGCCGAAATAGGGCTTGCCGCCGGGGATCTGGGCCTTGTCGCCCCAGAGACGGCCGTCGCGGAAGGTGTAGGCGACGTCCTCCGAGGTCAGCTCGTCGCCATTGTGAAACTTGACGCCCTGGCGCAGCGTGACGACCAATTCCTGCGGCGAGACGCGCTCCCACTTGATCGCCAGATGCGGCTTCAGCTCGGAGCCGCCGCCATCGGCCGCGCCGAGGAAGTCGCGCCGGATCAGCGTGTCGAAGATCGAATAGGTGACGCGCGTGCCGACATTGGAGAGCTCGCGCGCCGGCTCCAGCGTCGCCGGCAGGTCGGCGACCGCGACGGTGAAGTTCGGGCGCGTCTCGCCGGCAGCGAAGGTCTGCGGGGCGGCGAGCAGCGCCGAAGCAGCGGAGGCGCCTTCAAGGAAGCGGCGGCGCGAAAGGGTGATCATGGCATGTCTCGCATTGAGGTCGGCAGCGGTATTGATCCGGCCCGCCGCGCAATCGCGCTGCCATGCCTCAGCTTGACGACAGGGCCGTGACGGAGCGGGTAGAGAGCAGCTGCCGGGGATCGTCGAGCATCACCGCATCGGGCGCGAGCGCGAGAACGCGGCCGATCCCCTCCGCATCGATCCGCCCGACCGGAAAGGGCGGATAGCCGGGCTCGGCGACCGAACGCGGCTGCCCGACCATAACCACGGTCCGCAGGCCAAGGCCGCGCGCGGCCACAATCCGTTCGGTCGTCGCTTCGCCCTGCCAGAAGCGGAACCAGTCTGCGCCAAGGGCCTTCGACTGCCCGCAGGACTGCGGGTCCGGAACCAGCGCGAGGATCGCGATCTCCGCCTGCAGGGCCCGCGCCGCCGCGATCAGGTCGAGCGAGCGCAGGCCGAGCAGAACGCGCTCACTGGCCCCTGCCGCCGCGACGACATCGAGTATACGCGGCAGCACGGCCGGGCCTGTCAGCTTCACATCGAGCAGCAAGCCCAGCGGCGCGGAGGCAGCGATCGCCTCGTCCAGCGTCAGCAAATCGGGCAGGATCGCCCGCAATTCCGCGAGCTCGATCTCTGCGACGAGGCGCCGATCGCCGGCGATGCGCTTGAGATCCGCGTCGTGCAGGCAGACCAGCGCGCCATCAGCGCTCAGCCGCACGTCGGTCTCGACCATCTCGGCGCCAATGGCCCTGGCCTTGTCGAAGGCCTCGGCACTGTTTTCAGACGCGAGCAGGGCCCCGCCTCGATGGGCGATGGCGAGCGGCAGCGGGCCGGCGATGCTGCGAATAGCGAAGCTCATGGTCTCAATGCCGCTCGCTGGTCGGGTCGAAACGGTCGCGCAACCAGTCGCCGAACAGGCTCATCGACAGCGTCGTCAGGAAGATCACCAGGCCGGGGAAGACGGCGATCCACCAAGCGTTGAGAAGATAGCGCCTGCCTTCACCGAGCATCAGGCCGAGCGAGGTGCCGGGCGGCTGCACGCCGAGGCCAAGGAAGGAGAGCGAGGTCTCGAGCAGGATCGTGCCGGGGAAGTTGAGCGTCGCCTGCACCACCAGCGCCGCGATGATATTAGGCAGGAGATGGCGCAGGATCACGCGCGGCGTGCTGGCACCCAGCGCCTCGACCGCGTTGACGTAATCGCTCTCCTGCTCGGAGGCGACGAGGCCGCGGGCGAGGCGGGTATAGCGGTCCCAGCCGTCGATGCTGACGAGGATGATGAACAGCACGATGTTATTGCCGAAGAAAGCGAGCATTGTCAGCGCCAGGAACAGCGCCGGAATCGCCGCCTGCGCATCGACCAGCATCATGATCGCCTGGTCGACGATGCCGCGCATCCGTGCCGCGATGAAGCCGAGCAGCGTGCCGAACACCGCCCCGATCAGTGTGCCCATCACCGCGATCAGGATCGAGGTCCGCACCGCATAGATCATGCGGCTGAGGATATCGCGGCCGAGCTGGTCGGTGCCAAGCCAGTAGGTCGTGCCGCCGCTCTGCGTCAGCGGCGGCTTCAGCCGGGCCAGCAGATTCTGGGTGGTGTAGTGGAGCGGCGCCAGCCAGTCGGCCAGGATCGCGACGAGCACGACCAGAATCAGGAAGCCGGCCGAGAGCTTCACCACCGGCGACATGCGCCGTCCGCGCGGACGGGAGGCCGGAGCGGCGCCAAGATCGAGGCTCGCGCTCATGCCGGCTTGCCCAGGCTGCGCGAGAAGCCGCCGAGGCGCGGATCGAGCAGGATGTGCAGGATGTCGACCAGGAGGTTGGCGGTGACCATGACGACGGTGACCGTCAGGATCACTGCCTGGACCACGGCGAGATCGCGCGACGAGACGGAATCGACCAATAGCCGGCCGATGCCCGGCCAGGCGAAGATCGTCTCGACCACGGCGCTGCCGGCGAGGATATGGCCGATCTCGATGCCGATGAACATCAAGAGCGGCACAGCGGCATTGGGCAGCGCGTGGCGCAGGATGACCGAGAGCGGCATCACCCCGCGGGCACGCGCCGCGCGGATGAATGGCTTGCCAAGCACTTCGAGCGTGGCGGTACGCGCGAAGCGGGCGAGGCGCCCGGCGAGCGGCAAGGCCAGCGTCACCACCGGCAGAATCAAGTGCCAGAGCGTCTCGGATCCCGCCGAGGGAAGGACGCGCAGCTTCAATGCAAAGAGCAGGATCAGCAGGATGCCGAGGAAGAAGATCGGAATCGCATAGCCGAGCACGGCGACCGCCATGGCGAAGCGGTCGACCGCAGTGTTGTGGCGCAGCGCCGCCAGGACGCCGAGCGGCATGCCGATCAGCAGAGCCAGCAGCAGCGCGCAGGCCCCGAGCAGGAAGGTCTTCGGCAGCGCGTCGACGACGGCGGCGAAGGCCGGCCGGTCATCGGCGAAGGAGAGGCCGAAATCACCCCGGGCCACGCTGGCGAGATAGCGCAGATACTGTTCCGCCAGCGGCCGATCGAGCCCCCAGAGCTCGCGGTAGTGGGCGCGCACATCCGGCGGCGTCTCGATCGAAAGCATGATGTCGGCTGGATCTCCGGCCAGGCGCAGCGCCAGGAACACCGCCGAGACGCAGATCGCGACCGTCAGCAGCGCGCGCAGGAAGCGAAGGATCAGGAAACGCAGCATCGACGAGGGCTCGTTGATCGAAGGCGAGCTTGTGCGGATGCTTACGCGACAAACGAATGACAGTTCGCCTTCGAGGCGGAGGCCGCGGACATCGGCGGCAGCGTCGAGGTTGATCTTCCTCCGCCATGATGGTTAGGTCCGGTCATGCGATTTCGGTCCGCCATCCGGGGCCTGACCCTGCGACTTAGCCGCCCGGCGCCGTGAGCGCGCTGGGGTTCAAAGGCCTGTCCATCGCATGACGGCGCAACAAGGTCCCGAGTTGGCCTGACGCCGCATCCTTCGCAAGGGTTGTCCCATGACCACGATGCCGATTTCCAAATACCGCGCCTATGCGCCGGTCAACCTGCCCGATCGCAAATGGCCGTCGCAGGTGCTGACCAAGGCGCCGATCTGGTGCTCCGTCGACCTGCGCGACGGCAACCAGGCGCTGATCGAGCCGATGGGCGTCGATCGCAAGGACCGCATGTTCAACCTGCTGGTCAAACTGGGATTCAAGGAGATCGAGGTCGCCTTCCCCGCGGCATCGCAGACTGATTTCGACTTCGTCCGCTCGATCATCGAGAGCGGCGCGATCCCCGACGATGTCGCGATCCAGGTGCTGACGCAGTGCCGCTCCGAGCTGATCGAGCGCACTTTCGAAGCGGTGAAGGGTGCCAAGAACGTCATCCTGCACTTCTACAACTCGACCTCGACGCTGCAGCGCGACGTGGTCTTCCGCTCCGACCGCAAAGGCATCGTCAAGATCGCGACCGATGCGGCCGCCCAGATCAAGGCGCTGGCGGCCAAGGCGCCCGAGACCAACTTCACCTTCGAATATTCGCCCGAGAGCTTCACCGGCACCGAACTCGACTACGCCCTGGAGATCTGCGAGGCGGTCAAGGCGGTGATCCAGCCGACGCCGCAGAAGAAGCTGATTCTCAACCTGCCGGCGACCGTCGAGATGGCGACGCCGAACGTCCATGCCGACCAGTTCGAATGGTTCGGCCGCAACATCTCCGATCGCGACAGCGTGCTGCTCTCGATCCATCCGCACAATGACCGTGGCACTGCTGTGGCTGCCGCCGAGCTTGCGCTGATGGCCGGCGCAGACCGCGTCGAGGGCACGCTGTTCGGCAATGGCGAGCGCACCGGCAATGTCGACATCGTCACCATGGCGCTGAACCTGTTCACGCAAGGGATCGATCCCGAGCTCGACCTGCGCGACGTCAACGAGATCCGCAGCATCGCCGAATACTGCACGCAGCTGCCGGTGCATGAGCGCCACCCTTACGTCGGCGAGCTCGTCTACACCGCCTTCTCCGGCTCGCATCAGGACGCGATCAAGAAGGGCTTCGACGCGCAGGAGAAGCGCAACGACCCGATCTTCCAGGTGCCCTATCTGCCGATCGACCCCAAGGACGTCGGCCGCGACTACGAGGCGGTGATCCGGATCAACTCGCAATCCGGCAAGGGCGGCATCGCCTATATCCTGCAGGCCGATCATGGCCTCGACCTGCCCCGCCCGCTGCAGATCGCGTTCTCCAAGATCGCGCAGGAGCAGATGGACGAGGAGGGCAAGGAGCTGACCAGCGCGGTGCTCTGGTCGCTGTTCAGCAAGACCTACCTCCTGAGCGACGCCCCGCTGGAACTGCTCGCCCACAAGACCTTCCCGGGCGCGCAGGGCTCGCGCACGCTGACGGCGGAGTTGAAGCAGGACGGCGCGATCCGCACGATCGAGGGGGTCGGCAACGGGCCGATCGATGCTTTCGTCGACGCGCTGAAGACGACCTATGGCGTCGAATTCTCCTTCCTCGACTATCACGAGCACGCAGTCGGCCGCGGCGCCAATGCCACCGCCGCCTGCTATGTCCAGCTCCAGGACGAGAAGGGGCGGGCCGTGCACGGTGTCGGCATCGACCCGAACATCGTCATGGCCTCGCTGAAAGCCGTGCTCAGCGGTATGCAGCGGGTGATGGCCGGCCAGCAGGGCTGAGCCATTGCCGGAAGTGGCGGGCTCGCCCGCCGCTTTCGTGCTTATTTCCCGACGGCCTTGCGGCGCTCAGCTGGCTCCGCACCACGCCAGCCGAGGGCCGGCGCGATCAGCGTGACGAAGTCGGCGATGATCTGGCGGTAATCCACGATCGAGAAGTTGTAAGGCAGCTCCAGCCGCAGCGTATCGACCAGCGGCAGGACCGGATCAGCGGCGAGCCAGTCGACGATCTCGGCCGCCGTGCCGACGAGATCGGGCGTGAACAACGTCCGGCGCTCGCCTTGCGGCGCGAGCGTGCGCGCATGCCGGCTTTGCGCATAGTCGCGATAGCGTTGGCGCGTCGCTGCGTCGGCGCTGTCGAGCGGCACGATCACGCGGCCGACCGCGACCTTAGGCTCGTCCTCGCCACGCCAATGAGCGCGGAACGTCTCGATATGACGGCGCTGCGCCACAAAGAAATCGTCGGTCTCCTCACCGGTGTTGAGATTGCCGACGAGCAGCTGGAAGCCGCTCTCGCCGGCCCAGCGAGCCGAGCGCAGCGAGCCGCCGCCATACCAGAGCCGCTGCCTCAGCCCCGGCGCATGGGGGCGCAGGCGCGGGCGATGCTCGCCGGCAGCTGAGGTGATGCGGCTGTCGGCATCGCCGAGCCAGTCGCCATCGAGATTCCTGGCGAGGCGGGCGACGCGGGCATGCGAGAAATCGTAAAGCCCCGGATCGGCATCGAAGAAGCGCTCGCCCAGGAGCTTGCCGAAAGGCGGCGGGCCGGCGCTCAGGCCGACATTGAGCCGCCCGCCGGAAAGCACGTCGACCAGCGACAGGTCCTCGGCCAGCCGGAATGGGTTCTCGTAGCCGATCTGGATCACGGCGGTGCCGAGCCCGATCCGGTTGGTGCGCTGGGATGCGGCCGCGAGGAAGGTCGCGGCAGAGGAGACGCCGGGTTCGAGATGGCGCTGGCGCACCCAGGCGCTGTCGAAGCCGAGCGCCTCGCCATGCTCGAAGAGCGCGAGCGTCTCTTCCAGCCCGGCGCGCGGATCGGCGTCGTCGTAATTGCCTGGAGTCAGGAAGGTGATGTGCCGGATGGCGAGCTTGGACATGGCGCTTCTTCAGTATTTCGGCAGGCCGGGCGGGTTGGTCTCGGAGCGGTCGAGCGCCTCCTCCTCCAGGCCCCAGCGCACCAGCGATGCCCGGAACTTGCCGTTGGCGATCAGCCCGTTGGTGGCGACGGTCAGCGCATCGACCAGGCCGCTGCCCTTGCGGGTGGTGATCGCGACATCCGACTTCAGCGGCCAGCCGGCGCTGAGCGTGCCGACGCGCCTGATATCCTTGTCACGTGCCGCGATGAAGACGAGCTGGGCATGCGGCTGGACGATGACGTCGACACGGCCCGAGCGCAGCGCGACGAGGCGGCCAGCCTCGTCGTCGAAGAGCTGCAGCTCGATCGGCTTCAGGCCCGCAGCGACATTCTGCTTGCTCCATTCGACCAGAATGCGCTCCTGATTGGTGCCGCCGCCGACGCTGATCTTGAGGCCGGCGGCATCCTTCGGCTCGCTGATCTGCGTGACCCTGCTGTCGGCCCGGACGAAGAAGCCATGCAGGCCCTTGCGATAGGTCGAGAAGTCGAACTTCTCCTTGCGCTGCTCGGTCACGCCGACATTGGAAATGACCGCATCGTACTTGCCGGACGCCAGCCCGAGCGGCCAGTCGGCCCAGGCGATCGGCTGCAGGTCGAGCTTGAGCCCGAGACTGTCGGCGACCAGCTGGGCGAAATCGGCGTCGGCGCCGACCACGGTCCTGGCATCGGTGGCATAGGTCGCGAGCGGCGGCCTACCAGGGCTGACCGCCACGGTGAGCACACCGGGTGTCACGAATTTGAAGCCCTTCGGGATGGCGGCGATCGCCTCCGGCTGCTTCTCGGCCCGGACTCTGCCGGGCTGTTCCGGCCCGAGATCGAACGGCGCCTGGGCCAAAGCCCGATCCTGCGTTTGGCCAAAGACAGCCCAGCCACCGAGGAGAAGTGCCAGCATGGCACGCGCTCGCAACATCATTGTCTTCCGTCTTCTCTAATGGACTAGACCGCAACGACGCCCGCCGCCTTCACTTCGCCGGCAGGCCGGGCGGGTTGGTGCGCGACTGCTCGATCGCCTCGGCGGCGAGGTTCCAGCGCCCGAGCGCCTTGGCGTAGTTGCCGTTGCCGATCTGGGCGTTGACGGCGTGGGCGATCGCCTCGGCAAGGCCGGCGCCCTTGCGGGTCGTCACCGCGATCTCGGCCAGCAGCGGCCAGCCGCCGGAGAAATTGCCGGCGAGGCGGGTCTTGTTCTCCTGGGCCGCCTTGAAGCTGAGCAGCGCATTCGGGCCGAGATAGGCGTCGGCGCGGCCGGTCTCTAGCGCGAGATAGAGCACGACATCGTCGTCATAGTACTGGACCTCGGCCGGCTTCAGCCCGTCCTTCACGTTCTGCTCGTTCCAGCGCAGCAGGATCTGCTCCTGATTGGTGCCGGAGCCGACGATGATCTTGAGGCCGGCGATGTCGCGCGGCTCGCGGATCTGGATCTCGTTGTCCTTCTTCACATAGAAGCCGAGCAGGTCCTTGCGGTAGGTCGAGAAGTCGAACTTCTCCTTGCGCTGCTCGGTGACCGTGATGTTGGAGAT
The DNA here is from genome assembly GCF_902506165.1 of Bosea sp. 29B. Taxonomy (NCBI): domain Bacteria; kingdom Pseudomonadati; phylum Pseudomonadota; class Alphaproteobacteria; order Hyphomicrobiales; family Alloboseaceae; genus Allobosea; species Allobosea sp. 29B. The sequence continues at coordinate 1,776,010 of NZ_LR733817.1, forward strand.
CGCCGCATCGTATTTGCCGGAGGCGACGCCGAGCGGCCAGTCGGCCCAGGAGACCGGGACGATCTCGAGCTTGCGGCCGAGCGCATCGGCGACGAGCTGAGCGATATCGGGCTCGGAGCCGACGATGCTCTTGGTGTCGCTCGCATAACCAGCGAAGGGCAACCGGCCGGTAGCGTTGGCGACAGTGAAGACGCCCTCCTTCACGAACTTGGCGTCCTTGCCGATCAGCTTGATCGCGGCGGCGTCGCGCTGCGCCCGCGGCCGGCCGGGCTGCTCGGGCGAAAGATCGATCGCCTGCTGGGCGAAGCCGAGCGAGGGGAGCAGCGCGCCAGCCGAGGCGGCGCCAAGAAGGGAGAGCGCATTGCGTCTGGTGATCATGACTTGGCTCCTTGGAAACGAGATTCAGAGGACCTTGGCGAGGAATTCGCGGGTGCGGGGATGGTCGGGCTCGGCGAGGACGCGGGCCGGCGGACCGACTTCGAGGATGCGGCCGGCTTCCATGAAGACGACCTCGTCGGCGACCTCGCGGGCAAAGCCGATCTCGTGGGTGACGATCACAAGCGTCGTGCCGGAGCGGGCGAGCTCCTTGATCACGTCGAGCACCTCGTTGACGAGCTCGGGGTCGAGCGCCGAGGTCGGTTCGTCGAAGAGCAGCACTTTGGGCTTCAAAGCGAGCGCCCGGGCGATGGCGACGCGCTGCTGCTGGCCGCCGGAGAGCTGGCGCGGATAGGCGTCGACCTTGTCGGCAAGGCCGACGCGGGCGAGCAGCTCGCGCGCCTCGGCCAGAGCCTGCTCGCGGCTGACACCGCGCACCGAAAGCGGGGCTTCGATGACGTTCTCGATCGCGGTGAGATGCGGGAACAGGTTGAAGCTCTGGAAGACCATGCCGACATCGACGCGGCGCTTCAGGATCTCGCGCTCCTTGAGCTCGTAGAGCGTGTCGCCGTCCTGGCGGTAGCCGATCAGCTCGCCGTCGATGGCGATGAAGCCCTCGTCGACGCGCTCGAGATGGTTGATCGAGCGCAGCAGCGTCGACTTGCCCGAGCCGGATTGACCTATGATCGCGGTGACGCTGCCCGGCCGCAGCGCCAGGCTGACATCGTCGAGCACCTTGAGCGGACCGAAGCTCTTCGAGATGTTGCTGATGCGGATCTCGCCGCCGGCACGAGGCGACAAGCTCGCCAGCGAAGGAGCGACTGCGGCGGACGAACCCGTCTGTGCCAGCGCGGCCTCGGTACGGCGCGCCGCGGCGGCGTCACGTGAGCGGCTGAAGCGTGCCAGCACCAACCCGATCAGCGAGGGCGGCGGATTGCGCAGCGCGCCACGCGAGTAATAGCGCTCGATATGGTGCTGGACGAAGGACAGCACGCTGAGGATGACGAGGTACCAAACCGTCGCCACCATCAGGAGCGGGATCACCTCGAGATTGCGCCGGTAGATGATCTGGATGGTGTAGAACAGCTCCGGCAGCGCCAGGATGTAGACTTGGGACGTGCCCTTCGCCAGCAGGATGATCTCGTTGAAGCCGTTGGGCAGGATGGTACGCATCGCCTGCGGCAGCACGATCCGCGAGAACTGGCGTCGTCGCGGCAGGCCGAGCGCGGCCGCAGCCTCGTGCTGGCCCTGGTCGACCGAGAGGATGCCGCCGCGCACGATCTCCGAGGAGAAGGCGCCGGCATGCAGGGTGAGCCCGAGCACCGCCGCGAAGAACGGCGTGATCAGCTGCGTCGTCGACCAGCTCGCGAAGGTGATCTCGGTGAAGGGAATGCCGAGCCAGACCGTCGAGTAGAGATAGCCGAGATTGTTGAGGATCAGCAGCAGCACGATCAGCGGGATCGAGCGGAACAGCCAGACATAGGCCCAGGACAGCGAGGCCAGCAGTGGCGAACCCGAGACGCGCGCCAGGGCAAGGCCGGTGCCCAGCAAGAAGCCCAGCACCGTGCCGAACAGGGTCAGTAGCAGCGTGCGCGCCAGGCCCGCCAGCACCGGCTCGGAGAAGAACCATTCGGCGAAGACGTCCCAGCCCCAGCGCGGGTTGGAAAGGACCGAATTCGCGACCGCGAAGATGACGACGACCGCGAAGGCTGTGCCGATCGCGCGGGCCGGATAACGTGCCGGCACGATACGGTAGCGGCTGAAATCGCGGGTCGGCGGAGTGCTATCGGCGCGCGTCGGCAGGCCCGCGAAATCGCTGGCGAGGCTCATGGCTGGGACTCGTTTTCTGTTTGCTGGGGTAAGCGGCGCGATCAGGCCGCGCTGGCAGGCAATTGCTCGGCCGGCGGCCGCAGCGTGTAGGCCGCGACAGCAAGATCCTTCTCGAAGGCGAGCTTCTTGTAGACCTCCGGATCGACAGCGGGGTCGAAAAGCGGCGTGTAGCCGGTGCTGAGGTAGAGGTCCCTCGCCTCGGGCTGGCGAAAGCCCGTGGTCAGGAAGATCTTGCCATAGCCCTGGCGCGCAGCCTGCGCCTCCAGCTCCTCGACGACGCGGCGGGCCAGGCCCTGGCGACGGAAGGCGCTGTCGGTCCACATCCGCTTCAGCTCGGCGGTCTGCGCGTCATAGCGCTTGAAGGCACCGCCGGCGATGGCGCGGCCATCACGCAACAGCAGGACGAAATTGCCTTCGGGCGGCGCGAACAGCGAAGCCGGATAACGGCTCATCTCGGCGCCGGGCGGCTCGCCGAAATAGCTGCCGTAGCGGGTGGCGTACTCCCAGGTGAGCTGCTCGACCAAAGGCTGCGCGAGCGGATCGAGCGGGGTGGTGTAGAGGAACTGGTCGGACATGGGACAGCCTCTCGGATCGCTGGGTTCTGAAAACGGGTTCTGCGGAGCTTTCAGCCGGCCTTGCGCGGCACGGATGAAGGAGCTGGACGCGCATAGCGGCTCTCGCGGCGCGGCAGGCCGAGATGGTCGCGCAGCGTCTCCCCCGGCAGGTTGCGGTCGTAGACGCCGCGCGCCTCCAGCTCCGGGATGACCAGCTCGACGAAATCATCCAGGCCCTGGCCGATCACCGGGAAGCCGAGGATGAAGCCGTCCGCCGCCTGCTTCTCGACGCGCTCGATCATGATATCGGCGATCTCCTTGGTGGAGCCGATCAGGTCAGCGCGCGGTGTCGCCGCCTCCAGTGCCGCCTCGCGCAGGGTCTGGCGCTTCAGGGCGGCGGTGCGCTTGATCCGATCGGTGGTCGAGCGGAAGCTGTTCTTGCCGATATCGCCGAGCTCCGGGAAGGGCGCATCGAGCGGATAGGCGCTGAAGTCGTGATGGTCGAAATAGCGGCCGAGATAGGCGAGCGCCTCGTCGATCGAGACGAGATCGCGGATCGCCTGGTACTTGTCCTCGGCCTCCTTGCGGGTGCGCCCGACGATCGGCCCGGCGCTCGGGAAGATCTTGACGTCGTCGGCGAGCCGCCCCTGCGCGATCGCACTGGTCTTGATGCTGCGGTAGAAGGCCTGGCCCTCCTCCAGCGAGACGTGGTTGGCGAAGACCGCATCGGCATGGCGGCCGGCGAGGCCGATGCCGGCATCGGAAGCCCCGGCCTGGAACAGCACCGGCTGGCCCTGTGGCGAGCGCTGGATGTTGAGCGGACCCTCGACCTGGAAGAAGCGGCCCTTGTAGCCGAGCGTGTGCAGCTTCTCGCGATCGAAGAAGCGGCCGGCCTTGCGGTCGCGGACGAAGGCGTCGTCGTCCCAGGAATCCCAGAGGCCCTTGGCGATGTCGAGATATTCATGCGCGATCTCGTAGCGCAGCGAGTGCTCGGGATGCGGACGGCCATAGTTGCGGCCCGAGCCTTCCAGCGGCGAGGTCACCGCATTCCAGCCCGCCCGCCCGCCAATTCGCCTCGCTCGACCTGATCTCGGGCGGGCGATGGTGAAGGGGTCGCTGTAGGAGGTCGAGACCGTGCCGACGAGGCCAAGCTTATTCGTCGCCGTCGCCAGCGCCGAGAGGATGGTCAGCGGCTCGAAGCGGTTGAGGAAATGCGGGATCGACTTCTCGTTGATGTAGAGCCCATCGGCGACGAAGGCGAAGGCGATGCCGTTTTCCTCGGCCTTGCGGGCGTTGCGGATGAAGAAGTCGAGATTGACGCTGGCATCGGCCGGATTGCTCGGATGGCGCCAGGCATTCATGTGGCTGCCGGGGCCCTGCAGCATCAGGCCGAAGGTGAGACGGGTCTTGCTCATGGAAGTCTCCTGTCGGCTCAAGCAGCGAGCGCCGGCGCATCGCCAGCGAGCAGCGTGATCGAGGCGAGGCGCTGGGCAGTCGCCGCAGCCGGCGTGTCGATGACAAATTCGGTGATGCCGAAGCGGGCGGAGAGCGCATTGAGCTCGCGCCGAATGTCTTCGGCGGTTCCGGCGAGGATGCTCGGACGGCGGATCTCGGTGGTGTAGGAGGCAGCGCCGGCCTGGCGCGCGAATTCGGCGGCCTGTTCCTCGCTGCCGAGATTGACGCTCTGGCCGGTGTCGAGCGTCAGCCTGACGACGCGCAGCGGGTCGGTCAGCGCCCTCGCCTCCTCGGCCGTCGCGGCAGCGAGGGCAGCGAGGCCGAACAGCGGTGGCTGCTTGGCTCCGGCCTTTGAATGGGCATCGAGACTGGCTTCGATCGCCTTCGGATCGCCGTTGAGCTGGCCGGCGAAGACGAAGCGCCAGCCGCGCTCGGCGGCGAGCCGGGCGCTGTCCGGGCTGGCGCCGAGCAGGAAGCGCTCCACTGGCGCAGGCGGCTTCGGCAGGGCCTGCGCGCCGGCAAGCGGATCACCCGCATCGAGCGAACCCGAAAGGAAGCCGTCGAGCTCCGCCAGCAGCACGTCGAAGGAGCGGGCGCCCTTGGGATCGTGCTGGACCCGCAGCGCCCGGGTCGAGAGCGGCAGGCCGCCCGGCGCCTTGCCGATGCCGAGATCGATCCGGTCCGGCGCCAGCGCCGCGAGCAGGTTGAAGGTCTCGGCAACCTTGTAGGGGCTGTAGTGCTGCAAGAGCACGCCGCCGGAACCGATGCGGATGCGGCGGGTGCGAGCGACCAGATGCGCCACCACGATTTCAGGCGCCGAGCTGGCGAGGCCGGGAAAGCCGTGATGCTCGGCGAGCCAGAAGCGGCGATAGCCCAGTCGCTCGGCCGCCTGCGCCAGAGCGATCGTGCGCTGCAGGGCATCGACAGCGCTCTCGCCGTCGAGGATCGGGCTCTTGTCGAGCAGGCTGAGGGAATAGGCCATGAGGTTTCTCGCCAGGGTCAGATGCCGCGCAGGCCGCAGGCCGTGCGCGCCTCCTCGGCCATCCAGCCGAGGCGTTCGTAATCGCCGCGCCAATAGACGAGTGCCGCATCGTCGCCGCCGAGCCGGACCTCGCGCACCCGGCCGATGACGATGGCGTGCGAATGCCGCTCGATCAGCTCCTCGACCTCGCAGTCGAGCGCAGCCAAAGCGCCTTCGAGCAGCGGCGCACCGGTGACGCCTTGCGTCCAGTTCGCCCCGGCATAACGCGCCTCGCCCTTCTCGCCGGCACGGCCGGCGAAGCGGTCGGCGATCTGCTTCTGCGTCGCGTTGAGGAAGTTGACGCCGAAGCTGCGATGGCGGGCGAGCACCGGAAAGCTCGACGAGCTCAGATTGAGCCCGAACATCACCGTCGGCGGCTCGGCCGAGAGCGAGGACAGCGAGGTGACAGTGAGGCCGGTACGATCGACTCCCTGCCCGGCCGTGATCACGCTGACGCCGCCGGCGAGATGGCGCAGCGCCGATCGGAAGTTCGGTGCCTCGGCTTGCGCCGACGCGGCGCGGCCGAACGAGCGGGAGGCGGATGCTGGAGTGACGAGCGAGACGACGGTCATGCAGGCCTCGGCTGGCGGGAGGACGCAGCGAGGCGCGCGTCGTCAGGAGACGACGCTCAGGCCGGGCGAACCGGGACGCGGACGCTGCTAGGGAATGACGAACTCGGCGGTCAGACCGCAGAACGAAGGATCAGGAACATCGCGGCTGGCCGCCCGATCGCTCAGGATCCAAGGCATTACGTGATTTCATCACCGCGTCTCCGCATTCGGAGCCCACGATTTCATCGTGGTGCTTTTAGCATTGTTGACGCGGCGCAAGCTGCTCCAGCAAATCCCGCGACCGGGCGCGGTTATCGGCGCTCGATACTGGCATTCTTCCTGCGAAAACTGGCAGGGTCAATGAAATGTCTTTTCAAAGATGCCGGCAACCGGAGGCGGAAGCGCCTGCGAGCGATGGCCGGGATGGGAGAATTCCGTTCCGCCATCCAACCTCCCGCTGGCGCGCGCTTCGACGATGCCCGAGCCGACATGGCCTGGCGACAGTCGGGTCGATCGATGGGTTTCGAACCGCCGGCGCCGCCGAAACGGCAACGCCCAAGGATAATGCGTCGAGCTACGGCCAGGTCACGACCTTTGGTAGGAACGGAGCGTCGCAAACAGCCGATTGACAGTTTTGCAATCGATTACATAATCACTTTCGAAGCGGCTCCGCAGAATGAGCCATTCTTGGGAGGAGCACCGATCATGCACATCGGCACCGTCGATTCATCGGCATTCTCCGGCGGCGCGACCGCGCTGCGGCTGCGCTGATCAGCACGCGTAAGCTCAGCCATGGTCCAGATCGGCTTCAACCTGTTGACGGTCGGCGGCTTCATCGACGAGGCGCATCTGCCCTTGTGCGAGCGCATCCGCGAGATCGGCTATGATGGCGTCGAGATTCCCGTGTTCGAGGGCGATGTCGGCCATTACGAACGGCTCGGCCGCCGGCTCGATGCGATCGGCCTTGCGCGCACCATCGTCACCATCGTCGCCGAGGACAGCAACCCGCTCTCGCCCGATCCGGCCATCCGCCAGAAGGCTCGCGAACGGCATCGCTGGGCAGTCGACTGCGCCGCGGCGCTCGGCGCCAGCGTCATCGCCGGCCCCTATCACTCGCCGGTCGGCGTCTTCACCGGCGAAGGGCCGCGCGAGGACGAGCTCGCTCATCTCGCCGAGGCACTGCACGCCATGGCGGACGATGCCGGCGAGGCCGGGATCGCGCTTTCGCTGGAGGCGATCAACCGCTTCGAATGCTACGCGCTGAACACGATGGAGGCTGCGAGCGCGCTGAAGGCGAAGATCGCGCATCCGAACTTCGGCTACATGTACGACACCTTCCACGCCAACATCGAGGAACGCGATCCGGTCGGCGCCTACGCGCGCTACGCTCCCGAGATCAACCACATCCATCTCTCGGAGAACGATCGCGGCATCGTCGGGCGCGGCCATGTGCCCTGGAGCGAGACGTTCCGTGCAATCCGCGCCACCGGCTATGATGGCTGGCTGACGGTCGAGGCCTTTGGCCGGGCGCTGCCCTCGCTCGCCGCGGCAACGCGCGTCTGGCGCGACCTCTTCCCCGATCTCGACACGCTGCTCACCGAGAGTCACGATTTCATCCGGCGCGGCTGGGCGCAGGCAGGTGCGGCATGAGCGCGAGCACGCCGGTCCTTTCGATGCGCGGCATCGGCAAGAGCTTCACCGGCGTGCGAGCGCTCGACGATGTCAGCCTCGATTGCCAGGCCGGCGAGGTCCACGCCATCTGCGGCGAAAACGGTGCCGGCAAATCGACGTTGATGAAGGTGCTGGGCGGCGTCTATCGCCCCGATGAAGGCGAGATACTGCTCGGCGGCCAGCCTGTCGCGTTCCGGCACCCGGTCGAGGCGCGCCGGGCCGGGATCAGCATCATCCATCAGGAACTCAGCTTGCTGCCCGAGCGCAGCGTCGCCGACAACATCTTCCTCGGCCTGGAGCCGACCCGCAGCGGCCTGCTCGACCGCGCCGCGATGCAGGAGGGCGCGCGCAAGCTGCTGGAGCGTGTCGGTGCCAGGCTGCATCCGGGCGCTCCGGTGAAATCGCTCTCGATCGCCGAGCAGCAACTGGTCGAAATCGCCAAGGCGCTGGCGCTCGATTCACAGATCATCGTCATGGACGAGCCGACCGCGGCACTCGACGAGCGCGATGCCGGCCGACTTCTGGAACTGGTCGGGACGCTCAAGCGCGAGGGCGCTGCGATCCTCTACATCTCCCACCGCATGGCCGAATTGAAGGCGATCGCCGACCGCATCACCGTGCTGAAGGACGGCAAGCTCGTCGCGACGCGCCCCGCCTCGGCGCTGACGCCAGCGATGATCGTTCGGCTGATGGTCGGGCGCGACCTCGCCGATTTCTTCCCGCCACCGGGTGACCCGGCAAAGCTTGGCCCCGTCGTCCTGTCGATACAGGACGCCGGCAACGCCATCCTCTCCGACATCGCGCTCGATCTGCGCGCCGGCGAGATCGTCGGTGTCGCCGGGCTCGAGGGCTCGGGCAAGGGTGCGCTCGGACGGGCCATCTTCGGTGACGAGCCCTTTACGCGCGGCCGCATGACTATCGATGGGCGGGATGGGGTGATCTCATCGCCGCGCGCCGCGATCACCGCCTGGATCGGCTTCCTCTCCGACGACCGCAAGAAGGAAGGCATCGCGCCGCAGCAATCCCTGCGCGACAATGTCCTGATGACCCTGCGCGCCTTTGCGCGCCGCCTGCTGCCGCCTGGATCCGGCGAGATGGCGCGCGCCGCCGCCGACCGGCAACTGACCGAGGTCGATGTCAGGGCGGCCGGCTTCGCGCAGGAGATCCGCGAACTTTCCGGCGGTAACCAGCAGAAGGTCGTGATCGGCCGCTGGCTGGCCCGCAATCCCAAGGTGCTGATTTTCCTCGAGCCGACCCGCGGCATCGACGTCGCCGCCAAGGCGGCGATCTATCAGCTCATGCGCGGCCTCGCCGATCGTGGCCGCGCCATCCTGATGATCTCCTCCGACCTGCCGGAGATCATCGGCGTCAGCGATCGCATCCTCGTCATGCACGAGGGCCGCATCGCTGGCGAGCTGAAGCGCGGCGCGAGCGAAGAAGACGTCATGCACCTTGCGCTCGGCACCGGCCATGCAGAGGCCGCAGCATGAGCGCCAGCGCTGACATCGCCGCTGCCCGCCCGGCGCGCGAATGGCCGATTGCGCCGCTGCTCTTTGCCAGCTCGCTGGCGCTCTATGTCGCGACGGCGCTCGCGACTGGCCAGCACGCCTATCTCACCGGCGAGGGTTTTGTCGGCCTGACTCAGCGCATGGTCGGCCTCGGCATCGTCGCGCTCGGGCAGACGCTGACCATCCTGGTCGGCTCGATCGACCTCTCGGTCGCCAACCTGATCAGCGTCTCCGCCGTGCTCGCCTCCTTCATCATGAAGGGCGAGCCGGCGATGATCGCCCCGGCTGTGCTGGCGGTGCTGGCGCTGTCGGCTGCGGTCGGCCTGATCAATGGGCTGATCATCGCGCGGCTCGACGTCAATCCGCTGATCGCGACGCTCGGGGTCGGGCTGATCCTGCAAGGCCTGCTCTCGGCCAGCTTCAGCAATTTCGCCGGCTCGGTTCCGGCAGCCTTCCAGGCCTTCGCCTATGGCCGGATCGGGCCGTTGCCCTGGTCGGTGCTGCTGCTGTTCGTGCTCGCCTTCGCAATCTGGCTGCTGCTGAGCCGCACGCGCTTCGGCGCCCATCTCTATGCCACCGGCGGCAACCGTGACGGCGCCCGCCTCGCCGGCATTCGCACCGAGCGCGTGATGATCGGCGCGCATATGCTGTGCTCGCTGATGGCCGGTCTGACCGGGCTCTACCTCGCCAGCCGTTTGCGCGCCGGAGCGCCCTGGGTCGGCCGCGACGGCGTCTATGATCTTGAATCGATCGCCGTCGTGGTGATCGGCGGCACCTTGCTCGCCGGCGGACGCGGCGGCGTCTGGGGCACGCTGGCCGGGGTCTTCCTGTTCGCCACGCTCGATGCCGTCTTCAACATGACCGGCATCGACGCCTTTCCGAAGCAGGTGCTGCGCGGCGCCATCGTCATCCTTGCGGTCGCCGTCTATGCGGTGCGCAGCAAGGGGCATGTCGCATGAGCGCCGCAGCCGCCCAGTCCGGACCGTCGACCGCGCTGCGCTTCGCGCGTGGCATCAATGTCGGCGTCGCCGTCTTCCTCGCGCTCTACGGCACGATCGCGGTGCTGCAGCCGAGCTATTTCGAGGTCGAGGGCTTCCTCAATTTCCTGCGCCGGGCCGCGCCGCTGATCATCCTCGCCTGCGGCCAGCTCTTCGTCATCGCCGGCGGCGGCTTCGACCTGTCGATGGGCTCGCTGGTGACGCTGAGCGTGCTCGGCGGCTCGATGCTGGCAGGCGGCAATCCCGACAATACCTGGTGGACGATCGGCGTGCTCTATCTGATCGGCCTCGGCGTCGGGCTGGTGAACGGGCTCGTCGTCACCCTGCTCAAGGTGCCATCGATCATCACGACGCTCGGCATGCTGCTCTCGCTCAACGGCGCGGCGCTGATGTGGTCTGGCGGAGCGCCGCGCGGCTATCTGCCGGAGAACTTCCGGGCGCTCGGACGCCTCGTCTATCGCGACGTCCCGCTGACCGGGATCATGCCGCTCTCGGTGATCATCCTCATCGTCTTCGTCGCCCTCGCCGCCTGGCTGCTGCACGCAACCGTCTTCGGCCGGCATGTGCTGGCGGTCGGCGACAATCCGCGCGCCGCCGAGCTCTCGGGCGTGCCGGTCGGCGCGACGCGGGTGCTGGTGTTCGTGATCTCGGCGCTGTCGGCGGTGACTGCGGGCATCCTGCTCGGTGGCTTCGCCGGCGTCTCGACCGCTGTCGGGCAGGGGCTGGAACTGCAGGCGATCGCCGCCTGCGTCATCGGCGGCGCACAATTGCTTGGCGGGCGTGCCAGCGTGACCGGCGCGGTCGCCGGCGCGCTCAGCCTGTTCGCGCTGTTCACCCTGCTCAACCTGATGGGCCTGCCGCAGCCACTGCGCGAGACCGTGCAGGGCCTGATCCTGATCGCCGCGGTGGCGTCGAGCGCCTGGCGTATGCGGCGCGCCTGAGACTGAGAGTTTTCGGAAGCGCGTGATCCCACGCGCTCCGCCAGAGGCCGCCGGCAAGGCGGCGTGACAGAGGGAGGTGAACATGAAGACGCAGATCGGTTTGGCGGCGCTGCTGGCGGCACTGTCGACGGGCGCCATCGCCCAGAACTTCAACGATCCCGCCGAGTTCGAGCGCCAGAAGGGCCTGCTCACGGTCGCCCCGCAAGGTCCCGACGGCAAGCCCTGGGAGCAGAATCTCGGCGGCGAGAAGGTCGATACCGCCAAGTACAAGAAGCCCGGCCCCTACAAGCTCTGCTTCTCCAATGCCGGCGTGAACAATCCCTGGCGCGTCGTCGGCTTCACCAACATGCAGGCCGAGGTCGACGCCAACAAGGCCGACATCGCCTCGTTCACCCATGCCGATGCCGAGGGCAAGGACGACAAGCAGATCTCGGACATCAACGCCTTCGTCAACAGCGGCCAGTGCGACGCGCTGATCGTCTCGCCGAACACCACGGCGGCGCTGACGCCCGCAGTCGAGGCGGCCGCCAAGAAGCTGCCGGTCGTGGTCTTCGACCGCGGCGTCGACAGCAAGGCGCCGGTCACCTTCATCAACCCGATCGGCGGCTACGGCTTCGGCATCCAGGGCGCGAGCTTCATCGCCGAGAAGATCCCGGCCGGCGGCGCGGTGCTGGCTTTGCGCATCCTGCCGGGCGTCGACGTGCTGGAGAACCGCTGGGCGGCGGCCGAGCGCATCTTCAAGGAGAAGGGCATCAAGGTCGTCGGCGCCGAATTCACCAATGGCGACAACGCCAAGACCAAGGCGATCGTCGAGGACTACATCAATCGCTTCGGCAAGATCGACGGCGTCTGGATGGATGCCGGGGCGACCGCGGTCGCGGCGCTCGAGGCCTTCGAGGATGCCGGCAAGCCCTATCCGGTGATCAATGGCGAGGACCAGCAGGACTTCCTACAGAAGTGGAAGAAGAACAAGCTCACTGCGATCGCGCCGACCTACCCGACCTATCAGTGGCGCACACCGGTGATCGCGGCGATCCGCATCCTCAAGGGCGAGCCGGTCGTTGGCCCGACCTGGAAGCTGCCACAGCCGGCGATCACGGCCGAGAACCTCGACAAGTTCGTCAACGACAAGATGCCGCCGCTGCACTATGCGCTCTGCGGCTGCGAGCAGATGACGAACTATCCGGCCCGCTGGGGCGGCAAGTAGCTCGGCAAAGTAACGACAACCTCGGGCGCCCGCGTGATGCGGGCGCCACCCCTGCCCTACCGGCAGTGATTGCGGCATGATGGGCGTCCCGCCGATTCGCTGCCGACTTTCCAGATCATTGGCCTTGCAAGACGTACCCACAGCCGCTCCGACCATCGCCGAAGTCGCCCGCCTCGCCGGCGTCTCGACCGCGACGGTGTCGCGCGCTTTGGCCCAGCCGGATAAGGTCAAGGCGCGGACCCGCGAGCGCGTGCTCGACGCGGTCAAGGCGATCGGTTTCATTCCCAATGCACAGGCGCGCAATCTCCGCCTCCAGGCAACGCGCACCGTGATCCTGCTGGTGCGCGACATCAGCAACCCGTTCTATCTCGAGATCTACAAGGGCGTCGAAGAGGCGGCGATCGATGCCGGCTACAAGGTGCTGATGGGCGATGCCCGCGACGATGACGAGCGCATCCTGCGCTATGTCGACATGGTCAGGGAGCGCCATGCCGACGGGCTGATCCTGATGGTCGGCCGCTTCCCCGAGGCCCTCGCCAAGCGCAGCCGCCTGCCGCCCATCGTCGTCGCGCTGGAGATGCTGCCTGGGCTCAATCTGCCAACGGTCAAGGTCGACAACCACGCTGCGGCACGCGCCGCAGTTGCCCATCTCGCCAGGCTCGGCCATCGCCGCATCGCCCATATCGCCGGACCTATGCCGGATCCGATGAGCCTCGACCGCCGCGACGGCTATCTCGCCGGCCTCGCCGATGCCGGCATTCCGGCCGACCCGGACCTCGTCGTCGAGGGCGATTTCGGCCTCGCCGCCGGCCGCGCCGCGATCCGCACGCTCGATGCAAGAGGCGTCGATTACACCGCCATCTTCGCCGCCAGCGACCAGATGGCGGTCGGCGCGATGGGCGAGCTGCGCGCCCGCGGCCGCAACGTCCCAGACGATGTCTCTGTCGTTGGCTTCGACGACATCGTGCTGGCCGAGGCGGTCGAGCCGCAGCTCACCACCATCCACCAGCCACGCCGCGAGATCGGCCAGGCGGCGATGAAGCTGCTGATCGAACAGCTCTCGGGCGGCGGTGCCCCTCCCGATCTCGTGCTGCCGACCCGGCTGGTCGAGCGTGGCTCGGCAGCCGCGCCGCCCAAGCGAACCGATCGGACCCGGTAGCAGCTCCTCAGGCTGCTGCGGCCGCCGTTGCGCGCCGCGCCATCGCCGCCGCAACCGTCTTCTCCAGATCGGCCTGCCAGAACGGCTTGTTCAGCCGCAGCACGCCGGCTCCACCTCCCGCCGGCAGATCGGCATAGCCGGTTGCGAGAATGACCGGCAGGGCCGGCCAGCGCTCTCCGACCTCGGCGATCAATTGCGCACCGGTCATCTGCGGCATGGCATGGTCGGTGATCAGCAGGTCGATCTCTTCGCCACCTGCCAGGATCGTCAACGCCTCGCGGGCCGAGCTGGCCTCGATCACCTTGTGGCCGAGATCCTCGAGCAGCGCCGTCGTATTCATCAGTACGAGCGCATCGTCATCGACCGCGAGCACGGTGAGCGGACGTGGCGCCATGACGGTCTCCGTTTTCGCCTCGACAGGCAATTGCACAGACTCGGCCGTTGCGGACGCGGCAGCGACCGGCAGCCAGATCTCCACAGTCGTCCCGTCTCCCGGGCAGCTGTGCAGCTGCAAACGGCCGCCAAGCTGCTCGGCCATGCCGTGCACCATCGAGAGGCCGAGCCCCGTGCCCTTGCCGACGCCCTTGGTGGTGAAGAAGGGCTCGGTCGCGTGGGCGAGCGTCTTTGCATCCATGCCGCTGCCGGTGTCGGCAACCAAGAGCCGGATATAGTCGCCATCCGGCAAGCCGCTCCGATGGCCTCGGGCGACGGTCTCGTTCCTGGCCCCGACCCGCAGCACGCCGCCTTCCGGCATGGCGTCGCGCGCATTGACGGCGAGATTGAGCACCGCGGTTTCGAGCTGGTTGGGATCGGCCGCGGCCATGGCGAGATCGGCGGGAAAATCCGTCTCGATCCCGATCAACGGCCCCAGCGAGCGCTGCAGGAGATCGCCCATCTCGGCGACAAGCACCTCGACCGCGACCGGCTGGAGCGCCAGCTCCTGCTTGCGGGCGAAGGAGAGCATGCGCTGCGTCAGGGAGATGCCCCGGCTCGCCCCCTTGATCGCATTGTCGATCAGATTGAGCTGGCGCTCATCGCCGATCTGGCGGCGGACCAGCTCGAGGCTGCCCATGACGGCGGTGAGCAGATTGTTGAAATCATGCGCCACGCCGCCGGTGAGTTGGCCGAGCGCCTCGATCTTCTGCGCCTGGAACAATGCCTCCCTCGCAGCATCGAGCTCGGCCTCGACCTTGCGGCGGTCGGTCAGGTCGCGGGTGATCTTGGCAAAGCCGATGATCTCGCCGGCATCGTCTCGAATCGGATCCATCACGACATGCGCCCAGAACGCTTCGCCGTTCTTGCGCAGGCGCCAGCCCTCCTTCTCGAAACTGCCCTTGTCGATCGCCGTCTGCAAGGCGCGCTCGGGCTCGCCATTGGCCCGATCCTCCGGGCGATAGAACAACGAGAAATGCCGACCGACGATCTCATCAGGGCAATAGCCCTTGATCCGCTGCGCTCCGGCATTCCAGTTCGTGACCACGCCATCGCGATCGATCATGTAGATCGCGTAGTCGGTGACGCCCTGGACCAGCAGGCGGAAACGCTCCTCGCTGCGCCGCAACGCCTGATCCGCCTCCCTGCGCTCGGTCAAATCGCGCGTGACCTTGGCGTAACCCAGCACGCGGCCGGTTGCCGGGTTGAGAATCGGATCGATGACGACATGGGCCCAGAAGCGGGTGCCATCCTTGCGGACGCGCCAGCCTTCCTTCTCGAAGCGGCCCTCCTCCGCAGCCTGACGCAAGGCGCGCTCCGGCAAGCCGGCAGCGTGATCCTCCTCGGTGTAGAAGCGCGAGAAGGACTGGCCGATGATCTCGTGGTCCTCATAGCCCTTGAAGCGCCGGGCGCCCGGGTTCCAGCTGATCACGGTTCCCTGCGGATCGAGCATGTAGATCGCGTAGTCCGTGACGGACTCCACCAGCAATCGATAACGCTCGGCGGTCACCGGACCTTCCGCAATCTCAGGCACGTTTGGAACCTTGGCATGTGACATGTCGAACGCGCTGAACGCGGCGTTGCGCAAAAGGTTCCGGGTGGGACGAAGAAAAATTGACCTAGGGTCAACGACCCGGTTTCGGCGAGACCAGGATCGCGCCTGAAGCCGCGACGACAAGCACGAGCCCGAGCCAGTCGCTGGCCGCCGGTCTCTCGCCGAGAAGCAGCACGGAGCCGAGCGCGCCGACGGCCGGAACCATCAGCGTTCCCAGGCTGGCGATGCCGGCCGGAAGCCGGGCGATCACGGTGAACCAGAGGAAATAAGCGAGCGCCTGCGCGCCGAGGATATGGAAGGTCAGTGCCGCCGCAACCGGCGGCGACAGGGCCTTCGGGACCGGAATGCCCTCGAAGGTGAGCATGCCGATGCCGGCCGCCGCGCCGCCGATCAGCAATTGCCAGGCGGCGATCGACAGCGTCGGCGCCGCGACCGGCCAGCGCTTGGTGACGATGGTACCGAGCGCCCAGCTCAGACTGGCGAGCAAGGCGAGCCCGAGTCCCGGCGACAATTGCCCGGCCTGGATCAATGGCAGGCCGAGGCAGAGCAGTCCGGCGATGCCGAGCCCCAGGCCGATCAGCCGCGCCCGGTCGAAGCGCTCGCCCAGCACAGGCCAGGCCATCAGCGTCGCCCAGACCGGCATGGTGAAGGTCAGGATCGCGGCCCGCGAGGTCGGCGCCATCAATTGCGCGAAGGCGAGCAGGATGTTGAAGGCGGCGATCGAGAGGATGCCGGCGACGATCAGCCTCGGCCAGTGCGCCGTGGGCACCTTGAGACTGACGCCCCGCGCCAGAGCGACCGCGACCAGAGCGAGGCCAGCGAAGGTCATGCCGCCGGCCCGCAAGGTCCAGGGCGCGATCTCGGTCAGCGAGATCCGGACCGCCGGCCAGTTGAAGCCCCAGAGCAGCCCGAGCAGCGGGACGAGCAGGAGCGAGCGGGCAGAAGCTTGCGGCATGGCGCGACTATGCGGGAGGATGCGTTGGCGGCGTCATGTGATTTCAGTGGAGGCTGGATGCACGACGGGCGTGCACCCGGCCTGCCCCCTTCAGCCAGCAACTGGCTCGACGCCGCACCATTCGGCGACGAAGAGCGCCATCGTGCCGGTGATGCGCTTCAGCGACGCCAGGCTGACGCGCTCGTCGAAGGCGTGGATGTTCTGCGAGATCGGCCCGTAGCAGAGCGCCGGCACCTTGTCGTAGAGGGCATAGACTCGGGTATCGAGATAGCCGGGGGTCATGAAGCTCTTCAGTGCCTTGCCGGTCGAGCCTTGATGGGCGCGGCCGAGCACGGCCTCGGCCTCGCTGCCGGGTTCGAGCACATAGCCCTCGGACCAGAAGCCGTTGAAGACGACCTTGGGCGGGTTGTTCGAGAGGAAGCTGTCGGAGCGCGCGAAGGCCAGCACCTTGGCCTCGATGCGCTGGCCGAGCTCCTCGGCCGACATGCCGGGATAAAGCCCGATGCGGCAATCGACCCTGCACCAGCACGGCACGGAGGAAGCCCAGTCACCGCCCTCGATCTTGCCGATGTTGAGGTTGATCGGGTGAGCAATGTCCTCGAAATGCTTGCGGCCATGCTTCTCGCGATTGAGCGCCGCCTCAAGCTCGCGCAGCGCGCCGATGACGCGATAGGCCGCGTCGATCGCGTTCGCGCCGGCCGCCATCTCGCGCACATGCATCGGCACGCCGCGGACCTCGAACTGGAACCAGAGCACGCCCGTGTTGGCCCGGACCAGCATCTCCTCTTCCGGCTCGGGGATCAGCACCGCATCGGCCTCGTAGCCGCGCAAATGCGTCATCAGCGCGCCATTGCCGGTCGATTCCTCCTCGACCACCGACTGGACGTAGACGGTTCCCGCCGGCTGCAGGCCGATGCGCCGGAGCGCATCGAGGCAATAGAGATTGGCAGCGCCACCGGCCTTCATGTCGGCGCCGCCGCGGCCGTAGAGCCAGTCGCCGTCGATCACGGGATCGAAGGGCGGATGCGTCCAGAGCTCGGCCGGGCCGGTCGGCACCACGTCGACATGAGACTGCAGGATCAGCGAGCGGCCCTTCTCCTCGCGCGGGTGGTGGATGCCGACGACGATCGGTGCGTCCGAATGCGTGTCCGAAAACGGCGCGCCGCCGGGGTGGCGGCCGATCGCCTCGCGGTCCATCGGGAAGCGGTCCATGGTGAAGCCGCGCTGCTTCAAGGCGCGGAAGATGAAATCCTGGACGGTGTGCTCGTCACCGCGGGTCGAGGGAAAGCGGATCATCTCCTGGGTGAAGGCGATCTGCTCGGCAAAGCCCGCTTCGACGGAAGCGAGAATGCGGTCGCGCAAGGCGGGATCGAGCGGCATGTGAGGGTCTCCGGCAGTCCTAGGGTTACGCCGTCATGCTCGCCCTTGTGGCGAGCATCCACGTCTTGGACACGGCCTGCGCCCAACGAAGGCGTGGATGGTCGGGACAGGCCCGACCATGACGAGGTGTGGTCACCGCCCGAACCGCTCCCCACCCGGGACGGCGGCGAGCAATTGGCGGGTGTAGTCGTGCTGGGGAGCGGCGAAGAGCGCGGCGGTCGGACCGCTCTCGACGATCCGACCGCGCTGCATCACCGCGATCTTGTCGCAGATCTGGGCGGCGACGCGCAGGTCGTGGGTGACGAACAGGATGGCGAGACCGAGCCGCTGCTGAATGTCCTTGATCAGCTTGAGGATCTGCGCCTGCACGGAGACGTCGAGCGCCGAGACCGCCTCGTCCGCGACGAGCACGTCGGGTTCGAGGGCGAGAGCCCGGGCAATGCCGATGCGCTGGCGCTGGCCGCCGGAGAACTCGTGCGGGTAGCGGTCGATCGCATTGGCGGAGAGCCCGACCAGCTCGAGCAATTCCCTAGCCCGCGCCAGCGCGTCCTTGCGCGAGACGCCATGCGCGACCGGACCGTCCGAGATGATCCGGCCGACGGTCTGGCGCGGATTGAGCGAGGCGAACGGGTCCTGGAAGACCATCTGGATACGCTTGCGATGCGGGCGCAGCGCCGCGACGCTGAGGTCGGTGATGATGAGATCACCGAGAGTGATGCGGCCGGAATCCGGCTCGATCAGGCGCAGGCAGCAGCGCCCGACCGTCGACTTGCCCGAACCGGATTCGCCGACGAGCCCGAGCGTCTCGCCCCGCGCCAGCGTGAAGCTGACATCGTCGGCTGCCCTCACTTCGCGGCCGGGCCGGAAAAAGGCGCGCTTGCGATAGACCTTGCCGAGCTTTTCGACAGTGAGCACCGGCTTGCTCTCCGGCAGCGGCGGCCGCTCCGGCGGCGTCAACGAAGGGACGGCGGCGAGCAGCTTCTGCGTATAGGGATGAACAGGCGAGCCCAGCACCTGATCGACGGTGCCCTCCTCGACCAGCACGCCCTTCTCCAGTACGGCGATGCGGTCGGCGATCTCTGCGACGACGCCCATGTCGTGGGTGATGAACAGCACCGCGGTGCCGTGCTTGTGGCGGAGATTGTCGATCAGCTTGAGGATCTGCGCCTGCGTGGTGACGTCGAGCGCGGTGGTCGGCTCGTCGGCGATCAGCAGCTTGGGTTCGAGCGCGAGCGCCATCGCGATCATCACGCGCTGGCGCTGACCGCCGGAGAGCTCGTGCGGATAGGCGCGCGCCAGTCGCTCGGGCTCGGGCAGACCAACCTCGGTCAGCAGCGCGACGGCTCTCGCATAGCGCTCCGGCTTGCTCAGCAGCTTATGCGCTTCGAAGGTCTCGACGATCTGGTCGGCGACGCGCATGACCGGGTTGAGCGAGGTCATCGGCTCCTGGAAGATCATGCCGACCTCACGGCCGCGCACGTCCTGCATCGCGTCTTCCGACAGCGCCAGCAGGTCGCGGCCAGCGAGCTTGATCGCACCCGCGACCGGCTTCACCGCCTTGGGCAAGAGCCCCATCACGGCATGGGCGATCATCGACTTGCCGGAGCCGGACTCGCCGACGACGCAGAGCGTCTCGCCGGCGGCGATGCGAAGCGTCGCATCCTCGACCGCATAGGGGCGGTCGGCCATGACAGGCAGAGCGAGCTTCAGCCCTTCGATCGAGAGAACGGGGTCGGCCATCATTCCCTCTCCCGGGCGAGGCGCGGGTTCAGCGCATCGTTCAGCCCTTCGCCAGCAAGATTGAGCGCCAGCACGGTCAGGAAGATCGCGACGCCCGGAAAGAAGCTGATCCACCAGGCGTCGAGCAGGCGGGTGCGCCCGGCGCCGACCATGTAGCCCCAGCTCATCAGGTTGGGATCGCCGAGGCCGAGGAAGGAGAGCGAGGATTCGAGCAGGATCGCCGAGCCGATCATCAGCGAGCCCATGACGATGATCGGTGCGATCGTGTTGGGCAGGACCTGGCTCCAGATGATCCGCGCGGTCGGCTGACCGATGGTGATCGCGGCCTGGACATATTCGCGCGTCTTCAGCGAGAGCACTTCGCCGCGCACCAGCCGCGCCACCGGCGGCCAGCTCACCACGCCGATCGCGAGCACGATCGAGCCGAGCTTGGGCTGCAGGATCGCGACCAGGACGATCGCGAGCGCGAAAGAGGGGATGGTCTGGAAGAACTCGGTGAAGCGCATCAGCGCATCGTCGATGAAGCCGCCGGCATAGCCGGCGATGGCGCCGAGCGGCACGCCGATCAGCAGCGCGACAATCGTCGAGACCAGCCCGATCGTCAGCGAGACGCGGGCGCCATGTGCCAGGCCGGAGGCGATGTCGCGTCCCAGCGTATCGGTGCCAAGCGGGAAGCGGTCCATGACGAAGGGGGCGAGGAAGGGCCGCGCCACCGTGCGCCAGGGCGATTGCGGATAGAGCGAGGGCGCGAGGATGGCGAAGAGCACCACCGCGATCAGGATGGCAAGGCCGATCAGGGCGCCGCGATTGCGGGAAAAGCGCTTGAGGAAGCTCATGACACCGCCTCGATGCGCGGATCGGCCAGCCGGTAGACGATATCGGTCAGGATGTTGAAGCCGACGACCATGGCCGAGGAAATGAAGAAGACGCCGAGCAGCACCGAATAGTCGCGCTGCACAAGGGCATCGAACATCAGGCGGCCGATGCCGGGCCAAGCGAAGACGGTCTCGGTGAGCACGGCGCCACCAACGAGCTGGCCAGCCTGCAAGCCCGCCAGGGTCACCACCGGCAGGATGGCGTTGCGGGCGACATGGCGACGCGAGATCACGCCGGGGCTGAGCCCCTTGGCGCGGGCCGTCTTGACGAAATCGGCGCCGGCGACCTCGAGCATCGAGGCCCGCATCATCCTGGCGTAGAGCGCAGTGAAGAACAGGCCGAGCGTCAGGGCCGGCAGGACGAGATGGCTGGCGATGTCGAGCGCGCGGGCGAGCCCGGTATAGTTCGCGCCGATGCTCTCATAGCCGACATTGGGCACGAGGCCGAGTTTCAGCGAGAAGACGATCTGGCTCATCAGCGCGACCCAGAACAGCGGCGTTGCATAGAAGACCAGCGCCAGCGTGGTGATGACGCTGTCCTGCCAGCGACCGGCGCGACGGGCGGCAAGCGCGCCCATCAGCGTGCCGAGGCCCAGCGAGACGATGAAGGCGGCGCCGGTCAGCAGCAGCGTCGCAGGCAGGCGGTCGAGGATCAGGCTCAGCACGCTCTGCTGCTGGCGATAGCTGAAGCCGAGATCGAAGGTCAGATAGCCCTTGAGATAGACCCAAAGCTGGGTGAGCAGCGGCTGGTCGAGGCCGAAGCGCTCGCGCAACTGGATCAGCAATTGCTCGTCGGCAGCGCCGGCCTCGCCGGCCAGCACCTGCGCCGGATCGCCCGGCGCAGCCCGGATCAGGAAGAAGTTCAGCACCGCGATGGCGAAGAGGACGACGATCCCCTTCGCGAGCCGGCCGGCGAGGAATTGCGCGAGGTTCATTCAGGCTCCGCTGGCGTCATTCTCGGGCGAAGCGAAGCGCAGACCCGAGAATCTCTTGCAGGAGATGCTCGGGTCAGGCCCGAGCATGACGTGATCCTATCGGATCACATCACTCCTTCCAGGCATCACGGAAGCCGTCGTCGACGCCGACGCCGGTGGTGACGAGGTTCTTGACGTTGCAGCGATAGATGGTCGGGAAATCCATCTCCAGCAGCCAGAGCACCGGCAGTTCGTCGGCCAGGAGCTTCTGCACTTTCGTGTAAAGCTCCTGTCGCGCGCTGTCCGTCGGCGCGATCGCCGCCTCGGCGAAGAGCTTGTCGACCTCGGGATTCGAGTAGCCGCCGACATTGGCGAAGGGGTTGCCCTTGGCGATGTTGCTGGTGATGTAGCTGCGCGCCACGCCCATGGCGGGGTCGCCGAGCTGGTAGAGGAAGTTGAAGTTGAGGTCGAAGTCCCAGTTGCTGGCCTTCTGGGTCCAGCCCGGCACGTCGGTGTTCTCGACCTGCACCTTGACCCCGACATCCTCGAGGTTCTGCTTGATCGCCTCGGTCCAGCGGGTCCAGGTCTCGCCATAGGGCAGGTTGAGCAGGCGGATCGTCTCGCCCTTGTAGCCGGAGGCCTTGATCAGCTCCTTCGCCTTGGCCGGATCGAAGGCGTATTTCGGCACGTCCGCCGAATAGAACTTGGTCTTCGACGAGATCGGGCCGGTCGGCAGCTTGCCGAGCCCGCCCCAGACCACCTCGCGGCCGAATTCGCGGTCGATCGCGTACATCAGCCCTTGGCGGAACTGCTTGTTGCCCAAAATGCCGTTGCGGACGTTCGGCGTCAGCCAGGCATGGGGGGCGAACATCTCCCAGCCCTTGGTGGTCATGCAGGTGTTGGGCAGCTTGGCGAGGCGGGCGACGTCGTAGACGTCGACCGAGCCGCCGGTCAGCACGTCGACCTTGCCGGTCTCGTAGGCGACGGCGCGCGCCGCCGCGTCCGGGATGATCTGCCAGTAGATCTCGTCGAGATTCGGCTTGCCCTTCAGCCAGTAGTTCTCGTTCTTGACGAGGTGGATGTAGGAGCCCTTCTTCCACTCCTTCAGCTTGAACGGGCCGGTGCCGATCGGCGTGTTGTTGGCCGGATTGGCGCGATAATCGGTGCCGTCATAGATGTGCTTCGGGATCATCGGCGCGGAGGCGACCTCCTGCGTCATGATCAGCGGGCCGAAGGGCTGCTTCAGCGTGATCTTCACGGTGAGGTCGTCGACCTTCTCGATCTTCTCGACCTGGGCGTTGACGATCGGACGCCAGCGCGGATGGACCTCGCGCAGGAACTTGTCGAGGGTGAAGACGACGTCGTCGGCCGTGAACGGCTTGCCGTCATGCCAGGTCACACCCTCCTGCAGCTTGAAGGTGTAGACCTTGGCGTCGGGAGAGATCTCCCAGCTCTTGGCGAGAGAGGGCTGCGGCTCGAGCTTCTCGTTATAGCGCAGCAGCGACTCGTAGATGTTGCCGGCGACCATGTTGGTCGGGCCGTTCTGGTTGAGCCCCTGCATCAACATCGGCGGCTCGGGTTGGACGACGACGTGGACCGTGCCGCCCTTCTTCGGTTCCTGAGCCTGCGCTACGCCGAGCGCCAGGACGGAGGCGGCGAGCGCCAGGCCAAATCTCAATCCGGTCATCGTCGTTCTCCGTTCCCAGCGCCGAGGTCCGCGGCATGCAGCGGCCCAGGCGTCCCCGTTTTTCGTTCACCAGCCAGCTCAGGCCGATCGCACCCGATCAGGCGTCCATTGGCAAGCTCCGCCGCAATGAAAGCGAGAGACAAATTCCGTGTCAAGGATTGACATGCCGTGTTATTAGGCGACACGCTCAGCAAACGAACATGGCGTACCCTTCAGCTGCGATGAACCAGAAAGACGAGGACAGGGCCGCACAACTGCCGCCGGGCGTGCCGATCGTCCGAGCCGTCGACCGTGCGATCGCCTTGCTCAGGGCCTTCCGCCCGGAGCATCCGCGGCTCGGCCTCAGTGAGCTGGCCCGGCAGGTCGGCCTCGACAAGGGCACGACGCGACGTCTGCTGTTGACCTTGCAGCTCAACGAACTCGTCGAATACGACGAGCATTCGCAGAGCTATGCGCTGGCCGTCGGACTGATCGAGCTCGGCAGCGCGGTGACGACCGGCCGCGAACTGCGCGACATCGCCGGCCCCTATCTGACCGAGATCGCCGAGAAGACCGGCGCCACCGCCTTCCTCTGGGTCCATATCGCCGGGCGAGGGCTCTGCGTCGATCGCGTGCGCGCCTCGCTGCCGCATGTCGACGCCACCTGGTTCGCCGTCGGCGCGCAGGCGCCCTTGAACTGCGGCGGCGGCCCGCGCGTGCTGCTGGCCTATCTCGACGACGAGCAGCGCCGGCTGGCCCTCTCGCTCGATCTGCCCAAGCGCGCGCCGGCGAGCCAGACTGATCCCAGGCTGCTCTGGCGCGAGGCCGAGCGCATCCGCGCCCAGGGATGGGAGCTGGCGGCCGATGATTTCTTCATCGGCCTGACCGGCGTCGGCGTGCCGATCTTCGACCGCTCGGGCGCGCTCGCCGGCGCGCTCAGCATCTCCTCGCTGACCTCGATCGTCGCGCCACAAGGGCGCCCGGTGCATCTCGACGCGCTGCGCGACGCCGCGGCGCGGATCGGAGGACGCGTCCTGCCGGATTGAGGCTAGCGCTCGATCCGGGTCGAGAGGATGATCGACGACATGGTGCGCTCGACGCCTTCGAGCCCGCCGATCCGATCGATCAGCCCGTCGAGCTCACCGATCGAGGGCGCGACCACCACAGCGATCATGTCGAACTGGCCGCTGATCGAATGCAGCGTCCTGATCTCGGGGATGCGGCGCAGTTCCGTCTCGACGCGCGCCGCAAGCTTCGGCAGGGCGGTGATCAGGACATGCGCCTTGACCTGGCCCTTCTCGTAATCCTCCGAAAGCCGCGCGGTGTAGCCGGCGATGACGCCGCGACGCTCCAGCCGCTCGATCCGGCTCTGCACCGTCGTGCGTGACAGACCAAGCTTGCGGCCGAGCTCGGCCACCGGAGCGCGGGCGTTCTCGGTGAGCAGGGTCAGGAGATGGCGATCTGTCGGGTCTATCGGCATAGCGCCGAAAGCTTACGGCGTTTCGCTGAAAAATCCCATATGAATCGTCGTGTCGCCGGCTTCTATCCGACGAAGCCTTCGGTGAATCTGTCCTTCAGAAACAGATTCATCGGGGGAACCATGAAAAACGTGGTCGTCATCGGCGCCGGCAAGATCGGCGCAACCATCGCCGACCTGCTCGGCGCAACCGGGGATTACCGCGTGGTGATCGCCGACCGCTCCAACGAACAGCTCGCCGCGATCAAGACCAGCCCGACGATCTCGACCCGCCGGGTCGACATCACCGATGCCGCCGAGCTCGCTCAGATCCTGAACGGCGCCTTCGCCGTGCTCTCGGCCGCCCCTTACGACCTGACGACGCGCATCGCCGAGGCCGCCGCCGCCCAGGGCGTGCACTATCTCGACCTGACCGAGGACGTCGCCTCGACCCGCCGCGTCAAGGAGCTCGCGCTGACCGCCAAGGCGGCGCTGATTCCGCAATGCGGGCTTGCGCCAGGCTTCATCTCGATCGTCGCCGCCGATCTCGCTAGGGATTTCGACCAGCTCGACAGCCTGAAGCTGCGCGTCGGCGCGCTGCCGCAGTACCCGTCGAACGCGCTGAACTACAACCTGACCTGGAGCACGGACGGCGTCATCAACGAGTATTGCGAGCCCTGCGAAGCGGTCGTCAACGGCGAGCGCGTGCTGGTGCCGGCGATGGAAGAACGCGAGGAGTTTTCGCTCGACGGCATCACCTACGAGGCCTTCAACACCTCGGGCGGGCTCGGCACGCTCTGCGACACGCTCGCCGGCAAGGTGCGCACGCTGAACTACCGCACCATCCGCTATCCCGGCCATTGCGCGATCATGAAGGCGCTGCTGCAGGATCTGCGCCTCAGCGAGCGTCGCGATGTGCTGAAAGACATCTTTGAGAACGCCCTGCCGAGCACGCTGCAGGACGTGGTCGTGATCTTCGTCACCGCCAGCGGCCGCCTCAACGGGCGCCTGACCCAGCAGACCTATGCCAACAAGGTCTACAGCGCCGTGGTCGGCGGCGTGATGCGCAGCGCCATCCAGATCACCACGGCCTCGGGCATCTGCGCCGTGCTCGACCTGCTCGCCGAGGGCAAGCTGCCGCAGAAGGGCTTCGTCAAGCAGGAGGATATCGGCTTCGACGCCTTCCTCGCCAACCGCTTCGGCCGCGCCTATGCCCGGCCCGAGGATCTCGGCCACGCCCCCGGCGAGACCCACGCGGCCCGCGCCGCCTGAATTCGCGCCAAGCATATTCGCCCCTGCCCCGCAAGCGGGCCGATGTGAGGGGACGCATGAACGGGTCCGGGCTGGCAAACGCCCGGACCCACGCTACAAAACAAAAAATGGTTCCATAGGGAACGTTTTCGGGGAAACGATCGCACGATGGCCAGACGCGTCCTGATCGCGGAATTCATGCACGAGACGAACACCTTCAGTGTTCAGCTCACCGATGAGGCGGTGTTCCGCCATCACGGCGTCTTCCGCGACAATGAGGTTCCCGCCGCCTTCCAGGGCACGCGGACCTCGATGGGCGCCGCCTTCGAAGCCGCCGAGAAATTCGGCTGGAGCCTCGTCCACCCGCTGGTCACCGGAGCCAACCCGTCAGGCCGCGTCACCGACGCGGCTTTTGACGTCTTCGCCGGCATGATCCTCGCCGCTTGCGACCGGCTCGACGGCGTGCTGCTGCACCTGCACGGCGCGATGGCGACGGAAAGCTCTGATGATGGCGAGGGCGAATTGCTCAAGCGCATCCGCACCAAGATAGGGCCGGACGTTCCCGTCGTCGCGATCCTCGACCTGCACGCGACGCTGACGCAGCTCATGGCCGACAACGCCAATGCGCTGATCTCCTACCGGACCTATCCGCATATCGACCAGTATGAACGGACCTGGCAGGGCGCCGAACTGCTGGAGCGGGCGATGCGGGGCGAGATCAGGCCGCGCGTCGCGGTGGCGCGCCGGCCGATCCTCTACGCGCTCGATGGCGGGCGCACGACCTCGCCGCCCTTCATGGAGCTGCTGCGCCGCGGCGACGCGTTGGAGGCGGCGGGCGAGGCGCTCGTCGTCAGCGTCCAGGCCGGCTTCTCCTCGGCCGATGTGCACGATATCGGCCCCTCCATCGCCGTCACCCATGACGATCGCGGCAAGGCGCAAGCCATCGCCGAGGAGCTGATGGACTATGCCTGGGAGCAGCGGCACTTCTCCTCGATCCACTTCACTCCGCTGAAGGAGGCGATGGCCAGGGCCAAGGCCGGCGAAGGCAGGCTCGGCCCCGAGGCCGGCGGCAAGCCGCTGGTGATCTCCGACTATTCCGACAATCCAGGCTCAGGCGCCTATGGCGATGCAACCAACTTGCTGCGCGCTGTGCTCGAGGCCGGCCTCAGGAATGTCGGCTTCCATGCGATCCGTGATCCCGAGGCCGCGCTCGCGGCGCAGGCGGCTGGCGTCGGCAACCGCGTCAGACTGAAGCTCGGCGGTAAGGTCGACCCGAATACCGGCGGCGGCCCGCTCGAGCTCGACGCTCATGTCGTGGCGCTGACCGACGGGCACTTCATCTGCTACGGGCCGATGGCCGGCGGCGTCTGGCGCAATTACGGCCTCTCGGCGCTGCTGCGGGTCGACGATGTCGAGATCATCGTCATCACCCATAACGGCCAGGCGACCGACCTTGCCCAGTTCACCTCGCTGGGCGTCGAGCCCACGCGGAAATCGACCGTCATCGTCAAGTCGATGCAGCATTTCCGCGCCGCCTTCGAGCCGATCGCCCGCGAGGTGATCGAGGTCGACACCGGCGCGCTCTCGACCAAGAACTTCAAGGAGCGCCCCTACAAGAAGGTGCGCCGCCCGATCTTCCCGCTCGACGACATCTGAGCGGGATTAAAGATCACGACCGGCCGAAAGCGCCGGCAGCGACAAGACCGGAGGATGCAGGGATGACGGAGCGAAGAGCATGAGCGTCAAGGCCGATATCGTGCTGCGCGGCGGGCCGATCTGGTGCGGCCGCGAGGAAGGCGTGGTCGAGGCGCTGGCGCTCTGGGGCGACAAGGTGCTCGCCGCCGGCAAGGAAGCCGAGCTTGCCGATCTAATCGGACCCTCGACCAAGGTCATCGATCTCGCCGGCCGGCTGGCGACGCCGGGGCTGAACGATTCCCATCTCCATTTGATCTCGGTCGGCCTGACCATGGACTGGGTCGATGCTCGCCCCGCCGCAGCGCCGACGCTGGAGGCTTTGCTCGGCCAGATCGCCGAGCGCGCCGCCAAGTCGAAGCCCGGCGAGTGGGTGCTGGCACGCGGCTATGACCAGACCAAGCTCGATACCGGCCGCCACCCATTCCGCGAGGAGCTCGACCGCGCCTCCCCGAACAACCCGGTGATGCTGGTCCGGACCTGCGGCCACATCTCGATCGTCAATTCGCTGGCGCTCAAGCTCGGCGGCATCGACGAGACCTCGCTGACACCGCCGGGCGGGCTGATCGAGCAGCAGAATGGCCGCCTCACCGGCCTGCTGGCGGAAAATGCTCGCGCCCCGGTCAAGGCCGCGATCCCCGCGCCGAGCGAGGAGCAGCTCCTGGCTGCGATCGAGCGCGGCGGGCAGTACCTGCTCTCGCTCGGGATCACCAGCTGCATGGATGCGGCGGTCGGGATGGTCACCGGCTTCAACGAGATCGCCGCCTATCACAAGGCCAAGCGCGACGGCCGCCTGCCGGTGCGCACCTGGCTCGCCCTGCTCGGCGACGAAGGTCGCTCGATCGTGCCGCAATGCCACGAGGCCGGGTTGATCTCTGGCACCGGCGACGAGATGCTGATGATCGGCGCGGTCAAGATCTTCCTCGATGGTTCGGCCGGCGGACGCACCGCCTGGATGAACGAGCCCTATCTCGGCGACGACAAGACCACCGGCGTCCAGATGCTCTCGGACGAGGATCTGGAGCGGCAGGTGCTCGACGCCCACGCCAAGGGCTACCAGCTCGCCTGCCACGCGATCGGCGATGCGGCGATCGAGCAGTTGATCACCGCTTATGAGAAGGCCCTGGCTGCTTATCCCGATCCCGACCGGCGCCACCGCATCGAGCATTGCGGCTTCTCGACACCGCAGCAGCACGAGCGCATGGTCAAGGCCGGCATCTACCCCTGCCCGCAGCAGGTCTTCATCCATGATTTCGGCGACGCCTACGTCAAGGTGCTCGGCGAGGAGCGGGCGCTGCCGAGCTATCCGTTCCGGACCTGGTTCGATCTCGGCCTGAAGCCGGCGACCGGCAGCGACGCGCCGGTCTGCGATCCCGACCCGTTCCCGAACTTCCACACCATGCTGACGCGCCAGACCTGGCGCGGCACGGTGATGGATGAGCGCCAACGCGTCTCGATCGAGGAAGCACTGCAGGCCTACACCGAATACGGCGCCTTCTCGCAGAAGCAGGAAGCGGTGAAGGGCAAGCTCGCGCCAGGCTTCCTCGCCGACGTCGCCGTGTTCTCGCGCGATCTGCTCTCGGCTTCGCCGGAAGCGATCCTGAAAGACACGCGCTGCGACCTCACCATTCGCGGCGGCAAGGTGGTTTACGAGCGTTCAGGGACCGCCTGAACGCGCTGCACAATGGAAACAAGAAGACAGGGCGGAAAACCCCGCTAAGGTCTCAGATGGAACAAATACCGGCGCCGATCAACGGCGCCGACCTCAAAAGAGTTCACCGACAAATTGGGAGGTTTCGACGTGTTGAAAAAGCTTGCCTTCACGACCGCGCTGACATTCGCGGCCTTCACCCTGCAGGCGCAGGCCCAGGAGCCGCGCCGCGGCGGCACGATCCGCTTCACCGCGCCCTATGGCGCCTCCTTCGTCAGCAATGACAGCCATGTCTCGAACCAGATCCAGGACGAGATCTACGGCTATGCGCTGCACGGCATGCTCTACAAATGGGATGCCAAGAACGGCAAGCCGGTGCTCGACATCGCCGAGAGCGTCCAGGTCTCGGCCGACGGCAAGACCTACACCTACAAGCTGCGCGACAACGCGCTCTTCCACAACGGCCGCAAGCTGACCTCCGACGACGTCATCTGGTCCTATACCCGCATCATGGACGGGGCGAAGAACTATCCGGGCGCGCGCTATGTCGCCCGCATCGTCGGCGCGACCGAGGTCCAGAAGGGCCAGGCCAAGGAGATCTCCGGCCTGAAGAAGATCGACGATTCCAGCTTCTCGATGACGCTGACCGACAAGGCCGATCCCGGCTACTTCCTGTTCCAGGCGCAGACCGCGATCCTGCCGGCCAAGGAAGCGCAAGCCGCCGGCTTCTTCGACAAGCCCATCGGCCTCGGCCCCTTCAAGTTCGTCGAGCACGTGCCGGGCTCGCGCATGGCCTTCGAGCGCTGGGATAAATACTACCTGACCGGCAAGCCCTACGCCGACAAG
The DNA here is from genome assembly GCF_902506165.1 of Bosea sp. 29B. Lineage (NCBI taxonomy): Bacteria > Pseudomonadati > Pseudomonadota > Alphaproteobacteria > Hyphomicrobiales > Alloboseaceae > Allobosea > Allobosea sp. 29B. Next base: position 1,805,693 of record NZ_LR733817.1, read on the forward strand.
CTCGTCATTTCGCCGATGGGCGAGGCCGCGGCGCGCGACGTCGCCTTCCGCAACAAGGAAGTCGACGTCTCGATCCTGGGCTCGACCCAGTATGTCGCCTATAAGGCCGACCCGAACCTGTCGAAGGGCATCCTGGAGGTCGCCGAGGTCTTCACCCGCAATATGGGCATGAACCCGACCTTCAAGCCCTTCTCCGACAAGCGGGTGCGCCAGGCGGTCAACTACGCCATCGACAGCGAGCTGATCATCAAGCGCCTCGTCCGCGACAAGGCCTACCGCGCCGCGAGCTGGCTGCCGCTGTCCTCGCCGGCCTTCGACAAGGACGCCAAGCCCTACGCCTTCGATCCGGACAAGGCCAAGAAGCTGCTGGTCGAAGCCGGCTATCCCGATGGCTTCGAGTTCGAATGGACCGCGACGCCGAACGAGAGCTGGGGCGTTCCGATCGTCGAAGCCACGATCCCGATGCTCGCCAAGGTCGGCATCAAGGTGAAGGTCAAGCCGGTCGAGACCTCGGCGCTCGGTGGCGTCGTCGTGGGCGGCGACTTCCAGGCCTATATCTGGTCGAACACCTCGGGCCCGGACTCGCTGACGGCGCTGAAGTGCTTCCACTCCTCGACGCCGCGCTCGTCCTGCAACTACACCACCTTCAAGAATCCGGCCTACGACAAGCTGATCGACGACGCCTCGAACGAGGCCGATCCGGCCAAGCAGCTCGACCTCCTGAAGAAGGCCAACGCCTTCTTGCAGGAAGAAGCGCCGGTCTGGTTCTTCAACTACAACAAGGCAGTGCTGGCCTATCAACCCTGGCTGCACGGCCTCCAGCCAAATTCGACCGAGCTTGCGCTGCAGCGCTATGAGGAGCTCTGGGTCGACACCACTTCGCCCGCAGCGAAGTAAACCCCTCCCGAGCCCCCGCCGTCACAGGCGGCGGGGGCTTGCCCGCCTCCGCCCGTCGGCAATGCCCCGGCGCTCAGGAGCCTATCGTCATGTTGCCTTACGTCTTCCGCCGACTGCTGCAGGCCATCCCGATCCTGCTCGCGGTCGCTGCGCTGATCTTCGTGCTGTTCAGCGTCATCCCCGGCAATTTCGCCACCAGCCAGATGGCTGACGGCCGCAGCAATATCGACGCTGCGACGATCGAGCGGATGAACCAGCAGTTCGGCCTCAACGATCCGCTGCCGCTGCGCTTCGCCAAATATGTCGGCGGGCTCGCGACCTTCGATCTTGGCGACTCCTTTCGCACCCGCCAGCCTGTCACCGCGCTGATCGGCGAGCGGCTCTGGCCGAGCCTGCAGCTCGCGCTCGCAGCGATGCTCTTCGCCATCGTCATCGGCGTGCCGCTCGGCTTCGTGGCCGCGCTGAAGCCGGGAGGCTGGGTCGACATGCTCTCGATGGTCTTCGCCGTCTCCGGCCTGTCCCTGCCGATGTTCTGGCTCGGCCTGCTCCTGATGTATGGCTTTGCGCTGACGCTGAACTGGTTCCCGAGCTTCGGCTATGGCGATGGCGATCCCCGCTACATCGTGCTGCCGGCGATCGCTCTCGGCGTCTCGCCCTTGGCCCTCCTCGCCCGCACCTCCCGGGCTGCCGTGCTCGAGATCCTGCATGCCGACTTCGTCCGCACCGCCCGGGCCAAGGGCGCGAGCGCCTATCGCGTCATGCGCTGGCATGTCGCCCGCAACGCGCTGGTCATCGTCCTGACCACGCTCGGCCTGCAGTTCGGCTCGGTGCTCGGCCAGGCCGTCGTCGTCGAGAAGCTCTTCGCCTGGCCGGGCCTCGGCTCGCTCCTGGTCGACAGCGTCACCTGGCGCGACATCCCGGCCGTGCAGGGCTGCATCCTGACGATCGTGCTCTTCTTCCTCGTCGTGAACATCGCCGTCGACGTGCTCTGCGCCGTCGTCGATCCGCGTATCAAGTACAGCTAGGCTCACCGATGAAGTTCCGTGCCAACCTCTGGATCGGCGCCACCTGCTTTGCGCTCGTCGTCGCGGGCGGCGTCTTCGCGCCCTGGCTCGCCCATACCGACCCGGTGATGGACGCCAATCTGATGAACGCGGAAGTCCCGCCCGGCTCCGAATTCTGGTTCGGCACCGACGCGCAGGGCCGCGACATCTACAGCCGCGTGCTGCATGGCGCCCGCATCTCGCTGACGGTCGGCATCGTCTCGCAATTGATCAACACCTGCATCGGCGTCGCGCTCGGCCTCTCCGCCGCCTATTGGGGCGGCTGGTGGGACGATTTCGTCAACGGTCTCACCAACATGATGCTCGCCATCCCCTCGCTGATCTTCGCGCTGGCGATCATGGCGATCCTGCAGCCCGGCCTGACCAGCCTGCTGATCGCGCTCGGCCTGACCAACTGGTCCTTCACCTGCCGGCTGACGCGGGCCGCGACGCTCTCGGTCAAGCAGCTCGGCTATGTCGAGGCGGCAAGGTCGCTCGGCTACGGCACCTTCCGGATCATGTTCACCCAGATCCTGCCGAACATCGCCGGCCCGATCATCGTGATCGGCACGCTCGGCATGGGCGGCGCCGTTCTGGCGGAGGCCTCGCTTTCCTTCCTCGGTCTCGGCATCCGCCCGCCCTTCCCGAGCTGGGGCTCGATGCTCTCCGACGCGCGTGACCAGATTTCGACCGCGCCCTGGATCTCGATCTTCCCGGGCCTCGCCATCTTCCTGACCGTGCTCGGCCTCAACCTGCTCGGCGACGGGTTGCGCGACATCCTCGATCCGCACTCGCAGACCCGCAAGGCCTGAGCCTTCCTTCCGACGAAAGACCCTGCCCGTGACTGCCACCGACCTCGACGACGGCCCGCTCGAAACCGTCAGCTTCATCGGCTTGAAGCCTGGCCCGAAGCTGATCGTGACCGGTGCCGTCCACGGCAACGAGCCCTGCGGGCCGACCGCGATCCGCCGTGTCATCGAGGAGTGCCGGGCAGGCAAGATCAAGATCCTGCGCGGCGAGGTCACCTTCCTGCCCGTCACCAATCCAAAAGCCTTCCGCCTGAAGACGCGCGAGGGCGACCGCAACTTCAACCGCGACCTGCGCGAGCGGCCGTTGGCCGGCGATTACGAGGACCGGATCGGCAATCCGGTCTGCGCCCTGCTGCGCCGGCACGATGCGCTGCTCGACATCCACTCCTTCCGGCAGGAGGGCGAGCCCTTCGTCTTCTTCGGCCCCTCGAACAATCGCGGCGCGCTCGAACCCTTCGCCCGGGCGGAGGAGGAGCTGGCGCTCGCCTCTTGCCTCGGCGTCTCGACCGCCATCCACGGCTGGCTCGACAACTACGCCCGCCTTCTGGATATCCGCGCCCGCCTGCCGGTGCCCAGGCTCAACGTCACCGAGGGCTATGGCACGACCGAGTTCATGCGCTTCAGTGGCGGCTACGCGGTGACGCTGGAATGCGGCACGCATGACGACCCCAAGGCCGCCGATATCGGCTATGCCGCGATCCGCAACACGCTGGCGCAGTTGCAGCTGGTCGATGCGCCACTGCCGAAGCCCGCACTCCGCGACGTGATCGAGATGGTCGAGGTCCTGCTCTGCGAATACGAGGGCGACCGCGCCGAGACCGGCTGGCGCACCGGCGATGCGGTCAAGGCCGGGGCCACGCTCGCTCATCGCGCCGACGGCTCCAAGGTGACGGCGCCTGGAGACGGCTACATCATCTTCCCGAACACCGCGCCCAAGCTCGGCGAGGCGATCTGCCATTTCGGCGTCGCCAGCGAGCGGCAAACCGGCGGCTAACCTTCGCTGTCGATACCCGATCTTGCTTCATGCGCTGATCGCGGCAACATGCAGCCGCGACCTCAGGAGTTTCCATGTCCCGTCTCGTCTATGTTCTCAACGGCCCCAACCTGAACCTGCTCGGCAAACGCCAGCCGCACATCTACGGCTCGGAGACCCTGGCCGATGTCGAGAATGCCTGCCGGGCGCTGGGCAAGGAGCTCGATCTCGAGATCCGCTTCCACCAATCGAACCGCGAATACGAGATCATCGACTGGATCCATGAGGCGCGCGAGCAGGCCGTCGGCATCGTCATCAACCCCGGCGCCTTCACCCACACCTCGGTCGCGATCCTCGATGCGCTCAACGCCTTCGATGGCACCGTGATCGAGTGCCATATCTCGAACGTGCACAAGCGCGAGAGCTTCCGGCACCATTCCTACATGTCGCTGCGCGCCGACGGCGTCATCGCCGGCTTCGGCACGCAGGGCTATCTGCTCTCGCTGCGCCGGGTGGCGAAGCTCGCCGACGAGACGAAGGGCTGAGCCGACTGCGGCTCTCACTATCGCGATATGGCGCCGGCCTGGTCGGCCGGCGCGGGGCCGAGATCGGCGACCACCAGCGAGCCGTGACGCAAGGCTGGCTCGAACCGTGTCCGACGCGGTTAAGACAATTGTCCAGGCAACAAGAATTCTCCTTAAAATAACTAAAAACAAGATCAGAGCGTTCAATCAAGAGCAACAAGGCTCATCTTCTGTCACGACAACTTGCGCATATCGGGCGAATGCCCTAACCGCATCTCGGCCGCGCCAATCGGCTACTGCAACGAGAACCTTGACGTGACCAAAGCAAATCTTCTTCTCGGTACCGCCTTGCTTGCTGGCTGGATCAGCCTGCCGGCTGTCTCCGCCCTCGCCCAGGCCGAACCGCCGGCGACCGAGCAAGCCGAGGACGCCGAGCCGGTGCCGCGCTCACCAGCCGCCCGCCCGGCCCCTGCCCGGCCCGCCCCACGCCAGGCTGCCCCTGCTGCGCGCCCGACCAATCCTCCCGCCCGTCCCGCGACCGCGCAGGCTCCGGCCACGCCGAGCGTGAGCCAGTCTGCCACCGCGACGGCGCGGCTGCCGAACGGCGCCTCTGCAGTCAACGAGGTCTATGGCGACTGGACCGTGGATTGCCGCATCAATGATGGCCAGAAGCTCTGCCTGCTGACCCAGTCACAGGGCGACAGCCGCACCAACCAGCGTGTCTTCGCGATCGAATTGCGCGCACCCAAGGATGGCCGCGCCGAAGGCACGATCCTCATGCCTTTCGGGGTCAAGCTCGAAAACGGCGCCGTGCTCAAGCTCGACGAGAAGGATCTCGGCCAGGGCCTGCGTTTCTCGACCTGCGTCCCGGCCGGCTGCCTGCTGCCGATTTCCTTCCCGACCGTGGCGACCGACGCGATAAAGGGCGGCAAGACGCTGACCGCGGCGGCCCTCAACCTGTCCAGCAACGACGTGGTCTCGTTCAACATCGCGCTGAACGGCTTCGGCCCGGCGCTCGACCGGCTGGTGCAGCTGGCGAATTGAAGCGCCATCGGCGCGATTTTCGAATGTCCCGAGCATCTCCATCGAGACGCTCGGGACCAGGTGTTGTCGATCGGGATCGGCGCGGCCGTCGTGAGGCCGTTCAGATCTTGGCGCGCGGATCGTGCTTGGCGAGGCGGCCGAGCAGGTAGTCGACCTCGGCCTTGGCGGCAGCGGTCAGGCCGGGGCCCGGCTTGCGTTGGGCGTCGCTCGCCAGGATGCCGCGCTTCATCATCACATATTTGCGCACGGCAAGGCCGACGCCCTGCTGCTGCTCATAGCGCAGCAGCGGCAGATGCGCGTCGAAGATGTCGTGGGCATCGTCGCGGCGGCCGGCCTTACCGGCCTTGACCACGTCGATCAGCAGCTCCGGGAAGGCGTAGCCGGTATTGGCGCCGTCGGCGCCGCGCTCCATCTCGAAATCGAGGAAGAGCCCGCCATTGCCGGTCAGGATCGCGACGCGACGCAGCGAGCCTTCGACCTCGAACTTGCGCAGCGCCGAGATCTTCTCGAGGCCCGGCCAGTCCTCATGCTTCAGCATCACGCAGGAGGGGTTGTCCTGGATGATCTTGCGGATCACGGCCGGCGTCATCACCACCGAAAGCGTCAGTGGGTAATCCTGGATGACGAAGGGAATATCCGTGCCGATCGCTTCGACCGCCTGCGCGTAATAGCCGGTGATCTGGTCGTCGGTGCGCAGGTTCGTCGGCGGGGCGATCATCACGCCGCCGGCGCCCAATTCCATCACCTGCCGCGCCAGCGAGCGCATCGCCGCAAAGCCGGGGGCGGACACACCGACAATGATCGGCTTGCCGCCCATCTTCGCGACCGCACGCTTGACCAGGCCGATCGATTCCTCCGGCTCGAGCTTGGGCGCCTCGCCCATGATACCGAGTACGGTGACACCGTCCGAGCCGATGCCATGGTAGAACTCGAAGAGCCGGTCGGCCGAGGTCCAGTCGACGCTGCCATCCGGGTTGAACGGGGTCGGCGCGATCGGGAAGACGCCGGAGGCTTCGGTGGTCAAAGGCATGGTGTTTCTCCTGGAGCCGGCAGCTCAGACGATCCTGGTGCGGACGGTGCCGACGCCGGCGATGACGCCTTCGAGCAGATCGCCCTTGACGACGGCGGCGACGCCCTCCGGCGTGCCGGTCATGATCAGGTCGCCGGGCGCCAGCGTGACGAAATTGGAGAGATAGGCGATCGTCTCAGGCACGTTCCAGATCATCTTGGCGAGGTCCGAGCTCTGGCGGACCGTGCCGTTGACCTTGAGCTCGATCAGGCCCTTATCGGGATGGCTGACCTTGGCGGCAGGGACGATCTCGCCGATCGGCGCGGAAGAGTCGAAGCCCTTACCCATGTCCCAGGGCTTGCCGGCCTTCTTGGCAGCGCCTTGCAGGTCGCGGCGGGTCATGTCGAAGCCGGCGGCATAACCGAAAACATGGGAGAGAGCGTCGGCTTCAGTAATGTCCTTGCCGCCCTTACCGATCGCGACGACCAGCTCCATCTCGTGATGGAGATCGGCGGTCTTGGGCGGATAAGGCATGTCAGCACCGCCGGTCAGCACGGCGTCTGACGGCTTGGTGAAGAAGAACGGCTCCTCGCGATCGGGATCGCCGCCCATTTCGCGTGTGTGCTCGGCGTAATTGCGGCCAACGCAGAAGATGCGGCGCACCGGGAAGAGCCCGCCACCGGCCACCGGGATGGCGGCGACCTTCGGCTGGTCGATGACATAGCTGGACATGGGTGCGCCCCGTTCGAGAAATCCGGGATCGTTCATGCGGGAGCACGCCCGCCGGGGCAAGTGGCGGGCATGCGATGGCGGGCCTGCGCTCCTCGCAATGAAGCCTACGACGCCTTCGGCAGATCCGGCACCTTGTAGGCGGTCGTCGCCTTGATCCGCTCCATGGCGAAGCGCGAGGTGACGTTCTTGAGCGGGATCGTCTCGATCAGCTTCTTGTAGAAGGTGTCGTAGGCGGCCATGTCGGCGACGACGACGCGCAGCATGTAATCGACATCGCCGGCCATCCGGTAGAACTCGATCACCTCCGGCATGGCCGCGACGCTCTGCGCGAACTTCTCCAGCCAGGGCCCGGAATGATCGGCCGTCTCGATCTGGACGAAGACGGTGAGCCCCAATCCGATCTTCTCGGGCGCGACGAGGGCGACGCGCTTGATGATCACCCCGGTCTGCTCGAGGCGCTGGATGCGCTTCCAGCATGGAGTCTGCGACAGCCCGACCCGATCGGCGAGCTCCGCAATCGAGATATTGGAGTCTGCCTGCAGCACGGTCAGAATCTTGCGATCAATGGCGTCCATCTCTCGATCCATAGCGATAGAGAAAAAACTCTTTGCCACACCGAGGCAATGGAGAATTTTCTTCTTTTTGAAGGGCGATGCTTGTCTTTAGATAGAAAATCCTTTTATCAGACGTCAATAGGTTAGATATCACACACCATCTGGGGAATTAGATCATGGACCGCCGCCAGTTCCTGCTTGCCGGCTCGTCGCTCGCCGCCACGCTGCCGTTTGGCGCTCGCGCCCAGGAGGCGGTCGCGGCTCGGATCGGCTACATCCCGGTCATCGGCACCGCCCCGATCTTCGTCGCCAGTGGCGAGGGTTGGCTGAAGCAGGCCGGCATCACCCCGACATTCACGGTGTTCGAATCCGGCCCGAACATGATCCAGGCGCTCGCCTCGGGCACGATCGACCTTTATGTCGCCGGCGTCGCCCCGCTCGCCGTCGCCCGCTCGCGCGGCGTCGACATCCGCGTCGTCGCCTCGACCGCGACCGGCGAGAACGTCTTCGTCGCCGCGCCTGCTCTGGCGAAGTTCTTCACCACCGGTACCAGCGCGGCCGCCGCCTTCAAGGCGCACAAGGCCGCGACCGGCAAGCCGGCGCGCCTCGCCACCCAGCCGGCCGGCTCGGTGCCCAACACAGTGCTGCAATACTGGCTCTGGGAGGTCGCCAAGGCTGACAAAAGCGATGTCGAGATCGTGCCGATGGGCATCGACGCGACCCAGCAGGCGGTGCTCGCCGGCGCCGTCGAAGGCGCGATCGTACGCGAGCCGGCTCTCACCATCATCCAGACCCGCAACCCCGGCATCAAGCTGATCGCCGGCGGCGAGGACGTCTTCCCCGGCCAGCCCGGCACGGTCGTCGCCGTCTCCGGCGCCTTCGCCACCAAGAATGCCGCCGCCGTGCAAGGACTGGTCTCCGGCCTGGTCAAGGCCGCCGATGTCCTGATCAAGGCGCCGGCGAAGGCTGCCCCCCATGTCGGGGCTGCGCTCGGGAAGGGCATCGTCGACCCTGCTCTGATCGAGAAGGCGTTGACCTCGCCGGCGACCCGCTTCGAGATCGATCCGCGCAAGATCATCGAGCCGGCCCGCGCCATGCAGGCCTATCAGGTCAAGCTTGGCTCGCTCGAGAAGGAACTTCCGTTCGACGGCCTGTTCGAGACGCAGTATTACGAGCGCGCGATCAAGGGCTGACGGGGCTTAAGGACTTGCGTTCACTTCGGGCTCCGGCCCTTGCCCTGACGGGCCTCGTCGCCTTCCTCCTGCTGTGGGAGGCGATTCCCTATTTCGGCCTGGTCAACCCGGCCTTCCTGCCGGGGCCGAGCGCCTTGCCCAGCGCCTTCCTGCGCGAGGTCAAGTCCGGCGCCTGGCTCTCGGCGATCATGGGCTCGCTGGGCCATTACTTCATCGGCCTCTTCACCGGCGCCGGCCTCGGCATCGCGCTCGGTGTCTTCACCGGCATGTCCCGGATCGCCGAGGAGACGACCGCCTGGGTGGTCCGTTTGCTGCGGCCGATCCCCGGCCTTGCCTGGGTGCCGTTCGCGATCATCTGGTTCGGCGTCAACCCGCAGGCTGCGGTGTTCATCATTGCAATCGGCGTGTTCTGGATCGTCTTCTTCGCCGCCCAGGGCGCGATCCGCGGCGTCGACCGCGACCTGATCGAAGTCGCCGACGCCTTCGGCTTCCGCTCGCCGCTGCAGCGCCTCAGCAAGATCCTGCTGCCGGCGGCGCTGCCCGGCATCCTGATCGGCGTGCGCACCGCGCTCGGCCAGGCCTGGATGGCGGTGGTCGCAGCCGAGATTTTTGGCGTCGCCGGCGTCGGCCAGCGCATGATGCAGGCCTCCAGCCTGCTCGCGACCGATCTCGTCGTGATCTACATGCTGACCATGGCGGCACTCTACGGCCTGCTCGACACGCTGTTCGTCGCCTTCCAGGGATGGGTGCTGCGTTGGAAAGCGTGATCGACATCAAGGAGCTGTCGCTCACCTTCACCCGCGACGGCGAAGCGACCGAGGTCCTGCGCAAGCTCAACCTCTCGGTGGCACCGGGCGAATTCCTCGCCATCGTCGGCCCCTCCGGCGTCGGCAAGTCGACGCTGCTGCGCGTCATCGCCGGCCTTGCCCGTCCGAGCGGCGGCGAGGTCGTGGTCAACGCCAGGGACAATACGAGGCGCCCGGTCGCGCTGGTCTTCCAGGATTCGCGATTGCTGCCCTGGCGCAGCGTGATCGCCAATGTCGGCCTCGGCCTCGAAGGTCAGAAGCCGCGGGCCGAGCGCCTCGCCAAGGCGCAGCAGATGCTCGATCTCGTCGGCCTCGGCCATCTCGCCCAGCGCTGGCCGCACCAGCTCTCCGGCGGCCAGCGCCAGCGCGTCTCGCTGGCGCGCGCGCTCGCGGTCGAGCCCGAGATCCTGCTGATGGACGAGCCTTTCTCGGCGCTCGACGCGCTGACGCGCGAGACCTTGCAGGACGAACTGATCGAGGTTCGCCGGCGCACCGGCAAAACCGTGCTGTTCGTCACCCACGACATCGACGAAGCCGCCTATCTCGCCGACCGGGTCGTGGTGCTCTCGGGTGCTCCCGGCCAGATCATCGCCGAGCACAGGATCACGGCAGCTCATCCACGCCGGCGCGGTGCGGAAGCCGAGGCGCAGATCGTGCGGGCCGTGCGCGTCGATCTCGGCGCCGACATCGTCAGCGACGGCGCCGCGATCTGAGCGGCGCGCCTCGGCGCTTACGCGAATTCGCGCCCGACTTGTTACTCTCAGCCGGCTGAAGCATCCGGCTACGGTTCTCCCCATCGCACCACACGAGAGGAGAACGCCATGACCGACAGCAACTACACCCTCAGCTTCACCGTCCCGCAGTCGCCGGACACCGTCTTCGCCGCCATCGCCAATGTGCGCGGCTGGTGGTCGCAGGAGATCAGCGGCAGCACCGAGCATGTCGGCGACGTCTTCGCCTACCGCTACCAGGACCTGCATCGCTGCAGGATCGCAGTCATCGAGGCGACCCCGAACCGGAAGATCGTCTGGCACGTGCTCGACAACTATTTCAGCTTCACGCAGGACGAGACCGAGTGGAAGGGCACGGACATCGTCTTCGACATCGCCGGCAAGGGCGATCTCACCGAGATCACCTTCACGCATCGCGGCCTGGTGCCGACCTATGAATGCTTCGAGGCCTGCTCGCAGGGCTGGCGCATGTATGTCGAAGGCAGCCTTCGCGACCTGATCATGACCGGCAAGGGCCGCCCGAACATCGGCGAGGCGATGACCGAGAGCGAGCGCACCCTCGCCGCCTGAGCGCATCGGCCATGGAATGGAGGGACGCCGAACGCGCGCTTCGGCGTTCCCCATGCAGAAAATTCGTTCGCCTTTACGAACGCAAGCGGCAGTGATATTCCCTTCGTCCGTTATACCGAACGAACCGGACGAGATATCATGGCGAACGACGCGACCGGCGCGGCAGCGCTGCACCCTGAAACCCAGCTCGTCCACGCCGGCACGCTGCGCTCGCAGTTCGGCGAGACCTCGGAAGCTCTCTTCCTGACCCAAGGCCATGTCTATGACAGCGCCGAGCAGGCCGAGGGCCGCTTCCTCAACACCGATCCGGGCTTCCAGTACGGGCGCCTCTCCAACCCGACCGTCGCCATGCTGGAGCAGCGCATGGCGACCTTCGAGGGCGCCGAGGCCTGCCGCGCCACCGCGACCGGCATGGCTGCCGTCACTGCCGCCGTGATGGCCCCGGTCCGGGCCGGCGACCATGTCGTCGCGGCGCGCGCCTTGTTCGGCTCTTGTCGCTACGTCATCGAGGACCATCTGCCGCGCTATGGCGTCGAGTCGACGCTGGTCGACGGCACCGACCCTGCCGCCTGGCGCGCCGCGATCAGGCCGAACACCAAGCTCTTCTTCCTGGAAAGCCCGGCCAATCCGACGCTGGAGGTGATCGACATCGCCGCCGTCGCCGCAATCGCCAAGGAGGCCGGCGTCATCCTCGTGGTCGACAATGTCTTCGCGACGCCGCTGTTCCAGCGCCCGCTCGAACTCGGTGCCGATCTTGTCGTCTATTCCGCCACCAAGCACATCGACGGCCAGGGCCGCTGCCTCGGCGGCCTCATCCTCGGCTCGAAGGCGCTGATCGAGGCCGATATCCAGACCTATCTGCGCCAGACCGGGCCGGCCCTGTCGCCGTTCAACGCCTGGGTGATGCTGAAGGCGCTGGAGACGCTGCCCCTGCGCATCCGCCAGCAGGCGCAGAACGCGACAGCGGTCGCGACCTGGCTCAAGGGCCGCAAGGACCTGCCGCATGTCGCCTTCATCGGCGATCCCGACCATCCCCAGGCCGACATCATCGCCAGGCAGATGACCGGACCCTCGACGCTGATCGCCTTCGACGTCGCGGGCGGCAAGGACGCGGCCTACCGCTTCCTCAACCGGCTCAGGCTGATCCGCATCTCCAACAATCTCGGCGACGCCAAGAGCCTGATCGTCCATCCGGCGACGACGACGCATCAGCGCTTCACCCCGGAGGTACGCGCCAGCATGGGCGTCGGCGACGGGCTGGTCCGCCTCTCGATCGGACTGGAGCATGCCGACGACCTGATCGCCGATCTCCGGCAGGCCCTCGACGGCTGATTCGAACCAGTTTCGCGGCCGTGCGTTTGAACCTCGGCAACAACCGAGGTTCAACGATGATCCGCAAGACCACCTGCAAGACCGCCTGCACCACCGCGCTTCTCGCCCTGCTCGCCACTCCGGTATTCGCTCAGAACGCCGCGCCTGCTTCTCCGGCGCCCGTCGAAAAACCGTCCTCGCCGGAACTGTCCGCCTGCAAGGCGACCGCGATGGCGGCGCTGACGACGCGCGAGCCCGAGATCAAGGACATCTATATCGACGAGGACGGGCTGACGATCGCTGTGGCCGAGACCAAGGTCGAGGATACCCCGGTGACGCGCATCATCATGGGCGAGGCCTATCTGAAGACCGACAAATCCGACAAGCCGCGCCGCTTCCTCTGCCTCATCGGCGAGAAGGGCAAGGTCCTGTTGACCTTCTTCACGCAGAGGTGAGAGGCGCCGGTCAGCCGCCGTCGACGATCCTTGTGTTCGGTCGGTCACGGCCATCGGCCAGCTCTTCGTGCCATTCGCCTTTGGCGTCCTGATAGACGATGCCATCGGTGACACCGGGCCGCTTCTGGCGGGCAGCCGCCTTATTGGCTGCCTTGAGCGCCGCATCGTGCGAGCGAAAGGTTTCGGAGAGAGCTTCGCCGACCTTGTAGGCCCAGCCGCCATCGTGCTGGACGATCTCGTACTTCACCATGACCATGAGCGTCCTCCATGGCTCACTGATCGAACCGACGGCATGCGCCCAAGGTTCCACCGGAGAGGAGGATAGCCCTGCCGCGCGAGCGGCGGAAGGGCCTGGCCGACTCAGTCGCCGTTGCCGGTATCCGCGGCACGCAGTCCGTCCAGCACCGGCATCGAGGTGATGTGGTAGCCGGCATCGATATGATGGATGTCGCCGGTGACGCCGCCGGACAGGTCCGAGAGATAATACAGCGCCGAGCCACCGATCTCGTCCAGCGTCACCGATTTGCGCAGTGGCGAGTTGGCGCGCTGCCAGGAATACATGGCGCGCGCATCCGAAATGCCAGCGCCGGCAAGCGTCCGCACCGGCCCGGGCGAGAGCGCATTCACACGGATGCCCTTCGGCCCGTAATCGGCAGCGAGATAGCGCATGCTGGCTTCGAGCGCCGCCTTGGCGACGCCCATGACATTGTAGTTCGGCATCACGCGGGTCGAGCCGCTATAGGTCAGCGTGATCATGCTGCCGCCCTGCGGCATGCGCTCGGCGGCGCGCTTCGCAGCTTCCGTGAACGAGAAACAGGAGATCACCATGGTGCGCGAGAAATTCTCGCGGGTGGTGTCGGCATAGAGCCCCTTGAGCTCGTTCTTGTCGGAGAAGCCGATGGCGTGGATCAGGAAATCGAGCGTGTTGCGCTCGGGATCGCCACCCCAGGCCTCGTCGATCGCGGCGAAGGCGGCATCGACCGTCGTGACGTCCTCGACATCGCAGGGGATCACCAGCTTCGAGCCGATGCTCTCGGCCAGCGGCTTGACGCGCTTGCCGAGTGCATCGCCCTGATAGGTGAAGGCCATCTCGGCGCCATGCGCATGCAGGGTCCGGGCGATGCCCCAGGCGATCGAATTCTGGTTGGCGACGCCCATGACGAGGCCGCGCTTGTTGTGCATCAGGGGGAGCATGTCTGGACTTTCACGTCATCATTCGGCGAGCGCCGCGCGGAGGTCGGTTCGGCTGAAATCATGGCCGACGAACAGAATTGCTGCATTGCGCAGCGTCGTGGATGCATAAGCGAAGCAGTCGCCCATGTTCAATGCCGCAGGATGCCGGCCTTTGCCGAAGCGGGCGAAAGCTGCCAGCGCCGCATCGGCATGAGCGTCGCCAATGTCCTCGATAGCGATCCGCGCACGTCCGACCAGGTCACGCACCTCGCCCAGAGCCTCGGCGACCGAGTAGTTGGCGATCCGCGCGATGGCGAGCGCCGTCTCGTAGATGGCGACGGGCGACGTGAAGAAGGCCGCGTCGCTTTCCAGGCAATCAAGCACGCGGTCGGCCGAGGGCTCGCCAGCCATCACAGCGGTCAGAGCGGAAGCGTCGACGAAAATCATTCGTCGCCCGACAGCCAATCGAAGAAGGCCTTGTCAGCTTTCAACCCGGTTTTGCCATGGGCCGCGACGCGCTCCTGAATGTCGCGGATGCGTTCACGTAACGGCCGCAGATCGACTGCTTCATCGTTCCGCTCGACGCGCGCCAGCTTTTCTTCCGCCGCCTTGCGGACGGCATCAGTCAACGTCGCGCCAGTTTTTGCCGCCAAAGCGCGCACGATGCGATCTGTCTCGGGATCACGAATATGAAACGCCATCAGATGCTCCGTCTAGACGATGCATATAATCGTCTAGACGACCTCTGTCACGTCAGAGGTGCTTCTTCACCGCCGCCGCGGTGTCCTTCGAGCTCGCCAGCGGCACGATCTCGAAACGGGCGAGATCGCCCCAGGCCAGCACCCATTCCTGCAGCATGGTGACGTCGTCGCACTGCATCACCTGGAAGCAGCGGGCAAAATCCGCCGAGATCCAGCTGTCGATATAGGTCAGGCCCTCCGGCATCATCCGGCCATGCTCATGGTAGCGGGCGTAGATCTCCTTCACCCGCGCCTGGTCGAAATGCTCGATCACCATGAAGAGCATGGCCCGCGCCTCAGGCTTCGAGCCGCTTCATCACGATGGTGGCGTTGGTGCCACCGAAGCCGAAGGAGTTGGAGAGCACGCAGCCGAGCCCGGCATTGTCGATGCGCTTGCGCACGATCGGCATGTCGGCGAAGGCCGGGTCAAGCTCCCCGATATGGGCGCTTTCGCAGACGAAATCATTGTTGAGCATCAGCAGCGAGTAGATTGCCTCCTGCACGCCGGTGGCGCCCAGCGAATGGCCGGTCAGCGACTTGGTCGCCGAGATCGGCGGGCTCTTCTCGCCGGCGCCGAAGACTTCGCGGATCGCCTCGATCTCCTTGGCGTCGCCGACCGGGGTCGAGGTGCCGTGCGGGTTGATGTAGTCGATCTTGGCCTTCACGCCGTCGAGAGCCATGCGCATGCAGCGCACCGCGCCCTCGCCGGACGGGGCGACCATGTCGTAGCCATCCGAGGTCGCGCCATAGCCGACGATCTCGCCATAGATGCGGGCGCCGCGCGCCTTGGCGTGCTCGAGCTCCTCCAGCACGACGACGCCGGCGCCGCCGGCAATGACGAAGCCGTCGCGCTTCGCGTCATAGGCGCGCGAAGCCACTGCGGGGGTCTCGTTGAAGTCGGACGACATCGCGCCCATGCCGTCGAACAGCACGGAGAGCGTCCAGTCGAGCTCCTCGCAGCCGCCGGCGAAGATCACGTCCTGCTTGCCCCACTGGATCAGCTCATAGGCATTGCCGATGCAATGATTCGAGGTCGCGCAGGCCGAGGAGATCGAATAGTTGA
This sequence comes from Bosea sp. 29B, assembly GCF_902506165.1. Taxonomy (NCBI): domain Bacteria; kingdom Pseudomonadati; phylum Pseudomonadota; class Alphaproteobacteria; order Hyphomicrobiales; family Alloboseaceae; genus Allobosea; species Allobosea sp. 29B. Next base: position 1,821,320 of record NZ_LR733817.1, read on the forward strand.
CGCCCTTGATCTTGAACCAGGTGGCGAGCGTCGCCGAGGCGGTCGAGGACATGCCCTTGGGTACCGCGAACGGGCCGACCTTCTTGGACGAGCCGCTCTCGCGGGCCTTGTCATAGGCATCGATCAGCGCGCGCGTCGAGGGACCGCCCGAGCCCATGATGATGCCGGTGCGGTCATGGCTGATCTCTTTGTCCTCGAGACCGGCGTCGCGGATGGCCTGCTCCATCGCGACCTGGTTCCAGGCCGAGCCGCCGCCATGGAAACGCATCGCGCGGCGGTCGAGCACGGTCGCGGGATCGAGCGTGGGCGCGCCGGCGACGCGGCTGCGGAAGCCGTGTTCGGCGAAATCCTGGGCATAGGAGATGCCGGACTTGGCCTCGCGCAGCGAGGCCAGCACTTCCTGCGTATTGTTGCCGATGGACGAGACGATGCCCATCCCGGTGACCACAACGCGTCTCATGCTGCTTCTCCGGCTCTTTGGTGACGGGCCGGGAGGCCAACCCCGGACCTATGATAGATCGACACCCGCGCAAATGGACCGCGCGGGCAGCGAAGGCAAGGCGTCGGGTTTATTTTGCTCAGGCTGCTTCGGGCTTGAACAGGCCGACGCGCATATCGGTGGTGGTATAGATACGCTTCCCATCCGCTTCGAGCCAGCCATCGGCGATGCCGAGGACGAGCTTGGACTTGAAGACGCGCTTGAAATCGACGCCGTAGACGACGTGCTTGACCGAGGGCAGCACCTGATCGGCGAACTTGACCTCGCCGACGCCGAGCGCGCGGCCGCGGCCCGGCAGGCCGAGCCAGCCGAGGAAGAAGCCGGTGAGCTGCCAGAGCGCATCGAGGCCGAGGCAGCCTGGCATCACCGGATCGCCCTTGAAGTGGCAGTCGAAGAACCAGAGATCCGGCCGGACGTCGAGCTCGGCGCGCACCATGCCCTTGCCATGCTCGCCGCCGGTCTCGCTGATCTCGGCGATGCGGTCGAACATCAGCATCGGCGGCAGCGGCAGCTGCGCATTGCCCGGCCCGAAGAGTTCACCACGCCCGCAAGCGAGGATCTCCTCGTAGCTGAATGACGATTGCCGCTCCATATCCGACTTCACTCCATTCCGGCCGCCCGTTATCCGGTGGCCAACTCCCGATGCAACGTGCCTAACACGGTGTCGCGGCGGAACGAAAGGGCGCAGGGGCGGTTGAACCGTGGAAGACCGAAGCCCGTTTCCCGCCGAGACGCCGCGCGCCAGTCTCTGAGAGGCGCCGCAATGCTTGCGGCTGGGCAGCCAAGGCCTTACATCGAATCTAAACGACGACGTCCCGATCATGGGGACCGGTTTCACGGAGACGACGCGCGGCATGGACGGCCTGACGCAGGACCAGGGCTACGGAGCGGACGCACGGCAGGGCTGCCCCTTCCATGATGTGCGCCAGAAGCTGCGCCGGGTGGGCCTGCGGCCGACGCGCCAGCGTGTCTCGCTCGGATGGCTGCTCTTCGCCAAGGGCGATCGGCACATCAGCGCCGAGATGCTCTATGAGGAAGCGATGAAGGCGCGCGTGCCGGTCTCGCTCGCGACGGTCTACAATACGCTGCACCAGTTCACGCAAGCTGGCCTGCTGCGCGAGCTCGCCATCGACGGCGCCAAGACCTTCTTCGACACCGACAATAGCGACCATCACCATTTCGTCGTCGATGGCGAGGACAAGGTCATCGACATCCCGGCCGCGGCGGTCGACGTCGCCGAATTGCCGCCGCCACCCCAGGGCTACGAGATCAGCCGGGTCGACGTCGTCGTCAGATTGCGCAAGATCGGCGGCTGAGGCTTGCCACGGCGCGGGCGTGTTTGGGGCTTCCACCACAATCAGCGTGTCGTCCCGGACAAGCCGCGAAGCGGCGCCGATCCGGGATCCATTCCGGAGCCTTTCCGATAGAGGTTCCGGAATGGGTCCCGGGTCTCCATACGGTCGCCCGGGACGACCCGCGTACTTTAAATCACAGCCCCTACTGCACCGTTTCGTTGGGATAGACGCCCCAGAGCCGGTCCTGCTTGATATAGCCGGACATCTTGCTCACCGTGACGCGGCACCAGGCATTCTGGCATGACTGCACATTGGCGATGACGCCGGGCTCGAGGGTCGCCACCACCGGCGCGCTCTCGCTGGTCGTCTCGCGCAGCGAGAAGGTCTCGCTCTTGTTCTTCGACCAGGGCGAGACCAGCACGGTGCGACGCCCCGAGAGCAGGCTGTGCAGCACCCAGCCCTCGGTGCCATCCGCATCGCGAACGCGGCGCCAGGTCTCGAATTCGGCGGTGATCTCGACCGGCAGGCCGGCGCGCTGGAACACCCAGCTGGTGCGATGCTCCTTCGACGGCCCCTCGCGCAGATTGACCCGGTCCGACTTCAGGCTGACATAGCGCGGCAGCGGCAGGCCGGAGACCGGGCCGTTGGCGACCTCCTGGGCCGAGCCCGGCATCGCCAGCAGGGCCAGGCCCACCGCAACCAGAAGGCCGAGCGCACTGCGCATCGTCTGAACCGTCATCCTACCCACTCCTCGCCTGCCCCGCTTCCGGCGCATTAGCGCCGAAGGGTCAGGTTGTGTTCCGCCGCAACGCTGCTAGAGAACGAAACGGCTGCCGACCGTCGAAACGGCCCGACTCAATTCCTGATGCGCCTCGGTTAATGGGGGGTTGAGGCGGAATGGCGACGCTGCGGCCACTGGTCGCGCCCGGCCGGGCGCAGCGCCGGCAGTATCGGAGCCTGAGGGGCATCAAGGAGCCGCCATGACGAAGAAAAAGCCCCTGGTCGTCGTTACGCGCAAGCTGCCAGCCGTGGTCGAGACGCGCATGCGTGAGCTCTTCGACGCCAGACTCAATCTCGACGACACGCCGATGAGCCAGGCCGCTTTGGTCGAGGCGATGAAGACCGCCGACGTGCTGGTCCCGACCGTGACCGACAAGATCGACGCCGGGCTGATCGCCCAGGCCGGCGAGCAATTGCGCCTGATCGCCAATTTCGGCAACGGCGTCGACAATATCGACGTCGCCAGCGCGGTGCAGCGCGGCATCACCGTGACCAACACGCCGGGTGTGCTGACAGACGACACCGCCGACATGACGATGGCGCTGATCCTCGCCGTCGCCCGGCGTATCGCCGAGGGCGCCCGCATCATCACCGACGACGAATGGGCCGGCTGGTCGCCGAACTGGATGCTGGGGCGCCGCATCACCGGCAAGCGCCTCGGCATCGTCGGCATGGGCCGGATCGGCCAGGCGCTGGCCAAGCGCGCCGCCGCCTTCGGCCTCTCGATCCACTACCACAACCGCCGCCGGCTCGACTCGCGCATCGAGGAAGCGCTCGACGCGACCTACTGGGATTCGCTCGACCAGATGCTGGCGCGCATGGACGTCGTCTCGGTCAACTGCCCGCACACGCCGGCGACCTATCATCTGCTCTCGGCCCGCCGGCTCAAGCTGATGAAGCCCGACGCCATCCTGGTGAACACGGCGCGCGGCGAGATCGTCGACGAATCCGCGCTGTCGCGCATGCTGGAAGCCGGCGAACTCGCCGGCGCCGGCCTCGACGTGTTCGAGCACGAGCCGGCGGTCAACCCGCGCCTGCTCAAGCTCGCCCGCCAGCACCGTGTCGTCGTGCTGCCGCATATGGGCTCGGCCACCCATGAGGGCCGCGCCGACATGGGCGAGAAGGTCATCGTCAACATCAAGACCTTCATGGACGGGCATAAGCCGCCGGATCGCGTCCTGCCCAGCATGCTCTGAGACGTCTACCGGGACGGCCGCCTGACGCGACCGTCTGCGCTTCCGGTGCTCACGTACTGATGTACGCTCCGCTCCGGTTCTCGAGGCCGCGCCAGTCGACTCGCCCCGGCGACGTCTGGCTCGCAACCAAATCATCGTTCACGCCGCCTCGGACCGCGCTCCGGGGCGGTAGCGGCATTCCGACAGGGCATCGAGCTCGCCAAGATCGGCTGCATGGCGGCGGCCCCAGTCGCACAGGGTCGCGATCACCGGGGCGAGGCTCTGGCCGAGTGGCGTCGCCGTATAATCGACGCGTATCGGCACCTGCGCGAAGACTTCGCGGCTGACGAGCCCGTGCTCCTCCATCTCGCGCAATTGCTGGATCAGCACCTTCTGGGTGATCGGCGGAATGCGCTTCTGCAGCTCCGAAAGGCGCTTGGGGCCGTCGAAGAGCTGGTACAGGATCACCGCCTTCCAGCGGCCGGAGATCACCTTGAGCGCCCGCTCGACCGGCAGCATCGGCAGGCGCTTCATCGGATCGGCCATGCTCACCTCTTTGTCTGCTGCAAACAAATCGGTGTGTAGTCACCGGCCGGCATCCTAGCCCAGAACGCAGCCCACGCTCATCCCCTTCGCGTGAGGCCTGCCATGAAAGCCATCCAGTACAGCCGCTTCGGTGGCCCCGACGTGCTCGAGATCGTCGAGATCGCGGCGCCCTCGCCCGGTCCCGGCGAGGTGCTGATCACGGTCGGCGCCGTCGGCGTCAACTTCTTCGAGGTGATGATGCGGCAGGACCGTTATGCGGTGACGCCGCCGCTGCCCTTCATTCCCGGCGTCGAGATCGCCGGCACGATCGCCGCGCTCGGCGAAGGCGTCACCAGCCTCTCGGTCGGCGACCGCGTCGCCGCTGCGCTCTATGTCGCCGGCGTGCCGAGCGGCGGCTATGCCGAACAGGTCGCGATCCGCGCCGACGTGGTCGTGCGCCTGCCGAACGAGATCTCCTTTGCGGCCGCCACGGCGCTGCAGGTCCAGGGGCTGACCGCGCTGCATCTGCTGCGCAGCCACCCGGCGGCGGGGAAGACTGTCCTGATCAGCGCCGCGGCCGGCGGCGTCGGCAGCTTGGTGGTCCAGCTGGCCAAGCGTGGCGGCGCCAGGCGGGTCATCGCCATGGCGAGCTCGGCCGAGAAATTGGCGCTGGCGCAGGAACTCGGGGCCGATGCCGGCGTCGACTATACGAAAGCCGATTGGCCCGAGCAGGTCCGCGCCCTGACCGACGGTGCGGGTCCCGATCTGGTCTTCGACGCATCCGGCGGCAACATCCCGGCGCAATGCCTCGCCTTGCTCGCGCCGTTCGGCCGGCTCGTGCTCTACGGTCCGCTGTCGCTCGCCGACTTCCGGCCGGATGCCGAGGCACTGAAGGCCCTGATCTTCGGCAACCGGACGATCGCCGGCTTCTCGCTGCTGCCCCATCTGGCGCCCGAGCGCCTCGCAAGCGAGCTCGGCGAGCTGTTCAGGCTGACGATCTCGGGCGAGCTGAGGCTGCTGCCTGGCCAAAGCTTTCCGCTGGCACAGGCGAGCGCCGCTCATGCAGCGCTGGAAAGCCGGCAAACCGCCGGCAAGCTGGTGCTGCTGCCCTGACGGGGCTCAGCTGGCGCGGGCGGTGGCGAACTGGCCGGACTTGCGGAAGCGCCAGAGATAGCCGGGCACCTCGGCCTCGGCCGAGACCGGCGTGATGCCGAGCCCGTGCAAGGTGCGGCCTTCCTTCTCCGCCGTCGTCGAGACGACATTGTCGCTCCCGAGCAGGTTGACCTGGTCGCGCGTCAGGATGAGTTCGTTCGGCAGCAGACCAAGCGTCAGCATGTCGGCGAGTTCGAGGACCTGGCCCTGCAGGCGGGCGAGGCCGAAGGGCATCGGCGCGATCAGGCGCTTGCGGCCGGTGACCTCGCAGACATAGTCGACCAACTCGCGCAGCGTCTTCACCTCGGGACCGCCGAGCTCGTAGGCCTTGCCGGCCTCGACCTTGCCGTCGACGGCGAGCGCGATCGCCTCGGCGACGTCGCCGACGAAGACCGGCTGGAACTTCGTCTCGGCACCGGCGAGCGGCAGCACCGGCAGCATGCGCACCAGCGAGGCGAAGCGGTTGAAGAAGGTGTCCTCCGGCCCGAACATCACCGAGGGGCGCAGCACGATCGCCTGCTTGACCAGGGCATGGGCGGCCCCCTCGCCCTCCGCCTTGCTGCGGGCATAGGCGGATGTCGATTCAGCGTCGGCACCGAGCGCCGAGACCTGGATCAGCCGGTCGACGCCGAACTGCGCGCAGGCCTGCGCGACCGTGCGGGCGCCCTGCGCCTGCACCGAGGAGAAATTCTGCCGGCCCTTCTCGCGCATGATGCCCACGAGGTTGATCACCGCGTCGGCTCCCTTGACGGCGGCCGCGACCGAATCGGGATAGCGCAGATTGGCCTGGACCGCGGTGACCTGGCCGACGATGCCGAGCGGCTGCAGGAAGCCGGCGAGGTCCGGGCGGCGCACCGCGGCGCGCACGCGATAACCGCGCCGCGCCAGCGCCCGCACGACATGGCGCCCGAGGAAGCCCGAGCCGCCGAAGACCGTGACGAGTTGCGAAGCGGGAGGCAGGACCGTCATGGTGACGCGAAGCTCCGTTTGGAAGCGCTGAAAACTGGCTCTATTATGCCTGTCCTAGTTCATCGCAGCGCGGCTGTGAAGGCGGCGCGACGCCGCCCGCAGCGCGGCCGATGCACTATTGTCAAAAAGCCGGCTTCGCCCGTTGACAGGTGCGTTCGGCCCCCGTAAACGAACCGCCGTTGCCCAGGTGGCGGAATTGGTAGACGCACCAGCTTCAGGTGCTGGCGCTCGCAAGGGCGTGGAGGTTCGAGTCCTCTCCTGGGCACCATTTTTCTCGAGGGTTCTACCAAGCCCTTGAGACGGAAGATGTTTCCTTCCGCATCGTCGATGAGCTGCCGCCCGCCCGGTGTAGCCGGGCGGCGCAGTTCGCCTTGGGCCGCATTGCCCTGATAGGCGCTCCGATCACAGCTTTCTCCAGCTTCCCGCCGACGCCTCCAATGGCGGCCGGCTAGGCCGCCGACATGGATCGGCGGAGGGTATCCGCAAACCCATATCGTCAGGCAGCGGATGCCTTGGCAGCCCAGCCTGTCAATCGGCTGGCGCGTCCGGCCCGTCATTGCCGATGCCGGCCATGGCCTCCTCGAGCTCGGCGAGCAGGTCCTGCAGCTGGCCGAGCCTGTCCTCGCCGAAACGCTGGCTGATCTCGCGGTAGATCGCTTCCGACACCGGCGTGACAGTGTCGATCAACTCGGTACCGGAGGGGCTGAGTGAGATCATCCAGCGGCGCAGATCGGCCGGATCGGGCTCGCGCCGGATCAGGCCGCGCTGGTCGAGATCGACAAGGATCCGCGACAGGCTGGGGCCGAGCAGGAAGGTCGCCCGCGCCAGCTCCGCCACCTCCATCTGCGGCTTGGTGCTGAGCGCGCGCAGCACGCGCCATTGCTGCTCAGTGACGCCGAATTCGCGCAGCGACTTGCGGAAATGCCGCATGACCGATTCGCGCGCCCGCAGCAGCGACATCGGCAGCGACTTGGAGAAGTGGCGCAGCCTGAGCCGGGTCGCGGCGGGGCTGCTGGCGCCTGCGGTCTTGTCGTCGGTCAAACCTGAAATCCAGCGTGAGTCGCCGGCACCCTAGCCCGCCCGACGGTCCACGCCAAACGCAGTCGAACCGCGCTTGCGTGCATTAATTTAACATGTTATCTAATTTGGGCATTGGGAGGTGCGCTTGCCCCATATCGTCATCGAATACTCCGCCAATCTGGAGGACGAGCTCGCCCCGATGCGGCTGGTCGAGGCGTTGCACGCCGCCGCGCTGGAGACCGGCGTCTTCCCGCTGGCCGGCCTCAGGACCCGCGCCGAGCGGCGGGAACTCTATCGGATCGCCGATGGCGACCCCGATCACATCTTCATCGCCGTGAGCGTGCGGATCGGCGAGGGGCGCGACGCCGCGACCCGCCGGCGCGTCGCCGATGTCCTGATGGCGGTACTCGAACGCGAGACCGCCAAAACGTTCCAGCGCCGTGGCCTCGCGCTCAGCCTCGATGTCGCCGAGATCGACGGAACCGCGTCGCTGAAGACCAACAACCTGCACCACCGCCTGAAAGCGAGGGCGAAGCCATGACCGCGACCGACACCAAGCTCACCGCCAACCTCGCAAAGGCGAGCCAGGCAATGGCGCGCTTCACGCGCGGGACCGTGCCGCATCTGATCGCCGGCGAGACCGTTCTCTCGGCTTCTGGCGCGACCTTCGAGACGCTCGATCCGACCACCAACGAGCGTCAGGCCATCGTTGCCGCCGGCGACAGGGCGGAAATCGATCGCGCCGCAGCAGCAGCACGCAAGGCATTCCCCGCCTGGAAGAACGCCTCGGGCGCCAAGCGCCGCGCCGTACTGCACGCGATCGCCGATGCGATCGAGGCGCGGGCGGAGGAGATCGCTCTGGTCGAGAGCAGCGACAGCGGCCAGGCCATCCGCTTCATGGCGAAGGCGGCGCTGCGCGGGGCCGAGAATTTCCGCTTCTATGCCGACCGCGCGCCGGAAGCCGGCAACGGCCTGTCGCTGCCGGATGAGGGCCATATCAACTACACGCTGCGCCAGCCGATCGGCCCGGTGGGCGTGATCACGCCCTGGAACACGCCGTTCATGCTCTCGACCTGGAAGATCGCGCCGGCGCTCGCCGCCGGCTGCACGGTCGTCCACAAGCCGGCCGAGTGGTCGCCGCTGTCAGCCACGCTGCTCGGCGAGATCATGGACGAGACCATCCGCGCCCATGGCTTTCCGGCCGGCGTGGTCAACGTCGTCCATGGTCTCGGCGAGAGCGCCGGCAAGGCGCTGACCGAGCACCCGGACATCAAGGCGGTCGCCTTCGTCGGCGAGACGACGACCGGCCAGCACATCATGCGTCAGGGGGCGGAGACGCTGAAGCGCGTCCATTTCGAGCTCGGTGGCAAGAACCCGGTGATCGTGTTCGAGGATGCCGATCTCGACCGTGCCCTCGATGCCGTCCTGTTCATGATCTACTCGCTCAATGGCGAGCGCTGCACCTCGTCCTCACGTGCGCTCGTCCAGCGTTCGATCTACGACGCCTTCTCCGCCAAGGTCAGTGAGCGGGTAAAGCGCCTGCGCGTCGGGCATCCGCTCGATCCGGTGACCGAGATCGGGCCGCTGATCCATCCCCGCCATGCCGACAAGGTGCTGTCCTATCCCGCTCTGGCGAAGGGGGAGGGTGCCCGCATCGCGTGCGGCGGCGGCCGCGCGCTGGACGGCGCCGGCAACTATGTCGAGCCGACGCTCTATCTTAATGCCGGCAACGGCATGCGGATCGCGCAGGAGGAGATCTTCGGGCCGGTGCTGACCATGATCCCATTCGAGGACGAGGCCGAGGCGATCGCCATCGCCAACGACGTCCAGTACGGGCTCGCCGGCTATATCTGGACCCGTGATGTCGGCCGCGCCCATCGCGTCGCACGCGATCTCGAAGCCGGGATGATCTGGGTCAACTCGGAGAATGTCCGCCATCTGCCGACGCCGTTCGGCGGAGTGAAGTCATCCGGCATCGGCCGCGATGGCGGCGACTATTCCTTCGACTTCTACATGGAGACGAAGAACGTCGCCGTGGCCTTCGATACCCACCAGGTGCCGCGGCTGGGAGCCTGACGCTGCGGCCAAGAAAACAGCAAAGAACGATCTCCAGGAGGAACCATGCCCGTCCCGTCCAGCGTCCTCAACCCGCCCTTTCACGTCGTGCGGCTGAACCATGTCGTGCTGACGGTGTGTGACCTTGCCGCCGCCAAGGCGTTCTGGGGCGATACGCTCGGCCTGCAGCTCACGCAGGAGACGCCGGAACGGCTCTATTTCCGGGCGATGGAGGAGCGCGGCCATCACTGCATCGTCCTTGAGAAGGCGGCCGAGCCCAGCGCCCGTCATCTCGGCTTCAAGGTCTTCTCCGAGGAAGACCTCGACAAAGCCCAGCACTTCTTCCGGGCCAAAGGCCTCAAAGCCGAGTTCGTCGAGGAGCCCTATCAGGGGCGGACCCTGCGCACGGCCGATCCGCTTGGCGTACCGCTGGAATTCTACTTCCGCATGGACAAGCTGCCGTCGGTCCACCAGAAATACGCGCTCTACAAGGGGGTGAAGCCCCTGCGCATCGACCATTTCAATTGCTTCTCGGACGATGTCGACGCCTCGGTCGCGTTCTACAACGAGATCGGCTTCCGGGTGACCGAATACACCGAGAACGAGGACCGGAGCCGGCTCTGGGCCGCCTGGATGCATCGCAAGGGCGGCGTCCACGACATGGCCTTCACCCATGGCATCGGGCCGCGCCTGCACCATGTCGCCTTCTGGGTGCCGACGCCGCTCAGCATCATCGATCTGCTCGATCTGATGGCGACCACCGGCTATGTCGGCAATATCGAGCGCGGCCCGGGTCGCCACGGCATCTCCAACGCCTTCTTCCTCTATGTCCGCGACCCCGACGGCCATCGCATCGAGATCTATTGCTCGGACTATCAGACGATCGATCCCGACCACGAACCGATCCGCTGGGACCTGCGCGATCCGCAGCGCCAGACCCTGTGGGGCGCTCCCGCGCCGAAGAGCTGGTTCGAGGAAGGGACCGTCTTCGAGGGCATACCCTTGCGCCAGCCGGCCTATGCTGCGTCTCCGATCATCGCAGCCTGACCAGCGAAAGAACCCGACAATCGAGGACGCAGTTGCCCGCAATTCGGCTGACGGCTGGGTCTGCGCGAGCAGGCCGCTGACATAGGCATGAAGGAGAACCGGCGCTGTCCGGCTCCGACCGAGGCTCTGAAAGAGAGGCTGACCGACTTCAGCACCCTCGAGCCCGACAAGATCGGGCAGATCGTCGGCTCGTTGAGCGAGAAGACCGGCCCCAAGGTCCGCAGCGCGCTTTCGCCCAGACGGAACGTTGAGCGATGCGCGCTACCGGCTCCATGACGATCTTGCTACGACGATCACAGCGCAATGGCAGCATTGTCGATCGGAGGTCGCTTGAGCATCCGTCGCCATCTCGGTTCCTGGGACTATGTCATCGTCGGCGCGGGTTCGGCGGGCTGCGTGCTCGCCAACCGCCTCAGCGCCGATCCGCGCAAGCGCGTGCTGCTGCTCGAGGCCGGCGGCTCGGATAATTACCACTGGATCCATATCCCGGTCGGCTATCTCTACTGCATGGGCAACCCCAGAACCGATTGGGGTTACAGCACGGCGCAGGAAAAGGGCCTCAACGGGCGTGTCCTCGCCTATCCGCGCGGCAAGGTCCTCGGCGGCTGCTCGTCGATCAACGGCATGATCTACATGCGCGGGCAGGCGGCCGACTATGACGGCTGGCGCCAGCTCGGCAATCCCGGCTGGGGCTGGGACGAGGTCCTGCCGCTGTTCTGCAAATCCGAGCGGCATCACAATCTGACCGGACCGTTCCATGGCCAGGAAGGCGAGCTGCGGGTCGAGCGCCAGCGCCTGTCCTGGCCGATCCTCGATGCCGTGCGCGAGGCCGCCGAGGAGATCGGCGTGCCGAAGATCGACGATTTCAACGCCGGCGACAATTTCGGCTCGGCCTATTTCGAGGTGAACCAGAAGGCCGGCTTCCGCTTCAACGCGGTGCGCGCCTTCCTGAGCCCGGTGCGCAATCGCAGCAATCTGACGGTGCTGACGCAGGCGCAGGCCGAGCGCATCGTCTTCTCCGGCAAGCGCGCCAGCGGGCTCGAGCTGCGTCTCAAGGGCGAGCCCGTCCAGCTCGACGCCGCCGGCGAGCTGATCCTCTCGGCGGGGGCGATCGGCACGCCGCAATTGCTGCAGCTCTCCGGCGTCGGGCCGGGCGCGCTGCTGTCGCAGCACGGCATCGATGTCAGGCATGAACTGCCCGGCGTCGGCGAGAACCTGCAAGACCATCTCCAGATCCGCACCGTCTTCAGGATCACGGGCGCGAGAACGCTGAACGAGCGCCAGGCGAGCCTGTTGGGCAAGGCGGGCATCGCACTCGAATATGCGCTGCGCCGTTCGGGGCCGATGGCGATGGCGCCGAGCCAGCTCGGCATCTTCATGCGCTCAGATGAGCGTTTCGCCACGCCCAACATCGAATTCCATGTCCAGCCGCTCTCATTGGAGCGCTTCGGCCAGCCGCTCGACGCCTTTCCGGCAATCACGGTCTCGGTCTGCAATCTCAGGCCGGATTCGCGCGGCCACGTCCGGATCGTCTCGGCGGATCCCTTCGCGCATCCGAACATTGCGCCGAATTATCTCTCGGCCGACAGCGATCGTGAGGTCGCCGCGGCCTCGATCACGGCGGCGCGGCGCCTGATGGCGACAGGGCGGATGCAGGCGTTCAAGCCGGAAGAGCTCAAGCCCGGCATCGCCGTTCAGGAGCCTGCCGAACTTGCGCAGGCAGCAGGCGACATCGCCACCACCATCTTCCATCCGGTCGGAACCGCGAAAATGGGCATCGATGCGATGGCGGTGGTCAATCCTGAGCTACGCGTGCACGGTCTCGAAGGCTTGCGCGTCGTCGACTGCTCGATCATGCCGACGATCGTCTCGGGCAACACCCACGCACCGGCTGTGATGATCGCCGAGAAGGCGGCGCAGCTCATGACTTCGCGTGCGTAGCCGCTTTGCGCCCGGAGTAGCGAGGCGGTAAACTCACTTGCCCTGCTCAGTGTAAGCGCTATCATCCCTTCTCTGCATGGAGGCATCGGGGTGTGACGCCGTTGAAAGCAATTCGCGGCCCGAGCCTGTTCATCGCCCAATATCTCGGCCCGGCTCCGTTCTTTTCCAATATTGATGGCGTTTCCCGTTTCGCGATACAGGAAGGCTTCAAGGCGCTGCAGGTGCCGGTCCACGACAGCGCGATCATCGACACTGAGCGCCTGGAAGACAGCGGTTACATCGACAACTGGCGCGCGATCATCGAGCGCCACGGCCTGGTGGTGAGCGAGATCGCGGCGCATCGCGCCGGCCAATTGCTGGCGGTCCATCCGGCCTATGACGGAGTCATGGACGCGTTCGCGCCCGCCGAGCTGCGCGGCAGCCCGGCGGCGCGCCAACAATGGGCCGAGCAGGAGTTGCGGCGCGCCATCACGCTCGCGGCCCGCATCGGCGCCGGCAAGCTCGCGACCTTTTCGGGCAGCCTGCTCTGGCCGTTCTTCTATCCCTACCCGCCGGCCCCGCCCGGCCTGATCGAGCGCGGCTTTGCGGCGCTGGCGGCGCGCTGGCGCCCACTGCTCGATTACGCCGACAGCCTCGATGTCGACATCTGCTTCGAGCTGCATCCGGGCCAGGACCTGCATGACGGCGCGACGTTTGCCGTCTTCCTCGACCGCGTCGACCACCATCCTCGCGCCAGGCTGCTCTATGACCCCAGCCATCTCAGGCTGCAGCATCTCGACTATCTCGGCTTCATCGACCGCTGGCACAGCCGCATCGCCGCCTTCCATGTCAAGGATGCCGAGTTCCGCCCGAGCCCGGATCGCGGCGTTTATGGCGGCTATGGCGACTGGATCGACCGCCCAGGCCGCTTCCGCAGCCCGGGCGACGGCGACATCGACTTTGCCGGCATCTTCAGCAGCCTGACCCGCTACGGCTATGACGGCTGGGCCGTGCTCGAATGGGAGTGCTGCCTGAAGAACGCCTTCGACGGCGCACGCGAGGGGGCGCGCTTCATCGCCGACCACATCATCCAGACCACGCAGCGCGACTTCGACGCAGGCATGCGCCGCGCCGCGCCGCCTGACGAGCTCGACCGCATTCTGGGGCTGAAACCATGAGCGAAGGTAATCCCGTCTTCACCGCCCTCGGGCGGCCGATCCGCTTGGGCATTCTCGGCGGCGCCCCGCCCTCGATGATCGGCCCAGCGCATCGCATGGCGGCTGCGCTCGACGGCCGCTTCAGCCTCGTCGCCGGCATGATGTCGTCGAAGCCGGAGCGCTCCCGTCGCGAAGGGCTCGCGATCGGCCTCGCCGAAGAGCGCTGCTATGGCTCGCTCGATGAACTGCTGGCGCGGGAGAAGGCGCGCCCTGACGGCGTCGAGGCCCTCGCCATCATCACCCCCAACGACAGCCACACCGCCTATTGCAAGGCGGCCTTCGCGGCCGGGCTCGACGTCATGGTCGAGAAACCGCTGTGCAACGATCTCGGCGAGGCGCGCGAGCTCGCCGCGTTGGCGCGCGAGAGCGGCGTCGCAGTGGCGCTGACACACACCTATTCCGGCTATCCGATGCTGCGCGAGATGCGCGCGCGCATCCTGGCCGGGCAGATCGGCGCCGTGCGTCTCATTCAGATCGACTACCTCGCCGGCGGCAATGCGACGCTGGTCGAGGCGACGCCGGAAGGCGCCGCGCGCTGGCGGCTCAACCCCGAGATCAGCGGCCCCTCGCTCATCCTCGGCGATATCGGCACCCACGCCCACCATCTCGTCGGCTTCGTCACCGGCGAGCCGATGGCGAGCGTTTCCGCCGAGGTCGGCACGCTGGTGCCCGGCCGCAAGGTCCACGACATCGCGCAGATCCGCTTCCGGCAGGCAGGCGGCGCCCGCGGCCGGATCGAGCTCAGCAATGCCGCGGCCGGCGCGTCAAACCTCTTCACCATCCGAATTTTCGGAGAGACCGGCTATCTCGCTTGGAGCCATGGCGCGCCCAATGAACTGCTGCTGGGCCGGCTCAATGGCGACATCGTCGTGACCGGCGCCGGCCGGCCCGACCTCTCTGCGGCGGCGCGGGATGCAACCCGGCTGTCGCGCCCCGGCCATCCCGAGGGGCTGATCGAGGCGATCGCCAATCTCTATATCGGCTTCGCCGACCTCATCCTGGCGCGGCGCGGGCTCAGGCCCGCCACCGACATGGCCAGGCTGACGCCCTCGATCGAGGACGGCGTCGCCGGCCTCGCCTTCGTCATGGCCTGTCTCGAAAGCTCTGCCGCCGGCGGCGCCTCCACTCCCCTCGCATCCAGCCTCTAGCGGAGCAACATGGCAACGATCGTCATCACCGGGTGCGACACCGGCCTCGGCGTCGAGTTCGCCCGGCAATACGCGGCCGAGGGGCACAAGGTCTTCGCGACCTGCCTTTCGCCAGAGACCGCACACGAGACCCGCGCGATTGTAGGCGATGTCGAGGTCAAAAAACTCGACATGACCGACCATGCCGGCATTGCGGCCTTCGCTGCTTCGCTCGGCGGGCGGCCGGTCGACATCCTCCTCAACAATGCCGGCATCGGCCGGCCGCACCCGCCCTTCGGCGAGACCGACTACGCCAATTGGCGGCGCATCCTCGAAACCAATCTGATCGGCCCGATGAAGCTGGTGGAGACGCTGGTCGAGAACGTCGCGGCGAGCGAACTGAAGATGATGGCCTTCGTCTCCAGCCGCATGGGCTCGATTGCGCTGAACCAGAGCGGCGGCTCCTATGCCTACCGCTCAAGCAAGGCGGGGCTGAACATGGTGGTCAAAGGCCTCGCGGTCGACCTGGCACCGCGCCATATCAGCGTCATTGCCCTGCATCCGGGCTGGGCCGCGACCGAACCGGGCGGGCGCGTGCCGGTCGCGGAGAGCGTCGCCGGCATGCGCGGCGTGATCCATCGCGCCGGGCGGCACCACACCGGCATCTTCCAGACCTATCACGATCAGCCTTTGCCCTGGTGATACCATGAAGCCCGAGATCGAGACCGTCCTGCCCGGCCCCTTCGCCCTCGGCGAAGGCCCGTGCTGGCATGGCGGCGAAGGCGCGCTCTATTTCGTCGATGCGCTCAGGCCGGCGATCCATCGCTGGCATCCGGCGAATGGGCTTGCCACCTGGGCGATGCCGGCGATCGTCGGCTCCTTCGCGATCCGGCGCAGCGGCGGGCTGATCGCCTCGCTGCAGACCGGCTTCGCCACGGTCGATCTTGCAACCGGCGCGGTGACGCCGCTGGTCGATCCCGAACCGGAGAAGCCGGCCAACGTCCTCAATGACGGCAAATGCGACAGACGCGGCCGGTTCTGGTGCGGCTCGCGCGACGGCGCGCTGACGGACCCGAATGGCGCGCTCTATCGCCTCGATCCCGATCTCAGCGCCCACCAGATGGACCAGGGCTTCATCGTCTCCAACGGCATCGCCTTCTCGCCCGACGACCGCACCATGTATTTCGCGGACTCACGGGCCGAGACCGTCTTCGCCTATGATTTCGACATCGATAGCGGCGCGATCTCCAACCGCCGCGTCTTCTTCTCGACCGGCGAGATCGAGGGACGCTGCGACGGCGCGACGGTCGACGCTGAGGGCTTCTATTGGTGCGCGCTGGTGCATGGCGGCAAGATCGCCCGGGTCGATCCGAAGGGGCGTTTCGACCGGCTGATCGACATGCCGATCAAGCATCCGACCATGTGCACTTTCGGCGGCGACGGACTCGACGTGCTCTACGTCACCAGCGCCGCCTCAATGCTGAGCGACGAGGAGCGAGCCCGTACGCCGCAGGCCGGGAACCTCTTCGCCATTCACGGCCTCGGCGTGAAGGGCCTGCCGGAGCCGATGTTCGCGGGGTGATACAGGAGTCGTCGAGATCGGCCGACCGAGTTGTCGGCGCAAAAATCTGGGTCGTCCCGGACAAGCCGCCTTCGGCGGCGCCGATCCGGGACCCATGCCTGAGCCTCAATCGGACAAGCTCAGGCATGGGTCCCGGGTCTCCCTGCGGTCGCCCGGGACGACACGCGTTTCATCTTGATAGGTCAAAAGGGACGGCGCTTCGTTTTGGCGGCTGCCAGGACTCATCCTCTGCCCGAAAGGACGAGCGGAGCCGCCAGCGTCGTGTTCTGCGAACGGAAGAAGAGCCGGATCGGGATGCGCTCGGACGAGCCGACGCCCGGCTTCACCGCGCTGAGCTGGATATGGTGCGACGGGTTTCCCGTAATGCGGAAGCTGCCGTCTGCTCCGGTCTTCACGCTGCGATTTTCGGCGAAGGTGGTGAAGCTGAAGACCCAGAGCGTGACCTGGGCCCCTTCCACCGGCTTGCCCTGCGCGTCGAGCACCTGCCCGAGCACAAGCCCGTCATCATGGGTCGAGGCATAGAGGTTCCAGGCGGCCGCGACGGCGAGGATGGCGGCGGGGACCAGGACGAAGCGGTTGAGCAGCCACTTCCGCCAGCCACTTGGCCGGCCGCTGGAGTAAGCTTCCATCGCCTAACCCTTCGTCGCGCCAGAGGTGAGGCCCTGGATGAACTCCTTCTGCGCCAGCAGGAACAGCAGGATGCCGGGTGCGAGCACCATGATGCAGAAGGCATAGAGCGCCCCGGTCGTATCCTCCTGATAGGACAGGAAGCGCGCCAGCCCGAGCGGCAGCGTCTGCATTTCCGGCGTCCGCGTCATGATCAGCGGCCAGAGGAAATTGTTCCAGGACCAGATGAAGGAGAGGATCACGTTCGTCGCCATGGCGGACTTGGCCAGCGGCAGCATGATCGTCCAGACGATCCGCCATTCCGGCAGGCCATCGACCTTCGCGGCATCTATCAGCGAGCCCGGGATCGCGTCGAAGCTCGCCTTGAACACGAAGATGCAGATGATCGTCGAGAACTGCGGCAGGGCCAGGCCGACATAGGAATTCAGCAGGCCGAGCTGGCCGGTGATCAGATAGGCCGGAATGATCGTCGCCTGGAACGGCACCATCATGCAGGACAGGAACAGGATCAGGATGAAGCCCTTGCCCCGGAACTCGCGGGTCAGCGCATAGCCCGCCATCGCGTTGAAGACGACATTGGCGGCGATGGTGATGACCGAGACGATGACGCTGTTCAGGAAGTAGCGGGCGAACGGGATCGCGTACCAGACATCGACATAATAGAAGAGGTGCGGGTTGCGCGGGATGATGCTCGGCGGAAAGGTGAAGATGTTCTCGCCCGAGACGGATGTCTTCAGCACCCAGTAGAAGGGTACCAGCATCACGAAGCAGACGGCGATCAGCGCCAGATGGATCGGCCAGGTCGGGGAGCGGCGCATCATTCCATGTCCCTGGCGCCGGCATTCCCGCCGGAGAGCCGGTTCGCCGCCCAGGCGACCGTGATCAGGAAGATGAAGAACACGACCGTCACCGCAGCCGCATAGTCGAAGCGCGTCTGCACGAAGCCGAGCTTGTAGATGTAGGTGACGAGGATCTCGGTGGCGCGGCCGGGACCGCCGCCGGTCATGACATAGACCAGGTCGAAGCTGGTCACCGAGTTCAGCATGCCGATGACGAAACACAGGAAGATCGAGGGGCGCAGCAGCGGCAGGATGATGCGCCAGAAGCGGTCGCTGGCAGTGGCGCCGTCGATCTCGGCCGCCTCGAACAGCGAGCTCGGGATGTTCTGCAGCCCGGTCAACAGGATGATCATGTAGAAGCCGAGCATCTGCCAGATATTGGCGACGACGACCGAGGGCAGCGCCCAGAAGAACGAGTTCAGGAACGGGATCGGCGTGTCGGTGAGGTGCAGCAGCCTGGCCACATAGTTCAGCAGGCCGACGCGCTCGTCGTACATCCAGCGCCAGATGATCGCGACCGCCACCGTCATCAGCGGATAGGAGAGGAAGATCAGCGTGCGATAGATGTTGCGGCCGCTGATGTTGGAGTTGACCAGCAGCGCCAGGCCGAGCGCCATCGCAATCCCGACCGGCGCCGACAGGATGATGAAGACCGTGTTCCAGAGCGACTGCCAGAACACCTCGTCCGTCAGCATCTCCTCGTAGTTCTCGAGGCCGATGAAGACTGCCGGCTTCAGCGGCGACCAGGCCTGGAAGGAGAGCAGGATGTTCCAGGCCAGCGGCAGGATGCGATAGAGCAGGAAGATCAGCAGCGACGGCAAGAGGAAGCACCAGACCAGGATGGCCTGGCGCGTCGTCGCCCTGCGCAGGAAGGAGGTACGCCGCCGTTCGGGCGCGGCGGACATAGCCATTGCCATAACCGGCGCCGCTCCCCGCTCAGGACCGGCGCATGACGCGCGTGACCGCGCGCTCTGCATCCGCCATTGCCGTCTTGGCATCCTTGCGGCCGAGCACGGCGTTCTGGATCTCGGCCCAGAAGACGTCCTTGACCTGCGCATCGTTCGGCAGGGGCCAGTTGCCGCACATCTTGTCGGTGTGTTCGAGCTGCGTCAGCAGCACGGCATGGGCCAGCGGATCCTCGGCCTTGACCTTCTCCAGCCCGATTTTGTCGGCGGCGAGATTGCCGGTGAGGATGCGGCGGCGCACCGAGAACTCGGTCGCCCATTTGTTGCCGGTCATGTGCTTGACCAGGGCCCAGGCGAGATCCGGATTCTTCGACGATTTCGAGATGGCGAAGCCGTGATTGGTCGGCGTCGACCAGTTGCCGGGATTCTGGGCCGCGCCGAGCGTATCGGGATTGACCCAGGGCGCCTGGCCCTTGACGAAGAAATACGAGGCCGAATGGGCCTGCAGCATGCCGACATTGCCGGAAGCGAAGGCGCCGTTGGGCTCGACCCAGCGCCCGGTCCAGGCGATCTTGTTGATCCCGCCCGAGGCCGTCGCCTTGGCCAGCTTCTCCAGCACCTCGATCGTCTTCGGCGTGTTGAAGGCCGGCGTCTTCATGTCCGCTTTCAGCAGCTCGACGCCGTTCATCTGCATCAGCGGCCAATAGAGCCAGTCGAAATTCAGCGTCAGGAAGCCGGTCTTCTCACCCTTGGCCATCGCCTGGCTGAAATTGACGATCTCGTCGAACGACTTGGGCGCATCCGTCAGGCCGGCCTCCTTGAACATCGTCTTGTTGTAGAACAGCAGCGTCTTGGCGATGTAGAAGGGCACGACAAAGTTCTTCTTGTCGTAGACGAAGCTCGCCAGGTAGTCCTGGTTGTAGAGCTTGGCGACGTCCGGCTCCTTCTGCATATAGGGCGTCAGGTCGAGCAGGGCGCCGTTCGCCGCCCACTCCACCCAGATCGCGCCCTGGAGATCGATGATGTCGGGCGCCGTGCCGGCGACGAGCTGCGTCTGGTAGAAGGCCGGCAGCTCCGGCCCCTTCTTGTCGAGCCACTCGATCTCAACGCCCGGATTCTGCGCCTTGAAGTCGGCGAACTCCTCTTTGAACAGTGCCTCCTGGTCGGCGATGTTCCAGGTCAGGATGCTGAGCTTGCGGTTCGACTGCGCCCGCAGATAGGCCGGCATCGCGACCGTTCCCGCCGCAGCCAGGCCGCTCTTGATGAGTGTTCTGCGGTCCATGCCGCCCTCCCTGAATGATCTGGCGCCTCGTCTCTTCGGACGAGCTTCGACAGCAATGATAGCGGTTACATTCAACTGGTCAAGACAGCTCGGAGCCCGCACATATTTCCCTTTTATATGTAACTTTCAGCGCATTTCGTTCGATTGACAGGGTTATGAAAGCGATGTCATCTAACGCATCGCCCTGCCGTGGAGTTCATGCCGTTGCCGTCCCGCCGCCCTGAAGAATTGCGCAGCGCGCGCTGGTATTCGGCCGAGGGCATGCGCGCCTTCGCCCATCGCCAGCGCATGCAGCAGATGGGCCTGCGCCGCGAGGAGTTCATGGGCCGGCCGGTGATCGCGATCCTGAACACCTGGAGCGATCTCTCACCCTGTCATGCGCATCTGCGCGAGCGCGCCGAGGCGGTGAAGCGCGGGGTCATCCGCGCCGGCGGCCACCCGGTCGAATTGCCGGCCCTGTCGCTCGGCGAGGTCATGGTGAAGCCGACCACCATGCTCTACCGCAACCTCCTCGCCATGGAGGCGGAAGAACTGCTGCGCCAGCACCCGATCGACGGCGCCGTGCTGCTCGGCGGCTGCGACAAGACCACGCCCGGGCTGTTGATGGGCGCGCTCAGCATGGACCTGCCGGCGATCTTCTGCCCGGCCGGACCGATGCTCAACAGCAGCTGGCGCGGTACGCGCGTCGGCGCCGGCACGCACACCATGAAATACTGGAACGAGTACCGGGCCGGGAAGCTCAGCGAAGACGAATTGGTCGAGATCGAGGGCATCTCGACGCGCTCGCCCGGCACCTGCAACACCATGGGCACGGCCTCGACGATGACGTCGATCGCCGATGCGCTCGGGCTGACTTTGCCGTTCGCCTCCAGCATTCCCGCCATGGATTCGGCCCATACCCGCATGGCCTCGGCCTCCGGCGAGCGGATCGTCGAGATGGTCTGGGAGGACCTCAAGCCCTCGCAGATCCTGACACAGGGCTCGGTGCGCAACGCGCTGCATGTCGATGTCGCCCTGTCGGGCTCGACCAATGCGGCAATCCATCTCATCGCCATGGCGCGGCGCGCGGGCCTGTCGATCTCGCTCGACGATTTCGACGCGATCGCCCGGGAGACGCCGATCCTCGCCAATGTCTTCCCGGCCGGGAATTTCCTGATGGAGGATTTCTACTTCGCCGGCGGCCTCGGCGGGCTGATGTCACGGCTGTCCGATCGGCTCGACCTGTCTGCCCGCAACATCCTCGGCCAGACGCTGGGCGAGGCACTGGAGCGAGCGCGGATCGTCGACGAGGACATCATCCGCCCGCTCTCCAACCCGGTCAGCGCGATGCCCGCCATAGCCGTGCTGCGTGGCAACCTCGCTCCCAACGGCGCCGTCATCAAGCCCTCGGCCGCGACGCCGGAGCTACTGGTCCATCGTGGCCGCGCGGTCGTCTTTGACAGCCCCGCCGCCCTCGCCAGAGGCGTCGAGGACCCCGATCTCGACGTCGACGAGAACAGCGTGCTCATCCTGCGCGGCGCCGGCCCGGTCGGTGCGCCCGGCATGCCGGAATGGGGCGCCCTCGCCTTGCCGAAGAAGCTGCTCGCCAAGGGCGTGCGCGACATGGTCCGCATCTCCGATGCGCGCATGAGCGGCACCCATTACGGCACCTGCGTGCTGCATGTCGCGCCGGAATCGCATGTCGGCGGCCCGCTCGCCTTGGTCCAGACCGGCGACGAGATCATCCTCGACGTGCCGAACCGGCGCCTCGACATGCTGGTCGACGAGGCCGAGCTCGCCCGGCGCCGGGCCGCCTGGAAGGAGCCACCGCCGCTCTATGGCCGCGGCTACGGCATGCTGTTCCAGCGGACGGTGACGCAGGCCGACAAGGGCTGCGATTTCGACTTCCTCGAACAGGGTCCGCCGACGGCCGAACCGGGCATCTTCTGATGAAAGGCGGCAAGGAAGCGGAGAAGACCAGGCCGGCGCCCGCCATGCGTGAGCGGTCAGGCACGGCGCGCCCGCGCATGGCCGATGTCGCGCGCATCGCCGGCGTGTCGACAGCGACCGTCTCGCGCGCGCTGCGCCAGCCCGAGCTCGTCTCGCCGGAGGTTCGCGGCAAGATCGCGGCGGCGGTTGAGCATCTCTCCTACCGACCGAACCTGATGGCCGGCGCGCTCGCCAGCGCCCGCAGCAAGACGATCGGCGTGATCATTCCCTCAATGATCAACGCCTTCTTCTCGGTGACGCTCGAAGCGATCGAGGAAGGCTTGGCCGGCGCCGGCTACCAGCTCCTGATCGGCAACAGCCATTACGAGCTGGAGACCGAGGAGCGGCTGATCACCTCGATGCTGGCCTGGTCGCCAGCCGCACTGGTCGTCACGGGCTGCCGGCACAGCCGCGGCGCGATGCGCGCTCTGCTCGACACCGACGTGCCGATCGTCGAGATGTGGGAGCTGACCGACAACCCGATCGATACCGCGATCGGCTTCTCGCAGCGCGACATCGGCGTCGCGGTCGCCCGGCATTTCAAGGAGCGCGGCGCCCGCCGGCTCGGCTTCGTCGGTGCCATGCACCAGCGCGACTATCGCGCCGACTCCAGGCGCGCCGGCTTCTTCGAGACCGCGCAGAGCATCGGCTACGAGGCGCCGGCGGAGGTGCAGCTTCCCGGCCTGCCGACCTCCGTCAGAGGCGCCAAGGCCTTCGCCGAGCTGATGGCGGGCCATCCAGATGTCGATGCCGTGCTCTGCACCAACGATATCGTCGCGCTCGGCGCCCTGTTCGAGGCGCAGCGGCTGGGCTGGTCGGTGCCGGACCGGCTGAAAATCTGCGGCGTCGGCGATGTCGATTTCGCCGCCGCCTGCGAGCCTGGCCTCAGCACGGTCAGCCTGCCGCGGCGGGCGATCGGCCTGAAGATCGCCGAGGTGCTGCGCGAGCGCATCGCCGGCCGCCTGCCGACTGGCGGCGTCCATGATCTCGGCTTCGAGCTGGTGAGACGGGGCAGCACGTGAGCTCGCCTCTGCGCCTACGCCGCGCGCGCGACGATATCATCGAGATCGCCGGCAAGGCCGATGCCCGGCCGTTCGCTCAGCGTCACCTTGCCGCCCGAGAGCGGCATCAGGCCGGCGATGAGCTTGTCGCGCCACGGGTTGGGATTGCTGTCGATCTCCAGCAGGCCTTCGCCGCCCGCCGCCGCCAGCAGATGGGCCGAGGCGAGCAGGCCGATGCCGCCGCCGAGATAATGCGGGCAGTAGACGAGACCGGCCGCGCGCGCGGCCCTGGCCACTGCCAGGCAGCCGCTGAGACCGCCCCATTTCGCCGCGTCCGGCTGCATGAAACGGAAGAGTCCCGAGGCGATCGCCGCGTCGAATTCCGCGACTGCGTTCATGTTCTCGCCGGCCGCGATCGCGATCGGCATCGCCTCGTGCAGAGCGAGCCATTCATCGAGCGGGCGATCAGCCCGCAAGGGCTCCTCCAGCCAGCCCAGCCGGTAATCGGCAAAGCGCTTCCCGTGCGCGATCGCCTGGTCGAGGGCCCAGCCCTGGTTGGCGTCGATCATCAGGCGGCGTTCGCCGATCGCGCCGCGGATCGCGTCGAGCGAGCGGGTGTCGGTCTCCGTACCAAACCCGACCTTCAGCTTGAAGCATTCATGACCTTGGGCGAGCTCGCGCGTTGCTACCGCGGCCGGCGCTTCCGGGCCGATACCGCTCGCATAGGCGCCGACCGAGCCCGACGCCTGCCCATCGAGATAGGCATAGAGCGGCAGCCCAGCGCGCCGCGCCGCAAGGTCATGGCAGGCGATGTCGAGCCCGGCGCAGACCTGCCGCAGCGGCCCCCATTCGCCGGACTGGATGGCGAGGACATGCAGCTTGTCCATCAGCCGCGCGAAGACCTCGCCGATCGGCAGTGGCGAGAGCTGCTGCAGCAGTGGCCCGGCCGTCTCCAGCACGAGGCGCGCCCGGTGCTCGGCGCCGACCGAAGGGAAGTTGCACCAGACCTCGCCGAGACCGCGATTGCCGCTGGAGTCCTCGACCTCAACGAAGACGGCCGGCCGATCGCGCATGATGCCGAAGGAGGTCCGCACATGCGTCTCGATCGGCGCGCGCACCGCGATCGCCCTGACGGCGGTGATGACGACCTCATCCGACGGGTAGGCCATGTCTTCAGCACTCCGGCTCGTCCTCACGCGGGCTTAAACCGCACCAAAGGCCCTGCGCCAGCTTTTTCATATCCATCGACCAGACCTCGCCATCCCCGGGAGAGACGCCCATGACCGCCAGCGACAGCCACGCCACCCGGCCCAACCCGTTCCGCGAGGCAATGCGCCAGGGCCGCCCGCTCGTCGGCATCTGGTCGATGCTGAACAGCGTCGATGCCACGGAAGCGCTCGGCTGGTCGGGCTATGACTGGCTGCTCGTCGACGGCGAGCACGCGCCGGTCTCGCTGCATGACGCGATGGCGCATTGCCGCGCCATCGCCGCGACGCCGACCGTCCCGATCGTGCGGCTGCTCTGGAACGATCCGCTGCTGATCAAGCAGCATCTCGACGCCGGCATCGCCACGCTGATGCTGCCCTTCGTGCAGACGCCGGAGGAGGCCGCCCGCGCCGTCCAGTCGCTGCGCTATCCGCCGCACGGCATCCGCGGCATCGCAGCGATGCACCGGGCCAGCCGTTACACGCGCTTCAAGGACTATGCGGCGCAGGCGAGCCAGTCGCTCTTCCTGATCGTCCAGATCGAGACCAAGGAAGCGCTCGAGCGCTGCGAGGAGATCGCCGCGGTGGACGGGGTCGATGCCGTCTTCTTCGGACCGGGCGATCTCGCCGCCAGCATGGGCATGCCCGGGCGGGCCGCCCATCCCGACGTCACTGCCGCGATCGAGGACGGGCTCCGGCGCTGCCGGCCTCTCGGCAAGGCGGTCGGCGCACTCGCGCCCAATGACGAGATCTCCGAGCGCCATATCCGCTCCGGCTTCGACTTCGTCTCGGTCGCCAACGACTTCTCGCTGCTCCTGCGCAATGCCGATGCGGCCGCG
This sequence comes from Bosea sp. 29B, assembly GCF_902506165.1. Classification (NCBI taxonomy): domain Bacteria; kingdom Pseudomonadati; phylum Pseudomonadota; class Alphaproteobacteria; order Hyphomicrobiales; family Alloboseaceae; genus Allobosea; species Allobosea sp. 29B. Next base: position 1,846,349 of record NZ_LR733817.1, read on the forward strand.
ACGCGCTTCCGCGGCGTCGCCGACGGTGTCACGACCAAGAAGGGGTGATGGTGATGCGGGTTGGGCTCGCAGGGTTCGGCGCCTGGGGGCGCATGCATGCGCGGGTCTATGCGCAGCTTCCGGGCGCCGAGCTCGCGGTGATCTTCTGCCATGGCGATGTGACGGCGCAGGCTGCCGCATCCGCTTATCCTGAAGCCGTGGTCGTCCGCAGCTTCGAGGACCTGATCGCCCTGCCGCTCGATGTCATCGCGATCGCCGTGCCGAACCATCTGCATGCGCGCCACGCCGTCGCCGCCCTGAGGGCGGGCAAGCACGTCATCCTGGAAAAGCCGCTCGGCGTCACGCTGGCCGAATGCGACGCGGTGCTCGCCGCGGCCCGGGAGAGCGGCCGCGAGGTCGCGGTCAATCATGAATTGCGGGTGTCGCAGCAATGGCGGCAGGTGCGCGAGATCATCGCCGGTGGCGAGATCGGGCGCGTGACCCACCAGCATCTCTCGCTCTTCCGCCGCCCCTTCCGGCCTGGCTCTGGCGGCTGGCGCCAGGATGCGGGGCGCGTCGGCTCCTACAGCCTGGAGGAGCTGGTCCACTTCGTCGATCTCGTGATGTGGTACGCAAGGGAGAACGGCCTGCCCGATCGGGTCACTGCACGGTCCAGCGACGGCTCGGCGATGCCGCAGACGCTCTCGGCCCTGCTCGACTGGCAAGATGGCTCGAGCGCCGTGGTGACGCAGTGCCTTGCCGGCTTCCAGCACCATTCCCTGCTCGAGATCGCCGGTAGCACCGGCGCGATCCGCACCAGCTGGAGCGGCGCCTTCGACCGCGCCGAGCATCCGAGCTTCTCGCTCTGGGTCCAGGCGGCCGGCGAGAGCGATGCCAGCGAACGCGCGATCGCCTTCTCGGGGGAGCTGTTCGAGCTCGAACAGAACCTTGCTTCGGCACTCGCCTCCTTCGCTGGCGAAGGCGAGCCATCGCTTAGCCTGATCGAAGCGCGCAACGCCGTGGCACTCTGCCTTGCCATCCAGGAAGCCGGGCAAGCGGTGAGACCTGTCTCGCTCGCCGATCACTGGACCGCCTGAACTGCAACATCGCGACGGTGACACGGCCGCGCCGCTGTTCGAGCGCTCGGATTGACAGCATCGCATGGCTTGCTAACCAGGCTCCCGAGGTAACGTCCTCGCTCCCCTCTATGGGATTTCAATGTCCGGGAACGGCCCGGCCCTTTTCGCTGGGGCCGGCCCATGACGACTGCCACGACCAGGACGGCAAGCTCAGTACCGCTGATTCGCTGGTTCATCTCCTCCGCGACCCTGACCGTTCCGCAAGCAGCCGGGCCGGTCGCGTTTGCACTGGTCGCCCTGGCGCTGACGGGAGACACCAGCGGCGGGGCGGGGATGATCCTGGCGATGACGCTGGCCCAGGTCGCCGGTGCAATCCCGATCACCCGGGCAGGGCGAGGCCTGCCGCCGGCGATCTTCCTGCGGCTGCTGATACTGTTCCGCTCGCTGGCCCTCGGCGCGGTCGCCTTGTTGGCGCACTACGCGGCTCCCTTCATCTGGCTGGTCGTATTCTCGGCGCTGGCAGGGGCGGTGAACGGCGCGGCGTTCGGATATCTTCGGACCATCCTCAACCAGCTCACGCCTCCAACGAAGCTGCCGAGGGCGCTCGGCATCGCGGCCACGCTCAACGAGGTGACGTTCGTCCTAGCTCCCGTGGCGGCTTCCGGATTGGGCACCATGTCCCCCGTATTCGCCGTTCTGGTTATCGCAGCCCTTGGCGCAATCCCGGCCCTGCTCGTTCCGACCGTGACGTCGACGCCCACGGAAGAGGTCCATCGGGCCAACGCCTCGGTCATCAGCCCGGCGATCCTGCTCTGGCTGATCTGCGCGGCGGCAGGCAGCTCCACCGTGGCGGCCCTGGAGATCGGCGCCGTCGCCCTGGCGCTGCATTTCGGCTACGCCCCCGCCCTGGCAATCCTTTTCACCGTCCCGCTCTGCATCGCCTCGGTGGCCGGCGGCATCTGGGTCAGCGTCCGCAACCGCATGGGAAGCCGCCGCGCAGTCCTGATCCAGCTGATGATCATGACAGCCGGAGCCATCCTCGCCGCGGTCCAGATCTCGATGGCTGCGACAGTCCTTGGCGCCGTGTTGGTCGGAGCGGTGCTTGCTCCGTTGGGAACCCACTATTCGCTTGCCCTCGATTCCCTCGCACCTCCCGAAAAGCGGCCCGAAGTCTTCGCATTGCTGCGCACCGCGAATGCGACCGGGATCATCCTCGCCAGCGCGGTCATGACCGCCGTCTCGCTGGCAACGGCCCTGATCGTGGTGAGCTCTCTGATGGTCGCCGTCGTGATCGTCGTCGCCATCGCCTCGCGCCGGCACAGTCGCGCCTGATCGCAGCCGCTAGCGCCCAGCCCTGATTCCGTCGAGCAGGGTCGTGATGGCCAGCGCCGCGACCCGGTCGTTGCTGGCGCCGCCAGCGCGCATCCATTCCGGCACGCGGTTCAGCCCGCCGAGGAAATACGGCACCAGCAGCTGCAGATCGATGCCGGCATCGACCTCTCCGCTGGCGACGCCGTCGGCGAAGAGATCGTGCCAGAGCTGAGCATAGGTCTCGCGCATCTTGCGGCTGCGCCGTTTGATGACCGGCGGCAGGTGCTCGTAGACGTGCATATATCTCTGGTCCTTGCCGACCAGGCTCGAAACATGCACCCCGACCGCCGCAGAGAGCCGGCCCGCGAACGGCGCGTCGATCGGCAGGTTGCGGATCGCCTCCGCCACGCGGGCATGGAGCGTTTCGATGCCCTGGTTGAGGATCTCCTCGACGATCTCGTCCTTCGATTTGAAGTGGTAGTAGAGGCTGCCGGCCTTCATATCGACCAGCGCGGCCACCGCCCGCATCGTGCAGGCACCGTAGCCTTTGCGCACGATGATCTCGGCGGCGGCAGCGATGATCTCGCCGCGCATCGGGCTTGGCTTCGTCACCTCCGCTGTCGCAGTCCGGGTCGGCTTCCTCGCGCTGCGTGCTCTCATGCCTTGCCTCGCGCGCCCTCGGCTCTCGCGCAGCCGCACTCCGGCCGAAGGCCCGTTCCGCGACGGGACGCAGGCTTTCGTCACTATCGCCCCTCGCAGAACGGATCAAGGCGACCCATCAAACGTTCGTTTCAGGGCCACACGCGCCACCGGCGCCGATCTTCTTTCCGTCATTAACCGGGATCGTCCCGGCGCGGCGCATCACTGTCCAAAGCCGATCGGACTTCTCCCGCGGCGAAGTTCAGTACCGGCTGTCTCCCTCAGAACAGGAAGTAGCGCTGTGTCATCGGCAGCGAGGTCGCGGGCTCGCAGGTGATCAGCTCACCGTCGACGCGCACCTGATAATTCTGCGGATCGACCTCGATCTTCGGCGTCAGCCCGTTGTGGATCATGTCCTTCTTGCGGACGCCACGCGTGCCCTTCACCGCCACCAGCTGCTTCTGCAGGCCGAGCTTGTCGCCGATCCCGTCATCGAGCGCCGCCTGCGAGACGAAGGTGACCCCGGTCTTGCCTCGGGCGCGCCCGAGCACGCCGAACATAGGCCGGTAATGGACCGGCTGCGGCGTCGAGATCGAGGCGTTCGGATCGCCCATCGGGGCGGTGGCGATCATCCCGCCGACCAGCACGAGCGACGGCTTGACGCCGAAGAAGCCCGGTTTCCAGAGCACGAGGTCGGCACGCTTGCCGATCTCGATCGAGCCGACCTCATGGGCAAAGCCATGGGTGATCGCCGGGTTGATCGTGTATTTGGCGACATAGCGCTTGCAGCGGAAATTGTCGTTGCGCGCGTTGTCTTCGGGCAGCGGCCCGCGCTGGACCTTCATCTTGTGGGCCGTCTGCCAGCAGCGCAGGATCGTCTCCCCAACGCGACCCATCGCCTGCGAATCCGACGACATCATCGAGAAGGCGCCGAGATCGTGGAGGATGTCCTCGGCTGCGATCGTCTCCTTGCGGATTCGCGATTCGGCGAAGGCCACGTCCTCCGGAATCCGCGGGCTGAGATGATGGCACACCATCAGCATGTCCAGATGCTCGTCGATGGTGTTGACGGTGTAGGGGCGGGTCGGATTGGTCGAGGAGGGCAGAATGTTCTCCTGACCGGCCGCCGTGATGATGTCCGGCGCATGACCGCCGCCGGCTCCTTCCGTATGGAAGGAGTGGATCGCGCGGCCTTTCGTCGCCGCAAAGGTGTCGGCGACGAAACCGCTCTCGTTCAGCGTGTCGGAATGCAGCCCGACCTGAACGTCCATCTCGTCAGCGACGGACAGACAATTGTCGATCGCCGCCGGAGTCGTGCCCCAGTCTTCATGCAGTTTGAGGCCGATGACACCGGCCCGGACCTGCTCGCGCAGCGGCTCGGGCAGGCTCGCATTGCCCTTGCCGAGCAGGCCGACATTGACCGGCAACGCCTCGATCGCCTCAAGCATGCGATGAATGTACCAGGGGCCGGGCGTGACGGTGGTCGCGAGCGTACCCACGGAGGGGCCCGTGCCGCCGCCGACCAGCGTGGTCGTGCCGCTGGCGAGCGCCATCTCCGCCTGCTGCGGACAGATGAAATGGATATGGGCGTCGACGCCGCCGGCAGTCAGGATCTTGCCCTCGCCGGCAACCACGTCGGTGCCGGGACCGATGACGATATCGACGCCCGGCTGGATATCGGGATTGCCGGCCTTGCCGATCGCGGCGATGCGCCCGTCCTTGATGCCGACATCGGCCTTCACGATGCCCCAATGGTCGAGGATCACCGCATTGGTGATGACGAGGTCGGGCACCTCCGCGGCATTGCGCTGGCTCTGGCCCATACCGTCGCGGATGACCTTGCCGCCACCGAAGGTGACCTCCTCGCCATAGACGGTGTGGTCAGCCTCGACCTCGATCACGAGCTCGGTATCGGCGAGGCGGATGCGGTCGCCCTTGGTCGGACCGTAGAGCGAGGCATAGTTCTCGCGGGTGATGCGCACCATCTCAGGCCTCCAGTCTGCCCATGACCCTGGCGTTGAAACCGTAGACCACCCTGTCGCCGTCCAGCGCGACCAGCGCGACCGTGCGCGATTGTCCCGGCTCGAAGCGGACGGCTGTCCCCGCCGGAATGTCGAGCCGGAAGCCCCTCGCCGTCTCACGCTCGAAATGCAGCGCCGCGTTGGTCTCGTAGAAGTGGTAGTGCGAACCAACCTGGATCGGCCGGTCACCGGAATTGGCGACCTCGATCGACCGCCGCTCACGGCCGACATTGAGCTCGATCGTACCGTCCTCGATGAAGAACTCGCCCGGGATCATCGCGCCGCCTCACGGAATCGGGTTGTGGACGGTGACCAGCTTGGTTCCGTCCGGGAAGGTGGCTTCGACCTGCACGTCGTGGATCATCTCCGGGATGCCTTCCATGACGTCCTCGCGCGTCAGCAGCGTCGCGCCGTAGGACATCAGCTCGGCCACGGTACGCCCGTCGCGCGCGCCTTCCAGGATCGCCGCCGAAATATAGGCGACAGCCTCAGGATAGTTCAGCTTGACGCCTCGTGCCTTGCGCCGTTCCGCCAGCAGCGCCGCGGTAAAGAGCAGAAGCTTGTCCTTCTCGCGCGGAAGCAGCTCCATCGCTTTCCCCCATCCTCGCAATCGATCGTTTCAGGTGGCCCAGATGCGCGGAATATCGGCCACCTTGCCCTGCCCCAGGCTCCGAAGCACGTTCCATGCCCGCATGAACAAGGCCTTGCCGTCCCCGACCCGCGGCCCGAGATAGCGGCAGACCACGGTCTCCTCGAGCTGGCTGACCGAGAAAACGCCGTCGCCGGCATCGCCGATCGCGGCCCGCACCTGCTCCGCCGCATCGTCGGCGACGTTGCCGGCATAGACCATCGTTCCCCAGCTCGGCTGGCTGGCCAGGGCGAAAGCGGCCTCCAGCAGGGGCGAGCCGCCCCGCAGCTCCAGGCGCTCGAGCCAGATCGGCCTGCCATTCCGCACGATCTCGATGCGCTGGCTGAGGCGCCCCGTCTCGAAGCGCTCGCCGGCTGCCGGACGCCCGAGGCACAGGAAGTCCCAGCCGACATAGGTGGCGTCAGGCGCCAGTGACACCTTGGTCTCGAGCCGCGCATCGGCTCCGTCGAAGACGATGGTTTCCTGCGGCAGGTACTCGCAGACAGCGCCGGCCCCGACCGCGATATCGGCCGATTGCATGCTTGCGCTGTGTTCGCTGCGATAGAATTTCGTCGCGCCGGGTGTCGTCAGCAGCGCGCGCGCTCCGGCGTCGAGATGGAAGCGCAGATCGAGCCGGTCGCCACCCGCGACCCCGCCCGGCGGGTGCAGCAGGTAGACATGGCAGGTCCCGTCCTTTTCCGGATGGAACGGCCGCTGCACGACGAGCGGGCCGAAATGACGGCGGCGGACGAGGCGGGTCTTGCCGGCATTCAGCGCGAACCACAATTCGAGCTCGGCAGGCCACGCGCTCGGCTGCGCCGCATACTGGGCGCGAGCCGGCGAAGCTTCGGTCGAGCGGGCCGGTTCGGAGGAGCGAGTAGGCACAACTGCGTTCATGGACCGCGCTTCAGCCGGCGTAAGCCGCCCGATGCTTCAACCGAGAGCAACTTGGAGCCCCTATTATCAGCATTCGCCCATTGTTTGAGCAATTGGAGCAATTGATCCCCTATCGAGCGTTGACGAACGTCCGGATCGAAGCTGTTCTGCACCCGGAGACCGACGCCCCGTCTCGCTCTGGGATAGTTCTCGGACTTTCATCCCTGCGCGGGCAGGGCCGCGTCCGAAACGGGGTTCAGCATGTTGAAAGCGATAGCCGTCCGACGCGCGGGTGATGCGGCCACGCCGCATGAGCCTGTGCTCGGCCGCGCAGTTCTCGAGCACGACGCGCGGCATCTGCGCCGGCGCATGCTCGAAACCATCGATGGCGGCAAGGTTCTGGTCGATCTGCCCGAAACCGTGGTGCTGTCCGCTGGCGACGCCTTTGCGATCGAGGGCGGCGGCGTGGTCGAGATCGCCGCCGCCGACGAGCCGCTCTATGCGATCCGGGCCCGTGATCCGCTGCATCTTGCCGAACTCGCCTGGCACATCGGCAACCGTCATCTCGCCGCGGCGATCGCGACGAACCGCATCCTGATCCTGCGCGACCACGTCATCAAAGCCATGCTCGAAGGATTAGGCGCTGAGGTCGAGGACATCGTCGCGCCCTTCGACCCGGTGCGCGGCGCCTATTCCGGCCATGGCCACAGCCACACGCATGGCCATGAACACGACCACGATCATAGCCACAGCCATGCCCAAACGCATTCGCATGACCACGGGCACCATGATCACGGCCACGCGCATTCCCACCACCATGGCCATTCCCATGGCGACGGGAAGCACGACCACCATCACGGCTGAATCTGACCTGGGAAGCTCGTAGGCTGTCAGCCACCTCCCATAGATCGAGGCTCCGCGCTCATGATCTCGAAGAACGGCCCCCTCCGCGTCGGCATTGGCGGCCCCGTCGGCTCGGGCAAGACAATGCTCACGGAGAAATTGTGCAAGGCGATGCGGGACGACTACTCCATCGCCGTCGTCACCAACGACATCTACACCAAGGAAGACGCCATGGTCCTGGTGCGCCGGCAGGCGCTGCCCGAGGAGCGTATCGTCGGCGTCGAGACCGGCGGCTGTCCGCATACGGCGATCCGTGAGGACGCCTCGATCAACCTGCAGGCCATCGCCGAGATCAACCGGCGGATCCCGGACCTCGACATCGTCTTCATCGAATCCGGCGGCGACAACCTGGCGGCGACCTTCTCGCCTGACCTCGCCGACCTGACGCTCTATGTCATCTCCGTGTGCCAGGGCGAGGATATCCCCCGCAAGGGCGGGCCGGGCATCACCCGCTCCGACTTCCTCGTCATCAACAAGAGCGACCTCGCCCCTTATGTGAACGCCGATCTCGACGTGATGCAGACGGATGCGGCACGGATGCGCGGAAAGCGCCCCTTCGGCTTCACCGATCTCTCGCGCGGCAAGGGCCTCGACACGATCGTCGATTTCATCGTCGCGCATGGCGGCTTGCGGGCGCAGCGCGCCACCGAGGCCAGCCCGGCCGAGGCCTGAGAGATGGACGGCGCTCCGACCTCCGACGGCGATCGAGGTTCGCTCCCGCTGCATCTGCTGCGCCTGGTCAGCCAAAGCCTGCCGGTCGGGGGCTTCTCCTATTCGCGCGGGCTCGAAGCGGCCGTGCACGCCGGCTGGGTCGCCGACGAGGCGAGCGCGCGCGACTGGATCCTCGGCACGCTGAGGGCCAATGTCGCGCAACTGGACGGCGCGCTGTTCTGGCGCATGGCGATGGCGCTGGAGGAAGGCGACCAGGAGCGCTTCCTGATGGCCAATGCCTGGCTTGCAGCCGGGCGCGAAAGCCGGGAATTCCAGCGCGAGGACAGGCGGCAGGGCGAGGCGCTGCTGCGGCTGCTCGCCGATCTCGACCTCCCCGCCGCCCGGCATCATGCCGGCGACGCCCTGACCTACGCCGCCGCCTTCGCCCTCGCCGGCCAGCATTGGCGTATCGCCCCGCAAGCAGCTCTCAAGGGGTTCCTGTGGGTCTATGTCGAGGGACAGGTGACGGCCGCGATCAAGCTGGTGCCGCTCGGGCATACCGCCGGCCAGCGTCTGCTCATCGAAGCCGCCACCGCGATCGACGAGGCTGCCGCCCGGGCCCGCTCGCTCCGCGACGACGAGATCGGCAATCTCGCCCCCGCTCTGGCAATGGCGAGCGCCTGGCACGAGACGCAGTACAGCCGCCTGTTCCAGTCCTGAAGCCGGATAGCCAGACCTATCCCTATCGCAGCGGCGGAGCGTAGAGCACGCCGCCCATGCTCCAGAGCTGGTTGAGGCCGCGCGGGATACCGAGCTTCGAGCCGGTGCCGAGATTGCGCTCATAGATTTCGGCATAGTTTCCGCCCGCCTTGACGGCACGGACCGCCCAGTCGGCCTCGAGGCCGAGCGCCTTGCCGAAACCGCCCTCCGCGCCGGTGAAGCGGCGCACATCCGGCTTCTGCGACTTGAGGGCTTCGGCGAGATTCGCAGCGGAGACGCCGAGCTCCTCGGCATTGACCAGCGCGAAATTCACCCATCGCACCACGGTGAACCAGGGGAAGTCGTCGCTGCGCACCACCGGCCCGAGCGGTTCCTTGGAGATCACGTCCGGCAGCACGATCGCTTCGGCCGGCTTGGCGAGCCTGAGCCGCTCGCCGTGCAGCGCCGACTGGTCGCGAGTCAGCACGTCGCACTGCCCGCCCTCGAAGGCGGCGAAGGCCTCGGCCGCGCTCGGATAGACCTTCTCCTCATAGGTCATCGAGTTGGCCTTGAAGAAATCGGCGAGGTTGAGCTGCGTGGTCGTGCCGGCCTCGACGCAGATCTTCGCCTTGTCGAGCGAGAGGGCTGAATCGACCTTGAGCGCGCGCTTCGCCAGGAAGCCCTGGCCGTCATGATAGGTGATGCCGGCGAACGCCAAGCCGAGCTCGGCCTCGCGGCCGAGCGTCCAGGTCGAGTTGCGCGCCAAGAGGTCGACCGTGCCGCCCTTCAGCGCATCGAAGCGCTGGCTCGCCGACAGCGGGGTGAAGGCGACCTTGCCGGCATCGCCGAGCACGACCGCCGCGACGGCGCGGCAGAAATCGACATCGAAGCCGCGCCAGGCGCCCTGCGGATCTTTCTCCGAAAAGCCGATCACACCTTCGCTGACGCCGCATTGCAGCGTGCCTCGCTGCTTAATGGTATCGAGCGTACCGGCAGCGGCGGGAAATGCGAAACCCGCGAGGGCGGCGAGGCCGAGACCGCAGCGGGCAATCCAGGAGACCTTCGACATGTCTGTCTGTTCCTTCTGCAGGTCGGCGGATGCGGCGGGGCCGGTCATAGCGTCGCCTTGTGGCGGATGACGACCTTGGTACCGAGCGGCACGCGGTCATAGAGGTCGGCGATGTCGCCATTGGCGAGCCGGAAGCAGCCCGACGAGATCGCCTGGCCGATCGTCTCCGGCTGGTTGGTGCCGTGGATGCGGAAGACGGTGGAGCCGAGATAGAGCGCGCGCGCGCCCATCGGGTTGCCGGGGCCGCCAGCCATGAAGCGCGGCAGATAGGGCTGGCGCTGCAACATCTCCGGCGGCGGGCGCCAGTCCGGCCATTCCGCCTTGCGGCTGACCTGGACCTGACCGGACCAGGTGAAGCCCTCACGGCCGACGCCGATGCCATAGCGCAAGGCCCGGCCATTGCCCTGCACCACATAGAGGAAGCGCTCGGCCGAATGGATCACCACGGTGCCGGGCGCCTCGTTCGAGCGGTAAAGCACCATCTGTCGGGCATAGGGGCCTTCGGTGATGCTGACCTCCTCGGTCGAGACACGGCCTGGCTCGTCGCCGACGTCCATCGTCTCCTGGAGCGCCGCCGGCGGGCGCGGCTGTGCCGCCGCGACGCCCGGCAGGGCGAGAACCGGCGCCAGCCCGAGTCCGGAGAGGATCAGGCCGTGCAGGGCGGCGCGAATGATCTGGTTCATCTGATCGCCTCCGTTCAGCCGCAGCGGCTATAGATGAAGGTGCCATAGCGGGCATGCACGTCGGGATCGACGAAGCGCGCCACGATCTCCTTCGGCTTCACCGACAGCAGTTCGCGGTCCTGCGGATCGCCGGCCGGCGCCTCGAAGCCGAGATAGGTCTTGCCGCCGGCTCCGGCCTTCAGCCTCAGCTCATAGAGCTTGGGGTCGTCGGCGGCGTGCATCATCACGCCGTCGCCCGGGCCCTGCGCGATGACGTAGGGCTGCTTGCACTGCGCCCGCGCCTCGGCTTCCGTGCGCTTGCGATCCTTTTCCGTGTGGAAGGAGGCGACACCCCAGCGCCCGATCAGGGCACTGCGCGATATCCCGGCCGGAGCCGGCGCGCTCGCAGCACTATTCGAGGACGACGACAGCCCCTCGCCGCCACCGCAGCCAGCCAGCAGGAGCGGCAACGCGATGCCGCATGCCACGGCGCCCGCGGATCGCCACATCGTGTCTCGAGCACGTCCGAGTTCGATCGTCATCGTTCCTCCTTGCAGCACGATAATCCATGCAGCGCCGCCGTCTCGGCTCCGTCATGCTCGTCCGTTCCCGGACGACTGCGGACCCTGGATTGTCGGGACTCCCGGCAAATACGACACCGATCATCCAGCCTTCCCGAAAGCGAACCGGGAAACCGCATGAGAACCGCAAAGGCTGCCGCGATCAACCCGTCCACGACCGGCAACCGAACGAACCGCGACGATCGGCACCTAGGCGCCAGCTCCGGCGAAGCGATAGGACAACGCAGGAAGGGGGTTTGGCGACATCACGCACACATCGTCAACCGGCCCAGCGTGATAGTGCTTAACTGGACGTTCTGTCCGGGCCAGCTCCATGCTTCCGTCACAACTGGACCCGCCGCGCGTGTAGCCGATGGCGCTCCACCTATGCCAATTTGAGGCCGTCCCGAGCGGCCCCGACAGGAATTGGAACCGTTGACCGCTGCAGACATCGACCAGCCCGACCGGAACGGCACGCGTCCCGGCGACACATCACTCTCCGCCGTTGATATCGAGCGCTTCGGCCCAGATCCGGTCGGCACGTTCCGCGCCAATCTCGCCGCCGTGGAGGAGCGTATCGCCCAGTCCTGCGCACGTGCAGGGCGGGACCGTGCTTCGGTGCGGCTGCTGCCGATCACCAAGACGGTACCGGCGCAGGTCCTGCGCTGCGCCTTCGCGGCGGGGATCACCGCCTTCGGTGAAAACAAGATCCAGGAGGCGATGGGCAAGCGCGAGGCGCTGGGCGACCTTGCCATCGACTGGAGCATCGTCGGCCATCTCCAGAGCAACAAGGTCAAGTACCTCACCCGCTTCGCCCGGGAGTTCCATGCGCTCGACAGCCTGAAGCTCGCCGAACTGCTCGACCGGCAGCTCGAGCGCGACGGCCGCAGCCTCGACGTCTACGTGCAGGTCAACACCTCCGACGAGGACAGCAAGTTCGGCCTGCATCCGGATGCGCTGCTGCCCTTCGTCGACCGGCTCGGCGAATTCCCGCGGCTGCGGCCGCGCGGCCTGATGACGCTCGCTCTGTTCAGCTCCGACATGGCGCGGGTGCGCCCCTGCTTTGCCCTGCTGCGCCGCCTGCGTGACGAAGCGCTTGCACGCCATCCCGGCCTGACCGGATTGTCTATGGGCATGACCGGCGATTTCGAGGAAGCGATCGCGGAAGGGGCGACGGTGGTCCGAGTCGGCCAGGCGATCTTCGGCAAGCGCCCCACCCCCGACGGACATTACTGGCCGGGTTTTGTGAAGACCGGCTGATTGTCGCATCGAGCCCGGCGCATCGCTGCGCCGCGTCCGGATTGGCGGCGGAGTTCCCACCAGGACGATCAGGCAGCGCCGCCTATTTCAGCACCGCCCGACCCTCGACCTTGGCCTCGACCGTGCCGAGGCGGCGGATATAGACCATCACCTCGTTCGCCATCAGCTTGCCGTCGGTCAGGCCGATCAGCGTCTTGCCGCGGCCGAGCGCGGTATAGCCGTCGCCCCCCGTCAGCATGAAGTTGTTGGTGGCGACCGTGTATTTGCCGGCCGGGTCGATCTCCTTGCCGTCGACCTTCACCGAGGTGACACGCGAGCCCTGCGGCTGCTTGAGGTCGGCCTCGAAGGTCAGGCCCGACACCACCGGGAAACGGCCGGAGCCCTGAGGGGCATCGCGCAGGCCGTTCTCGATCGCGTCCTTCACGTCCTTGCCGGTGATCTCGACCATGGAGGTCGCATTGCCGAAGGGCAGTTCGCTCAGCACGTCGCGCCGCGTCAGCTTGTGGCCGGCAGGATATTGCTTGTTGGCGCGAATGCCGCCGGCATTGGTGATGGCGAGCTGCGCGCCGGTCGCCGCCCTGATCGCATCGGCGATCAGGTTGCCGATCGCGGTTTCCTGCGTGCGGATCACGCCGGTACGCGAATCGAGCGGGGCGCCCAGCGTCCCGATCTCGATGTCGAGTTCCTTCGACAGCTCGGTCTCGTAGCCCTTGACGATGGCGGCGACCTCGGGATCAGGCGTCGCGGCGCGGCTGTCGTTGACGCGGAAGGTCGGCGTCCACTCGACCTTGCGATTGGCGCCCTCGCCGCTCGCCTTGGCGGCGATGTCGATCGCGGTGACGTAATTGCCCTCCTCGTTCGACTCGACCATCACGACCTTGCCGTCATAGGCGATGGCGAGGTCGTGGTCGTGGCCGGTGAGCAGGATATCGACCACGCGCGAGCGCACGATCTCGTAGTCCATCGCCCGGTCGGCATGCACCACCGCGACGAGGATGTCGGCGCCCTCGCTTTTCAGCTTGCGCGCCTCGCGCCGCAGCGCCTCCATGGTCGAGGAGAATTTCAGGTCGCCGGGATTGGAGAGCTGCGGCGTCGGATCGAAGGTGGTGCCGATGACGCCGACCTTGATGCCGCCAAGCTCGAAGATCTGCGAGTCCTTGTGGCCCGGCAGCGGGTTGCCGGCGGCATCGCGCAGATTGGCCGCGAAGGTCGGGTAGGTCTGGGCGGCGGCGAGTTTGAGATAGCTCTCCTTGCCGAAGTCGAACTCGTGATTGCCGGGCACGAAGACGTCGATGCCCATCTTGTTCTGCATCGCAACGATATGGGCGCCCTGGTCGAAACCCGACATCAGCGAAGGCGAGTAGCAGTCGCCGGCATGGCAGAACAGCACAGGCACGCCGCGGGCACGCTCGGCCTTGGCGATTCCGGCCGCCCGGGCAAAACCGCCTTTGCCCTTGTCGTCGCTCATCTTGTAGATGTCGTTGACCAGCAGCAGCGTGAAGCTCGCCGGCGGCGTCTGCGCCTTCGCGACCGGCGCGGTGGCGGCAAGGGCTGCGGGAGCGCCGAGAACGCGGAACGCGTGGCGGCGGGTCATCTTGGTCATCGGCGCGAACCCCTGCGGTTTTGATTTCGACAAAGACTAGCAAGAGCCTAGCCGGCTTGCGAGACCCCTGCTCACGCAGTGTCGCACCCCGTACGGCCCGACTGGACGAAAACCGTAACTCGTCTAAATCACAGCCGAACGAAAGCGGATGTGATGAGCCTCAAGCCGAGTTTGCCGCCCGACCACGCCACCATCAAAAGCGGCCGCATCGGCGTGCTCTTGATGAACCTCGGCACGCCCGAGGGCACCAGCTACAAGCCGATGCGGGCCTATCTCAAGGAGTTCCTCTCCGACCGCCGCGTCATCGAGGAACCGCGCTGGAAATGGTGGCCGATCCTCAACCTGATCATCCTGTCGACGCGCCCGGGCCGGAAGGGCAAGGACTACGCCTCGATCTGGAACAATGAGCGCAATGAGGGTCCGCTCAAGACGATCACCCGTTCGCAGACGGAGAAGCTCGCCGAACGACTGGCAGGGACCGCCGATGGCCGCATCACCGTCGATTGGGCGATGCGCTACGGCCTGCCCGATGTGAAGAGCCGTCTGAAGGCGCTGCTCGCGGAAGGCTGCGACCGCATCCTTTTGGTGCCGCTCTACCCGCAATACGCCGCGCCGACCTCGGCGACGGCCTGCGACCAGGCCTTCCGTGCCCTGATGGAGATGCGCTGGCAGCCGACAGTGCGGGTCGCCCATCCCTATTACGCCGACCCCGTCTACATCGACGCGCTCGCCTCCTCGATCCGCGCCTCGCTCGGCAAGCTCTCCTTCGAGCCGGAGGTGATCCTCTGCTCGCTGCACGGCATGCCCAAGGAATACCTGCTCAAGGGCGACCCCTATTACTGCCAGTGCGCCGTCACCGCCCGGCTGCTGCGCGAGAAGCTCGGCCTCAGCGAGGAGCGCTTCCGCCTGACCTTCCAGTCGCGCTTCGGCCCCGACGAGTGGCTGCAGCCCTATACCGACGAAACCGTGAAAGCGCTGGCGCAGGGCGGCACCAAGTCGCTCGCCATCGTCGCGCCCGGCTTCTCGGCCGATTGCCTGGAGACGCTTGAGGAACTCGACGGCGAGAACCGCGAGATCTTCCTGCACAATGGCGGCAAGGAGTTCGCCTATCTGCCCTGCCTCAACGATTCCGAAGAGGGCATGCAGGTGATCGAGGCGGTGGTCCGCCGGGAGCTGATGGGCTGGGTGTGACTGCGACGTCATGCTCGGGCTTGACCCGAGCATCTCAGGACAAGAAGGCGCCCTGACGTTTCCGTCATTCTCGGGGCTGCGCTTCGCTCCGCCCGAGAATGACGGCTGTGCCTACCCCACCACGAAGCGCGTCACGCTCTCTACCACCTGCTTCGCCTGCAGGATGCGCCGGTGGCCCAGCCCGCTCGTCTCCTGCAGCGCCACGAACGGCCCTGCCGCCGCCAGCGCCTGCGCGTGGTGGAAATCCAGTTCGCGATCCTGCCGATCATGGATCACCAGGGTCGGCAGGCCGATCGCCTCAAGCTGGTCGCGCCCCTCGAAAGCCTCGACCGGATTGCCGGCGACGCTGTGGATGCGGCGCTCCAGCGCCGCCTGGCCGCGGCGGCCGAGCCCGATCGTCGCACCGAAATTGCGAGTGATCGTCGTGACCGAGGATGGCGCCGCGACCAGCGCGAGCCGGCCTGCCTTGACCCGCGGCTGCCCCGGCACGCTGCGGGCCAGCGCCGCCAAGGCGATCGCCCCGCCGAAGGAATGCGCCACGATCGCATGCACCGGCGCAAAGACGCGCGCCACGGCGGCGAGCGCGCCGACTCCGAGCGGGATGTTGAGCTCGGCCCCCGTCGAGGTGCCATGCGCCGGCATGTCGAAGGCGACGACGCGGAAGCCCTGCGCCAGTAATGGCTGCACGAAAGCGGTCATGAACGCCGCCTCGCTGTTCCAGCCATGCAGCAGGATCACTGTCGGCGCCGGAGCATCGCCATCTTGCAAGCGGGGCTCGGGTTCGAACAGATAGGTGCTGACCGTCCCGCACGGGTAGGATACCGCCTGCCTGATCGCCGGCGCGAGCCGGTCGCGGGCGGCGATGATCGCCTTGCCGGTCCGGCTCTGTGGGCCGGGCGGGCGCGGCGGGGTACAGAAGAGTTTGAAGGCGGCGCGCCCGGCCGTCTGCGGAGCGATGAAACTGCCGATGCGGACGAGAGGACGAATGACGCGAAGCGCTGTGCCGGGCATGATCGGAAACCTTGTTCGTTCAGCCTTGAACTATTATGTTCAGCGATGAACAAAATGCAAGAGCCAATTTCCGCACCGGCAAATGAGCCGAGTAGCACCGTGAAGTCGGGGCTTCCCTGGGACCTGCCGCGCTTCAAGAACTGGCTCGCGGTCGCGCGCATGCACCAGCTCTGGAAGAAGGTCTTCTCCGAGGCGCTGGCACCGCTCGGCATCCAGCTCGCGCATTACGATGTGCTCGCCAACGTCTTCCGTACACCCGGTCTGACCCAGCAGCAGCTTGCCGAGAAGCTCCTGGTCGGCCGCAGCGCCATGAGCATGCTCCTGCCCGAGCTCGAGCGGCGCGGCCTGATCGAGCGTCGCAATGACGAGGCCGACCGGCGCGTGCGCCGGCTCTGGCTGACCGGGGATGGCGAGGTCCTGACCCGCAAGGCGCTGGCGATCCACGCCGCCCGGATCGAGGCGATGATGGGCGTGCTCAGCGACGAGGAATGCAATGCCGTCGGCACGATGATGTGGCGGGTCGTCGGCTACCTCGAAGGCAAGCCGCCGCGCGAGCCGTCATCAGACGCTCGCAAAGCCACGCTTGAACGAAATTCCCCGATTGAGCCGGAGAGCTGAGATGAATCCCACTGGCTTCGACATCGTCGTCGTCGCACTGGTCGCGCTGGTCATCCTGACGATCGCGCTCGGGGTCCGCACCATCCCGCAAGGCTTCAACTATACGGTCGAGCGCTTCGGCCGCTATTCGCGCACGCTGGGGGCAGGCCTCGGGCTGATCGTGCCCTATATCGAGCGCATCGGTCACAAGGTGAATGTGATGGAGCAGGTGCTCGACATTCCCTCGCAGGAAGCCATCACCAAGGACAATGCCGGCGTGCGCATCGACGCCGCCGCCTTCTACCAGGTGCTCGACGCCGCCAAGGCCTGCTACGAGGTCTCCCATCTCGGCCAGGCGCTGATGGTCCTGACCATGACCAATATCCGCACCGTGGTCGGCTCGATGGATCTCGACCAGCTGCTCTCGCATCGCGACGAGATCAACGAGCGGCTGCTGCGGGTGATGGACGCCGCCGCCTCGCCCTGGGGCGTCAAGGTCACCCGCATCGAGATCAGGGACATCCTGCCGCCGGCCGACATCGCCGGCGCGATGAACCGGCAGATGAAGGCCGAGCGCGAGAAGCGCGCCGCCGTGCTCGAGGCCGAAGGCCAGCGCCAGGCCGAGATCCTCAAGGCGGAAGGGCAGAAGCAATCGCAGATCCTCGCGGCCGAGGGCCGCAAGGAAGCGGCCTTCCGCGACGCCGAGGCGCGCGAGCGCTCGGCCCAGGCCGAGGCAGCCGCGACCGCCATGGTCAGCGAGGCGATCAGCCGGGGCGACATCCAGGCCGCGAACTTCCTGATCGCCGAGCGCTATACCGAGGCACTGAAGGCGATCGCGAGCGCCCATAACAGCAAGGTGGTGATCGTGCCGATTGAAGCTGCGGCGCTTGCTGGCACCGTCGGCGGCATTGCCCAGCTGACCAGGGCCGTGTTCGGCGAGGATGCGGTGGCGAACCGGCGCTCCGGTTCCGTCCCGGCGGCAGGCCGCACGGAGGGCTGAGTATGCTCGACTGGTTTGCCTCCTTCGGCGGCTGGGGCTGGATCGTGCTCGGGCTCGTCCTGGTCGGTGGCGAGATGCTGGCGCCCGGCGTCTTCCTGCTCTGGCTCGGGCTCGCCGCGCTGTTGACCGGAGCCGTGGTCGGGCTGACCGGCCTCGCCTGGCAAGGCGCCTGGCTGGTCTTCGCAGGCCTCGCCGTCGCCTCCGTCCTCATCGGTCGCCTTGTCACGCGCCACCGCAGCGACGAACCTGACACCGCAAGCGGCCTGAACGATCGCGGCCGCCAGCTGATCGGCAAGGTCTTCAGGCTGGAGGCGACGATGACCGGCGGCGAAGGCCGCATCCGCATCGGCGATTCCTCCTGGCGCGTCACCGGCCCCGAGCTGCTCGCCGGCACCGAGATCCGCGTCGTGCGCGTCGATGGCGCGACGCTCGTCGTCGAGAAGGCCTGAGCGCCGACCTGCGGCGGGCATTCGCCTGACAGGGGATTAAGCCCGGATTCATGCTGAATCCAGGGTTCACCATGCTGCTGAACCCTCGATTCACCGGCGATCAGCCCAAATCCGCTCCCGAAACATTCCGTTTCTCAGGGAGAAGGCCATGGCGGGCCGGCACGGACCGATCGATTTCATCATCGCGGCGGCGCTTTCGCTGCTGATGCTGCTCATGGTGCGCCCCGCCCAGGCGCGCGAGGTCGTCGACTTCCCGGATTATCGCTACCAGCCCGGCACGATCCTGATCCGCACCGCCGAGCGCAAGCTCTACTACATCGCCGCGCCCGGCCAGGCGCTGCGCTACACCATAGCTGTCGGCAAGGCCGGCAAGCAGTGGCGCGGCGTCAAATATGTTGAGGAACTCCAGGTCGACCCGGCCTGGAGCCCGCCGGCCGAAGTCAAGCGCGACAATCCGCGCCTGCCCGACGTGATCCCCGGCGGCGCCTCCAACAACCCGATGGGCGCGCGCGTCATCGGCCTCGGCCCAGGCGGGCAATACGCCATCCACGGCACCAACAATCCGCGCTCGGTCGGCACCGCCGCCTCCTATGGCTGCTTCCGGATGCACAACAGTGACGTCATCGATCTCTACGCCCGGGTTCGCATGGGCACGCCGGTCGTCGTGATGCCCTGACGGCCGATGAGCGGCAACGTTTCTCGCGCCTAGATTGCGACTGGCGACAGAAGCGGTCGGCCGGCGAAGAATGCCTCCAGATTGGCGAGCAGCAGCTCTTGCTGCGCGACCTGGGCCGATTCCGCGTTGGCGGCGATATGCGGCGTCAGCACGACATTCTCGAGCGCTTTGAGCCGGTCCGGAATGGCGGGCTCGTGCTCGTAGACATCGAGCCCCGCGCCCGCAATTGTTCCGTTCTCCAGCGCCTCGATTAGCGCGGCCTCGTCGACCGCGATGCCGCGCGATATGTTGACGAGATGACCGTCCGGACCGAGCGCACGCAGGATCTGCGCATCGATCGCATGCCGTGTCTCGCCGCTCGCACGGACCGAGACCATCAGGATATCGGCCCACTCTGCGAGTCCGCGCAGGCTGGCGTGGTATTGATAGGGCAGTTCCGGCCGCGGCGAACGGTTGTGATAGCCGATCGTCATGTCGAAAGCGGCAGCGCGCACCGCAATGCGCTGGCCGATGGCGCCAAGCCCGAAAATGCCCAGCTTCCGGCCGGCCAGACCCGGCACCGTCGCCATGCGCTCGATCGCATTGCCCTGCCAGCGGCCAGCCCGCACGAAGCGTTCGGCAGCCCCGATCTGCCGGACGCTCGCCAGCATCAGCGCCATGGCGAACTCGGCGACACTCGTCGCATTGGCATCGGCCGCATTGCTGACCAGAATGCCGCGCGCCTTCGCGGCAGCCCGCTCGACGCCTTCATTGCCCGTGCCGTAGCAAGCAATGAGGCCGAGATTGGGCAAAGCCTCGATCAGGGCTGCGTCCGTTTTCCAGGTTCCGACTGTCAGGAGCACGCGCGCAGCCTCCGCTCCGGATGGCAATGCCTCCGGCCCGGGATGGCTCATCGGCCCGAGCACCTCGTACCGTTCCTGCAAGCGGGCTACCAGGCGGGCCGGCATGCGCGGGGCCATCAGGATCGTCGGCTTCATGGCTGAAAGGTCCCCGGGTCGATTGCTGCATCGCAGCACTTGCCGCCCCCTGCTTCAACAACCCCTGGCGCCGGTCGGCCATCTCGCAGATGCAATACGAAAACACCGGGCAATCGACGGGATTTTCCTGAATCGCTCCTCTCGCCTGCGACAAAAAAGCCGGATATCGTTTCCGAAGGCGTAACGCTGAGTCCAGCGCGCCTTCGAACCGATATGTCTTCAGAGGGGTACTCGATGGATCATCTCGCCGACGTCAAGAAGTTCGCCAAGAAGCCTGTCAACGAGGCCGCCTTTGCCGGCATGAGCAAGTCCTATGCATTGGTGATGAGCAAGCCCGACACCCGCTATGTCGCCTGCTCCGACCCCGCCGAGCTCGACCGCGTCCGCGAGAATTTCCTGAAGAAGAAGCTGGGCTTGAAGAGCGCCGACCTCGACGCCTCCATCAAGGCGACCTGCGATCACATGAAGGCCGACAAGACCAAGTCGCGCCTGACCTTCTACTATCTGCTGGCCGAACATTACGGCAAGCTCGACGCCTTCGTGAAGAAATAGGTCTGAAAGCCTGGCCTGACCTGATGGCGCCCCTTCGGGCGCCATTCGCGTTTTCAGAGCCTGCCGCGAAAACTGCGCAGAGCGCCGCAAGACCGGAACATCAATGCTCCGCCCTTGGGGGTTTCGATGTTCACGCTGTCCCGTTCCGTCCTCTCCGGCCACGCCCAGACGCTCTTCACCGTCGCCGAAGCCACCTTCGCCTCGATGATCGTCTTCGGTGCGGGCCTCGCCTTCGGCGCCACGATCGGCTTCTTTTGAGGCGGCCATGCCGACCGCCGCCGCCTCAACCGCCCGTCCGCATTTCAAGATCGGGCGCGACCGCGAGGGCCACTGGATCGCGGTCGAGACCCATGGACGCGGCGGCGGATATTTCCGCAGCCGGGACGATGCCCTGCACTATGCCCGTGCCGAAGCCGGCGCCGTGACCTTCAGCGCTCGGCCGCTCGCACTGCGCCTGTCGTAACCGCGCTCAGCGATAGAGATCGACCCGCGTCAGCGGCAGGCCGGACGGGCCCTTGCGCCGCTTCGAGACCAGCGTCTGGTTGACCAGCGCCCCGCCGCGCTCGAAGGCGAGCGAGCACCCGGCGAGATAGATCAGCCACATCCGCGTCCGCTCCGGGCCGATCTCGGCCTCGGCTTGCGCCTTGTTGGCATTCAGCTTCTCCCACCACAGCCGGGTCGTGCGCTGATAATGTTCGCGCCAGCCTTCGACATCATGGACCTCGAAGCCATGGCGCTCGAGATTGGCGATCGACATGCCCAGATGGTCGAGCTCGCCGCCCGGGAAGATGTAGCGCACCAGAGCGCGATACTCGGCCGGCATCCTGTTGAAGGCCTTCTCGGTCTTCTTGGCGCGCCGCGAGATCGTATGGTGCAGATAGAGGCCGCGCGGCCTGAGCAACCGGTTCACCGCCTGGAAATAGGTCGGATGGTTGCGGATGCCGACCTGCTCGAACATGCCGATCGAGGAGATCTTGTCGAACTCCCCTTCCATCTGGGTGAAGTCCTTGAGATGCAGCGTGACCTTGCCTGAGAGCCCAAGCCGCTCGACCTTCTCCTGCGCGAACTTCAGCTGCTCCTCGGCCAGGGTCACGCCATGCGCCTCGACGCCGTAATGCTGCGCGGCATGGCAGATGAGGGCGCCCCAGCCGCAGCCGATGTCGAGCAGCTTGTCACCGGGCTTCAGCCGCAGCTTGCGGCAGATCATGTCGAGCTTGTCGCGCTGGGCGCGGCCGATATCGCCGTGGTCTTCGGTGAAGTAGGCGCAGGTGTAGACCATCTCCTCGTCGAGGAAGAGCCGGTAGAACGCGTTCGAGACATCGTAGTGGTAGGCGACATTGGCCTTGTTGGTCGCCGGGTCGCCATCTCGGGCGATCTCGTCGCCGCGCCGGTGGGTCACCGCCGCCTGCGCCTGTCCAGGCGCGAAGATGAAGCGCCGGACCACGTCGAACACCGCCGCCTTGGAGATGCCGCGCGCCAGCCGGCCGACCTTGCCGTCGGGGCGCGCCACGGCCAGATCGAAGATCGAGCCGTTCTCGATCGAAATCCGGTCGGCGATATAAAGGTGCAGCAGCGTATCGAGCTTGGGCTTGCGCAGCAGTGCCGCGACGACGCCAGCATCGCGAAGCGCGATCATCAGCCCGTCCGCAGGCCAGTCAGCCGGCACGCGCGAGCCGTCCCAGAGAGAGAAGCCGAGCTTGAGCCCGAGCTTCTGGTGCGCTTCGATCAGGAGCCGCCGCAGCGCCTCGATGCGTTTATCGTCACTCATCCGGTCCAGCCATGTGCAGTTGAGTCGTCTTTGGCCGGCTGGAGACGAATTGGCAACGGCCTGAGCGGCACGGGCTCTGCCGGCCATTCAAAAATCGCTGGCGATGCCCTTCACCTCCCAGTCGTCATAGCGCACCGGCTCGAGCCCACCGCGGCCGTCGAGCTCCTTCTGCTGCCTGAGTTCGGCGGCCTTGGCGTCGATCGCCGCCCGGCGCGCCTGCGCTTCCGCGAGCGCCCGCTGCGCCGCCGGCGACAACGCCTTTGCGGGAGCGCTGGTCTCGGCTTCATCCGTCTTCGTCTGCGCGCTCATGATCGGCCATTCTCTTGCAGGATCGGCATCGACTCCACCACATAGAGCAGGATGCGAAAAAGTGGGAACCGGTTTTTTGCTGTGATCCTGCTCTAACTCTTTGATGAGAGACGGATTCAGATCTCGGATGGAACCGCCTTGCGGTTCCATCCGAGATCATCCGGCTCTAAGGACGAAACCGCGTTCCGGCGAACCTTTCCGCGCCGGATAGCGATGCAAGAAAGGGTTCCTGCATGAACTATGTCCGTACCGGCATGCTGATGGCGGCGCTCACCGCGCTGTTCGGCGTGGTCGGCTATCTGCTCGCCGGCGCCGGCGGCATGCTGATCGCGCTCGGCATCGCGGTCGCGACCAATCTGTTCAGCTACTGGAACTCGGACAAGCTGGCGCTCGCCGCCTACAACGCGCAGCAGGTCGATGCTGCGACCGCGCCCGAGCTCTACGGCATGGTCCAGGGCCTCGCCCAGCGTGCGGGCATGCCAATGCCGCGCGTCTACATCATCCAGGAAGACCAGCCGAATGCCTTCGCCACCGGCCGCAATCCGCAGAATGCCGCAGTGGCGGCGACGACCGGCATCATCCGCACGCTGAGCTATGACGAGCTCGCCGGCGTGATGGCGCATGAGCTCGCCCATATCAAGAACCACGACACGCTGACCATGACGATCAGCGCCACCATGGCCGGCGCGATCTCGTCCCTTGCCTCCTTCGGCATGTTCTTCGGCTCGCGCGACAATCGTCCCAACGCCATCGTCCAGATCGCGCTGATGATCCTCGCCCCGCTGGCGGCGACCATCGTCCAAATGGCGATCTCGCGCTCGCGCGAATACGAGGCCGACCGGATCGGTGGCGAGATCTGCGGCAATCCGGTGGCGCTCGCCGACGCGCTTGCCAAGATCGCCGGCGGCGTTTCCCACATCCCGAACGAGACGGCCGAGGCGAAGCCTGCTACGGCGCATATGTTCATCATCAACCCGCTCTCAGGCCGCGGCATGGATTCATTGTTCTCGACCCACCCCGATACCGGCAACCGCATCGCCGCGCTGATGGAGCAGGCGCGCGCCATGGGCGCCGGCGCGAGCCAGAACCCCTTCGCCGGCGGCCGCGAGCCCGGGCCTTGGGGCTGAGATGGCAGCTCCTCACGAAAACCGCGCGCCGGCTGACGATACCCCGGGCCTCGCTGCGCGCCGCCTGGCGGCAACGCTGATCGACGAGGTGCTGCGCGCCGGCACCGCGCTCGACGAGACCTTCGAGCGGATGGTTGCGACGGCGGGGCTGGAGCCCGCCGACGCCGGGCTGGCGCGCGCGATCGCGACCGTCGCCTTCCGCCGCCTCGGCACGATCCGCCAGGTGGTCGGCGCCCGCCTCGAACGCGGCAGCCCGCGCAAATCCGGCCCGTTCGAGCCGATTATGGTCGCCGCTGCCGCGCAATTGCTCTTCCTCGACGTGCCCGACCATGCGGCGGTCGACCTCGCCATCCGCCAACTGCACGAAGACGCCCGGTCCTCTCGCTACGCCTCGCTCGGCAATGCCGTGCTGCGGCGGCTGGCGCGCGAGCGCGAGGCGATCCTCGCCGATCTCGAACCGCTCACGGATACGCCCGATTGGCTGCGCGAGAGCTGGACGCAAGTCTACGGCCCCGATGTCGCGATGGCGATCGCCGCGGCTCATGCCGAGGAGCCGCCGCTCGACCTGACCGTCAAATCCGATCCGGCCAGCTGGGCCGCCAAGCTCGACGGCATCGTCCTGCCGACTGGCTCGGTGCGCCTGCGTGGGCGCGAGGCGGTCACCGGCCTGCCAGGCTTCGCCGAGGGGCAATGGTGGGTGCAGGATGCCGCCGCTGCTCTTCCCGCTCAGCTCCTCAATGTCCAGCCAGGCGAGCGCATTGCCGACCTCTGCGCCGCGCCCGGCGGCAAGACCGTGCAGCTCGCGCAATCGGGCGCTGAGGTCGTTGCCGTCGATCGCTCCGGCCCGCGCCTGCGCCGGCTCAAGGCCAATCTTGACCGGCTCGGGCTGAGCGCGGAGGTCGTCACCGCCGATGTCGCGAGCTTTGAGGCCGAGCCTTTCGACGCCGTGCTGCTCGACGCACCCTGCAGCGCAACTGGTACGATCCGCCGCCATCCCGACGTCGCCTGGGCGAAGCAGCCCGAGGATGTCGCCAAGCTCGCAGCACTGCAGGCGCGCCTGCTCGACCAGGCGGCGCGGCTCACCAAATCAGGCGGGCGCCTGATCTACTGCACCTGCTCGCTCGAACGTGCGGAAGGCGAGGCGCAGATCGAGGCCTTCCTGGCGCGAAACGCCGACTTCGCCCGCGATGCGATCAAGCCGGCGGAGATCGGCGGCCAGGTTGAGGCGCTGACGGCTGAGGGCGATTTGCGCACGCTGCCGCACCAGCTCGCCGGCGAGACGCCGCGCCTCTCAGGATGGGCGGGATTTTACGCTTGTCGCCTGATAAGATCATGACTCGATCGGGGATTCGCCTTCGCAGGGAGGCGGCGGGACGGCGAGGCAGCAGACTTCATTGAACGGCTGGTCGGAGCGCGGAGGCCTGGCACGGGCAGCCATCGGCAGGGCGGCGCGGCGCACGCGCGGCCAGGTCGTCGGCGCCAAACGCGCGCTCTGGCCGTTCGGCCGCCTGCGCGCCAGCCGCCTGCTCTTCGCCCCGCACGATTTGCGCACCGCCGACCCGACCACAGCGAGCGAGATCTATGCCGGGTACTTCGCGCTCTCCGGCCGCACCGTGAACTGCCATGGCGAATCGCCCTTCCTGGTCGCGCCGCCGAGCGAAGCCTGGTCCGAGGCGCTGAACGGCTTCGTCTGGCTGCGTCACTTGCGGGCCGCCGACACAGCGATCGCCCGCGCCAACGCCCGCGCCCTCGTCGACGAGTTCATCGCCCGCCGGCATGACCGCGACGAGATCGCCCGCCGCCCGGCCGTGATCGCCCGCCGGCTGATGTCGTTCCTGTCGCATTCGCCGCTCCTGCTCGAAGGCGCCGACCACGCCTTCTACGAGCGCTTCATCCGCCATGTCGCGCAGACGGCAGAGCGCCTCCAGCTCGCGCTCGCCGGCGCCGTCGAAGGCGCGGCGCGGCTGCAATGCCTGATCGCGATCTGCTTCGCCGCCATCTGCCTCGACGGCCAGGAGCGACGGCTGCGCCGCTACGAAGTGGCGCTCTCCGACGAGTTGGAACAGCAGATCCTGCCGGATGGCGGCCATCTCAGCCGCAATCCCCGCATCCTGATCGACCTCCTGCTCGATCTCCTGCCGCTGCGCGAGACCTTCACCGCACGTGGACTCGAACCACCCCGCGCCGTCATCATGGGGATCGACCGGATGATGCCGCATCTCAAGCTGTTCCGGCATGGCGATGGCGCGCTCGCTCTGTTCAATGGCATGAACGCGACGCCACCCGATCTGATGGCGACGCTCGCCGCCTATGACGATGTCCGCGCCCGGCCGATCGAGCACGCCGCCTATTCCGGTTATGACCGGCTCAGTGCCGGCACCAGCATCGTCGTCGTCGAGGCCGGGCCACCGCCGCGCGGCGCCAACTCGATCGAGGCCCATGCCGGCTGCCTCTCCTTCGAATTGTCGACGGGCTCACAGCGCATCGTGGTGAATTGCGGCGCCAGCCGCTTCGGCACGCCCGAGCTCAAGCTTGCCGCCCGCGCCACCGCCGCCCATTCGACCGTGACGCTGAACGACCGCTCCAGCGCCGTCTTCGGCCTGGTGCTCGGCGAGCGACGGATCACGGCCGGCCCGGTCGATGTCCGCGTCGCCCGCCAGGATGGCGAGGACGGGCATGAATGGGTCGCCAGCCATGACGGCTACCGGCGCGCTTTCGGCACCGTCCATACCCGCCGCCTGCTGCTGTCCCGCAATGGCAGCGAGCTCGTCGGCGAGGATGCGCTGAGCCCGCCGGCCGCGCTGGCGAGCCTGCCGGCCGCCGCACGCTTCCATCTGCACCCCAACGTCAAGCCAAGCTTGATCCGCGACGGCGAGGGCGCGTTGCTGGCGCTGCCCTCCGGCGAAATCTGGGCCTTCGAGGCCTCCGGGCTGCGGGTCGGGCTGGAAGAAAGCATCTTCTTCGCCGCCGCCGATGGCCGCCACAAGACCGCGCAGCTCGTCGTCGAGTTCAACGCTGTGGCGACGCCGCAGGTCATCTGGCGCTTCGCCCGCCTCGGCACGCCGGCGCAACGCAAGACCAGAGCCGAAGAGGCCCGGCAGGAACAGGCCGAAGCCGAGCCTGATCTGCCGCTCTGACCTCTCCGCAGGACAAGGCTGCGGCGTCTTGTGCTTTGCAGCAAAGCCCGGGCGTGATAGGGCGCGCGCGAGTATTCCGCGCCTCGCGCTCATCAACCCGGACCTGATCTTCCCATGCCGAACGAACTCCGCCGCGTCGAACGCGCGCTGCTTTCCGTTTCCGACAAGACCGGGCTGATCGATTTCGCCCGCGCCCTCTCGCGCCTGGGCATCGCCCTGGTCTCGACCGGCGGCACCGCCAAGGCGATCGCCGAAGCCGGACTTGCCGTCACCGACGTCTCCGACCTGACCGGTTTCCCAGAGATGATGGACGGCCGGGTCAAGACGCTGCATCCCAAGGTCCATGGCGGCCTGCTCGCCGTCCGCTCGCATCCCGAGCACCAGGCCTCGATGCTCGGCCACGGCATCGCGCCGATCGACCTGCTCGTCGTCAACCTCTACCCGTTCGAGGCAACGGTCGCCGCCGGCAAGCCCTATGACGCCTGCATCGAGAACATCGATATCGGCGGTCCCGCGATGATCCGCGCCGCCGCCAAGAACCACAATGACGTCGCCGTCGTGGTCGAAGGCTCCGACTACGCCGCCGTGCTGGCCGATCTCGAGACGCATAAAGGCGCGACCACGCTGACCTTGCGCCGCAAGCTGGCGCAGAAGGCCTATTCGCGCACTGCCGCCTATGACGCCGCGATCTCGAACTGGTTCGCTGGTGAGCTCGGGGACACCTCGCCGGCCTTCCGGGCGCTGGGCGGCAGCCTCGCCGAGACCATGCGCTATGGCGAGAACCCGCACCAATGGGCCGCCTTCTACCGCACGCCGGAGCAGCGTCCGGGCGTCGCCACCGCCCGCCAGGTCCAGGGCAAGCAGCTCTCCTATAACAATATCAACGACACCGACGCCGCCTTCGAATGCGTCGCCGAGTTCGACCCGGCCCGCACCGCCGCCTGCGTCATCGTCAAGCACGCCAATCCCTGCGGCGTCGCCGAGGGCGGCTCGCTGCTCGAGGCCTATGAGCGGGCCCTCGCCTGCGACCCCGTCTCGGCCTTCGGCGGCATCGTCGCGCTCAACCGCAAGCTCGACGCGGAGGCCGCCAAGAAGATCGTCGAGATCTTCACCGAGGTGATCATCGCCCCCGACGCCGACGAGGAGGCGATCGCGCTCGTCGCAGCCAAGAAGAACCTGCGCCTGCTCCTGACCGGCGGCCTGCCGGATGTCCGCAAGTCCGGCCTGTCCCTGCGCACCGTCGCCGGCGGCTTCCTCGCCCAGGCGCGCGACAATGCCGTGGTCGACGACATGGAGCTCAAGGTCGTGACCAAGCGCCAGCCGAGCGAGGCCGAGCTCGCCGATCTGCGCTTCGCCTTCCGCGTCGCCAAGCACGTCAAGTCGAACGCCATCGTCTACGCCAAGAACCTCGCCACGGTCGGCGTCGGCGCCGGCCAGATGAGCCGCGTCGATTCCTCGCGCATCGCCGCCTGGAAGGCCGGCGAGGCCGCCAAGGCGGCCGGCGTGCCGGAGAGCCTGGCCAAGGGCGCGGTCGTCGCCTCCGACGCCTTCTTCCCCTTCGCCGACGGCCTGCTCGCCGCGGCCGAGGCCGGCGCCACCGCGGTGATCCAGCCCGGCGGCTCGATGCGCGACGACGAGGTGATCAAGGCGGCCGACGAGGCCGGCCTCGCCATGGTCTTCACCGGCCATCGCCACTTCCGGCACTGAAGCCGGCAAAGCCGCCTTTGTGAATCCTGGCTGAGTTTTCCGTCATTCCGGACAGGCCGCGAAGCGGAGCGCCGGAATGACGAGGCTTGATCCAAGCCTTGCCCGCGGTTCCTGACAACCTCTAGGATTTCACAAGATAGAGAGCGTGGGGGCGGGATGAGCGGCAACAGCGCCAGACGACATGTGCTGCGCCCGCGTGCGGAGCACACGCACAACAAGGTCAGCTTCGTCGAGCTCTTCTTCGACCTGGTCTTCGTCTTCGCGATCACCCAGATCTCGCACACGCTGCTCGAGCATTTCTCGGCGCTCGGGCTCGCCCAGGCGGCGCTGCTGCTCGGCGCTGTCTGGTGGGTCTGGATTTATACGAGCTGGGTGACCAACTGGCTCGATCCCGACCACATCGCCGTGCGGCTGATGCTGTTCGCGCTGATGTTCGCGGGGCTCCTGCTCTCGACCTCGCTGCCCGAGGCCTTCGGCGAGAAGGGCCTGATCTTCGCTGGCGCCTATGCGGCGATGCAGATCGGCCGCTCACTCTTCACCATGCTGAGCCTGAAGCCGCACAGCCCCGGAAACTACCGCAATTTCCAGCGCATCACGGCCTGGCTCGTCCTGTCCGGCATCTTCTGGATCGCCGGCGGCCTCGCCGAGGGCAATAGCCGCTTCGCCTTCTGGGCACTGGCTCTCGGCCTCGAATACGTCTCCCCCTCGCTCGGCTTCTATGTCCCGGGCCTTGGCCGTTCGACCACCGCCGACTGGACCATCGAGGGCGGCCATTTCTCCGAGCGCTGCGCCCTGTTCGTCATCATCGCGCTCGGCGAATCCGTGCTCGTCACTGGCGCGACCTTTGCCAAGCTGGCGATGACGCCGGTCATCGTGCTCGCCTTCGCCAACAGCTTTGTTAGCTCGGTGGCGATGTGGTGGATCTATTTCAACATCGGTGCCGAGCGCGCCAGCGAGCAGATCGCGCGCTCCGACGATCCCGGCCGGCTGGCCCGCATCGCCTATACCTATATCCACCTGCTGCTCGTCGCCGGCATCATCCTGGTCGCGGTCGGCGACGAGTTCGTGCTCGCCCATCCCGGCGGCCATACAGATATGAAAACGGCGATCGCGATCATCGCCGGGCCGGCGCTCTACCTTCTTGGCAACCTGTTGTTCAAGAAGGTCACCGCCGGCTGGCATCCATTGTCTCATCTGGTCGGGCTCGGCCTGCTCGCTTTGCTCACGCCGCTGGCTGGCAGCTTGCCGCCGCTCGGGTTCAGCATGGGCGCGACCGCGATCCTCATTCTCGTCGCAGCTTGGGAAACCTTGTCCCTGCGTCCGAAGGAATCGTGAAATGCATACCGTCAAGGTCATCGCCGCGGGCTTTGCCCTGCTCGGCGTGCTGCTCCTGATCGCGCCGCGGCTGAACACGGGCGGGCGCCATCCGATCGTCTTCGCGATGAAACTGTTCATTCCGCTCTGGTTCGCCGCCTCGGTGATCAATCTGATCGTCGGCATCACCCGGGCCGGCTACAGCTTCCTGCAGGAGGCCCCGATCCTGCTCGTCGTCTTCGGCGTGCCGGCGCTGGTGGCATCCCTGATCTGGTGGCGCTTCGGAAGGAATGTGTCGTGAGCCTTGAATCCGTCCGCGCCTTCTTCGCGCAGCATGCTCCCGATATCGCCATCCTCGAAACCGACGGCAGCAGCGCCACGGTGACGCTGGCGGCGGAAGCCTTTGGCGTCGAGCCGGCGCGCATCGCCAAGACCCTCTCCTTCCGCCTCGGCGATCGCGTCGTCCTGCTGGTTACGCGCGGCGATGCCCGCCTCGACAACAAGAAGACCAAGGCCGCCTTCGGCGCCAAGCCCCGCATGCTCGATCAGGGCGAGGTCGTCGCCCTCACCGGCCATCCAGTCGGCGGCGTCTGCCCGTTCGGGTTATCGACGCCGCTGCCGGTCTATTGCGACGTCTCGCTGAAGGTCTTCGACGAGGTCGTGCCGGCTGCCGGCTCGACGCAGACCGCGGTACGCATCAGCCCTGACCGCATGGCCGCGCTGACCGGCGCAGAATGGGTCGATGTCTGCCAGGAGCCAGCGGCGCAGGCCGCCGAGTAGGCCTCAGCCGCGCACGCGCTCGATCAGTGCCATCGCCGCAGCGGGATTGCGGACCTTGTCGCCGCTGATGACATAGAGAAAGACGTCGCGTGGCGTCTTCTCCGCCGCAGGCGCCACCAGTTCCAGATCATCCGGCGCGCCACCCTTGGCCCAGTCCTTGGCCCGGCCGGCCCAGGCGTCGAGCTGCTTGGCCGGATAGCCCAGCGCCTCCGCCTCCTTGGTCCCCATGATCCGCGCATAGACGAAGGGCGCGGTGACGTCGGCGACCTGCGGGAAGTCGGAATCGCCGGCGGTGATCGCGGCGACGCCGTATTCGCGCAGCAGCGCGACGAAGTCGGGCGAGCGGAAGCTCGGATGACGCACTTCCACGGCATGACGCAGCCTGATGCCGTCGACCTCCTTCGGCAGCAGCTTCAGGAAGGCCTCGAAATCGACGGGGTCGAAGGCCTTGGTCGCCATGAACTGCCAGTTGATCGGGCCGAGCTTCTCCTTGAGTTCGCTGAGACCGGAGGTCACGAACTTCTCGACCGAAGGCCCGGCCTCGGCCAGCACGCGGCGATTGGTGCAGAAGCGCGAGCCCTTCAGCGCGAAGACGAAGCCGTCAGGCGTCTCCGCCCGCCATTTCGCGAAGCTCTCCGGCTTCTGCGAGCCGTAATAGGTGCCGTTGACCTCGATCGAAGTCAGCTTGCTCGCGGCATATTCGAGCTCGCGCTTCTGCGAGAGCTTGTCGGGGTAGAAGGTCCCACGCCAGGGCTCGAATACCCAGCCGCCAATGCCGATATGGATCTGTCCGGCTGTTCTGGTGGCCATGGCTCGCATCCTCGACCGTGTCGCTCAATCTGAAGCGAAGAGTAGTACGCTGCAGCCCCTGTCGATAGGCGGCAGCATGATGCTCACCCTTGCTGCGAACGTAAGTCCAATGCCGAGCCTGCGCGCCCCACCCGTGGCCAGGCGACCCCTGGCTGCAGCTATTGACTGCATCCTATGCAGAGTTGCACGCTGAAGGAGCAGAACCGAGGGGTGTCGATGGATCGCGACTGGCGGGCGGAATTCAAGCGTATCGTTGGCGATCGAATGCGGCGTCTTCGGCTTGCGTCGCGGTTGAAGCGAGCCGAGGTAGCACAGGCCCTCCATGTCAGTGAACAGCAGTATGTTAGCTATGAGCGTGGCCTGAGCCATGCCAGCTCGCAATTCCTGATGCAGTTCTCAAGCTTCCTCGGCACCTCGCCGCGAGAGCTTGGCAGAGGGATGGCTGCATTGGTCGCGTCGGTGGGCCTCTCGGATGTCGAGCAGAAGCTCTATCGAACTGAACCAGCGGCTGCTTCGCGTTTGAGAGTGAACAAGGCGACGGAGAAGATCAGGGATCAGGGCACACTGAGTGCTTTGGCGTGCCTCACTGAATTTTTCGCCGAACTCGATGAGTAGGAAACGTAGATCGCCTGAGGAATCGCGTTCTCCTCGCGTCCAGGATGCCTTGCCGAGCGCCGGCGTCTCTCTGTTGTGCGTTATGAACGGCAAAACCCCGCCGCGGTTTGCGACGGGGTTTTTAGTATATTTGGTTGCGGGGGGGCGGGCAATCATCTCAAATTGAGTTATTTTCCAATCAGTTACGAACTACTAAAGCAGATGGCGCTGGCGGCTCGTAGCGGCCTGTTTCGCAGCGCTGCGTAGCAGGCTGTGCAGCTGGGATATTTGCTGGGGATCACAGTCTGCTCTCGACACAGCCGCTTAGAGATCGACCAGCCGGCCCACCGCTTGCTCGCGCTCCATATGCAGCTCGGATCCGACCAACGGCGATCGACGCAGAGCATCAAGAACGCCTGCCGAAGCCGTGGTGTCAGCCTTGGCCCGCACCTCTCCCGTGAATTCTCCTGCACCAGCAGCTGGTGCTCGAAGCTCCCGCGTTATTTCGCCCGATGCGACATCTGCGGATTTCTGAGATGTCCGTGTCATATCTCTCAAATTCACTGGTGCTTCCTCGCCCCACCATGTCCCATCCTAACGGGATAGTGGTGACCTTGCTAAGCGCAATGGTGCCCTATGAAACAGCGCACGGATGCTCCGAGCACCGAACTGACGCTCAATCGCGACAATCCAGCTGTTAACAAGGCTCTGATCGAGCTAGTGGGCTTGCTCGCGCGAAGGGCGGCTCGCACGTGGTATCACCAACAGGTCGAGGCACATCGGCAAGATCGCGAGACATCCCAAACCTTGAACGCAGGTGCAGGCAGACGAACTGGCGGAGATGCTCCGAAGAAACCGCCGAAAGCGCAATGCGCGCCTCTAATTCACGAGATTGCCGGCGCGCCAAAGGCACGTTGCAAAGAGCTGCGTCAGGCGCCGACGCCCTGACTTAAACGTCGATATTCGGCACACTGACTGGAGCAAACTCGGCTCCCCGACGGCAGTCGCCAATGTTCTTTCGGCCGAAGCGCGCCACGAGCGGACTCTGGCTCTCGGCCCGAGAGCAGACCTCTGGATCTGTAATTGGCCAACTGCAGAGCCAATTTTTCCGGAGAGCTGATCGATCAGAAGACGACCTTGTTGGCACCCTTGAGCTGGAGTCGCTCGCGAGCATTGCGATCTCCTGCCCGAGGCCATCTTTGCCGGGCGGCATGCACCTGATGGGCATTCGATTTCGCGAGCCGGCCGGGCTGAGCCAGAGGGCATCCTCCAGCCCACAGAAGCGATTGGTTTAGGGAGGCGCGCACCATCTTTCCGTCGAGCGATCAAGCCCGACGGATCGTCTTCGCATTTGGCGATAGAACCGATGGGACCGGCGCGGGACTATCGGGAGGCGATCGCCGTCATCTCGACGAGGAGGTCGGGATAGGCAAGGCGTGCCTCGACGGTCGCGCGGGCCGGCGCGTGGTCTTTTGCGACCCAGGCGTCCCAAGCTTCGTTCATGGCGGCGAAGCCCACCATGTCGGCGAGGTAAATGGTAACGCTGACCAGGTTGTTCTTGGAGACGCCGGCCTGGGCCAGTGTCTCATCGAGGCTGAGCAGAACTTCCTCGGTCTGCACCTTGACGGATTGTCCGCGCGTCTGCTCGGCGACATGGCCCGCGAGGAAGATCAAATCTCCAACGATAACTGCGTCGCTCCAGCGTTCCGTCATGCCAATTCGTTCAATCATGGGATCGCTCCATCTATTCGGTCTTCGGCCGATGTCCCGGGGTCGTTCGCCGGCGCCGATCGCCTCTATGACGCACATCGCGACGACGCCATATTGCCGCGATGTGTGACGAGCAGCCCTTTAGATTCGACAAAAATCTGCTTTCCGACGATCACGTTGCAAATATTTCACAAGAGATTTTATAACACCGTTGTGCCGGCGGACTCTTGCGCGCCGGCTCAGGTGGAGGAATCCGACGTGAAAACCAGTGGCATCGGGACAATCGGCGACAGGATCGTCTTAGAGAACGAGCATGTCAGGGTGTGGCTCGTTGAGCTCGAGCCCGGAGAGATTCAGTCGCGCCATATCCACGAATTGCCGTATCTGATCGTGCCGCTGACAGACGGCAAGAACATCATGCGTTTCGATGACGGGCGCGAGGTCGCGACCGACGAGAAGCCGGGCGCCTGTCTCTGGCGCATGCCCGGCGTTCCACATGAGCTCGAGAACATCAGCACCTGGCAGTATCGCAATGTGCTCGTCGAGCTGAAGACCCCGGCCGCTGCGACGCCTTCCGCACCATGATCGAGCGCAGGAGCCTCCTTGCCCTGCCGCTCCTCGCGCCATTCCTGACAGCGACCGCGCGAGCTCAGGGCCTGTCGAGCAGACCCGTCACCATCGTCTCGCCCTATATGGCAGGCGGCACCAGCGACATCATCGCCCGGGTCCTTGGCGAGGGGCTGAGTGAACTCTGGAAGCAGCCGGTGCTGATCGAGAATCGGCCGGGCGCGAACGGCTCGATCGGCGTCTCGGCCGTGGCGAGGTCGGCACCCGATGGGCACACTTTGCTCGCCGTGGCTTCGAGTGCGCTGACGCTCAATCCTCTGCTCTACAAGAAGCTGTCCTATGACGTGGAGCGTGACCTCGTCCCGGTCAGCGTCACCGGGCAAGTCCCCAATGTCGTCGTCGTCAATCCCGGGCTTCCGGCGCGCGACCTTGCCGAACTGATCGCGCTCGCCCGGACCAAACCCGGTGGCCTCACCTATGCCTCGCAGGGGATCGGCTCGAACGGCCAGATGAACGCCGAGATGTTCCGGCTCACCACCGGCATCTCGCTCGTGCACGTCCCCTACAAGGGCAGCGCCCAGGCGGTGACCGACCTCGTCGGCGGGCAGGTCGACCTGATGTTCGACAACCTGCCGACGGTGCTCGAACATATCCGAGGCGGCCAGCTCCGGGCTCTTGCCGTGACCTCGGCCAGCCGCTCGCCTCTGCTGCCGGAGGTGCCGACCGTGGCGGAGGCGGCCATCCCCGGCTTCGACACCTCGGCCTGGTTCGCGGTGCTCGCCGCCAGAGCGACGCCGCCTGAGCTGCTGGCTCGGCTCGAGCAGGCCGTGACG
Organism: Bosea sp. 29B; assembly: GCF_902506165.1. Lineage (NCBI taxonomy): Bacteria > Pseudomonadati > Pseudomonadota > Alphaproteobacteria > Hyphomicrobiales > Alloboseaceae > Allobosea > Allobosea sp. 29B. The sequence continues at coordinate 1,881,398 of NZ_LR733817.1, forward strand.
GGCGTTCTGGCGCGGCCCGCGACCTCCGCCAGGCTCGCAACTGCAGGCGTGACCGTCGCAGCCGCAGGCTCGGCGGAGCTTGGGATGCGCATCGCGCGCGACCGCAAGGCATGGAGCGAGGTCATCGCCAAGGCAGGCATCCCGGTCGAGTGATTTTCAAAAGATATCTCTTGAGAAATATCAGTGGATCGGACATCTTCCAGACCAAGAGCTGTGCTCGCCGGAAGAGGGGAATGCCGATGCACTGGATGAGGAAGACCGCCATCGCCAGCCTTGCGGGGGCGTTCGCCACCGCCCTGGGCTTCGCCGCTGCCCCTGCCCAGGCGCAGACCCCGATCACCTTCTCGCTCGACTTTCGCGCGCTCGGGCGTCACGCCGCCTGGTTCGTCGCTCTCGACAAGGGCTATTACAAGCAGGCCGGGCTCGACGTCAGCATCATCGCCGGACAGGGAACGGCGCAGGCGATCCAGGCGATCGAAGCCGGAACCGCGCAGATCGCCTTCTCCGACGTCGCCGGCGTCGTCGCAGCCCGGGCCAATGGCGGTTCGACCGCAAAAATGGTCTCGGTCATCTACCAGAAGGCGCCCTATGCGATCTTCTCGCTGCGCGACGGCGCCAATGTTCGCTCCGCCGACCAGCTCGCCGGGCTCGAAATCGGCAGCGGCGCCGGCAGCTTCACCCAGAAGGTGATCGAGGCCTTCATGGCGCAGAAGGGTATCAAGACGCCGGCCAAGTTCACCAATATCGACCCGTCGGCCCGCGTCGGCATGCTCGCGGCCAAGAAGATCCCGGCGGTCGAGACCTTCGTGATGACAAGGCCTGGCGTCGCCAAGGCGGTCGGCTCGTCGAACGCCCGCACCTACCTGCTCGCCAATGACGGGCTCGTGCTCTACTCGAACGGCATCGTCGTGCGCGATGACCTGATCAAGTCGAAGCCGGACGTGGTCAAAGCCTTCATCGCGGCCTCGCTGAAGGGCTGGAAGGATACGATCGCCAAGCCGGACGAGGCCGCCGACATCGTCGTCAAGCTCAACAAGGGCCTCGAGAAGGATGTCGTCCTGGAAGAGATCGAGATCGTGAGCGAGCTGGTCAAGACAGACGTCACCGCCAAGAAGGGGCTGGGCGCGATCGACCCCGAGGCGATGGCCTCGTCCGTATCGCTCATCCTCCAGACCCTGCCCGGCGCCAAGCTGGCCGCCGGCGACGTCTACGATGCGACCTTGCTGCACGCGACGCCGGTTCTTCCGTGACTTCATCCACCGCAGAACCGCAAAGCACGCCCAACGAGGCGGACAACATCTACGGCCGCTTCGTCGGCGTCCGTAAGGTCTTCGGCAAGCAGGAGGGCGCGATGATCGCGCTCTCGGATGTCGACTACGAACTCAGGAAGGGCGAGCTCGTCGCCCTGCTGGGCCCGAGCGGTTGCGGCAAGACCACCTTGCTGCGGATCGTCGCCGGCCTGACCAAGCCCAGCGGCGGCAGCGTCGTGATCCGCGGCCGCGAGGTCACCGAGCCGCAGGACGATTTCGGCTTCGTCTTCCAGAGCCCGAACCTGCTGCCCTGGCGCACCGTGCTTTCGAACGTACTCTTTCCGATGGAGATCAAAGGACGGCTCGACGCGGCGGCGAAGGCGCGCGCTGTCGAGCTCCTGGAGCATGTCGGGCTCGGCAAATTCCTGAAGAGCCGTCCGCACGAGCTCTCCGGCGGCATGAAGCAGCGTGTCGCGCTCTGCCGGGCGCTGATCCACTCACCGTCCCTCCTCCTGATGGACGAGCCCTTCGGCGCCCTCGACGAGCTCACCCGCATGGAGATGCACGAATTGCTGCTCGGCATCCGGCGCCTGACTGGGGCGACCGTGATGTTCGTGACGCACTCAATCTCGGAGGCGGTCTATCTCGCCGACGAGGTCCTCGTCTTCAGCGCCCGGCCCGGCCGCGTCTCCGACCGGATCCGGATCGAGCTGCCCTATCCGCGGGCCGCGAGCCAGCGTTTCACGACAGCCTTCAGCGAGTACGAGCGCCGAGCCGGCGCCGGGCTCGGCGTCCTTCATCACGCGTGACGAACAGCGCCATGAAAATCTCCTCCGAAGCCGTCACGCGGGTCGCCTATCCGGTGCTCGGCCTGGTCCTGCTGCTCCTGCTCTGGCAGGGCTACATCGTCCTGTTCGACGTGCCGCAGGCGGTGCTGCCGCGCCCGCTCGCAGTCTGGAACGCGACGGTCAACAACCTGCCGCTGCTGCTCTCCGAGGGGCGTGTGACGCTGCTGGAAAGCGTCTACGGCTTCCTGCTCGCCTTCTTCCTCGGCATCCCGATCGCGGTGGCGATTTCCTCGTCGCGCACGCTCAACCTGATGTTCTATCCGCTGCTGATCGCGACGCAGGCCCTGCCCAAGGTCGCACTGGCACCGCTGATCCTGGTCTGGCTCGGCACCGGCATCGAATCCAAGCTCGCCATCGCCTGGCTCGTTGCCTTCTTCCCGATCGTGGTCGACACCGCGACGGGCCTGCGCTCGACGCCGTCGGAGATGCTCGACCTGGCCGCCTCGGTCCGCGCCACCGGCTGGCAGACCTTCTGGAAGATCAAGTTCCCGGCTGCCCTGCCCTTCGTCATCACCGGCTCGAAGGTCGCGATCACGCTCGCCGTCATCGGCGCGGTGATCGGCGAATTCATCAGCTCGAACGAAGGCCTCGGCAATCTCCTGCTCGTCGCCAATTCGCAAGTGAACACGCCGCTCGCCTTCGCCGCGCTGCTGGCGCTGGCGGTGCTCGGCATGGCTCTCTACGCCGTCGTCGCCTTCGTCGATATCGCGCTGAAGCCTTGGTTCAGCGAAGTCCGGCATTGATGGGCTCGCTATGATGGACTTGCCATGACAAAGCCCCGCATCGTCCTGCTCGTCGGCTCGCTCAGCCGTGAATCGATCAATCGCCGATTGGCCTCGGCACTCACACGGCTCGGCGCCGACCGTTTCGATTTTGGGGAGAGCGATCTCGCCGGGCTGCCGCTCTACAACCGCGACCTGGACCGCGCGCTGCCGTCGGCGGTGCTTGCCTTCAAGCAGGCGATCGAAGCGGCCGATGGCGTGCTGATCGTCTCGCCCGAGTACAACCGCTCGGTCCCGTCCGCCCTCAAGAACGCCATCGACTGGGGCTCGCGCCCCTATGGCGCCAACTCCTGGCGCGGCAAGCCGACGGCGATCGCGGGCCTGGCGAGCGGCTCGCTCGGGACAGCCCCTGCCCAGCAGCACCTGCGCAACATCCTCTCGCATCTCGACGTTCCCGTGCTGCCGCAACCCGAGGTCTGCATGGCGATGCGCGAGGGCTTGTTCGACGCCTCAGGCGGGATCGCTGATCCCGCGACGCGGCAGTTCCTCGACGGCTTCCTCACCCGCTTTTCCGCACATGTCGCGCGCTTCGCGATGGCCCCAGCATGACCGCCCAGCGTATCGCTCTCGACGTTCACGCCCATCTCATTCCGGTCGGCGCGCCGCTCGCGAGCGTCCCCGGGGTGAGCTGGGACGCGGCGAACGAAAAGCTCGTCATCGATGGCCATCCGATCGGCATAAAGGCGCTGTTCCATCCGGAAGCACTGATCGCCTGGATGGACGAGCAGAGTGTCGAGCGGGCCTGGATCTCGGCTCCGCCGCCGACCTATCGTCCCGGGCTCGATGCAGCCCAGGCCGAGGCCTGGACTCGGTTACTGAATGACGGGCTCGCGGCGATCGCCGCCGCGCATCCGGACCGGCTGGCGCCGCTCTTCCATCTGCCCGTGGCTCATCCGGAGCTCGCCGCCCGGATCGTGCGCGAGCGCGCCACCGCCACCGAAGCTCGCTTCTCGATGCCGACGGGCGAACCGGGGCTGATGCTGTCCGACGCCAACTACGCCCCGCTGTGGCAGGCGCTGGATGCCGCCTCTGCGTTCGTCTTCCTGCATCCTGGCGAGGGCTGCGACGGGCGGCTCGACCCGTTCTATCTGCACAACCTGTTGGGCAATCCGAGCGAGACGGCGGTCGCAACCGGTCATCTCGTCTTCGCCGGCGTGCTGGAGCGCCATCCGCGCATTACCATCTGCCTCGCCCATGCCGGCGGCACCGTGCCGGCCCTAGCCGGGCGCTGGCAGCGCGGCTTCGCCACGGGACGACCGGGCGTCGACAAGCAAGTCGAGGCGCCGGCACAGGCATTGCGCCGTTTCTGCGTCGACTGCATCGCCCATGACGATACGCTGCTCGATCTGGCGGCTTCGGTGTTCGGTCCGGAGCGGGTCGTCTTCGGCTCTGACTGGCCGTTCCCGATGGGCGTGATCAAGCCGCATGAGCAGCTCGCCGGGCTTAGCGAGAGCCGGCGTCGGGCGATCTTCTGCGATAACCCCGCCAAGCTGACAGCCTGACATGAAAAAGGGCCGGCTCCGAGGAACCGGCCCTTTCGCTTGATGGAAGCGCCACTCAGGGTGTGACGTCGCTATCCCCGGCGAGATCATGCTCGACGAGGCGATTGCGCAGCTCGCCCAGGCCCTCGGCCCGAACCACCACTTCGTCGCCCGCCTTCAGGAAGATTGCTGGCTCGCGCGCGTTGCCGATGCCGCTCGGCGTCCCGGTCAGCAGCACGTCGCCCGGATGCAGCGTCATGCCGAAGGAGAGCTCGGCGATGAGCTCATCGACCGGGAAGGCCATCTGCGCCGCCACGGCGTTCTGCATGAGCTCGCCATTGAGCAGGCATTGCAGCCTGACCTTGGGCAGGTCGATCTCGTCCGGCGTCACCACGAAAGGACCAAGCGGCATGGTGCCGTCGATGCTCTTGCCCTTCAGCCACTGCCCGCCATGGCGGCGCTGCAGGTCGCGCTGCGAGACGTCGTTGGCGAGGCAGAAACCGAAGATGTGCTCATGCGCCCGCGAGCGTGGGATGCTGCGGCCGCCCTTGCCGATGATGATCGCGATCTCGGCCTCGTAGTCCCATTTCAAGGAGATGCGGGCGTCGAAGGCGATGTCGTCCTGCGGGCCGATCACCACATCGGGCGACTTCGTGAAGAAGGTCGGCGCCTTCGGGCGATCGACATCCTGCCCCTCGCGCTTGCCCTTGCTCTCCTCGAAATGGTCCCAGTAGTTCCAGCCGGTGCAGAGCACGTCACGCCGGAAACGGCGCACAGGCGCAGCCAGTGCTGCGCCTGCCAGCGGCAGCCGCGCGCCCCTGTCGAGGCTCGCGACGATCAGCGCCTGCCGCTCGTTGTGCGGCAAGCCTATGAAGGCGACGAGGTCGCCGGCGCCCGACTCCAGCAGGACGATCTGGTCGCCGACGACGAGGCCGAGCCGCTCGCCGCCATCATGGCGCAGGTTGACGTAGCGCATCTGCGGCTCAGTCCGGAATGACCGCGATAGCGTTGATCTCGATCAGATAATCCGGCGAGGTCATCTTGCAGATCTCGACCATGGTCGAGGCCGGGGCGATGCCGGTGAAGTACTCGCGCCTGACCTTATGGATCGCGTCGAAATGCTCCATGTTGCGGACATAGACGTCGACGCGGCAGATGTCATCGAGCGTGCCGCCGGCCTCCTCGACCGCAGCCTTCAGATTCTCGCAGACCTGCCGGGTCTGCTCCGAGACGTCGCCAACGCCGGCGATCGAGCCGTCGGCGCGGCGCGAGGTCATGCCGGAGAGGAAGACGAGGCGGCCGCGGGCTTCGATCGCGGTGGCCTGCGAGAAATGGCCGTTGGGCTGGCGCAGTTTGGCGCTGGTGATCTGTTGCTTTGCCATGGGAGAACTCCTCGAGATCAGGACAGGGAAGACGGAAAGGGGATGCCGAGCCGCTCGGCAGCGGCGCGTAGCGCCGAAAGCGTCGCCGGCGCGATGCGGCAGTTGCCATCGAAATTGCGATGCGCCTTGGCGGCTCGGTCGCCGGGCATGCGGACAGGAGGCCCGCCGGGCGCAGGCTTCGAGGCCCGGATACGCTCGGCGAAGCCGGAGGCCGCCGCCTCGAACTCGGCCAGCGGCCGAAAGCCGGCGATATCGATGGCGATGAAGAGGTTCGCGCTGGCATAAGGCTCGGCAAGATCGCCATAGAGCGGGCGCACGGCATCGCCGATGGCGCCGCCCGACAGCCCGCCCGCGAGCAGGTCGACCATCACGGCGAGGCCGAAGCCCTTGGCGCCGGCGGCTGGCAAGAGCATGCCCTTGATCGCCTCGGCCGCGTCGGTCGTCGGCAAGCCGTCGGCGGTCGCGGCCCAGCCTTCCGGGATCGGCTCGCCGCGGCTCTGCGCGAGCCTGATCTTGCCCATGGCGCCGGCGCTCATGGCAAGATCGAGCACGAGCGGCTCGCCGCCCGTGGGCACGGCGATGGCGAGCGGGTTGTTGCCGACGACGCGCTCGGCCCCGCCCGGCGGAGGCAACAGCGGGCGGGTATTGGCCATCACGATGCCGATCTGACCGGAGAGCGCGATCTTGCGCGCAAAACGCCCGGCGGCGCCGAAATGGAAGGCGTTACGCACGGCGATTGCGGCGAGGCCATGCGTCGCCGCCCGCTCGACTGCGAGCTCGGAAGCCCGCTCGGCCGTGACCTGGCCAAGTGCATTCGCGGCATCGATGGTGACGCGCGCACCGGCATCAACCACGATCTCGCCCTTCGCCGCGGCATCGACCGAGCCCTTCTCGATGCGCTCGAGATACATCGGCAGCAGCATCAGCCCGTGCGAGCCGAGGCCTTCGATGTCGGCATCGACCAGAGCCTCAGCGACCAGACTCGCATGGTCAGCGGGAGCGCCGACCTTTGCGAGCAGCGCCTGAGCCAGATCACGCAGCGCGGCGGCTGGCTGGAAAGCGGAATTGCTCATGATGTGGGCCTCGTTTCGACCGGCGATCAATGAGCGTCGCGCTCGTCGGTGTACCAGGACGGCGTCTGCGGGTAGTGCGGGCCGTCATAAATCTCGACCACGACCGTTTCCTCGATCGCGAGGCTCGGGCCGTGCACATTGCCCTTGGGATTGCAGTAGAAGCTGCCAGGCTTCAGCGTGACGCCGGTCGCCGTGTATTCGAAATGGCCGGACAAGCAGAACATCATCTGGTTCGAGGCGTGGGAATGCGGCTTGGGAATGCCGGCGCCCTTCTCGAAACGGATCAGCGCGACTGACGCGCCGGTCGCCTCGTCCCGCCACAGCATCTTCTCGTGCACGCCCTTCAACGACTTTTCCCGCCAGGGCATGTCGTTCGTCTGGATCAGGATTTCCTCGAGGCTCGGAGCGCCGGCGGGGAGCTGCATGATGGACCCTTCTTTCAAGCTGTCGCGCTTACGATGTCCATCATGATATTTCACATGATGTCTAATGCAAGTCGCAAAGCGCCGCCGCGCCCAGATTTTGTCTGGGCGAGGAAACCAAGGGTCGAGGCTGGGGCGAGCGCAGCGTCCGAGCGCTCACGCGGCAATGCGAGCGCTACCGCCTAACGCGCTGAAAGATGCCTAGCGGGCATGCGAGGGAACGCGCTTTGGCGCGTGCTGCTGCAGGAGAACCACCCGCTCGCGAAGCCCGCTGAGATGATCGCGCATCGCGGCTGCGGCCGCCCCTGGGTCTCGCACCTCGATCGCGGCAAGGACGGCGCGGTGCTGGCGGTCGGATGCGTCGGTGTCGAGCGTCTGCCAGAGGTGCAGATACCAGGCGCGGATCGAGCGCTCATGAAGGGCCTTGGCGAAGTCACCGAGGATGCGCGACTGGGACATGTCGCTGACCTTGGAATGGAAGGCGCGGTCGCATTCGACGAAAGCGTCGATCCGGCCGCCGCCATGGGCATCGTCACGGTGATGGTCGAGGATGGCACGGGCAGCCTCGACATCCTCAGGCCGCCCGTATTCGGCGGCGCGCGCCGCGATTGCCGGCTCGACGACCAGGCGCGCATCGAGGATCTCGATCACCTGCCCCATCGAGTCGGGCTGGATGATCACGCCCTTGCGCGGCACGACATCGACGAGGCCTTCGGCCTGCAATCGTTGCAGCGCCTGGTGGACGGGCGTGCGGCCCATATCCAGTTGCTCGCAGATCGACGCTTCGTTGAGATATTGGCCGGGCGCGAAGAACAGGGTGATGATCCGGTCCTTGATGGCGATGTAGGCCTGCTCGGACAGCGGGAGTGACTCTTTCTTGCTTTTGCCGCGCTGCGCCGGACGACGCTTTTGCCCGCTCTCGCCCTTCTTTGCCGTCATCGCATCATGCCGCAGATATGCCTGTTGATATTCCAGTGCTTCGACAATTCATTACCGTCGAAGCGAGAGCTGAGCAAATCGCGCGGATAGTGTGCAAACCTCCCTCGAAAATCCCCCGGTCCGCTCCCCACTGGAAGGATGCCCGGGCGATCGGCCGCCTGATGACCGGCACGACAGCGGGCAGCGAGGTGGTAGAGGGTTATGGCCACATCGGGCCGACTCTGCGCCAGCATCCAGTTGCATTCCCGAGATCGGAATTCGAGCGCCGGCGGATTGTGACCTGCGCCGATGCGGTCGCCTCCCATGATCGACGTTGGGTCGATGTAGCTGACTTGGTGCTCGTACGACAGCGACCAGGCTCGGCCAAAGGCGTGATGTTCATGACGATCGAGGACGAAACGGGCGTCGCCAACCTCGTGATCTGGCAGACGGTCTTCGAGAAATATCGCCGTATCTTGCCCCTCATTCTTCGGCCGGCTCGCGATCAGTGACGGCGAAGCACCCGATGTTGGCCGATCGGGAATTGCCGAGACAAGCGCGCTGCCGGTTAACCGCTCCGGCCGACAACACATGTCGACCCCGCGCCGAGCTGCGACGTGGAGCCGCGCCGTCCCCGGCCTGCATGGGAGGGCTCGTGTCTACGGGCCAGCCATCCGAACATCGATCTCGCAGGTCATGCAGGCGTCATCCACGGCGGATAGCTGGGCGCCACCTCGAGAGGCCAAGCATGACTCGTAAAAACGTTCTTCTGATCGTCGTCGACCAGTGGCGCGCCGATTTCGTACCGCATCTGCTGCGCGCCCGTGGCCAGCAGCCTTTCCTCAAGACCCCGAACCTCGACAGGCTCTGCGCGGAAGGAGTCACCTTCGCCAACCACGTCACCGCTTGCGTGCCCTGCGGCCCGGCCCGCGCCAGCCTGCTGACCGGCCTCTACCTGATGAACCATCGCGCGGTTCAGAACACCGTCCCGCTCGACCAGCGGCATTTCAACCTCGGCAAGGCGCTGCGTGCCATCGGCTACGATCCGGCGCTGATCGGCTACACCACGACGACTCCGGACCCGCGCTCGACCGCGAAGCAGGACCCGCGTTTCCTCGTGCTCGGCGACCTGATGGACGGCTTCCGTTCGGTCGGCGCCTTCGAGCCGAACATGGACGGCTATTTCGGCTGGGTGGCGCAGAACGGTTTCGAGCTACCGCCCAACCGCGAGGACATCTGGCTGCCCGAGGGCGAGGATGCCGTGCCCGGAGCCACCGAGCGCCCGGCGCGCATCCCCAAGGAACTCTCCGACTCGTCCTTCTTCACCGAGCGCGCGCTGACCTATCTCAAGGGCCGCGCCGGCAGGCCCTTCTTCCTGCATCTCGGCTATTACCGGCCGCATCCGCCCTTCGTCGCGCCGGCGCCCTATCACGACATGTATCGGCCGCAGGACATGCCGGCGCCGATCCGGGCTGAATCGCCCGAGGCCGAAGGCGCCCAGCACCCGCTGATCAAATATTATGTCGACGCGATCTCGCGCGGCTCGTTCTTCCATGGCGCGGAAGGTTCGGGCGCGACGCTCGACGAGGCCGAGATCCGCCAGATGCGCGCAACCTATTGCGGGCTGATCAGCGAGATCGACGACTGCCTCGGCCAGGTCTTCGCCTATCTCGACGAGACCGGGCAATGGGACGACACGCTGGTCGTCTTCACCAGCGACCATGGCGAGCAGCTCGGCGACCATCACCTGCTGGGCAAGATCGGCTTCCACGACGAGAGCTTCCGCATCCCGCTCGTCATCAAGGACCCCCAGGGCGCCGCCGGCCGCCGCGGCGCCATCGAGGAGGCCTTCACCGAGAGCGTCGACGTGATGCCGACGATCCTCGACTGGCTCGGCGGCGAGGCGCCGCGCGCCTGCGACGGACACTCGGTGATGCCGTTCACGCAGGGTATCCGCCCGGCGGATTGGCGCACCGAGCTGCACTACGAATACGATTTCCGCGACGTGCATTATTCCGAGCCGGAAAAGGTGCTCGGGCTCGGCATGGATGAATCCAGCCTCTGCGTCATCCAGGACGAAAACTACAAATACGTCCACTTCGCCGCCCTGCCGCCGCTGTTCTTCGACCTCCGCAACGACCCCAATCAGTTCATCAACCTGGCGGACGATCCGGCCTATGCGGCGCTGGTGCGCGACTACGCCCAGAAGGCGCTGTCCTGGCGGCTGACCCATGCCGACCGGACGCTGACCCATTTCCGCTCCAGCCCGCGCGGGCTCGAGGAGCGCAATCCCAACGCAACCGAAACAGGAGACCAGTCATGGTCGGCTCCCTCACGCGTCGCAGCGCAATAGCGCTCGGCGGTTCTGCCCTCATCCTGCCCTCGCGCTTTGCGATCGCGCAGGCCGATAATCGCCCCTCGATCACCATCGCGGTTCAGAAGATCGCCAACTCGAACCTGCTCGACGTGCTGCGTGAGCAGTCCAATGTCGGCGAGCGCGTCTTCTTCTCCTCGCTCTGGGAAGGGCTGATCGGCCGCAACTGGACCGGCAATCTGGAAAGCGTGCCGGGTCTCGCCACCGAGTGGAAGCGCATCGACGACAAGACGGTCGAGCTCAAGCTGCGCCGGGGCGTGAAATTCCATAATGGCGATGAGCTGACCGCCGAGGACGTCGCCTTCACCTTCGGCAAGGAGCGCATGTTCGGCGAGACGCAGCCCGCCGCCGGCAAGACCATCTCCGTCGACTTCGTCGTCGGCGGCGGCCGCGCCAGCAAGGAGCTGCCGGCCGAGGTTCCGGCTGTCGCGCGCCGCTCCTGGCCCGCGCTGCTCGGCATCCAGGTCATCGACAAGTACACGGTCCGCTTCGTCAACGGCACGCCTGATGTCACCATGGAAGGCCGCATCTCGCGCTATGGCAGCGAGATCATGAACCGCCGCGCCTTCGAGGAAGCCAAGACCTATAGCGACTGGGCGATGAAGCCCGTCACGACCGGCCCGTATCGCGTCGCCGAATACCGCCCGGACGTCTCGCTGCTGCTCGAAGCCCACGACGAATACTGGGGCGGCCGCCCGCCGCTGAAGTCGATCCGCTTCGTCGAGGTGCCGGAGACGGCGTCGCGCATCAACGGCCTGCTCTCGGGCCAGTATCAGTTCGCCTGCGACATCCCGCCGGACCAGATCTCGCAGATCGAGAAGAACGCGGCCTTCGAGGTCCAGGGCGGCACGATCCTGAACCACCGCCTGACGGTGTTCGACAAGAACCACCCGCAGCTGCAGAACCCGCTCGTCCGCCGGGCCATGACCCATGCGATCGACCGGCAGGCCATCGTCGACTCGCTCTGGGCCGGACGCACCGTGGTGCCGAAGGGCCTGCAATGGCCCTATTACGGCGACATGTTCGTCTCCGACTGGTCGGTGCCGGCCTTCGACCTCAAGCTCGCCAAGGATCTGGTGAAGCAGTCGGGCTACAAGGGCGACCCGATCCCCTACCGCCTGCTGAACAACTACTACACCAACCAGACCGCCACCGCGCAGATCCTGGCCGAGATGTGGAAGGAAGCGGGGCTTAACGTCGAGATCCAGGTCAAGGAGAACTGGCAGCAGATCCTGGAGCGGACCCCGACGCGCGCGGTGCGCGACTGGTCGAACTCGGCGCCCTTCAATGACCCGGTCTCGTCGATGGTCAGCCAGCACGGCCCCAATGGCCAGCAGCAGCAGGCCGGCGAATGGACCAATGCCGAGCTGAACCAACTCTCGGTCGAGCTGGAGACCTCGACGGATCGCGCCCGCCGCAAGGCCGCCTTCCGCCGCATGCTGGAAATCGCCGAGCGCGAGGACCCGGCCTATACGGTGCTGCACCAGAACGCGACCTTCACGGCCAAGCCGAAGGCGCTCGCCTGGAAAGCCTCGCCCGCCTTCGCCATGGACTTCCGTGCCGAGAACTGGGGCGGGCGCAGCTGAAGCCGGCATCATCGACGGCGTGACCTCACGGGTCGCGCCGTTTTCTTTTTGGATGTTCGAGGAGGTCGCCATGACCGGTCTCACCAGTCGTGAGACGAGCCCGCTCGTCGCCATTCGCGACCTTGCGGTCTCGTTCGACGGCGTCAAGGTGCTGCACGGCATCGACCTCGCCATTCATCGCGGCGAGGCTGTCGGCCTCGTTGGGGAGTCCGGCTGCGGCAAGTCGGTGACCTGGCTCGCGGCCCTCGGCCTCCTGCCGAAGAAGGCGACGATTTCCGGCAGCGTCATGCTGGATGGGCGCGAACTGATCGGCGCGGCGCCGGCCACGCTCGACAGTGTCCGCGGTGGCCGCATCGCCATGATCTTCCAGGATCCGGCCAGCGCGCTGAACCCGGTGATCAGGCTCGGCCGGCAGGTCGGCGAGGCGCTGGCGCTGCATGGCGGGCTCTCCGGCAGGGCGATCCGCGCCGAAGCGAAGCGCCTGTTCGATCTCGTCGGTATCCCGGACGCAGCGCGCCGGCTCGACGCCTTCCCGCACGAATTGTCCGGCGGCCAGAACCAGCGCGTGATGATCGCCATGGCGCTGGCCGGTAAGCCCGACATCCTGGTCGCCGATGAGCCGACAACGGCGCTCGACGCGACGATCCAGGCGCAGATCCTCGAATTACTGACCAGGATCAGGCGCGAAACCAACATGGCCCTGGTCCTGATCAGCCACGATCTCGGTGTGATCTCCGAGACCTGCGACCGCGTCTGCGTGATGTATGCCGGCCGCATCATCGAGACGGCGGCATCCGAGGCGCTCTTCGAGCAGCCGCTGCACCCTTATACGCAGGGCTTGCTCGCCGCCTTGCCGCCGCTCGAAGGCGTGCGCCGGCGTCTCGTCCCGGTCGAGGGCAACGTGCCCGAGCCCTGGAACCTGCCGCCGGGCTGCTCCTTCGCGCCGCGCTGCCCGCGCCGGGTCGAGGCCTGCGACATGCAGGTTCCGCCGCTCGCCTCGAAAGCGGCGGACCGGCGGGCCGCCTGCATCATGACGCCGCCGCTGGCGCAGCCACAGCGCCAGCCGGAGCCGGTCTACGCATGAACACTGCCCCTCTGCTTCAGGTGCGAGGCGTCGCCCGTCGCTATGCCATGCGGCAGGGCCTGCTTGGTCGATCGGTCGATGTCCGCGCCGTCGACGGGGTCTCGCTGACGGTGGAACGCGGCCGGACGCTGGGCCTGGTCGGCGAATCCGGCTCGGGCAAGTCGACGACCGGGCGGCTCGCGCTCGGGCTGGAGCCGCCTGACGATGGCGACGTGCTGTTCAAGGGCGCCCCGATCCCGCCGGTCGGCACGCTGGCCTGGCGCCAGATGCGGGCGCGCATGCAGATGATCTACCAGGACCCGCTCGGCGCTCTCGACCGGCGCCTCTCCATCCTCGAACAGGTGCGCGAACCCTATGACGTTCACGGCATCGGCGAGGCCGGGGAGCGCGATGCCATGGCGACAGCCTTGCTGCAGGCGGTCGGCCTGCGCGCCGACCAGGGTAACCGCTATCCGCATGAGCTGTCGGGCGGCCAGCGCCAGCGCGCCGTGATCGCCCGGGCGCTGGCGACCAAGCCGGACCTGCTGGTCTGCGACGAGCCGGTCTCGGCGCTCGACGTCTCGATCCAGGCGCAGGTCGTCAACCTGCTGGTCGACCTCCAGCAGGAGCTCGGCCTCGGCCTGCTGTTCATCAGCCACGACCTGAAAGTGATCCGCCAGGTCAGCCATCGCGTCGCGGTGATGTATCTCGGGCGCATCGTCGAGGAAGGCGATGCCGATCTCCTGCTCGCCAGCCCGGCGCATCCCTATACCGAAGCGCTGGTCTCGGCCTCGCCGGTGCCGGGCCGCCGCGCCCGCCCGCGCATCGTCTTGCAAGGCGATCCGCCCAATCCGGCGGCGCGCCCTTCCGGCTGCGCCTTCCACCCCCGCTGCCATGCGGCTCGCGAGCGCTGCACGGTCGAAAGCCCCCCCCTGCTGCCGCTGCCGGACGGGCGCCTCACGGCCTGCCATGTCGCCCACGACCAGGCCAATTTCCTCAAGGCGGCGAGCTGATGCTGCGTTTCCTCCTCATCCGGCTGTGCCGGGCTGCGCTGACGGTCGCGCTCGTCGTCACCTTCGCTTTCGTCGTGCTCAGGATGTCGGGCGACCCGGCGCTGATCATCATGAGCGTCGATGCGCCTCCCGAGGCCATCGCCGCCTTCCGCAAGGCCTGGGGCCTCGATGACCCGATCTGGCTGCAATATCTGCGCTATTTCTCCGCGATCGGCCAAGGCGAGCTCGGCCAGTCGATGCGCGATGGGCGCCCGGCGATGCAGCTTGTACTCGAGCGCATCCCTGCCACCCTGGCACTGACCTTGCCGGCGCTCGCCCTCAAGCTCGGCATCGGCATCCCCGCCGGCATCTATGCCGCGCTTCACCGCGACAGCCTGATGGATCGCATCGTGATGGTGACGGCGGTCGCCGGCTTCACCGTCCCCAGCTTCGTGCTCGGCCTCGTCCTGGTGCTGGTCTTCTCGGTCCAGCTCGGCTGGCTGCCTTCGGGCGGGCAGGAGAGCTGGCGCCACGCCATCCTGCCGGTGCTGACGCTCGGCATCGGCGGTGCCGCCGTGCTGGCGCGCTTCACGCGCAGCGCCATGCTCGAAGTGCTCGGCCAGTCCTATATCCGCACCGCCAGCGCCAAGGGCGTGCCCTGGCCCCGTGTCGTGCGCGGCCATGCCCTGCCCAACGCCGCCGTGCCGACGGTCACCGTCGTCGGCTTCATGGTCGGCAGCCTGATCGCCGGCGCGGTCGTGGTCGAGAGCGTGTTCTCCTGGCCCGGCGTCGGGCGGCTGCTCGTCGTCGCCGTGGCCAATCGCGATCTCGCCGTCGTGCAGTGCATCCTGCTGCTGGTCGCGATGACGATGGTCAGCGCCAATCTGATCGTCGATCTGCTCTACGGCCTGCTCGATCCGCGGCTGCGCAGCGGCGCCAAGGCCGGAGCGCACTGAGATGGCTGATGTCACCGTGACCGCCGTCCCCGCTAGCGACGCGGCCAAGCCGAAACCGAAGCAGCGGATTCCGTTTCTCGTCTGGTGCGGGCTGGTCTGGATCGCCTTCATCATCATCGTCGCGCTCTTCGCCGACTGGCTGACGCCCTACCGGTTCACCGCCTACGACCTGCGCAACCGACTGGCCTTGCCCTTCCATCCGCTGCACTGGCTTGGCACGGACGAACTCGGCCGCGACGTGCTCTCGCGCCTGATCATCTCGGTACGGATCTCGCTGCTGGTGGCGTTCGGCGCGACCATCATCTCGGCCGTGCTGGGGACATTGATGGGCTTTCTCGCCGCGCATTTCCGCGGGCTCGTCGAGCAGATCGTCCTGATGCTGGCGGATTTCCAGGCGGCGATGCCCTTCCTGATCCTGGCGCTGTCGGTGCTCGCCTTCTTCGGCAACGCGCTGCCGCTCTTCATCGGCCTGATGGGGCTCTATGGCTGGGAGCGCTATGCCCGGATCGCGCGCGGCCTCGCCATATCCGCCGGCGCACAGGGCTATGCCGGCGCGGTGCGCCAGATCGGCGCCTCGCCGGCTCGCGTCTATCTCAAGCACATCCTGCCCAACATCGCCTCGACGCTGATCGTCTCGATGACGCTGACCTTTCCGGAAGTGATCCTGCTCGAAAGCGGTCTGTCCTTCCTTGGCCTCGGCGTGCAGCCGCCGATGACGAGCCTCGGCAACATGGTCGGCTATGGCCGCGAATACCTGACCCGTGCCCCCTGGATCATGCTGGCTCCCGCCTGCACGATCGTGCTGACGACGCTCGCCGTCAGCCTCGTCGGCGACTGGCTGCGCGACAGGCTCGACCCCACATTGCGCTGAATGGATAATTCGCCTGCCGTCATGATCGAGCCTTCAGCCTGCTGGTCTTAACCAGAGCGCCGGAAACGTGACATTCGCTAATTCGGGTATGCGCCAGTTTCAGCCTAGCCGTCGGCGTCCCCGAAACCGGGCGCTCCCGATGTCCGGAATGGGTGAGGAGCGGTCAGCGAGGGGATCGGCTCGCGCACGCGGCATAGTGGGAAGTCACAGTCTCCCGGCTGCGCCCTTATGATGTGCGCATGGTTGCAAGGGGCGGGACCCCAGATTTGAACCTGCGATGCTAAGTATTTGATTTTGTTGGCGTGGGATATTCTGGCCAAAACAAAACCCCGCCGCGGTTTGCGACGGGGTTTTTGGTATTTGTTTTGGTATATTGGTTGCGGGGGCCAGATTTGAACTGACGACCTTCAGGTTATGAGCCTGACGAGCTACCGGGCTGCTCCACCCCGCGGTAAGATTTTTAAACGGCAACGCGGCGCTGGGTGCTTTTAGGCACCTGGCGCCGCGCGCTGTTAGTCATGTGATGAGGGATATCCTTGACAGGCCCGGCNGCTTTCCACCCCCCCATCCCTAACCCTTCCCCACCGCAAGCGGGGGGAGGGGAACCGCCGCTGCGTCTCGTCGAGCCGGTCGCCGCCTGGTATGTCGCCGATACCCTGCTCGGCGCGCCGCCGCCGCTCAATGCGCCGCCCGGCAGGATCGCCTACAAGACCGGCACGTCTTACGGCTATCGCGACGCCTGGGCCGTCGGCTTCGACCGCAAGCACACGATCGGCGTCTGGGTCGGCCGGCCTGACAATGGCGCGGTGCCCGGCCTCGTCGGGCGTGTGGTCGCGGCACCGATCCTGTTCGACGCATTTGCCCGCATCGGCCTCGATCCCCATCCCTTCGTCCAGCCGCCCGGCACGATCGCCGCCAGCAGCGCGACCCTGCCGCCACCGCTTCGGCACTTACGCCAGGATGTGCCGAAGACGGTCGCCGCGCTGGCAATACCCGGCCTCAAGCTCGCCTTCCCGCCCGAAGGCGCAAAGATCGATCTTTCCGCCTCGGCGGTCGACGGCAGCCCTCAGCTCAACCTCAAGGTCTCCGGCGGCGTCGCGCCCTTCACCTGGCTGGTCGACGGTGCTCCGGTGATGTCGGCGGTGAAGCGCCGGGAAGCCGCCTGGCAGCCGCCCGGCAAGGGCTTTGTCCGGATCTCGGTGATCGATGCCGCCGGCGCCAGCGAGAGCGTCTCGGTCAGGCTGCAGTAGCCAGAGCATTTTCGAGCGAAGTGGATACCGGTTCGCATGAAGAAAATGCGATAATCAAGCAGTCTCACTCGATCCTGACGCCGCTCGCCTTGATGATCGGCGCCCAGCGCTCGATCTCGGCGCCGACGAAGCTGCGCAGACCGGCGGGCTCCTGCAGTTCGGCCGAGGGGATTTCAGCCCCGAGCTCGTTGAGCTTGGCCTTCACCGCCGCATCGGCAAGCGCGCCCTTCAGCGCCTGGTTGAGTTTGGCGACAACCGGCGCCGGCGTGTCCTTCGGCGCGAACATCGCGTTCCAGACCTCGACCTTGAAGCCGGGCACGCCAGCCTCTGTGCTGGTCGGCACATCCGGCAGCGCCGTCGCCCGGGCGACCGAGGCGACGGCGAGCGTCTTGATCGTGCCGGCGCGATGCTGCGGGGCGACGTTGACCGCCTGGTCGCAGAGATAGTCGACCTGGCCGGCGACGAGATCATTCATCGCCGGGCCGGTGCCGCGATAGGGCACGCCGTTCGGCTTGACCCCGACGACGGTGTTGAACAGCAGGCAGGTGGTGTGGCTGACCGAGCCGACGCCGGCATGGGCGTTGCTCGCAGCCTTCTCGTTCGCCTTCACCCAAGTGACGAACTCGGCGAGCGTCGCGCTCGGGTGGGTCTTGCGGACGGTCAGGAAGATCGGATTGGTGTTGACCAGCCCGACCGGGGCAAAATCCTCGACTGGCCGGTATTTCAGGTTCGGATTGAGCGAGACCGCCGCCGCATGCGTGCCGGTATGGCCGATCAGGATGACATGGCCGTCAGCGGGCGCGGCCATCAATCGCTGCCCGGCGAGCGTGCCGGCGGCGCCGACCGCATTCTCGATGATCACCGGCTGGCCGAGCGTGCGGCTCATATGCTCGCCGACGAGGCGCCCGACCACGTCGGTCGGTCCACCCGCCGCGAACGGGATCAGCATGGTGACCGGCTTGCTCGGGAAGGATTGAGCCAGAGCGCTCGAACTCGCCATGCAGGCGGCGAGCGCCACGGCCTTGAGCCAGAAACCGATGCCAGTCCTCATGCCGTTCCTCCCGTTGATGTCACGGGCGGCACCTGAGTTCTCGCTCATTGGGCACCGCCGCCGCGACGGTTAGCGTCGGGCGGCGGCGAAAGCGAATAGAGGTTTCCGCTATGGGCTATCCGGATATCCTCTACCCGAATAGCCGGTCACTCCGCAGGCTGCGGATGGGCCTGGGCAGGGGCATGGCGCGAGCCGTGCTTCGTCCGCGCCATGTAACTGTAGGCCACCGGCACGACATAGAGCGTGAGCAGCGTGCCGAAGGTCATGCCGCCGACGATGACCCAGCCGATCTGCGAGCGGCTCTCGGCCCCGGCACCTTCCGCCAAGGCCAGCGGCACGGCGCCGAGCACCATCGCGCCCGTCGTCATCAAAATGGGCCGCAGGCGCAATTCCGCCGCCTCGACCAGGGCGTCGACGAGTTCCCGGCCCTCTTCGCGCAGCTGGTTGGTGAATTCGAGGATCAGGATGCCGTGCTTGGTGATCAGCCCGACCAGCGTGATCAGGCCGATCTGGCTGTAGACGTTGAGCGTGCCGCCGGAGAAATAGAGCGCGGCGAGCGCACCGGTGAGCGAGAGCGGCACCGAGACCATGATCACGACGGGATCGACGAAGCTCTCGAACTGCGCCGCCAGCACCAGATAGATGAAGCCGAGCGCCAGCAGGAAGACCAGCAGGATCGAGGAACCCGACTGCTTGAACTCGCGGCTCTGGCCGGAATAGTCGGTCTGGAACGAGGTCGGCAGCACCTTGGCGGCCCCTTGCTCCAGGACGCTCAGCGCATCGCCGAGCGAATAGCCCGCGCCCGGCACCGCCGTGATCGTCGCGGAGCGCAGCTGGTTGAAGCGGATCAGTTCCTTCGGCGCGACGTTCTCCTCGACCTGGACCAGGCTGGAGAGCTGCACGACCTGGCCGCCACGGCCGATCAGATAGATCGATTGCAGGGCCTGCGGCGTGTTGCGATCCTGGCCGGCGACCTGCAGCATCACGTCGTACTGCTTGCTGTTCATGTTGAAGCGCGTGACCTGGCGCCCGCCCAGCAGCGTCTCCATGGTGCGGCCGATCACATCGACCCCGACGCCGAGATCGGCGGCGCGCTGGCGGTCGATCGAGACCTTGATCTGCGGCTTGTCGAGGATGAGGTTGCTCTCGATGTTGGTCAGCGCCGGATTGCCCTGCACCTCGGCGATCAGGCGGTCGACGTTCTGCTTGATCTCGGCATAGCTGTCGGAAGAGCGCAGCACGAACTCGACCGGCTTGCTGTTGGCGCCGCCCTGGCCGAGCGAGGGCGGATTGGTCGCGAACAGCCGGATGCCGGGGATCTGCGACAGCCCCTTGTTGATCTGCGCGACCAGGTCCTGCTGCTTGCGGTGGCGCTCTTCCCAGGGCTTCAAGCGCGCGAAGGCGATCGCCCGCGTCACGTCGGGGAAGCCGACGATGACGAGGTAGCTGTCGACCTCCTGGATCTTGCTGAAATAGTCCTCGACCCGCCGGGCGTAATCGGCGGTGAAGGCCATGGTCGCGCCCTCGGGCGCGACGCCGATCGCGGTGATGGTGCCGCGGTCCTCGACCGGCGCCAGCTCGGAACGCAGGTTGGTGAAGAAGAAATAGCTGCCGCCGGCGACGCCGAGCGCCAGCAGCACGATCACCGGCCGGACCCTGAGCGCAAAGCGCAGCGAGCGGCGATAGCCGCTCGAGAGCGCCTCGAAGAACCGCTCCAGGGCGTTGTAGAGGAAGTTGTGCTTGTTCTCGTGGCGCAGCAGCTTGGCGCACATCATCGGCGTCAGCGTCAGCGCGACGAAGCCCGAGACCAGCACCGCGCCGGCGAGCGTCAGCGCGAACTCGACGAAGAGCTTGCCGGTGCGCCCGGTCGAGAACGCCATCGGCGCGTAGACCGCGACCAGCGTCAGCGTCATCGCGACGACGGCGAAGGCGATCTCGTTGATGCCTTTGATCGCCGCCTTGGTCGGCTCCATCCCGTCCTCGATATGGCGGTGGACGTTCTCGAGCACGACGATGGCGTCGTCGACGACGAGACCGATGGCGAGCACCATCGAGAGCAGGGTCAGCGTGTTGACGGTGAAGCCCATCGCATACATCAGCGAAAAGGCGCCAATCAGCGAGACGGGAATGGTGACGAGCGGGATCAACGTCGCGCGCATCGAGCGCAGGAACAGGAAGATGATCAGCACGACGAGGACGACCGCCTCGCCGATCGTCGAGTAGACCGCCTTGATCGACCGGTCGATGAAGATCGAGGTGTCGTAGGAGGTCGCGATCGACATGCCGTCGGGCAGGTCGTCGCGGATGCCCGGCAGCGCCGCGACGACGCCCGAGGAGACGTCGAGCGGATTGGCCGTCGCCTGCTTGACGATGCCGATCGTCACCGAGGGCTCGCCACCGAACCAGGCGGCGTTGCGCTCCTCGCGCGCGCCGAGCTCGACCTTGGCGACGTCGCGCAGCTTGACCGGGAAGCCGCTGGCGTCCTTGACCGTGATCTCGCGGAACTGCTCCGGCGTGATCAGGCTGGTCTGCGAGAGCACGGTGAATTCGCGGTCGTTGCTCTCGATCCGGCCGGACGGGATCTCGACGTTCTGGGAGCGCAGCGCCGCCTCGATCTCCTGCACGGTGATGGCATAGGCGGCCATGCGGGCGCGATCGAGCCAGATGCGCATGGCGAACTGGCGCTGGCCGAGGATGCGGACCTCGGCGACGCCGGTGATGTTCTGGACCCGGTCGGAGATGAAGCGGTCGGCGAAGTCGGTCAGCTCCAGCGGCGAATGCCGCTTGCTGGTCAGCGACAGATACATCACCGGCTGGGCGTCGGCCTCGACCTTGGCGATGATCGGCTCGTCGATCTCGTCGGGCATGCGGCCACGCACGCGGCTGACACGATCGCGCACGTCGGAAGCCGCGACGTCGGGATCGACGTCCGGGCGGAAGCGCACCGAGATCTGGCTGCGCTCCTGGCGGCTGGTCGAGTTGATGATCTCGATGCCTTCGATGCCGGCGATCGAGTTCTCCAGGATCTGCGTGACCTGCGTCTCGATGATCTCGGCGCTGGCGCCGCGATAGACGGTCTGCACCGAGACGATCGGCTCGTCGATGTTCGGATATTCGCGCACCGTCAGGCGCGTATAGGAGACGAAGCCGATCAGCACGACGAGCAGGCTGAGGACGGTCGAGAGGACCGGCCGGCGGACGAAGAGCTCGAACAGGCTCATTGCTGCGCGACGCCCGGCTGCACGGCGCCCGGCAGTGAGCTTGTCTGGACCGAGGCCTTCTCCTTGATCGCCACGGTCGAGCCGTCGCGCAGGCGCATCTGTCCGGCGGTGACGATCTGCATGCCGGGTTTCAGCCCCTTCACGATCTCGACCTTGCCGAGCAGGCGCTTGCCGAGCTCGACCGGCATGCGCCGCGCCTTGCCGTTCTCGATGACGAAGATCGCCTTGCCGACGCCGTCAGGCACCACGGCGGTCTCCGGCACGAGAAGCGCGTTGTCGCGCTTGTCGACCACCACGGTGACGCGAGCGAACAGGCCGGGCTTCAGCACGAGGTCGGCATTGGGGATGGTGGCGCGCAAGCGAACCGCGCGGCCATTGACGTCAACGACGGGATCGATCGCGAAGACCTGGCCGGTGAAGGGCCGGTCCGGCACCGCGTCGACCTTGAGCTGGATCGGCTGTCCGACCTTGACCTGGGTCAGGAAGATCTCGGGCACGCGGAAATCGACCTTGATCGGGTCGATATTGGTCAGCGTGATCAACTGCTTGCCGACCGAGACGTAATCGCCGACGCCGACCGCGCGCAGGCCCACCACGCCGGTGAACGGCGCCTTGATCGTCGCCAGAGCGAGCTTGGCCTGGACCAGCTGGATCTTCGCTTCCTGCGAGGCGAGCTGCGCCGTCGCCTGCTCCAGCGCGACCTGCGTGCCGGAGCCGCGCTGCACCAGCGAGCGATTGCGGTCATGCGTGTCGCGGGCGAGCGAGAGATCGGCCTGGGCCTGCTTCAGCTCGGCGTCGAGCATGGCGGTGTCGAGCATGACCAGCTTCTGGTCCCTGGCGACCTTCTCGCCCTCCTTGAAGCCGAGCGCGACGACGCGGCCAGCCATTTCGGGAGCGATCACCACGGATTCGTCGGCGGCGAGCGTGCCGAGCGCCTCGACCTCTTCATTGACAGAAGAGAGCTCGATCGCGCCGACCTCGACCGGCACGCCGGCGGCCTGCCCGGGGCCGGTCGCTTGCGCCTGCGCCTGCTGGCCGCTGCCCTTGAAGTGGTTGCGGTAGCCGTAATATCCGCCGCCCGCCAGCCCGGCGACCAGGATAAGGAGGAGAAAACGCTGCATCAGGCTGGACGCTCCGGGAGTACGGACATATTCTAGACTGGACGGTCTAGTTTGATAAGCACCCTTTAAGGGCGGAAGCGTGACGGAATGATCAATGCACGGACGCGGTAGCGCCACCGCTGCAGAAGCAAGACCGATGCCGGCCGAAAAATCGCGGCCGGATAAACATGACGCGATCACCAAGGCCGCTTCGGAAACGTTCCTGGCCGAGGGCTTCGACCGCGCCAGCCTGGACCAGATCGCCCAGCGCGCCTGCGTCTCCAAGCAGACCATCTACAGCCATTTCGCCGACAAGCAGGCGCTGTTCCTGGCGATCTGCTCCGAACTCACTGAAAAGCTGACGATTCCGCTGCGCCGGCCGCCGAGCGAAACCGGCGATCTGCGCACCATCCTGCTGCGCCTCGGCGAGGATGCGCTGGCGATGATGCTGCACCCGGCCTCGCTCGATTTGCACCGCCTGATCATCGGGGCAGCCTCTCGCTTTCCCGAATTGGGCCAGGCCGCCTACGAGGCCGGCGCCGGACGGATGATCACGGAACTCTCCGCCCTGCTCGCGCAGCGTTCACGATCGGGTGATGGCCTGCCGCGACCACTCGCCCGCAAAGAAGCCGACAGGCTCGCCGAGCAATTCATCGGCATGCTGCGCGGCTTCCATCAGGTCCGCGGCCTGCTCGGTATCGATCCGGTTCCCGATGCGGCGCGCAAGGCTTATGTCGCCGCCTGCGTCGACCTGCTGCTGCGCGCGGCCTGACATTCCAGCTTCGCCTGCGAGTGCGGGCGATATGGTTGACGGTCGATGACCGGCCTTCCGCCTTGACCGTCCCGGAATGCTCCGCCTCCTGTCACGGCGCTGTCATCTGCCGCCGATACCGCATCATCCCGCAATCGCGGGAGAGTGTTGATGCTGCGTATCGAGGGTCTGACCAAGCGTTTCGGCGGTAAAGCCGCCGTCGACAACGTCAACCTGTCGATTCCACGCGGCGAGATGGTCGGCATCATCGGCCGCTCGGGCGCCGGCAAGTCGACGCTGCTGCGCATGCTCAACCGCCTCGCCGACGCCAGCGAAGGCCGCATCCTCAGCGAGGAGCGCGACGTCACCGCCCTGCGCGGCGCGGCCCTGCGGGCCTGGCGACGCGATACCGCAATGATCTTCCAGCAGTTCAACCTGGTCGGCCGCCTGGACGTGCTGACCAATGTCCTGCTCGGCCGCCTCAACCATCGCTCCGCCGCGCTGACGCTGGTCAAGAGCTTCTCACAGGACGACAAGGTCCGCGCCATCGCCGCGCTCGAGCGGCTCGACATGGGCCATCTGCTCGCCCAGCGCGCCGAAACGCTGTCCGGCGGCCAGCAGCAGCGCGTCGCCATCGCCCGCGCTTTGGTGCAGGAGCCGAAGATCATCCTTGCTGACGAGCCGATCGCCTCGCTCGACCCGCGCAACACCCAGGTCGTCATGGACGCGCTGTTCCGCATCAATCGCGAGGACGGCATCACCGTGGTCTGCAATCTCCACCATCTCGACATCGCCGCGAAGTATTGCGACCGCCTGATCGGCATGGCCGGCGGCAAGGTCGTGTTCGACGGCCCGCCGCACGCGCTGACCAGCGAGCTCGCCGCCGAGCTCTATGGCATCGAGGCCAAGGACGCCGGTGCCGAGGCGCTCGACGCGCTCGACGCCATTGCCAGCCAGGAAGCCAAACGCGCCAAGCAGAACGCCGCCTGAGACAGCCGGCGGCGTGCCCGCGGGCCTGCCCTTACGCCTGACTATTCACCATCGACTTTTCCAAAGGAGCACCACCATGCTGACCCGTCGTCATACCCTCACGCTCGCCGCGGCCGGCCTCGCCGCGACGCTCGCCGCCCCGGCCTTCGCCCAGGACTGGAAGGCGAAGTATCCCGAGCTCGTCTTCGCCATCATCCCCTCCGAGAACGCCTCGGGCGTCGTCGAGCGCTACACCCCGTTCGTGAACTATCTCGCGAAGGAACTCGGCACCAAGGTGACGCTGCGCATCGCCAACGACTACGCCGCGATCATCGAGGGCCAGCGCGCCGGCAACATCCATATCGGCATGTACGGCCCGGCTTCCTTCGCCCGCGCCCTGATGACCGGCGCCAAGGTCGACGCTTTCGCGATCGAGACCAATATCGACGGCACCAAGGGCTATTATTCGGTCTTCTACGTGAAGAAGGACTCGCCCTATCAGAAGATCGAAGACCTGAAGGGCAAGAATCTCGGCCTGGTCGACCCGAACTCGACCTCCGGCAACAACGTGCCACGCTTCGCGCTCGACGGCATGAAGATCGAGCCGGAGAGCTTCTTCGGCAAGGTCGTCTACACCGGCAGCCACGAGAACGCGGTCATCGCCCTGCAGCAGGGCACCGTCGACATCGCTGCCAACTGGTGGAACGACGAACAGGAATCGAACCTGCTGCGCATGGACCGCAAGAAGATGGTCAAGGCGGACGATTTCCGGATCATCTACAAGTCCGAGCAGATCGTGAACTCGCCGATGGCCTATCTTTCCGACCTGCCGGAGCCGCTCAAGGCTTCGATCCGCGACGCGGTGCTGAACCTCGCCACCAAGGACAAGGCCGCCTTCGACAAGATCTATGAAGGCAAGCAGGGCCCGCTCGTCGCCGTCGACAACAAGTCCTATGACCCGATCATCGAGCTGAACAAGTTCGTCGACGCGCTCCGCAAGAAGAAGTCGTCGTAACTCTGACAGCCGTCATGCTCGGGCCTGACCCGAGCATCTTCTGATCGAGATTCTCGGGCCTGCGCTTCGCTCCGCCCGAGAATGACGCCCAGTCCAGGACCGGCTCCGGTCGGTCCTGCGACATGTGTGGAAGCGCTCCCATGACACTCGCGATCGACCGCAACGATCCCGCCATCGCTGCTCATGCCGATCTCTACCGGCGCGAAATGGCAGCCAAGCGGCTCCAGACCTTGCTCGGCGCGGCGGTCTTCATCGCCTGCGTCGTGCTCGCCGGCATCGGCTCCGAGGTCGATATCGCGAAGTTTGCCGCGAATGCCTGGCGCTTCCCGAAATACATCCTCGAGACCATGCCGACGCTGCGCTTCGCCACGTTCGGGGCTGATCTCAAGGAATGGTACTGGGGTCTCAACGGCTGGCTGAAGCTGCTCTGGCAGACCTTGCTGATCGCCTATGTCGGTACCGTGCTCGGCGTGATCGGCGGCTTCCTGCTCTGCTTCGCCGCCGCCAGCAATCTCGGCCGCTTGCCCTGGCTGCGCTGGGTGACGCGCCGCTTCCTCGAATTCTGCCGCACCGTCCCCGAGATCGTCTTCGCGCTGATCTTCGTCATCGCCTTCGGCCTCGGTCCGCTGCCGGGCGTGCTCGCCATCGCCATCCACACCATGGGTGCGATGGGCAAGCTCTTCTCCGAGGTGGTCGAGAACATCGACATGAAGCCGGTCGACGGTCTGACCGCCACAGGCGCCGGCTGGTGGCAGACCATCCGCTTTGCCGTGGTGCCGCAGGTGCTGTCGAACTTCGCCAGCTACGCGCTGCTGCGCTTCGAGATCAACGTCCGCGGCGCCTCGATCATGGGCTTCGTCGGCGCCGGCGGCATCGGGCAGGACCTGATCGAGGCGATCCGCAAATTCTACTTCACCGATGTCAGCGCCATCCTCTTGCTGATCATCGTCACGGTGATGCTGATCGACTACGGAACCGAGCGCCTGCGCCATGCGCTGCTCAGCCTGGAGCACGGCAAATGACGCTCGCCCTCTCCGCTGCCGACCGCGCCGCGCTGATCGCCCGCCACAAGACCGCGATCGACGGCTCGCTGAAGACGAAGCTGATCACGATCGCCGTCGTCGGCGGTCTCCTCGGGCTCTTCCTCTACGGGCTGACGACGCTCGAGACCTCGCTCTGGAAGATCCTCAGCGGCTTTTCCAATCTCGGCACCTTCGTGGTGCTGATGCTGCCGCCCGATCCCGGCTCGTTCGCTCGCGCTATCATCTTCATCAAGGCGCTGTTCGAGACCATCGCCATCGCCTTCCTCGGCACGATCCTGGCGGCGATCCTCGCCTTCCCGCTCGGTTTCCTCGCCGCCAAGAACGTCGTCGCCAACCGCGTCGTGCATTTCCTGGCGCGCCGCTCGATGGACACGGTGCGCGGCGTCGACGCGCTGATCTGGGCTCTGATCTGGGTCAATGTCGTTGGCCTAGGCCCTTTCGCCGGCATGCTCGCGATCATGACCAGCGATCTCGGGGCCTTCGGCAAACTGTTCTCCGAGGCGATCGAATCTGCCGACCGCAAGCCCGTCGAGGGCGTCACCTCGGTCGGCGGCGGCAAGTTCCACGAGATCCGCTTCGGCCTGATCCCGCAGGTGCTGCCGGTGATCGCCAGTCAGGTGCTCTACTACATCGAGTCGAACACCCGCTCCTCGACCATCATCGGCATCGTCGGCGCCGGCGGCATCGGCCTCTATCTCGCCGAGACCATCCGCACGCTCGAATGGCAGCAGGTCTCGTTCCTGATCCTGCTGGTCCTGGCGGCGGTGACCGCGATCGACTTCCTCTCAAGCAAGCTGCGCTTCGCCATCATCGGCAAGCGCGCGATCTGATCCATCTCTTTCCCGGCCGGCGCGACAGGCCCGGCCAGGAAGGGGGGGACCACCAGTCTCAGGCGAGACCTGTGCTATTCTGCATAATCTCAAGGCAACATCACATATCGTGATGCGCCATCGCACAAGCTATCTCATCGGCATCCACACTTTGGAGCAAGCCGATGACCCCGATCGACCTCTACACCTACCAGACCCCGAACGGCCATAAGGCCTCGATCATGCTCGAGGAAACCGGGCTGCCATATGCCGTCACTGTCATCGACATCGAGGCGGGCGAGCAGCACCGGCCGAGCTTCCTGGCGCTCAACCCGAGCAACAAGATCCCGGTCATCGTCGACCACGACCATGACCGGACGATCTTCGAGTCCGGCGCGATCCTGCTCTATCTCGCCGAGCGCTCCGGCGTGCTCCAGCCCAACGGCCCGCAGGCGCTAAGCAAGACGCTGCAATGGAGTTTCTTCCAGGCGGCGCATGTCGGGCCGATGATCGGCCAGCTCTGGCATTTCAAGATCTTCGCCAAGGAGAAGCTGCCCTACGCGATCGAACGCTATGAGCGGGAGACCGCCCGCATCCTGCGCGTCCTCGACGGCGAATTGGCGCTGCGGCCTTATCTGGTCGAAGCCAGCTACGGCATCGCCGACATCATGGTCTGGCCCTGGATCGACGCCCTGCCCAAGCTCGGCCTGAGCCTCGCCGAGACCCCTCACCTCAAGCGCTGGCACGAGACGATCGCGGCCCGCCCCGCCGTGCGGCGCGGCCTTGCCGTGCCGGCGCTCGCGCACGCCGACGCCTGAGCGCATCGCTTCCGACAGGATTTTCGTCATGGATACCCTCTTCATCCCGCTTTCCCTCGCCGCCGGCGGCCTGCTGGCGGTGCAGGCCGGCGCCAATGCGCAATTGTCGAAAGCGACCGGCAGCCCCTTCGCCGCGACGACGATCCAGGTCGTCCTCGCCGCCCTCCTCCTGCTGATTGTTGCGATCGCGACCGGCACGGCCGCCGCTTTCGGCGGACTGCGAGCCGTGCCCTGGTGGCATGCGATCGGCGGCGTCGCGACGGCGCTCTATGTCGCCTCGACCATCCTGGTCTTCCCGAGGCTTGGCGCCGTCGTCGCGGTCGGCCTGTTCATCGCCGGCCAGATGCTGGCCTCGCTCGGGCTCGACAGCTTCGGCCTGCTCGGCGTGCCCCAGCAGGCACCGAAGCCCGCCACACTGATCGGCACAGCCGCAGTGCTC
Source organism: Bosea sp. 29B (assembly GCF_902506165.1). NCBI lineage: Bacteria > Pseudomonadati > Pseudomonadota > Alphaproteobacteria > Hyphomicrobiales > Alloboseaceae > Allobosea > Allobosea sp. 29B. Next base: position 1,909,862 of record NZ_LR733817.1, read on the forward strand.
GTCGGTGTGATCGCGATCGTCTTCGGCCAGAAGGGCGCGACCAAGGAACTCTCCGGCTCCAAGCTCGGCTGGATGCTGCTCGCCCTCGTTGCCGGCGCGGTTCTGCCGGTACAGGGCGCGATCAACGGGCTGCTGCGACAGGATCTCGGCGCGCCCTTCGTCGTCGGCACGATCAGCTTCGCGGTCGCGACCCTCTCGATGATCGTGGTGCTGCTGCTGACCTTGCTGACAGGCGGCGCGAAGCCCCAGCTCGGCGGCCTCCGGACCATGCCCTGGTGGGGCTGGATCGGCGCGGTCTGCGGCGCGACCTATGTCACCACCGTGTTCGTCGCGATCCCCGCCATCGGCACCGCCGCCACCGTCGGCCTGACCGTCGCCGGCCAGCAGATCGTCTCGCTCTTCGTCGATCGCCATGGCTGGTTCCGCCTGCCCCAGCGCGAGATCTCGGCCCTGCGCTTTGCCGGCGTCGTAGTCCTGCTGCTCGGCGTCGCCGCGATCAAGGTCTTCTGACCTTCAGCTCTCTGACGGCGCCAGTCCGGCGCCGTCCTCCCCGTTCCAAGGAAACATCTCATGCCCTGGTTGCTGCTCACCGGAGCCGGACTGCTCGAGATCGTCTGGGCGATCGCGCTGAAGCAGGCCGATGGCTTCACCCGCTTCTGGCCGAGCCTGATTGGCATCGTCTCGGCGATCGTCAGCTTCGTCATGCTCTCGCTGGCACTGAAGCAATTGCCTGTTGGAACCGCCTATGCGGTCTGGGTCGGCATCGGCGCGCTCGGTGTCGCCATCGCCGGCATCGCCGCCCTCGGCGAAAGCGCCTCGCCCATGCGCCTTGGCCTGCTCGCGCTGATCCTGATCGGCGTGATCGGCCTCAAGCTGGTCGAGGCCTGATCCTCTCAAGCGGAGGGCGTGATCTCGCCCTCCAGCAGGGCGCGGCGCTTCCGGAAGGCGCCATAGGCGAAATCGGTGAAGGCGCGCACCCGCGCCGCGGCGCGCAGATCCTCGTGGGTCAGGATCCACAGAGCTGTCTCCATCTCCGGGATCGGGCGGCGCACACAGGCGAGAGCCGGGACGCTATCGCCGAGATAGCAGGGCAGCGCCACCAGACCTAAGCCCGCCACCGCCGCCTGCTGCATCGCCAGGAGCGAATCGGCCCGGAGCACGATCTCGCTCTTCGGCAGCTTCGCCTGCATCCAGCGCGCCACCGAGGTGCCGCCGAGCGTGTCGTCCGGCCCGACCCAGCGATGCTCGGCGAGGTCGGCATGATCGTGGCGCGCGAGATAGGCAGGCGCGGCGTAGATCGCGAAGACGATCCTGCCGACCCGGCGTCCGATCAGCGTCACTGGTGGATTGTCGGCGGTACGCAAGGCGACATCGGCATCGCGCTTGGTCAGGTTGAACATCAAATTGGAGACCGCGACCTCAAGGGCGATGCCGGGATGGGCCTCGCCGAACTCGGCCAGGATCTCCGGCAAGATCGAGCCCATCAACGTGTCGGTCGCGGTGATCCGAAGCGTACCGGAGAGGCGCAAATCCTGCCCCGCGATCCGGCGTTCGAGCTCAGTGACGGTGCCGGAGATGCTGCGTGCCGCCGCGACCAATTCCTCGCCGCCGGCCGTCAGCACATAGCCGGTCGGCAGGCGCTCGAACAGGCGTAAGGCCAGTTGCTGTTCGAAGGCGGCAATGCGCCTGAGCACGGTCGAATGGTTGACGCGCAATTCGCGCGCCGCGCCGGCAAGCGAGCCGGCATCCGCGACCGCGAGGACATAGCGCAAATCATCCCATTCGAGCGCGGCCATAGGCCTCCTCGCCAGGTGCTAAGGATCAGGCGACGCCCAGCGCCAGCAGGTCGTGGACATGGACGAGGCCGACAGGCCTGTCCTGCGCATCGGCGACGATCAGCGCGGTGACGCGCAAACGGTTGACCATCTCCAGCGCCTCGGCGGTCAGCGCGTCCGGCGCGATCTTGCGCGGATCCCTGGTCATCACGTCGCGCGCCAGACGCCCGCCCCAGCCGGCGCCGTGCTTGCGGCGCAGGTCACCGTCGGTGACGACGCCGGTGAGCTTGCCGTCGGCATCGATGACGATGGCGCAGCCGAAGCCCTTGGCCGTGATCATCGAAACGACATCGGCCATCGCCGCCGTCTCGCCGACGACGGGCAGGCGCTCGCCGGAATGCATGATGGTCGCGACGGTCTTGAGCTGCGCTCCGAGCTTGCCGCCGGGGTGGTAGACGTAGAAATCCTGGCGCGAGAAGCCGCGCGCCTCCAGCAAGGCGACGGCGAGTGCATCGCCCAGCGCCATCTGCATCGTCGTCGAGGTCGTCGGCGCGAGCCCGTTCGGACAGGCCTCCAGCGCCTTGGGCAGGACGAGCGCGATGTCGGCCTCGCGGCCAAGCGCGCTGTCGCGATTGGCGGTGATCGCGATCAGCCCGACGCGGAAGCGGCGGGTGTAACCGACGATCGCCGAGAGCTCGGCGGCCTCGCCCGACCAGGACAAGGCGATGACGACATCCTCGGGTTGGACCATGCCGAGATCGCCATGGCTGGCCTCGGCCGGATGGACGAAATAGGAGGGCGTGCCGGTCGAGGCGAGCGTCGCCACGATCTTGCGGCCGACATGGCCGGACTTGCCCATGCCGGTGACGATCACCCGGCCCGAAGCAGCCCGGATCATTTCGACGGCGGCAATGAAGGGTTCGGCGAGGCCGTTGCCGATCGCTTCGTGCAAGGCGTCGAGCCCGGCGCGTTCGGTGGCGATGGTGCGAAGGGCGGAGGCGCTGATGGTCGCGGTCATGGAGCGCGCCTCTAGCACGGCGCAGGCCCGCCTGGCCACCGGCGCCGGCACATTGACGCGGCATTAACCCTCTTCGTTCTAACTCCATTAACCATGCGCGCCGACGCGGCGCGGATATGTCTTTGCCTCGCCGGAGCATCGTCGCGCCCGTGTCCCGTTTCGCCCAGATCTGCTGGCTGGCAGGCGTCGCAGGCTGCTGCGGCGTCGCCGGGCTGACGGCCTGGCCGGAGCAGGCTCTAGCGCAGACGCAGCCGGCCGATATGCCGGCACGCGCACGCACACCCACCTTGCGGACAGGCACGCCCGACTATGTCGCGCAAAGGCCGAGCCCGGCCCCCGGGACTGGGTCCGCCCTGCCTGATGGCGTCGAGGATGCGGCCCCCGCCCCTCGCGGCCGGTCCAGCGCGATCTCGCGCGGCCAGCCCGCACGCGCCAGCCAGCCTCTCCAGTCCTCGCGCCTGCGCGGCGTCACCCAGCGCCAGTTCCGTGCGCCACCGCGGACGGTGTCCAACCTGCCGCCGGCGCTCCCGCCGGCACCCGAACCGCGCAAGCGCAAGCGACCGGAGGAGGACCCTTACGCGCCGCTCGGCCTGCGGCTCGGCAATGTCATCCTGCGCCCGGCGATCACCGGCTCGGTCGGCTATGACAACAATCCCGAGCGCATTTCCGGGCCGAGCAAGGGCTCGCCGTTCACCCGCACCGAGGGCGAGCTCGGCATCCAGTCCGACTGGAACGTGCACGAACTCACCGGCATGCTGCGCGGCGGCTACAGCCGCTATTATCGCAACGACAGCGCTTCGCGACCGGATGCGGAAGGCAACATGGCGCTGCGCCTCGACGCGACGCGCGACACTCGCATCCTGCTCGAATCGCGCCTGCGGCTCGACACGCAGCGCCCCGGCTCGCCCGACCTGACCTCCGCCGTGCAGGGCCGGCCGATGACCTGGAACTACGGCGCCGCGGCCGGCGTCACCCACGATTTCAACCGCCTGCAGGTGACCTTGCGTGGCGCAATCGACCGGCAGGACTACGAGGACGCCGAGCTCGGCAATGGCCGCAGGCTCAGCCAGGCCGACCGCAACCAGACGCAGTACGGCCTGCGCCTGCGCGCGGCCTATGAGGTGACGCCGGGCTTCAAGCCCTTTGTCCAGGGCGAAGTCGACACCCGGCAGTTCGACGAGAAGGTCGATTCCAGCGGCTATATGCGCTCGTCCGACGGCTATACGCTTCGCCTCGGCTCGACCTTCGAGATCAGCCGCATGCTCACCGGCGAGGTGTCCGGCGGCTATCAGGACCGCAAATACGAGGATGGCCGCCTGCGGAACCTGCGCGGCTTCGTCGGCGATGCCGCGATCCTGTGGACACCGACGCCGCTGACCACGGTGACGCTGCGCGGCTCAGCCGAGCTCGGCGACACCACCATCCCCGGCTCGAGCGGCACGACGGCGCGCCGCGTCGGTCTCGAGGTGGCGCATGCGCTCCGCCGCAACCTGACCGTCACCGGCTTCACCACCTTCAGCCGTACCGAATATGACGGCCAGGACCTGCGCGAGAACCTGTCGACCATCGGCGCCAGGATCGAATACAAGCTGACCCGGACCTTCGCGATCCGCGCCAGCTTCACCCATGAGCGGCTGAACTCGACCAATCAGGGCTCGGACTACACCGCGAATGTCGCCCAGGTAGGCTTGAGGGTGCAGTTCTGACGGCGCCGGGCTCTCAGCCCTCGTACTTCTCCAGGAACGCCTCGACGCTCAATGCCCGGAAGTCGTCGAGCGCGACGCGTAGTTGCGCATGCTCCCAATCCCACCAGGCCAGCGCCTTCAGCCGCTCCGCGATCTCCTCCGGAAAGCGCCGGCGAATGATGCGGGCCGGGTTGCCGGCGACGATGGTGTAGTCGGGCACGTCCTTGGTCACGACCGCGCCACCCGCGACGACCGCGCCAGTGCCGATGCTGCGGCCGGCGAGCACGATGGCGCCGTGGCCGATCCAGACATCATGGCCGATCGCGACAGGCGTCGAGCGGCGCCAGTCGAAGAAGGCGGCCTCGTCCTGCGCATCCTCGAAATAGGCGCTGGCGCGATAGGTGAAATGCGCCTGGCTCGCCCGCTGCATCGGGTGGTTGCCGGGGTTGATGCGGGTATGGGCCGCAATCGAGCAGAACTTGCCGATCGTCGTGTAGATGATGTTGGAATCGTTCACGATATAGGAATAGTCGCCCAACGTCGATTCCGCGAAGACGGTGCGGGCGCCGATCTCGGTATAGCGGCCGAGCACGGCGTCGCGAACGTTCGCGGTCGAGTCGATCACGGGAGCAAGCCCGAGCTTCTTGCCTGCCATGACAGGGCTCCTCGCGAGATATGGCTGCGCCCGGCCTCAGCCGAGGGGGAAGCTGTCGAGCAGCACGAAGCGGCTGCTGCGGCTCTGCTGCTTGAAGATGCCGACGCGGTCGATCGTGACGGGTTGGGCGGGCACGGCGTCCCTGTATGCCAAAGCCAGCAGCGCCGCGACGGGCTTGACTTGCTCGTCCGGCAGCGAGCCGGTCAGGGTCATGTGGAAACGGAAGGCGTCGCCGACATAGGGGTAGCCATAGGCTTCGAGATAGGCCCGGTGCGCCGGGGTCAGCGGGCTCTGCAGGCGCCGGGCCAGATCGGCGTCCGACAATGGGGCGCGGAAAGGCTCGAAGGCCTGGACGATGTCGAAGGCGAAGCGCTGCAGCTCTTCGCTCGGCTCCGACGGGGTCAGCGCGATGAAGCGGCCGAGCGCGTTGACCGACAGCCCGGCGAGTCGGACCGGAGCACGGCCGGCGACATAATTGCGGGCAAAGGCACGCAAGGCGCCCTCGTTGCGGCCATTGGCGAGCTCGAACGGCGCCTTCAGCGTGGCGTGGAAGCCGTAGCGGCGCGGCTCGGCGGTCACGTCCGACCAATCGACCTCTTCGCAGCCCTCCGGGACGGAAAAGTCGATATCCGCACCGGTGACGGCGTCATAGCCCAGCGTCCCGCTGCCGAAGCGCCAGAGAGCGCTGTCGGCGGCGGGAGCGTAGTAGAGCGCGTAGCGCGGCGCGGTCTCGATCATGCTGCGCTCAGAAGGCCCGGCGTCCTTGCGACCAGACGGTGGTGATCACCGGCGTCGCACCCAGCGCTCGGAAGCGCACCAGGTCGGCACGCAGGCCGGGCTTGAGATGGCCGCGATCCTTCAAGCCGAGGATGTCGGCAACCTTCCAGGTGACCTTGGCCATCGCCGCCGGCAGCGCGATGCCGTGCTTGTCGTTGAGCTTGAGCACCGCTTGCAGCAGGCTCGCCGGGACATAGTCGGAGGAAAGACCGTCGAGCAGGTCCTTTTCGGCGAGCTCGGCTACCGAGACGCCGCCGGAATGCGAGCCGCCGCGAACGACGTTGGGCGCACCGGCGATGGTGGCGAGGCCGCGCTGTTTGGCGGCTTCCGCCGCCTCGACCGTGGTCGGGAACTCCGAGATCACCGCGCCCGAGGCGATGCCGGCCTCGACATGCTCGATGGTGGTGTCGTCATGGGTCGCGATCGGGATGCCGCGAGCCTGGAACATCTCGACCACGGCGCTCCAGTTGCGGCCGACATTGGCCTGGCCCTCGCGCTGGCGAACGACGACGTCCTCCTCGAACTCGGATTCGGTCTTGCCATTGCCGAGCGCATAGGTGCGCAAATGGGCGATGTCGCGCCATTGGCGCTGGCCAGGAGTGTGGTCCATCAGCGAGACCAACTGCACCAGGGCATCGTCCTGATAGGGCTCGATATCCCCAAGCAGGTCCGGGCTGGTCAGTTCGCAGCGCATATGGATGCGGTGGTCGATGCGGAAGACGTTCTCGGCGGTGCCGAGCCGGAGCGCATCCATCACATCGGCGAAGATGTCCTTGCGATAGTCCTTGGCCGAGAAGGGCGTGCCGGCGCAGATCGCGTCATAGACGGTGGTGACGCCGGCCGCCGCCATCTGCGCGTCATGGACCAGCGCCGCTGCGAGCCCGTTCGGCCAGAAGACCTTCGGGCGCGGCATGAAGTGCTTTTCCATGTTGTCGGTGTGCATCTCGACGAGGCCGGGCGCGACATAGTCGCCCTGGACGTCGATCGCCTCCGGCAGGGAGGAACGGCCCTGGTCGACCGAGCGGATGCCGCTCTCGTCGAAGGCGATGGTCCCGGTGACGACCTCGTCCTCAAGGATCAGGCGGGCATTGGTCAGGATGGTGGACATCAGGCGGCCTTCCGGAAATCGGTGATGTCGAGATAACGGGTCGCGACAGCCTCTCGCACGGCCTCGTCATGGAAGATACCGACGATGGCGGAGCCCTGTTCGCGGGCCTCGGCGATCAGCTTGACCACGACATTGCGGTTGCCCGCATCGAGCGAGGCGGTCGGCTCGTCGATCAGCATGATCGGCGAGGGATCGACGAAGGAGCGGGCGATGTTGACGCGCTGCTGCTCGCCGCCGGAGAAGGTCGCAGGCGCAAGATCCCAGAGGCGCTGCGGCAGGTTGAGACGGGCGAGCATGGCTTTCGCGCGCTCGCTCGCCTCTTCAGGAGTGGCGCCGCGGGCGAGCAGCGGGTCGCGGACGATGTCGAGCGCCGTGACGCGCGGGATCACCCGCAGGAACTGCGAGACGAAGCCGAGCGTGCGGCGGCGGATGTCGAGCACGGTGCGCGGCACGGCCGAGACGATGTCGATCGACCGGCCGCCATGGGTGATGGCGATGGTGCCGGAGGTCGGCCGGTAATTGCCGTAGAGGATGCGCAGCAGGCTGGACTTGCCGGCGCCGGACGCGCCCGCCAGCACCAGCGCCTCGCCGGCAGCGACCGAAAAGTTGACGTTGTCGAACACCGGCAGGCGCACGCCGCCCTGATTGTGCAAGGTGAATTCCTTGGCGACGTTCTCGACGTGAATCATCGTGGTCATGGTGTCAGTGCCTTGTGCCGGCGCGGTGACGAGGATGTGACGGCGCTCATACCGTCAGCACCGCCGAAGTGAGCAATTGCGTGTAGGCGTGCTGGGGATCATCGAGGACCTGGTCGGTCAGGCCCTGCTCGACGACGCGGCCATCCTTCATCACCATCAGCCGGTCGGTGAGCAGACGCGCGACGGCAAGATCGTGGGTGACGATGATCGCGGCGAGGCCGAGATCGCGCACCAGCACGCGCAGCAGGTCGAGCAAGCGGGCCTGGACGGAGACGTCGAGGCCGCCGGTCGGCTCGTCCATGAAGACGAGCTTCGGCTCGGAGACCAGCACGCGGGCGATCTGCAGGCGCTGCTGCATGCCGCCGGAGAACTGGCGCGGCCGGTCGTCGATGCGGCCGGCGGCGATCTCGACGCGCTGCAGCCAGTCGAGCGCGGTCTCGCGGATCCTGCCGTAATGGCGGGCGCCGTTGTCCATCAGGCGCTCGCCGACATTGCCGCCGGCCGAGACGTCCATGCGCAGCCCGTCGCGCGGGTTCTGATGGACGATGCCCCAGGCGGTGCGCATCAGCCGGCGCCGCTCCTGCTCGGCGACCGAATAGATGTCCAGGGGTTCGATTCCGCCGCGGAACAGCACCTGCCCCTGATCGGGCTTGTCGATACCGGCGAGGCAGCGCAGCAAGGTCGACTTGCCGGAACCGGATTCGCCGACGATCCCCAATACCTCGCCCGGCCAGAGGTCGAAGGAGACATCGGCACAACCGATGCGCTCGCCATAGAAGCGGCTGACGCCGGCGACCGAGAGCAGCGGCTGCGGATCGAGCCCGAGCTCCTGCGGATTGACCTGCATGTTCATGGCTTGGCCTCGTCTTCGACCAGATGCAGCGCCGAGGCGTCGGCGAGCATGGCACCGCGATGGCCGTCGGCCCGCCGCGTCTCGCAATGATGGCTGTCGGAGCAGACGAACATCCGTCCGCCCTGGTCGTCGATCACCACCTCGTCGAGATAGGAATCGGCCGCGCCGCAAAGCGCGCAGGGCTGCTCCCAGCTCTGGATGCGGAAGGGATGGTCGTCGAAATCGAGGCTGCGCACGCTGGTATGCGGCGGCACCGCATAGATGCGTTTCTCGCGGCCGGCGCCGAAGAGCTGCAGCGCCGGCGACATCTGCATCTTCGGATTGTCGAATTTCGGGATCGGCGATGGCGCCATGACATAGCGGCCATTGACCATGACCGGGTAGTCATAGGTCGTCGTCACCTCGCCGAAGCGGGCGATGTTCTCGTAGAGCTTGACCTGCATCAGGCCGTATTCGGCCCAGGCGTGCATCTTGCGCGTCTCGGCCTCCTGCGGCTCGAGCTTCCTGAGCGGCTCGGGCTGCGGCACCTGGTAGACCATGATCTGGCCGGCCTTCAGCGGCGCCTCGGGAATGCGGTGGCGGGTCTGGATGATGGTCGCCTCATCCGTCGCCTCGGTCGTGCGGGCATCGGCGGTGCGCTCGAAGAAGCGGCGGATCGAGACGGCGTTGGTGGTGTCGTCGGCGCCCTGGTCGATGACCTTCAGCGTATCGTCCGGGCCGATGATCGCGGCGGTGACCTGGATGCCGCCGGTGCCCCAGCCGCGGGCGAGCGGCATCTCGCGCGAGCCGAACGGCACCTGGTAGCCGGGAATCGCGACCGCCTTGAGCAGAGCGCGGCGGATCATCCTTTTGGTCTGCTCGTCGAGATAGGCGTAGTTGTAGGCCGGCCTGGTCTCGTCACTGATGCTCTGGTGCACGGTCATTCCGCGGCCTCCGGCAGGGCTTCCTGTTGCTCAGCGAGACGCTGCTCGCGCTCGCGGCGAATGCGGCGGATCAGTTCGAGCTCGCCCTGGAAATCGACGTAATGCGGCAACTTGAGATGCTCGACGAAGCCGGCCGCCTCGACATTGTCGGAGTGATAGAGGACGAACTCGTCCTGCTGCGCCGGATAGCTCGTCGCCTCGCCGAATTCGCGCGCCTTCAGCGCCCGGTCGACCAGGGACATCGACATCGCCTTGCGCTCGCTATGGCCGAAGGAGAGCCCGTAGCCGCGGGTGAATTGCGGCGGCACATCCTTTGAGCCGGCGAACTGGTTGACCATCTGGCATTCGGTCAGGGTGATGTCGCCGAGATCGACGGCGAAGCCGAGCTCTTCCGGCACGAATTCGACCGCGACCTCACCCACGCGAACCTCGCCGACGAAGGGGTGGCTGTTGCCGAAGCCGCGCTGCACGGAATAGCCGAGGCCGAGCATGAAGCCCTCATCGCCGCGCGCCATCGCCTGCAGGCGGACATCACGCTCGGCCGGGAAGGTGACGGGCTCGCGGGTGAGATCGAAGGGGCGGGGATCGCCTGTGGGAGGCGCCTCCTCCTCCATCAGGCCCTCGGCGCCGAGGATATCGGGCACACGCGGCATGGAGGCGTCGAGCGGCTGTGCGGCTGGTCGGGCCTGGCTCTCCGCCGGAGCCGTCTCATCCATCAGGGCAAAATCGAAGAGCCGGTGGGTGTAGTCATAGGTCGGGCCGAGCACCTGACCGCCCGGCAGATCCTTATAGGTCGCCGAGACGCGGCGGCGGATCGCCATCTTCGCCGTATCCAGCGGCTCGGAGGAGCCGAAGCGCGGCAGGGTCGTGCGATAGGCGCGCATCAGGAAGGCGGCCTCGATCGCATCGCCCTGCGCCTGCTTCAGCGCCAACGCGGCGAGATCGGGATCGTAGAGCGAGCCCTCGTTCATGACGCGAGCGCAGGCGAGGCCCATCTGCTCGCGGATCTGCGCGACGCCCAATTCCGGCACGCTCTCGTCGCCGCGCCTTGCCTCGGCGACGAGATCATGAGTGGCAAGGATGGCGGCTTCGCCGCCTTTGACCGCGACATACATCAGTAAAGCTCCCGGCGGGGCATTCAGCGGGCCTCCACGATTTGCGACGAGCGCGGCAGGCCGAGCACCTGCGCGCCGTGGACCAGCAGAAGGTCGATGCCGAGCGGGTAGAGCGCGACGTTACCTTCAACTTCAGCCCAGAATTCCGGACGCAGTCCCGCCGGAGCGATGCTGCGTTGGCCGGCGATTCCGGGGCCTTCGAGGGTGACGGCCTCGCCACTGTCGAATCCAGCACACTGGACGAGCACTGTGGTCGAGCGATCGGGAAACTGGTCGTCGCCGGCGTTGAAGGCGGCGAGCTTCGGCTCGGCCGCGGCGCCATCGATCACGGCGAAGGCGGCACGGGCGGGATCCTCGACAAGCGCCGCGCCGCAATGGAAGCGCAGCCAGGCGCCCGCCGGGCCATCGCGCAAGGCAGCCGGCAGCCAGATCGGCGTCTCGTAATCGGCGAGCGTCAGCAGCGCGACCGCCGTCGCTGGCTCGAGCCCAACGGGCGCCTCGACCGAAACGCCGATGTCGCAGGCGAGGCCCGGCTCGGACAGCGCCGCCAACAAGGCACGGAAGGCGCTTTGCGATTGGAAAACCGGGTCGGAGAAGCCGGCATGGATCTGGTTGTCGTCCTGCATCGTCACGCTCCCCTGACCAGCGTGAAGAAATCGACCTTGGTGGCGGCCGCCTTGCGCGAGGCGAGCTCGCGCGCCGCCTGCTGCTTCTGGGCGAGCGCAAAGACGCCGCGCCGCAGCGGGCCGGTCTCGATTTCACCCTGGAGGAGCGCATCGGTGACCGCCGCCAGCCGCGCCTTGCGACCATCGCGACCGAGTGCGTAGGAGAAGCCCATGGCGCCGCTTTCGAGGCGGACGACGCAGCGCGTCACCGTGGCCTCACCGAGGTTGAAGCGGCGGCCAGCGCCGCCAGCGCGGCCCTCGACCATGACGGTGCCGGTCTCGGGCGCCTTGAGCAGTTCATGCGTCGGCAGCGGCCCCGCCTGCTGCAGCAAGGCGTCGATCTCGCCTTGCGTCGCACGGGCCAGCACTGCCATCCAATGCTGGCGTGTCGCGATTTCCGTCATGCCGTGTCGGCCTCTCGCCAAGCGCCAATGTCTAGACTATAATAAGCCTGTCGCTGGAAAAGGTCTATACATTTTGGATGAAACTTTGATGACGCCGAGCTTGCCGGACAATCAGGGCGGCGATGGCGGCACGGCCTGGCGGCGGATCGCCGACGCGCTGGCGACCTCGATCGAGCAGGGCGAATACGAGGCCGGCGATACGTTGCCGGCGGCGATCGTGCTCGCCGAGCAATACGGCGTGCACCGGCACACGGTACGGCAGGCCTTTCGGCATCTCGCGGAACAGGGGCTGGTCACGGTCGCGCGCGGACGCGGCACTCAGGTCAGCTCCCGGCGCGTGCCCTATCCGCTCGGCCGGCGCGTCAGCATGCGCGCCAATCTCGGGCGGATCGGCATGATCGGCTCCAGCCGCATGCTCTCGGCAGAGGTGGTGGCCGGTGATCCGGAGATTTGCGAGGCACTGGCGCTCGAGCCCGGAACGCCACTATGGCAGTCCGAAGGGCTCAGCCTCGCCGACGGCACACCGATGGGGACCGGGACGCATTGGCTCGCCGTCGCGCGTTTCCCCGGCTTCGACAAGGTCTATCGCGATGCGGAGGCGTCGATCACGGCGGCGTTCAAGGCCTATGGCATCCTGGACTATGTGCGCCGCTCGACCCGGTTGACGGCGCGGCTCGCCACGGAGCGCGAGGCGGCGTTGCTGCGGATCGAGCCCGGTGCGGCGGTGATGGTGTCGCTGGCCGTCGACGCGCTGCCCGACCTGACGCCGATCCACATCGTCAACAGCGTCTTCGCCGGCGAGCGGATGGAGATGGTGGTCGAGCCCTTCGGGGATTAGCGCCCGTCCACCGTCGTCAGCTCAGCCGCGCTCGTAGAGCAGGCGGCCACGGATCGTGCCGTCCAGCGCCCGGATCTCCTCGATGATCTCGCGCGCGACCTCACCGACCGGATCGGCCTCCATCACGACATAGCCGATCTCGCCGTCGGTCTGGAAATTCTGGGCGGCGATGTTGATGTTGCGGCTGGCGAAAACGTCGTTGAGGCGGCGCAGCATACCCGGCGCATTGCGCTGGACCTGGATGAAGCGGGTGCCGGTCGGGCGCGCCGGCAATTGCACCTGCGGAAAATTGACCGCGCCGACGGTCGAGCCGACATCGGAATAGTCGACCAGCTTGCGCGCCACCTCGGCGCCTATGCGCTCTTGCGCCTCTTCGGTCGAGCCGCCGATATGCGGGGTCAGGATGACGTTGGACAGGCCCTGCAGCGGGGTGACGAAGCGCTCGCTGTTCGAGGCCGGCTCCTTCGGAAAGACGTCGACCGCCGCGCCGGCGAGCGCGCCGCTTCGCAGCGCCTGCGCGAGCGCATCGAGATCGACGACCGTTCCGCGCGAATTGTTGATGAGATAGGCGCCCTGCTTCATCGCCGCGATCTCGGCCTTGCCGATCATGTTGTGCGTGGCCGGCGTTTCCGGCACGTGCAGCGAGACGACGTCGCTGTTGGCGAGCAGGGCCTTCAGGCTTTCGACCGGCTCGGTATTGCCATGGCGCAGGCGGTCGGTGTGATCGTAGTAGATCACGCGCATGCCCATCGCCTCGGCAATGTTGGAGAGCTGGCTGCCAATATTGCCGTAGCCGACAATGCCGAGGACCTTGCCGCGCACCTCGAAGGAGCCATTGGCCGACTTGTCCCAGCCGCCCTCATGCGCCGAGCGCGAGCGATCGGGAATCCGGCGCAGCAGCATGACGATCTCGCCGATAGTCAGTTCGGCGACGCTGCGGGTGTTGGAGAAGGGCGCGTTGAAGACGGGGACGCCGCGCAGGCGGGCGGCGTCGAGATCGACCTGATTGGTGCCGACCGAGAAGCAGCCGACGGCGAAGAGGCGCTTGGCTGCGGCGAAGACCGGCTCGGTGAGCTGGGTGCGCGAGCGGATGCCGAGGATATGCGTCTTCTCGATGGCTTCGATCAGCTGGGCCTCATCGAGCGCCTTCGGCAGGCGGGTGAGGTTGGTGTAGCCGGCCTGCTGCAAAGCGGCGACAGCGGAATCGTTGATCCCCTCGAGCAGGAGGACGCGGAGGCGGTCCTTCGGGAAGGAAAGCCGGTCGGTGGGGAGGTTCATGGCGCGCTCGATGGTCCAGCGATGCGCCCGCCCGCCTGGTCGGGCGGAAGGCGCCGGAGCGCCCGCTATAGACCTGTTGTCGCAGCGCACAACCGCAAAGTTGTCGCGCCGGGTTCGCGTTAGGCGCTCGCGGCGCGCAGCGGCACGACACCGCCGGGCGGGACCGGCGTCAGGTGCTGCTGCGGCAAAAGGAAGGGCTGGCCGGCCGGCGGTAGGCGGCTGAAGGAAAGCGAGACGCGGAAGACGCCGCGCAGCAGATTGTCGTCGAGGATCGTCGCCGGCTCGCCCTGCGCGACGATCGCTCCCTCATGCATCACCACCAGCCGGTCAGCATAGGTCACGGCGAGGTTGAGATCATGCAGCACCACCAGAACGGCCGCACCTTCAGCCGCAATGGTGCGGGCGGCATCGAGCAGCGAAAGCTGGTGGCAAAGGTCGAGGCTGGCGATCGGCTCATCGAGGAACAGGATCTGGCGTTGCGCGACGCTACGGCCGGCTTCGAGCTGGCAGAGCGCCCTGGCAAACTGGACGCGCTGCTGCTCGCCGCCTGAGAGGGTCTGATACTGGCGGCCGGCGAGGCCGATCACACCGGCGGTCTCCAGTGCCTGGGCGATGATCTCAGCCTTGCGGGCACGCGATTGTGCCCGGCCGACGCCTTCCAGGCCGAGGCGCGCGACCTCGTAGACGCTGAACGGGAAGGCAAGGCGCTGGTTCTGCACCATCACGGCGCGGCGGCAGGCGAGTTCCCAGGCCGGAATCTGCGGCAGCGTCGCGCCGTCCATGCGGACCGTGCCTTGCGATGGCGACAATTCACCGGTGAGCAGCTTGAGCAGGGTCGATTTGCCGGCACCGTTGGGGCCGACGACGATGGTGGTCGCCCCCTCCTCCAGCGCGAGCGAGGCACCGCGCACCAGAGTGCTGCCGCGCACGGAGTAACTGAGATCAATCGCTTCGAGGATCGCCATGCTCAGAGCTCCGCGATCCGGCCGCGGCGCAGCAGCAGCCAGAGGAAGAAGGGCGCGCCGATGAAGGCGGTGACGATGCCGATCGGCAGTTCGGCCGGCACGACGACCAGTCGGGCGATGATGTCGGCGCCGACCAGCAGGGCCGCGCCGCCGATGGCCGAGAGCGGCAACAGCAGGCGATGATCAGGACCGATCGAGAGCCGGATCAGATGCGGCACGACGATACCGACGAAGCCGATCACGCCGGCCGCGGCGACGCTGGCGCCGACGGCGAGGGCGACCAGCAGGATCGCGAGCGCCTTGATGCGCTGGACGGGCACGCCGAGATGATAGGCCTCGGCCTCCCCAAGCATCAGGGCGTTCAGCCCCCGGGCCAGCAGCGGCACGGCGAAGAGCAGCGGCAGCACGATCGGCGCCACCGTCGAGAGCTTGGTCCAGCTCGCGCCGCCGAGGCTGCCGAGCGACCAGAAGGTCAGGTCGCGCAATTGCCGGTCGTCGGAAATGAAGGCGAGCAGGCCGGTGAGCGAGCCAGCCAGCGCACCGAGTGCGACGCCGGCGAGCAGCATGGTCGCGACCGAGGTGCGGCCCTGGCGCGTCGCGATCAGATAGAGCGCCAGCGTCGAGACGAGGCCACCGAAGAAGGCGCCGAAAGGCAGCACCGCGAAGGGCAGCTTCATCGCGAAGGCCGAGAGGAAGCGGTCTCCGAGCACGATGGTCGCAGCGGCAGCGAGGCCGGCGCCGGCCGAGACGCCGACCAGGCCGGGATCGGCGAGCGGATTACGGAACAGGCCCTGCATCAGCGCGCCGGAAATGGCGAGCGCCGCACCGACCAGCGCGCCGAGCAACAGGCGCGGCATCCGGATGTTGAGCACGACCAGCGCCTCGCGGCTGCCCAGCAGATCGGCGGGACCGAAGCCGAGCTTCGCCAGCAGGATGTCGGCGACGCGGCCAGGCGCGATAGCGAAGGCCCCTGCCCCGAGCGAAAGCAGCATCAACAGCAGGCAGAGCCCGACCAGCGCGGCGACGGCGATCACGCCCCTGCGGCGGTGGCCGGCCGTGAGCACGGCCAGCGCCGCAGCGCTCGCACTCGGGGTCTGCTTCACGGCAAGCGTCATTTGGCGGCGGAAAGCTGGGCGACCTTGGCTTCGGGATAGAGCTCGGCCATCAGGTCGCGCGCCGCATTCGGGGTGCGCGGGCCGAAGCCAAGCAGATAGAGCCCGTCCATCCGGATCAGCGCCTTCTGCTTCGCCGCCGGCGTCTCCGAGAAGGCGGGCATCGCGAAGAGCTCGTCAGGGCCGGCATTGTGGGCGCTGGAATGGCGCATCATCAGCACGACGTCGGGTGCCGCGGTGATGATCGCCTCGTCGGTCATCGGCTTGAAGCCGTCGACAGCGCTGGCGGCATTGACGCCACCGGCGAGCGCGATGATCGCGTCGGCGGTGGTGGCCCGGCCACCGACCATGGTGCGCCCGTTCTGCAGCGAGAGCACGAACAGGACGCGCTTCTGCCCGGGCAAGCCAGAGCGCAGCTTTTCGAGTTCTTCGAAGCGTCCTTTCACCGTGGCAGCAAGCTGCTGCGCCGGCTCGGCGACACCGGCGGCCTTGCCGATCGCGGCGATCTTGCCGATGACGGCCTCCGGCGACAACGCCTCCGGGATCATGGTGATCGGCGTGCCGGATTCCTTGAGCAAGGCGAGCGCGTCTGGTGGGCCGGCGCCTTCGACCGCGATGACCTGCGAGGGCTTCAGCGACAGCACGCCCTCTGCCGAGAGCGCCCGGACATAACCGACGCTCTTCTTGTCCTTCAGCGCTTCCGGCGGCCACTGGCTGGTGGTGTCGACCCCGACGACCTTGTCCTGCTGGCCCAGCGCATAGAGCACCTCGGTGACGACGCCGCCCGCCGCAACGATGCGCTCTGCGGTCTGCGCTCGGGCGGGAGCAATGACGGCCAGCGGCTCCAGCGCCCCGGAGAGGCCGCCCATCGCCAACAGCGAAACGACGGCGGCAGCCGCGATCTCCCGGCCGAGGCGCTTGGCCCTGAGGCCCGCGAGCGGAGCGGATGAAGGCGCTTGCAGCGTACCCATGATCGATCTCGTGCATGCGACCGCGCGCAGCAGAAGCGCCTGCGACGCCCAGCTACACTAAAGTCATTACAAAGTAATAGCTCTTTTATAATCATTCAAAACAACGATTATTGGAGCCGTTATTGACGGTGATATGCAGCTTTACTAAGGAGGGTCAAGAGCGGCGCAAGCTGCCGGACCATCACGTTTTTCCAAACCGCCGAGGATTTCCCGATGTTCATCGCCATGAACCGCTTCAAGGTCGTCAAGGGGGAGGAGGAGGCCTTCGAGACGGTCTGGTCCTCGCGCAAGACCCGCCTCGACGAGATGCAGGGCTTCATCGCCTTCCATCTGCTCAAGGGCCCGGAGAAGGAGGACCACACCCTCTACTCCTCGCACACCACCTGGGCCTCGAAGGACGATTTCACCACCTGGACCAAGTCGGACCAGTTCCGCGAGTCGCACCGCAATGCCGGCCAGCCGCGGCCGACGCCGCTCTATCTCGGCCACCCCGAATTCGAGGGCTTCGAGACGATCCTGACCGAGCACAACCCGCATCTGCCGCGCCAGGCGGCCGAGTGAGAGGCTGATCACGATGTCGCTCGCTGAGACATTGACCCCGGCCGCTCCAGCCGAAGCCATGGAGAAGGTCAGGGCAGCGCTCGCCGCCAAGCCGGACGGGGTGATCGAGGCCGTCGCACGCGAGCACGGCGTCTCGACGCTGGCCGTGCTCGAGGCGACGCCGGAAGAGCAGCGCCGCTTCGTTGCGGCGGAGCGCTTCGGGGCGCTCTGGCAGGAACTGTCGACCTGGGGCACAGTGCTCTTCATCGTGCACACGCCCGACATCGTGCTCGAATGCGAGGGCTCGCTGCCGGTCGGCTCCTTCGGCCATGGCTACTACAATATCCATGGCGACAGCCCGATCGGTGGCCATATCAAGGCCGGCAACTGCCAGGCGATCTACCTGGTCGACCGGCTGTTCCACGGCCGCCGCTCCTGCTCGGTGCAATTCTTCAATGGCGCCGGCGAGGCGATGTTCAAGGTCTTCGTCCGCCGCAATGCGGCGCGCGAGCTTCTGCCCGACCAAGTCGCACGCTTCGAAGCGCTAAAGCGCGATTTCGCCTGAGATCGACCGACTTCGACGGCCAACCAAGCCATCAGAGCCTCCGCCCTCCGGCGGAGGCTTTCTTGTCAGGTCCCGGACGCATGGCCGCAGGCGCATAACTGACAAATGACGTCAATCGCCACGCTTCCGCCACAAGCACCACCATATCGGGTGAGCGGGGCCTGAGATATCGCGAAAGATCGAGAATTTACCAAGCGTTAACCATAGAAGCGCAGCTTTCTGCCTGCGGAGAAAAGTGACGTGATCGACACCGTTGATCGCGCACGGCCTCCGACAGGTGAGCGCCACGGCCGGCCGGCCGGCGCAGACGGCCTGCCCGAGACTCCGGCTGAGGACGCTGCGATGGCGGCACAGCTCGCCCTGACACGGGTCAGCCTCGCCAAGGACCTGATCGGGCCGGCGTCGAGCGCAGCCAGTCCCAAAGCAGGGCTGTCATCGCTCGCCAAGCACGCGGGTTTCCGCAACGGGGCGATGCTGGCGCTACGCTTCGTGCAGGCGCGCCTCCTGTCGGTTTGGGGGCTGCTGCTGGCTGCTGCGCTGTGTCCACCCAAGGTCTTCGCCGACTTCGCGATCTTCGCGGCCCTGGCGAACCTGGCTTCGATCGCCGTCCTGTTGCGGTTCGAGGCGGTGTTCTTCCAGAACAACGACCGGCTGCGGCTCGGCCGGGCCTTCCGCCTTGCAGTCGCCACCGGCACCATCTTTCTCGCCGGGGCCGTGATCGCGGTCCTGTTAGCGGCGGCGCAGGGCTGGATCCTGCGCGGCTTCGGCGCGCTGTTCCTGATCTCGCTGGCGAGCCGGGCGGCGATCAGGCTGCTACTGGCCGAAGCCACGGCGGAAGGCGACTTCGCCACGATCGGCAACACCAATATCGCCCAGGCGCTGCTCCAGCCCGGGATGATGATCCTGCTGATCTGGCCGCTCGGACCGGTATCTCTGGCCCTGTTCGCCGCCGACGCGTTCGGCCACGCCGTCGCGGCCTGCTATCTCGCCTGGCGCCGACGCGGCTCGCTGCTGCGCCTGATGCACCCCGCGCGTTGGTCACTGACCGAGCTGATCATGGCAGGCTGGCAATGGCGCAGCTCGCCGACTTTCCTCCTGCCCTCGGCACTGCTCTCCTTCGGCTTCTCGGCGGCGCCGCTGCTGGCGCTGCCGATGTCGAGCAACCCGGTGCTGGCTGCCCATGTCGCCTTGGCGACGCGCCTGCTCGACATGCCGGCGCAGATGTTCGGCGCGGTGACGACGCCGCTGGTGATGAGCAATCTGCGCAGGCATCGCGGCCACGATCAGCAGAAGCGAGCCCGCCTCGTCACCCTGGGGATGGTGGCCATCGTGGCGACGCTCTTCACTGCGATCGCCTTCGTTGCCGTAAGCACCGACGAATTGCTCCTGAGCGGCACCAAATGGGACGGCATCGGCGAGGTGATGGCGATCATGGCGCTGTTCTATGGCAGCGGCGCGCTCGCCGGCCCCTTGCAGGAAATGGGCGCCTTCTCATCGCGCCCGCATAGCCAGATGACGGCCAATGCGGTGGCGCTGGCCGCCGCGGCGATCGTGATCTGGGGGTTCGGCAGCCTGTCGCCGGCCCTGCTCGCGGTGATCGGGTTGATCTCGCTGGGGCGCCTGCTGCTGCATTTGCGCCTGACGTGGACCGCGATCGGCGACCAGCGGGTGGCGAGCGCAAGCTAGCGTCGGCTATTCCCGCCGGATCAGCCGGTCGGCGAGCAGCGAGGAGAAGAAGCCCGGCTTGAATTCGCGTTCGAGCCGTTCGGGATCGTACTCCTTCGCCACCCAGTCGAGGAACGGCGTGCCCTTGCTGGCGCCCTCGCGGGCATAGGTCTCGAAGAAGGCGTCGAGGATGCCGGTCTTGGCGAAGCGGAAATGGCCATAGCGCAGCGAGAGCTCGGCCATCGCCTCCGCGAGGGGCCGCTTCTCGTGGATCAGCAGATAGAGCGCAGCAAAGAAACCGGCCCGGTCGGCGCCGGATTTGCAGTGCACCAGCGCCGGGATCTGCAGTTCGGCGAAGAAGGCGGGGGCAGCAAGAAGGGTGTCGCGGTCCGGCGCGCCGCGCGAACGCAGGACGAATTCGACCAACGAGATGCCGTGGCGCTCGCAGGCCTCCTTCTGCAGCGGCCAGGCGCCGTGCTCGCGGCCGCCACGCAGGTTGACGATCGTCTTCACGCCCTGGCGGGCGAACCAGGCGATATCGGTCGGCGCCGGCTGGGCAGCGCGCCAGAGCTGCGGAGTGATGCGGTGCGCATTGAGATAGACGAGCCGGAAGATGCCATGGTCGGCCAGCAGCATGTTGGCCCAGGCGCGCGCGCGATCGAGCCGGCCGCGCAAGGGACGGTCCCAGCGCGCGATCCGCGCCATGCGCCTCGCATAGCGGTCTTCCGGCCGCCGCCAGTGGTTCAGCATGGGATCGCACATGTCATGCCGGCCCGATAGCAGCGGGAGGCGTGCTGCGCAAATCGGTAACTCCGACTAAAAGCCGGGCTTGGCCTTTGCGTCGCAACCGCGCATAACACCGCCGAAGTTTTGTCATCGACAGGTCAGGTACATGCGGCTCGACGCCATCGCCATCGGCAAGAATCCCCCGGACGAAGTCAACGTCGTCATCGAAGTCGCGATCGGCGGCGAACCGATCAAATACGAGATGGACAAGGAAGCCGGCACGCTCTTCGTCGATCGCTTCCTCTATACGCCGATGCGCTACCCCGGGAATTACGGCTTCATCCCGCATACGCTGTCGGAAGACGGCGACCCTTGCGACGTGCTCGTCGCCAATACCCGCCCGCTGGTGCCGGGCTCTTACATCGCGGTCCGCCCGATCGGCGTGATGATGATGGAGGACGAGGGTGGCGGGGACGAGAAGATCATCGCCGTGCCGGTTCCCAAGCTGACCAAGCGCTACGAGAACGTCACGAACTACACCGATCTGCCGCAGATCACGCTCGACCAGATCCAGCACTTCTTCGAGCACTACAAGGACCTGGAACCCGGCAAGTGGGTGAAGCTCACCGGCTGGGGCGACGCCGCCAAGGCCAAGCAGCTGATCGTCGAGGCGATCGAGCGGGCCAAAAAGGCCAAGTCGGTCTGATCCCCCGTCATTGAGAAACTCGCCATGGCCGGGCTCGTCCCGACCATGGCGTTCGGCATTTGCTACTTCTTCAGCAGCCGCTCGATCTCAGCCCGCAATTGCGGGCCGAGGTCGCCGCGCTCCAGCGCATAGGCGACATTGGCGCTGAGGAAGCCGATCTTCGAGCCGGTGTCGTAGATGTCGCCGTCGAAGCGCACGGCGAAGAATTTTTCCTGCTGCGCCAGCGCGATCATCGAATCCGTGAGCTGGATCTCATTGCCGGCCCCCTTCTCCTGCTTGGCGAGCAGATCGAAGATCGTCGGCTGCAGGATGTAGCGGCCGGTGATGTGCAGGTTCGACGGCGCCGTGCCCTTCGGCGGCTTCTCGACCATCTTGCTGATCTGCGAGACCTTGGCCTTGGCATCGGCGACGCCGACGATGCCGTATTGATGGGTCTGATCATCAGGCACCGGTGCCACGGCGATGTGGTTACCGCCATGCTCCTCATAGGCCGCGATCATCTCGGCGAGACAGCCCTTGCCGCTGGTATGATGCAGCATATCCGGCAGCAGCAGCGCGAACGGCTCGTCGCCGACGATGTCGCGCGCGCACCAGACGGCGTGACCGAGGCCGAGCGGCGCCTGCTGGCGGGTGAAGCTCGCGGTGCCGGCTGCCGGCAGATCGTGCTTGAGCGCGTCGAGCTCCTTCACCTTGCCGCGCTTGGCCAGCGTATCGTCGAGCTCGTAGGCCATGTCGAAATGGTCCTCGATCACGGCCTTGTTGCGGCCTGTGACGAAGACGAAATGCTCGATCCCGGCTGCACGCGCCTCGTCGACCACATGCTGGACCACCGGCCGGTCGACGATGGTCAGCATCTCCTTCGGGATCGCCTTGGTGGCAGGCAGGAAACGAGTGCCGAGACCAGCGACGGGAAAGACCGCTTTGCGGATTTTCTTGATCATGCGCGTCCATCTCGCGCGCCCTGCGGCGCGCGCCTGCTGAGGTCGGAGGGCTGCGGGAGAGCCGGCTTCGCCCGATTCATGCCGGCTGCTAAAGGCTGGCCCGCGATTCTGGCGAAAGCCGGGCCGGCCCAATTCTCGAATACCAGTCGGGCCTTGCCGACACGTCAATGCTTTTCCGGCATTCTGGCAGTTCTGCCGCCCTGGCCATCATTCTTGCATGGGTTCACCCGAGCGGCGCCCGAGATTAGCCATGTGCACCGGACAGGCTGGATCGAACTGTCGTGATTCCGGATTATGCCGGTCACGTGACGAGGAGACGAAGATGGCGATTCTGGTTTCAGGCGGCGCGGGCTATATCGGCAGCCATATGGTCCTCGAGCTTTTGGACCGTGGCGAAAAGGTCGTCGTGCTCGACGATCTCTCGACCGGCTTCTGGTGGGCTGTGCCGCAGGAAGCGACCCTGGTGCGCGGCGACATGGGCGACCAGGCCCTGGTCGAGCGCACCATCGCCGAGCATGGCATCAGCGAGATCGCGCATTTCGCCGCGAAGATCGTCGTGCCGGACTCCGTATCGGACCCGCTCGGCTACTACTACAACAACACCGTCAAGACGCGCGCTTTGCTGGAGAGCGCCGTACGCGGCGGCGTCAAGCATGTGATCTTCTCCTCGACCGCTGCCGTCTATGGCGAGCCGCCGGTCTCGCCGGTGCCGGAAGAGATCGCCCTCAATCCGATCAACCCCTATGGCCGCTCCAAGCTGATGAGCGAATGGATGCTCGGCGATGTCGCCCGCGCCCATGGCCTCACTTACGTCGCGCTGCGCTATTTCAACGTCGCCGGTGCCGATCCCAGGGGCCGCTCCGGCCAGTCCAGCGCCACCGCTACCCATCTGATCAAGGTCGCGAGCCAAGCGGCGCTCGGCCAGCGCGCCGGGCTCGACATCTTCGGCACCGACTACGCGACACCCGACGGCACCTGCGTGCGCGACTACATCCACGTCACCGATCTCGCCCGCGCCCATCTCGCCGCGCTCGATCATCTGCGCGCCGGTGGCGAGAATCTGACGCTGAACTGCGGCTATGGCCGCGGCTACTCGGTCAAGGAAGTCGTCGAGGTGGTGAAAGAGATCTCGGGCGTCGATTTCCCCGTCCGGCTCTCGCCGCGCCGCGCTGGCGACCCGGCTGCGCTCGTCGCCAAGGCCGATCGCATCCGCGCCGAGCTCGGCTGGCAGCCCGAACATGACGACCTCTCCGAGATCGTCACCCAGGCGCTGGCCTGGGAAGACAGTCTGCGCAAGCGCAATGCGAGCTGATTGCTTCCTAGCCTGATCGAGGCTCGCGATCTCCTCATCGTCGTCCCGGGCGACCGGAGGGAGACCCGGGACCCATGCCGGGACCTTTATCGGTAAGGCTCAGGAATGGATCCCGGATCTCCGCTTCGCTCCGTCCGGAATGACCCGATAAAATACCTATCAGGCGATTCAGGGAGATTTGGCACGGCGTTAACCCATGGTTAACCTCAATCGGGCGCTGTGGTGGAAAGACCCTGCGACCGAGCCAGAGGAGCCACCATGCGCCCCGTCACCGTTCTCGCCTTCGCCGTGGCGCTCGGCCTCGGGCCGGCGCTTGCGCAGACGACGGGTTCGATCAATCCGGCGCGGGCGCAGACCCCCAAGCCCGAGACACGGCCAGCTGCGCCGGGCCTCGACGGCTTCCTGAAGACGCTCTGGCCGATGGCGCAGGCGCGCGGCATCTCGCGCAAGACCTTCGACCTCGCCTTCCAGGGCGTGACGCCAGACCCCTCGATTGTCGTGCTCACCCGCAAGCAGTCGGAATTCGTCGCGCCGATCTGGAGCTATCTCAACAGCGCCGTCGGCGGCGGCCGCATCTCGCGCGGCCGCGAGATGCTCGACGCCCATGCCAGCGTGCTGGCGCAGGCCGAATCCCGCTATGGCGTGCCCAGGGAGATCATCCTCGGCATCTGGGGGATGGAAACCAATTACGGCTCGTTCAAGGGCGACAAGGACGTGATCCGCTCGCTCGCGACGCTGGCGAACATCCGCTATCGTGGCGACTTCTTCCGCGACGAGCTCCTGACCGCACTGGAACTGATCGAGAAGGGCTATGTCGAGCGCAGCGAGCTGCGCGGTTCCTGGGCCGGCGCGATGGGCCACACCCAGTTCATGCCGTCGAGCTACATGAAATACGCGGTCGACCAGACCGGCGACGGCCATGCCGATATCTGGACCTCGACCAGCGACGCCATTGCCTCGACCGCCAACTATCTCAAGGGCTATGGCTGGACCCCCGGCCTGCCCTGGGGCATCGAGGTCGTGGTACCCGAGGGCTTCGACCACAATCTCTACCGCGCCAGCTTCTCGTCCTTCCGCTCGGCCGGGGTGCGCCGCGCCGATGGCGGCTCGCTACCCTCCTCCGGCGAGGCCAGGCTGTTCTACCCGGCCGGCCATACCGGCCCGGCCTTGCTGCTGACCGCAAATTTCGACGTCATCAAGAAATACAATTCCTCCGACGCCTATGCCCTCGCCGTCGGCCATCTCGGCGACCGGATCGTCGGCCGGCCGGCCTTGCAGGGCGACTGGCCGGTCAAGGCGCCGCGCCTCGACAAGGCGGGGATCACCGATGTCCAGCGCCGGCTGAAGGGCTTAGGCCTCTACAATCACGACGCCGACGGACGCATCGGCACCGGTACACGCGAGGCTGTCAGGCAGTACCAGCTGCGCGTCGGCATGCTCGCCGACGGCTATCCGACCCCGGCGCTGCTGACGCGGATGAAGGCGCCCCGCTGACGAAGCGGGCAATCGCGACTATATTGCCCTCGGCGCCAACGTCCGACCGGCGCCGATCGAGAGCACGATGCGCCCGCGTTCGCTCTTTATGGTTCTGGCAGCAGCCGTCATCCTGCTCGTGACCGGCGGGCCGGTTTCGATCGCCCAGAACCCGGTTCCCCCTGGCCGGATACCGCAGGCACCGCCGCAGGGCCGCAGCCTGTTCAACATGTTCTGGCAGATTCCCGAGAAGCCTACGGCTCAACCGCGGTTACAGCGGCAGCGTGTCGCCCCAGTCCAGCAACGGCGGGCACCGACACGCGTGGTCGTCCGCGACGATCCCGTGATCCCCAAGGTCGACGTCAACCACCATGTCCTGGTCATCGGCGACACGCTCGCCGGGCAGATCGCCGAAGGGCTGGAAGACAGCCTGCAGGACCGAGCCGATGTCGCCGTGGTGAGCAAGGCCAAGGCCGATAGCGGCCTGGTGCGTACCGACTTCTACGACTGGCCGAAGGCAGCCGGCGAACTCCTGGCAGCGGATGCCAAGGTCATGGTCGGCGTCGTCGTGCTCGGGCCGAACGACCGCCAGGTGATCCGCGAGGGCGAGATCACCCATGAGCCGCTGAGCGAACGCTGGCTCCAGCTCTACAAGGCACGGATCGAGGCCGTCGCCGCTGCCTTCAGCGCCAAACGCGTGCCGCTGATCTGGGTCGGCGCGCCGGCGATGCAGAATGCCCGCCTCTCGGCCGATCTGACCACGCTGAACGACCTCTTCCGCAAGGGCGCCGAGGCGGCCGGCGGGGAGTTCGTCGACCTCTGGGGCGCCTATGTCGACAGTGAAAATCGTTATGCCGCCATGGGACCGGACGTGAACGGTCAGGTCGCCCGGCTTCGGCTCGGCGACGGCGTCCATTTCACCAAGGCCGGCGCCCGCAAGGCCGCCCACTTTGTCGACGTCGTCATCCGCCGTATCCTGGAGAAGACGCCGACGCAGAACGTCATCGCCCTGCCTGTTCCTCCGGAGGCAGAGGGCACGCCGGCACCGCCGCCGCAGCCACAGCCGATGGATGTCGAGCGCCTGATCGACCGCATGGTCAGCGGCGCGCCGACCGATCTCCCTCTCGTGCCGGTGGTCCCGCCCAGACCGCTCGCAGGCCCGATCCTGCCCTTGACCGGGGCGGTCTCCCCGGGCGGCGATGCGGCGCTGATCGCCTCGATCCAGGAAGCGCGCGGCCGCGGCGATGTCGCAGTTGGGCTCGATCGCGTCTTCGGCCAGGGCATCGCGCCGGAACCGCGCCCCGGCCGCGCCGACGATTTCCGCTGGCCGCGGACGAACTGAGACGACCTCAAGCCAGCTGAAAGCGCTCGAAGCGCTGCATCTCCTCGTCGACCTGCCGCTTCAGCTCGGGCGACGGCTGCGGCTCCAGCCAGGTCCATTGCTGCACCAAGAGCTTGCGCGCCGCGCGGTCGGTCTTGAGGTCGGCGACGGCGACGATGCGATCGCCCGCCAGCACCGGCAGGCCGAAATAGCCGAAGACGCGCTTCTCCTTCGGCAGATAGGCCTCGAAGAGATGGTCATAGCCGAAGAACAGCTTCAGCCGCTTGCGTTGGATGATCAGCGGATCGAAGGGCGAGAGGATGTGGATCAGGCTGTCGTCGGCCGGCCCGGCTGGTTCCAGCACCGCCGGCATCGCCCAGTGTGGTGTCTTGTCCGCGCCCTCGATCGCGACCGGCACCAGCTCCTTGCGCCTGATGCGCCCGGCGATCAGCTCGGCGATCGCCTTTTTGCTGGGCGCATCGAGATGGCAGATCGAATCCAGGCTGACGATGCCTTGAGCGCACAGCGCCCGGTCGAGCTTGTAGGCCGCGACCTGGCGTTCGGACGCCGGCGCCGGCTGCTTTTCCCAGCCGAAATGCCGGTCGATCAGCTCATAGGTCTTGAGCATGCCGGAGCGGGCGGAGATCGCGAGCTCGCCATCGTAGAAGGCGCGCTCGAGCAGGCCTTTCGACGGTTTCTTGCTGGCCCAGAGATGCGTCTTCTCGACCAGCACGTCGGTGTCGATATCGCGGATGGTGAGGGCGCCGTCCTTGCGGATACGACGCAGCAGCTTGCGCGTCTCCTCGCGGCTACCGACCGAGGCCCAGCGCTTGGGCTCGGCGCGGTGCGCCTTCATCGCCGGCAGGAAATAGCGGAGATCGGCAGTCGGCACATAGGACAGCGCATGCGTCCAGTACTCGAACACCGCCTTGTCCTGCGACTGCGCCTGCGCGAGATCGTCGCGGCGATAATCGGGGATCCTGCTGTAGAGAATGTGGTGATGGCAGCGCTCGACCACGTTGATCGTGTCGATCTGGACATAGCCAAGATGGGCGACGGCTGCGGTCGCCGCTTCCGGGCCAGCGCCGAAGGGCTCGCGCATGTCGAGCTTCTGGGCCTTGAGCCAGATCCGGCGCGCTTCCGCCTTGTCGAGCTTCAGGATCTTTCGCGGTCGCGTCGCCATGAGAGCAAGCTAGCGACGGTATCGCCAAAGGTTAAGGCACGCAGCCGCCATCTGCTGACATATCATGGCGGTGGTCTTCGTCGATTCAGCCAGTTGCCGACAGCGCCTCCGCCAGCGCCTCCGGCGTCAACTCTGCCAGCCCCATCTGGGCCTTGAACGCCCGGGTCTTCTCGCCGGGCTTCATCACCAGGATCACCGTCTCGGTGCCCGGGCAGGCGGGATCGGCGCAGAGGATCTCGTTGACGGCGATCACGGCGTTCTCAGGCAGGCCGAGCAGCTCGCGCACCTGCCGCTTGACCCGCGCCGCGGCATCCGCGCCGCCGGCCTCGCGCTTGTCCTTGCCGAACAGGCCGAAGCGCATCGCCGCTCAGCCGCCCGGCAGGGTCAGCACGCCGGCCACACCATCCTCGGTGCCGAAGGCGAGGCGCTTGCCGAGCTTGTCCCAGGCAAAGGCGGTGATGCCGCTGCCGCGTTCTGCCGGCCGCACCAAGAGCTCCGAGGCATCGGTCAGGCGGATCATCAGAACGCAGCCATCATCGTAGCCCACCGCCAGCACCAGCGCCTTGGGATGGAAGGCGACGCGGGTGACCTTGGCGTGACGCGCGCCGCATTCGCGCGGCGCCTTGCCGGTCGGCCCCTCGCCCTGAAACGGCCAGACGATCGCGGCATCCGCGCCGCTGGACGCGAGCCAGAGCCCGTCATGCGACCAGGACAGCGAGCGGGGCTTGGCCGGGTAGCCGGTCATGCGCATATGGCTCGGCTTCTCGCCGAGGCGCCAGCCATGCAGCGCGTTCTCCTGCATGGAGGTAACCACGAAGCGCCCGTCAGGCGACCAGGTCACGTCGAGATGCGAGCCCTTCCATTCCAGGAAATCGGGCTTGGCTTCGGTGTTCGGGTACCAAAGCAGCACGCCGTTCATCTGGGCGATGGCGAGGCGATAGCCCTTCGGCGCCAGGCTAAGACCCTGCGGCGTCGAGGCAACCTCAATCGACCGGATCCTGCCCTTGTCGTCGCGGGCGTGGACATCGCGGCCGCTGTTCCAGGCGATGCTGCCGGAAGACGATACGGTGACGGCATCGATCCAGCGCCGCTTCGGATCGCGGGCGATCTCTTCAGGCGCGCCCTCGGCCGATATCGCGACGACGCGACCGTCATCGCCGCCGGTGATCAGACGCGTGCTGTCCGAGGCTACGCAGAGCACGCCGCCGCCATGCGCCTCGATGCTCTCGGTCTCGCCATCGCGCCAACGCAGCACCCGCCCGTCGGCGAGGGCGAGCGCCAGCGTCTGCTTCAGCCAGACGGCGCCGACGACATGCTCGCCGGCTTCGACGGGAACGACATGCTCGCGCAGCGAGACCGGTTTGGCGATCGAATCCATGGCTGCCGGTCTAGAGCATGTTGGGCAAAAGTGGGACCCACTTTTGCGATCGAGGCATGCGCGGCATGCTGATTTCGCCTGCGTTTCGTCAGTAGGTTCGAGGCGGAGGGAGCGCGCCCGCCCGCAAGCGATGCTGACGGGCGCGACGTCGTCAGCCCGGGTCGCTTCTATGCCGGTACGGCGACAGCAGCCTTCGACAGTTCCAGCCGAGCGGGAAGAGCTGCGGGTTGCGTGTCCGGCAGGTTGTCGATCTGCCGCTGCAGCTGGGCGATCACATGTCGGGAGAACGGGCCCAGATGCAGATAGAGCGCCATCATCATGAGCGCATAGGGCAGTGCCTGACGATTATGGACGAGACAGTCGAGCACCGTCTTCCAGAACTCGCGCCGAACGCCGCCTTTCGCGACCGTCATCTGCCAGAACAGCCGCCAGGACGATTTCAGTTCCTGCCATTCCATCGACCGGGGCAGTTCCAGCCGGCGATGGGTGCAGTCGAGCATCCGCCCGACCCGTCGAACGCGGCCGAAGAAGGCGCTGGGCGCATACACGGCCTCCAGGACGGCCTTGTAGTCCGACAGAATGGCGCGGCGCGGACGGCTGGTCACGAAATTGAGGCCGGCGGTGCATTGGTCGCCGAGCCCTTGCGTACGATCGGCATCGTCGGGAAGGACGAGGCGGCCCTCGCGGTCGAGGCGCCGCGTCAACTGCGTATTCGGCAGGGCATAGAGCAGGCCGACCATGCAGACCGGGATCGCGGTATCCTCGATGCAGTCGATCATGCCGCGTGCGACGCTGCCTTTTTCGCTGTCGAAACCGAGGATGAAACCAGCGTTCACGAAGAGCCCCGCCCGATAGATCTTGTGAACGCTCTCCGCCAGGCTGCGGCGGGTGTTCTGCTTCTTTTGCGTCAAGACCAGCGTATCGGCGTCCGGACTCTCGATTCCGACAAAAATCGTGAAGAAATTGGCTTCGCTCATCGCCTCCATCAAGGCAGGATCGTCGGCAAGATTGATCGAGGCCTCGGTCGAGAATTCGAACGGGGAGTTTTTCTCCCTCATCCAGTCCGTGAGAGCCGGTAGAAACTGCCTGAGCGCCTTCTTGTTGCCGATCAGGTTGTCGTCGACGAAATCGACATGGCCGCGATAGCCGAGCGCGTGCAGGGTATCGAGCTCGGCCATGACCTGCGCGTTGGTCTTGGTGCGCGGCACACGTCCGTAAAGCTCGATGATGTCGCAGAACTCGCAATTGAACGGGCAGCCGCGCGAGAACTGCACGCCGACATGCAGATAGTTCTTGAAGGTCAGAAGATCGAAGCGCGGCGTCGGGCTCCTGGTGACGTCGGTCTTGCCCATTTCGGCGCGGAAAACACCGCTTCTGGCGCCGCCCGTCCAGGCAGCGACGAAATCGGCCATGATCTCCTCCGCCTCCCCGAGCACCTGAAAATCCGCGGCGGCGTAGATGTCCGGCGTGGAGGTCGCGTCAGGACCTCCGACCACGACAGGCTTGCCGCGCGACCGGCACATCTCGATGACCGCCAGCGCGCCGTCCTGCTGCGGCAGCATGCCTCCGGTCATGACGAGATCGGCCCAGTCGAGATCCTGTGCGCCGAGCTCCTCAGTGTTCAGGTCGACAAGGCGGACCTCCCATGTCGTCGGCAGCAATGCGGCGACCGTGATCAGTCCCAGCGGAGCGGCGGGGTGGCGGGCTCCGGCGAGCGCGCATGTCGCCTTGTAGTTCCAGAAAGAGTTGGCGTTGAAGGCGGGGTAGATCATCAAGACCCGATTGCGGGCGGTTTGCATGCCGGCTCCTATCTGTGCGGCACGAGACGGTGCGCGCGACCGGTGATATCCGGAACGTGGGTGCTCCAACGCATCGAAGACCTCGAAGTGCGGAAGCCGATGAGGCGGCGCTTCGGACCGTCCAGCGATACGCTTGGCAAAGGCCATGCCAGAACGGCAGGGCGTCACGGCACGCGGGCTGGGCGGGTTCGACGCCGCTTCGCAGCCGAGATACAACGCGAACATTGCACGAAAATGCGGAGGGGCCTCCAGAAACTGGAGCCGTGCTCGATTCCTGTCGTGCAGGTTTGCGCCGCCGGGGCGCGGCGGCTCCAGGCCGGTTCGCGGGAATGCGATGTCCGATCCGATGCCAATGCTGGAAGCGCCGCTTCCGGCCAGGCTCGACCGTTGGCCAGCTGCAGACGGATCGAGCGGCAGCGCTCTTCACCCGCTGCTCTACAGGCGTTTCAAACGGTCAACGCCGCTTGCAATCGCTGCGAAACTTCTTGCGGGCCTTGCCATGGAGGCCTTGCTTGTCGGCCTCGGTCGAGCAGGCTTTCGACTTCGCCGCCCTGGCTTCCGCGGCCATCGTGGTCGGCTGCGCGGCCGGGGAGGCCGGCTTGGCTGCGGGGGCCACAACCGGGGACGCTGGTTTGGCGGCGGTTGCGGGCGGCGCTGCAGTTTGAGCCAAGACCTGCCCGCCCAACATTGCGAACGCAGCGAAGGGCAACAAGAAGCGCGAGAGGGTCATGCGGGGCCCCTGGTTGGCCCGGATGATTGGATCCGGCAGCCCCCGGGCAGGCGGTCGGACGGCGCGATTCCTCGCCTGCCGACTTGAATGGACCCTGAATGCCGGGGGCGAGACGCCAGGCCCGCGACCGGGGGGGCCGGCTCTCCATCGCAGCGGCCGACGCCTGGCTTAAGCCCTCGGCCTGCTTGGGACTGTCGAGGCGTTCAAGCTGCGCAGGCCATGAACCCCTTGCGCAGCGCCGCTTCGTCGAGATCCCGGCCGATGAAGACGAGACGCGATTCCCGCTTCTCGCCGGACTTCCAGTCGCGCTGCAGGTCACCGTCGAGGATCATGTGCACGCCCTGGAAGACGAAGCGGCGCGGCTCATCCTTGAAGGCCAGGATACCCTTGGAGCGCAGGATGTTCGGCCCCTGCACCTGGCTGATGTCATTGATCCACGGCATGAACTTTTCCGGGTCAACATCGCCGGGAAGCGTGAAGGACATCGAGCGGACATCTTCGGAATGGTGATGATGGTGGCCGGATTCGAGGAAGTCCGGCTCGATGTCCAGGATGCGGTCGAGATCGAAGGCATTGCGGTCGAGCAGCTCGGCGATCGGCAGGTCGCAGCGCGTCGTCTTGTGCAGCTTGGCGTAGGGGTTGATCGCGCGGATCGCCGCCTCGACCTCGGCAAGCCCTTCGGCGCTGACCAGATCGGTCTTGTTCAGGATGATCACATCGGCGAAGGCAATCTGGTTCTTCGCCTCCGGCGCATCCTTGAGCCGATCCTGCAGCCATTTCGCATCGGTGACGGTCACGACCGCGTCGAGCTTGGTGGCGTCGCCGACATCCTGGTCGACGAAGAAGGTCTGGGCGACCGGGGCGGGATCGGCAAGGCCGGTCGTCTCGACGATGATCGCGTCGAACTTGCCCTTGCGCTTCATCAACCCGTCGAGGATGCGGATCAGGTCGCCGCGCACCGTGCAGCAGATGCAGCCATTGTTCATTTCGAACACTTCCTCGTCGGCGCCGACGACGAGGTCGCCATCGATGCCGGTCTCGCCGAACTCGTTGACGATCACGGCGAATTTCTTGCCGTGGTCCTCGGTGAGGATGCGGTTGAGGAGCGTGGTCTTGCCGGCGCCCAGATAGCCGGTGAGCACCGTGACGGGAATCTTCTCGGACATGGGAAACGACCTGGTTGGTGGCGCTGCGATGATCGCGGTCCGGTCAGGCCGGGCCGGCGACGAGCGCCTTCTCGATCTGGCTTATATTGTGTTTCATCATCGCGATGTAAGTCCCGGCCGGACCGCCCGCGGCCGAAAGCGCGTCTGAGTAGAGCCGCCCGCCGATCTTCGCGCCGCTCTCCTTGGCGATCTGCTCGGCCAGGCGCGGATTGGTGATATTCTCGAGGAAGACGGCCGGTACCTTCTCCGCCTTGATCTGGCGGATGATGCGAGCGACATCCTTGGCCGAGGCCTCGGCCTCGGTCGAGACGCCCTGCGGCGCGATGAACGCGATGCCATAGGCTTTGACGAAATAGCCGAAGGCGTCGTGCGAGGTGATCGCCTTGCGCCGGTCGGCCGGAATGCGCGCGACCGCGGCCTTGATTTCAGCCTCGAGCGCATCGAGCTTGGTCTGATAGGCGGCGGCATTGGCCTCGTAGCCCGCCTTGCCGACCGGGTCGGCTGCAACCAGCGCATCGCGGACATTGCCGACATAGAGCTTTGCGTTGGCGACGCTCTGCCAGGCATGCGGATCCTCGCCGCCATGACCGTGGCCGTGATCGTCGGCCATCTTCAGTGGCGTGATGCCGGTGGTCGCAGTCGCGACGGTCGCCTTGGTGCCCGACGATTTCACCAGCCGGGTCAGCCAGCCTTCGAACTTCAGCCCGTTCACGACGACGAGCTTTGCCCCTGCCACCGTCTTCGCGTCGGCCGGGGTCGGCGAATAGACATGGGCGTCGCCGTCGGGCCCGACCAGCGTGGTCACTGCGACCCGGTCGCCACCGATCTCGCGCACGAAATCGCCGAGGATCGAAAAGCTCGCGACAACGGGCAGCTTTTCCTGGGCAAATGCCGGCAATGGCAGGGCAACGCCGGCAGCAAGGCCGAGGAGGACGGAGCGGCGGTTCAGCATGATGACTCTCGCGCTAATGAAACACTATAACATAACTAGCGCTGGAGATGGGCCCTCGGCAAGAGCCGTCGCGCAAGGCCGCCCTGCGATCCCAGCAGGAGCGAGCCGAGATAGAGCGCGCCGGCCGAGAGGATGATCGCCGGCCCGGCCGGGAGATTGCTGCCGGCGGCATAGGAGGCGACGAGGCCGATATAGCCGGACGCCATGCCGAAGCCGGAGGCGAGCAGGATCAGCCGGGTGATGTCGGCGGTCCAGAAGCGGGCAGCGGCAGCCGGCAGCATCATAAGCCCAACGGCGAGCAGCGTGCCGAGCGCGTGGAAGCCGGCGACGAGGTTGATCACGACGAGGCCAAGGAAGGTCAGGTGGACGACACCGCCGGAGCGGCTGACCGAGCGCAGGAAGCCGGGATCGACGCATTCGAGCACCAGCGGCCGATAGACCAGCGCCAGCACGCCGAGCGTCAGGCTGGCGACGCCGGAGAGCAGCACCAGCACATCGTCGTCGAGCGCAAGCACGTTGCCGAACAGCACATGGAAGAGATCGACGGCCGAACCGCGCAGCGAGACCAGGGTGACGCCGAGCGCCAGCGAGATCAGGTAGAAGGCGGCGAGCGAGGCATCTTCCTTGAGCACGGTCAGGCGGGCCACGGCACCGGCGGCGAGGGCCACGGTGAAGCCTGCGACGAGCCCGCCGAGCGTCATCGCCGGCAGCGAGAAGCCGGCGACGAGATAGCCGAGCGCGGCGCCGGGCAGGATCGCATGCGCCATGGCATCGCCGGTCAGGCTCATCCGCCGCAGCATCAGGAAGACACCGACGGGAGCGCCCGAGACCGAGAGCGCGATCACGCCGACCAGCGCCCGGCGCATGAAGTCGAATTCGGCGAAGGGGCCGATCAGGAGGTCGTAGAGCAAAGGCCTCGAGTCCTTCGAAAATTCTCTCAGCCCTCATCCTGAGGAGCCGCGAAGCGGCGTCTCGAAGGATGCTTCAGGAGGCTCAGGAAGCAACTGGAGCATCCTTCGAGACGCGATCTACGATCGCTCCTCAGGATGAGGGCTGAAGTGGACGTTGCGGCTTCACGCCGCACAGGGCGCGGCATGGCTGTCGAAGGCCTCGACCATGCGCCGCGCCTTGAGCAGGTTGTTCGCCGTCAGCACCTCGCCGGTTTCGCCCCAGGCGATCGCCTCGCGCGCCAGCAGCAGCGTCTGCGGGAATGCACGCTTCACCGTCTCGATGTCGTGCAGCACGGCGACGACGGTCCGGTTCTCGCCATGCCAGCGCTGGACCAGCGCCAGCAGATCGGCGCTGGTGCGCGCATCGATCGCGGTGAAGGGCTCGTCGAGCAGGATGATGTCGGCGTCCTGCAGCAGGAGCCGGGCAAACAGCGCCCGCTGCATCTGGCCGCCCGAGAGCGTACCGATGCTGCGGCCCTCGAAGCCGGTGAGGCCGACAGCGGCGATCGCCGCCTCGACCTTGCTGCGTTGACCGAGGCCGATCTTGCCGAAGATGCCGGCCGCGCCCCACAGGCCCATGGCGACGAGATCGTAGACATGGATCGGGAAGGAGCGGTCGAGCTCGGCCGATTGGGGGAGATAGGCGAGCCGCTTGCCCCTGGCGAGCGTCACGGTGCCATCGAGCGGCGAGAGCGCACCGGCGATGGCCTTGAGCAAAGTCGACTTGCCGGCGCCGTTCGGTCCGACGATGGCGGTGAGGCTGCCCGGCGCGATCTCGCCACAGAGATGATGCACCGCCGGGTGGCGGTCATAGCCGAGAGTCAGGTCGCTGAAGCGGATGGCGGGCACAGGGATACTCTTGTTCACACGATGACGGCGAGGGTCGCCGCCCAGAGCACCAGGATCACGCCGGATGCCAGACCGAGCCTTTGCCCGGCCGACAGCCGCAGCAACGACCAGCCGGGAACCTCGGCGACAGGCTGGCGATGGTGGGCATGATCATGAGCCATAGGGAATGATATAATGTTACGCTCGCCGACGAGCAAGCACGATCACCCTTGCGTCGAGCACAACGCCACTGCGTTATCGGCATCGTCAACAATGTCCGAACAGGAGCAGGCCGGTGAGCGCCGAGCGGGTGACCTTCAAAGCGATACGCAATGGCGTCGCGACCGAGATCAAGGCCGATGCGATCGAGATCGGCCTGCCGGACGGGTTGAGCTTCCGGATCATGGCCTTCGCCGGCCGCAAGGGCTCCGCCACCCTGCACATGCCGGCCGACGATCCGCAGGCACCGAGCTTCGACGTGTTCTGCGTCGAGCCCGGCGCGGCCAACACTTTGTTCGTCTCGGTCGACCGGGCCCAGAAGCGCCAGATAGAGGGCTAGCGGCCCTCGCTCCTGGCCCATCTCGAAACTCGCTGCGGCGCGCCAGATGGCGGTGGTTTCGAGAACCGGAGCGCAGCGGACATTGGTCCGTGAGCACCGGAAGCGCAGAAAACGCCGCCAGGTGGCCGCCGCAGTAGAGTTTCAGCCCGGCCAGTACTGGTAGAGCCAGGTTTCGGTCAGCACCTTGTCGCCGCCGCGCAGGAAGCAGCGCATCTCGACCGGCTCCGCGCCGTCGACGGTGAGGTCGAACTGCGCCCGCCAATGGCCGGGGATATCGTTCGGCACAGCTTCGGCGAAAATGTAGGAGAACGAGCCTCGCGAGGCCGAGAGCACGACCTCGGGCTTGATCCCGAACGGGATGTCCTCGAGCGCCGGTCCCTTGAACTCCAGCATGAACTTGCGCACGCCCTTGGGCCGGGTGGTGCCGGGCTGGCCGCCATTGCCGATCCTCGTCGCGACGACGCGGCCAAGCGCCGGCGGGAAGGGCTCGTCCGCCAGCCAATGCAGGCGATAGCGGAAATTGTAGGAGTTGCCGGCCTTGGCCGGGGCTTCCGGCACCCACATGGCGACGATGTTGTCGTGGATCTCGTCGTCGGTCGGGATCTCGATCAGCTGGACCGCGCCCTTGCCCCATTGGCCGAGCGTCTCGATCCAGAGGCTGGGCCGGCGCTCGTAGTAGACGCCGTCCATATAGTGGTCGAAGGCGCGGTCGCGCTGCATCAGGCCAAAGCCGCGCGGGTTATCGTCGACGAAGGACGAGGCGACGGTACGCTGCGGATTGTTGAGCGGGCGCCAGGCGCGCTCGCCGCTGCCGGTCCAGAGCGCGAGCCCGTCGGAATCGTGTACCTCCGGCCGCCAGTCGACCATGGTCGTCTTGGCCGTCTCGGAATACCAGTACATCGAGGTCAGCGGCGCGATGCCGAGCCGGGCGACGTCCTTGCGCAGGTGCAACTCCTGCTCGATTTCCATGTCGACGCCCTTGCCGCGATGCATGCGGAAGCGGAAGGCGCCGGCGACGCTGGGACCCGAGAGCAAAGCGTAGACGACGACATGCTCGGCCGCCTCGCCGGGGGTCTCCAGCCAGACATGGGTGAAGTCGGGGAATTCCTCGGGCTGGTCGGCTACGGCGGGATTGACGGCGAGGCCGCGGGCCGAGAGGCCATACTGATAGAGCTCGCCGATGGCGCGGAAATAGGAGGCGCCGAGGAAGGCGACCCAGTCGTTCTTCTGCCAGTCCAGCTTCTCGCCCTTGCGACCGGGATGGCCGGAGCGGCTTTCCTGGAAGCGGAAGCCAGCGAAACCGGCGCCCGGCGGCAACTGCTTCGCCGGCGAATCGGCCGGCATCTCGAAATAGCTCTCGTCGTAGACGATCTCGCGCGCCTTGCCGTCGTCGAGGACATGCATGCGCACGGGCTTCTGGAAGTAGCGGCCGAGGTGGAAGAAGGTCACCGGCCAGGGCGAGGGTCCGTTCGCCCAGAGCGCCAGCTCCGGCTTGAACTTGATCTTGCCATGGGCGTCGTAGTCGATCTTTTCGAGCACGTCGGGCTTGGGGTTCGGCGGCGGCTCATAAGGCTTGCCAGCGAGATCGCGGGCCCGCGCCTTCAAGCCTTCGAAGGAGAAGGCGTCGGCGGTGCCGAGCTTCAGCCCCTGCTGCGCCAGCGCCGAGCCGGAGAAACCGGCTGCGGCGAGGGCGGCCGTACCGGCGGCACCCGCGAGCAATGTGCGGCGGTCGATCAGGGGCATGGTCGGCTGTCGCGGCTGCATCGGGCGGGGCGCTCCATCGGGGAAAGATCGAAAGATGGTGTTTCCGGCTAGCCTGTCCAGCCGGCGAGGGCAATCTCCTGAGCTTCCTGGCCACAGCAGGGCGGAAATCGCACGGAAAGGCGACGCGTCCGGCTGTTGGAGCCTCTTAGCCCGTTGGCGCGGCTTCCCTTTTTGCCTGCAAGCATCCTACAACAACGGCAGCCGGCCTTGAGTGCCGGGATGCGGTCTTCAGTCACTCGGGAGGATTCATGTCTGTTTCGCTTCATCGCCGGGCCCTGGCCGGCATCGCCGCGATCGCGCTCGCCGCCACGCCGATGGCGGCCCGCGCCCAGGACTTCATCAACGTGCTGACCGGCGGCACCTCCGGCGTCTACTACCCGCTCGGCGTCGCGCTCTCGAAGATCTATGGCGAGAAGATCCCGAACGCCCGCCCGACAGTGCAGGCGACCAAGGCCTCGGTCGAGAACCTCGTCCTGCTTCAGCAAGGCAAGGGCGAGATCGCCTTCACGCTCGGCGATTCGCTCGATGCGGCCTGGAAGGGCGATGAGGAAGCCGGCTTCAAGAGCCCGCTGAAGAAGCTGCGCGGCATCACCGCGATCTATCCGAACTATGTCCAGATCGTCGCCTCGAAGGATAGTGGCATCAAGACGCTAGCCGATCTCAAGGGCAAGCGTCTCTCGGTCGGTGCGCCGAAGTCGGGCACCGAGCTCAATGCCCGCGCCATCCTCGCCGCCGCTGGCATGACCTACAAGGATCTCGGCAAGATCGAGTACCTGCCCTTCGCCGAATCGGTCGAGCTGATGAAGAACCGCCAGCTCGACGCCACCCTGCAATCGGCCGGCCTCGGCGTCGCCTCGCTGCGCGATCTCGCGACTTCCGTCGAGATCACCGTGGTCGAGGTCCCGGCCGCCGTGGTCGACAAGGCCGGTCCGCCCTTCGTCAAGGTCTCGATCCCGGCCAACACCTATACCGGCCAGACTGTGGCCGTCCCCGCCGCGGCCGTCGTCAACTACCTCGTCACCCATGAGGGCATGAAGGAGGAGACGGTCTACCAGATGACCAAGGCCGTCTTCGAGAACCTGCCCGATCTTGCCGCCGCCCATGCCGCCGCCCGCTCGATCAAGCTCGAGAGCGCGCTCGAAGGCATGCCGGTGCCACTGCACCCCGGCGCAGCGCGCTACTTCAAGGAAAAGGGCCTGAAGGTCGGCTCCTGAG
The DNA here is from genome assembly GCF_902506165.1 of Bosea sp. 29B. NCBI lineage: Bacteria > Pseudomonadati > Pseudomonadota > Alphaproteobacteria > Hyphomicrobiales > Alloboseaceae > Allobosea > Allobosea sp. 29B. Next base: position 1,948,475 of record NZ_LR733817.1, read on the forward strand.
CCGACCGGCAGCTGAATGGGTAAGCGAGGCCGGCCCGTCCGGCCTCGCTTTTTCTCATCGAAGCACTTAGACGCCGCCAAGGCGCAGGGAACGGGGAACTGATATGAGCAGCGCAGCGGAAAGGCCTATGGCCGTGCCGGACAATGCCGGCGTCCCGGCGGACAAGCCCGAGCAGTTCGTCGATCCCGAGCACGGTTTGCCGGCCGGTTTCGGCCCGGGCTGGCAGGGCCGGTTGCTGTTCTGGATCGCCGTCGCCTTCTCGCTGTTCCAGATCGCGACCGCCTTCAACGTCCCGCTCGACCACCGTTTTGTCGGCGTCTCGATCATCGACCTGCTGCGCGTCACCATGGCGCTCTGGCTCGGCTGGATCGTGCTGCGCAAGGTCCAGGGCAAGCCCGCGGGAGAGATGCTGCTCGCCTGGCTGCCTCTCTTCGTGGTCGTCGAGCTGCTCGCCCGCTTCGGCGGCTCGGTGCCGAACCAGATCCTGCGCGCGCTGCATGTCGGCTTTCTCTGCCTCGTCGCCGGCGGCCTGCTCGCCCAGCACAAGAGCGAGACGCGGATCAAGGCGATCGCCGCCTGGACCCTGGCCGGCATCGGCTTCGCCGTCGGGCTCTATCACTGGTTCCTCTATGAGGAGCTCGTCGCCCGCGCCGGCGAGGTGACGCCGTCCGACCTCGTCGTCGGCATCACAGCGATCGCCGTGCTCTTCATCATCTGCTGGCGTTTCATGGGGCCGGCGCTGCCGATCGTCTCGGGGCTGTTCCTCGCCTATTGCCTGCTCGGCAACTACCTGCCCTCGCCGCTCAACCATCGCGGCTATTCGCTCGATCAGGTGATCGAGCACATGTCGTTCGGCACGGAGGGCATCTACGCCACGCCGACCGGCGTCTCCGCCACCTTCATCTTCCTGTTCATCCTGTTCGGCTCCTTCCTCGAGCGCGCCGGGATGATCCAGCTCTTCACCGACATCGCGATGGGCCTGTTCGGCTCGGCCCGCGGCGGCCCGGCCAAGGTCGCCGTCTTCTCCTCGGCGCTGATGGGCACGATCTCCGGTTCCGGCGTCGCCAATGTCGTCTCGACCGGCCAGTTCACCATTCCGCTGATGAAGCGCTTCGGCTATCGCGCCGCCTTCGCCGGCGGCGTCGAGGCCACGGCCTCGATGGGCGGCCAGATCATGCCACCTGTGATGGGCGCCGTCGCCTTCATCATGGCCGAGACCATCGACGTGCCCTATGCCGCCGTGGTGCAGGCCGCAATCGTGCCGGCGATCCTTTACTACGCCGCCGCTTTCCTCGCCGTGCACCTGGAGGCCGGCAAGCGCGGCCTGATCGGCCTGCCGAAATCCGAGCTCCCGAGCGCCGGCAAGGCGCTGGCGACGAAATGGTTCCTGATCCTGCCTCTGGCGGTTCTGGTCTATCTGCTCTTCGCCGGCTACACGCCGCTGTTCTCCGGCTCGGTCGGCCTGGCGCTCACCGTCGTGCTGATCCTTGGCGGCTCGCTCGCCCTTGGCATCGGTACCATCGCGCTCAGGGTGCTGTTCTGGGTCGGCCTCGGCCTGCTCTGCGCCTTCTTCTTCTGGTACGGCATCCTCGTCATCGTCGGCATCGTCGTCGCGCTGATCCTCGCCAACCTCTTCACCAAGGGCGGGGCCGAGACTGTCGCGGCCTGCCGCGAGGCTCTGGCCGACGGCGCGCGCCAGGCCATTCCGGTCGGCGTCGCCTGTGCGGTGGTCGGCATTGTCATCGGCACGATGACCCTGACCGGCGTCGGCACGATCTTCGGCAACGCCGTCGTCGCGATCGGCAAGGAATCGCTGTTCCTGGCGCTGGTGCTGACCATGATCGTCAGCCTGACCCTCGGCATGGGCATCCCGACCATCCCGAACTACATCATCACTTCCTCGCTGGCGGCACCGATCCTGCTCAAGCTCGGCGTTCCCCTGATCGTCAGCCACATGTTCGTGTTCTATTTCGGCATCATGGCCGACCTGACGCCGCCGGTCGCGCTGGCGGCCTTCGCGGCAGCGCCGATCGCCAAGGAATCCGGCTTCAAGATCGGCTTCCAGGCGATCAAGATCGCAATGGCGGGCTTCGTCATCCCGTTCATGGCGGTCTATGATCCGGCCCTGATGCTGCAGCCGGTCCAGGGCGTCACCGGCACCGCCTACGCCTTCGCCGCCGCCTACATCATCGGCAAGACACTGCTGGCGATCTGCCTCTGGGGCGCGGCGACGATCGGCTTCCTCAAGCGCGAGATGGCATTGTGGGAACGGGCGCTGGCGGCCGCCGCCGCGGCCTGCCTGGTGCTTGCCTTGCCCGTCACCGATGAGGTCGGCTTTGCCCTCGCGGCCTTGCTGATCGGCCTGCATCTCTGGCGAGCAAAAGTGGCGGCCAGAGCCGCCGCATGATCTGCCTTGCCGCCGGCGCATTGCTGATCTCGCTCGGAGCGAGCGAGATCACCCTGTCCTGGCGGCATTCGGTGCAGAAGTCGCTATGGGAGGAACTTTGGCGGCAAGGCCCGGACGGCCTTGTCCTGACTGAGGCCCGCATCAAGGGCTCCGGCGCCGGCATGGATCCGCCTGATGGCGCCAGGCTCGTCGACGGCTTCTGGCGCTGGAAACCGAACCTGCCCGCGCTGCCAGAGGTGGTGATGCGCCGTTCCGGCGCCACCGCCGACTGGCGAATCTGCGTGGAAGGCCGCTGCCGGGCGCTCGACGAGATGCTGCCGGCTGAAGCCGATCCGGTGGTGATGAAGCCCTGCGGCTGAACTCAGCTGCGGTGGGTCAGGCGTTCGATCTTCACGACCCGGCGCATGAAATTCACCAGGCCATAGGCGGCAAGCACCGAGAACAGGCCCATCAGCACATAGGCGACGACGTGGCCGAGCTCGAACAGGCCGGCGAGCGCCCAGCCTGACGCCAGCGCAACGCCGAAGATCTCGACCGCGATCAGGATGGCAAGCGAGACCACCATGATCACGTTGCGCCAGTTGGTGCGGCCAGCCGCCATGCTTTTACCCTCAGAACCCATGCATGGACCGCCTAGCCTAGCCGGCGGCGGCATGCAACAAAATCGCGCCTACCGGCATATGGTCCCGCCTGCCTGAATGAAAAGAACCTGATGCCCGATTCACCGGTTTTCAATTCGGCCGCCGTCGCCGCACCCCACCGCCTCGCATCCGAAGCCGGGCGCGCCATCCTCGCCGAGGGCGGCAATGCGATCGAGGCGATGGTCGCCATGGCTGCGACCATCGCGGTCGTCTACCCCCACATGAATGCGATCGGCGGCGACGGCTTCTGGCTGGTGCACGAGCCCCGCGGCAAGGTCCATGCGATCGAGGCCTGCGGTCCGGCAGGGAGCCTCGCCACGATCGAGCGCTATCGCGAGAAGGGCCATGACACGCTGCCGGCGCGCGGCCCGGATGCGGCGATCACCGTCGCCGGCGCGATCGGCGGCTGGCAGGCGGCGCTCGCTTTGTCCGCCAGCCTCGGCGGCAAGCTGCCGCTGAAGGATTTGCTCACAGACGCGATCCGCCACTGCACCGAGGGCTACGACATCTCGGAGTCGGAGCTGCGCACCTGGCCGCAGGAAGTCGATGCTGTGAAGGCGGCGCCCGGTTTCAGCGAATTCTTCTGGCCGGGCGGCGAACGGCCCAAGGCCGGCGACCGCCGCAAGCCCACAGCTCTCGGTGCGACACTGGAGCAGCTTTCCCATGCCGGGCTCGACGATTTCTATCGCGGCGACATCGGCCGCGAGCTCGCGGAGGACCTCGGGCGCATCGGCGCGCCGATCACCCGCGCCGATCTCGAAACCTTCCGCGCCCGGCCCGTCCAGGCGCTGTCGCTGAAGCTGCCTGGGCTGACCGTCTACAATTTCCCGCCGCCGACCCAGGGCCTCACCGCCCTGATGATCCTCGGCATCTTCGAGAAGCTCGGCGTCACCCGGCCGGAGAGCTTCGACCATCATCACGGGCTGGTCGAGGCGGTCAAGCGGGCGCTCGCCATCCGCGACAGGGTCGTCACCGACCCGGCCTTCATGATGATCGATCCGGCAAGCCTCCTGACCGACACCGCTCTGGAACGCGAAGCCGCGAAGATCGACCGCAAGCGCGCCGCGAGTTGGCCGTTCCGGCCCGGCGAGGGCGACACGATCTGGATGGGCGCGATCGACGGCTCCGGCCTCGCGGTGTCCTATATCCAGTCGCTCTACTGGGAATACGGCTCGGGCTGCATCCTGCCGAAGACCGGCGTCAACTGGCAAAACCGCGGTGTTTCGTTCTCGCTCGATGCGAAGGCGCTCAACCCGCTGATGCCCGGCCGCAAGCCCTTCCATACGCTCAATCCGCCGCTCGCCCGCTTCGACGATGGCCGGATCGTCAGCTACGGTGCGATGGGCGGCGACGGCCAGCCGCAATTCCAGGCGCAGATCCTGTCGCGCTATCGCTTCGGCCAGGGTGTTGCCGACGCGGTCGATGCACCGCGCTGGCTGTTCGGCCGCACCTGGGGCGCCGGCTCGATCTCGCTCAAGCTGGAGAACCGCTTCGACCCGATGCTGCTGGCAAGGCTCACCGCCGCCGGGCACCCGGTCGAGGAATACAGCGAGGCCTATTCCGACCAGTTCGGCCATGCCGGCATGCTGGTGAAGCACCAGAAGGGCCATGTCGAGGCGACGCATGATCCGCGCTCGGATGGCGACGCACGCGGCATCTGATTGAGATCTGGGGGGATCTGAGAACACATGATCGAGAACGACCCGTTCCGCTGCTTCGTGCCTTATCCGCAAGCGCCGGTGAAGCATGCCTCGTCCGGCCCGCTCGCCGGGCTGACGCTCGCGGTCAAGGACCTGTTCGACGTCAAGGGCTATCCAACTGGCGCGGGCTCGCCGACCGTGCTGGCGCTGTCGGGGATCAAGACCAAGACAGCGCCGATCGTGAAGGCCTTCCTGGAGGCCGGCGCCCGCTTCGTCGGCAAGACCCATACCGACGAGCTTGCCTTCTCGCTCAACGGCAAGAATGCCCATTTCGGCTCGCCCGTGAATCCGGCGGCACCTGACCGCATCACCGGCGGCTCGTCCTCCGGTTCGATGGCGGCGGTCGCCGGGCGGCTCGCCGATATCGGCCTCGGCTCCGACACCGGCGGCTCGGTCCGGGCGCCGGCCAGCTATGGCGGGCTGTTCGGCATCCGTCCGACCCACGGCCGGCTTTCGCTGAAGCGCGCTTGGCCGCTGGCCGAGAGCCTGGACACCGCCGGCTTCTTCGCGCGGGACGGCGAGGTCTTCGCCCGCGCCGCCAATGTGGTGCTTGGCAAGGACCGGCTCACGCTGCCGGAAACGCCCCGCCTCCTCCTCGCCGACGACCTCTTCGCCCAGGCCGTGCCGGAGGCCGAGCGCATCCTGCGCAATGTCGTCCAGCGGATCGTTCCGATCCTCGGCCAGCCCGAGACGGTGCGTGCGGTCAGCGACATGGACGCGCTTTACTGGGCCTTCCGCTGGATCCAGGGCCGCGAGGCCTGGGCTTCGGATGGCGCGATGATCGAGCGCCACGCCATGCCGCTCGGGCCCGGCGTCGCCGAGCGCTTCGCCTTCGGCAAGGCGGTCAGCGATGCCGAGGTCGCCCGCGGCGACAGCGTGCGCAAGGCGTTCCGCACCAAGCTCGCCAAGCTGCTCGGCAAGGACGGCGTGCTGATGCTGCCGACAGTGCCCGATGTCGCACCGTTGATCGGCGCCGGTGAGCCCGAGCTCGAGGATTTCCGCAACCGTGCCCTGCGTCTGCTCTGCCTTGCGGGCCTGTCCGGCTTCCCGCAGATTTCGATCCCCGTCGCTCATCGCGACGACGCCCCGCTGGGCCTGTCGGTGATCGGGCCGAAGGGCTCCGACAAATCGCTCGTCGCCTTCGCGGTGCGGTTCGAGCGGGCGGCACGAATCAGGTTGGCATGACGAGGAGGGTCCGATGAGCGGCCACGACCATCACCACCATCATCATGACCACGAGCACGACAACCATTTCACCCCGATCGAAGCACGGGTGAAGGCGCTGGAATCGCTGATGGTCGAGAAGGGCTATGTCGATCCCAGCGCGCTCGACGCGATCATCGACACCTACGAGACCAAAATCGGCCCGCGCAACGGCGCCCGTGTCGTCGCCAAGGCCTGGAGCGATCCGGCCTATGCTGCGCGCCTGAAGGCGGACGGCACGGCCGCCGTCGCCGAGCTCGGCTATGGCGGGCGCGGCGGCGAGCATATCGTCGCCTGCTTCAATACGCCCGAAGAGCACAACCTCATCGTCTGCACCCTGTGCTCCTGCTATCCGTGGCCGGTGCTCGGCCTGCCGCCGGTCTGGTACAAATCACCGCCCTATCGCGCCAAGGCGGTGATCGACCCACGTGGCACGCTCGCCGATTTCGGCGTGACGCTGCCCGAAGGCCAGCGCATCCGCGTCTGGGATTCGACCGCCGAGACACGCTTCATCGTCATCCCGATGCGGCCCGAAGGCACCGAAGGCTGGAGCGAGGACGAGCTGGCGTCGATCGTCAGCCGCGATTCGATGATCGGTGTCGGCCTCCCCTCACCCGAGGACAGGCCATGAACAGCGCCCACGATCTCGGCGGCCAGATGGGCTTCGGCCCGGTCGTGCCGGAGAAGGACGAGCCGATCTTCCATGCCGACTGGGAGAAGAAGGTCCTGGCGATCAATGTCGCCGCCGGTGCGATGGGCGCCTGGACGATCGACGGCATCCGCCACGCGCGCGAGAGCCTGCCGCCGGCGCAGTATCTGTCGTCGAGCTATTACCAGATCTGGCTGGCGGCGCTCGACAAGGTGCTGGTCGAGCAGGGTTTCCTCAGCAAGGACGAATTGGCCTCCGGCGTCGCCGGCAGCACGCGCCGCGAGCCCAAGCGCGTGCTGAAGGGCGAAGAGGTTCCGACCGTCCTGCGCCGCGGTTTTCCCTATGAGCGCGAGGCGGCTGCGCCGGCCCGCTTCAAGGTCGGCGACAAGGTCCGCACCATCGTGATGCATCCGCAGCATCATACCCGCCTGCCGCGCTATGCCCGCGGCAAGCAGGGCGTGATCGAGCTCGTCACCGGCTGCCATGTCTTTCCGGACACCGGCGCCCATGGTGCGCCCGAGACGGCGCAATGGCTCTACACCGTCGTTTTCACCGGCCCTGAGCTCTGGGGCCGCGACGCCGATCCGACGACGAGCGTCAGCATCGAGGCTTGGGAGAGCTATCTTGAGCCGGCCTGACGCTGCCCTGGCAGAGGCGCTCGCGGCCGGCACACCGATCCCGCGCGATGCCGAGGGGCCGGTCTTCGCCGAGCCCTGGCAGGCGCAGGCCTTTGCCCTCGTCGTCGCCTTGCAGAACCGCGGCGTCTTCAGCGCCGATGAATGGGCGCAGGCACTCGGCGCCGAGATCCGCGAGGCGCTGGCCAATGGCGGCTGCCGCGACGGTTCCGATTATTACGAGCGCTGGTGCGAGGCGCTCGAGCATCTGCTGATCGAGAAGGGTCTCGCCTCGCAGACGAGCGTCGATGCCCGCGCCGCTGCCTGGGAACGCGCCGCCGAGGCGACGCCGCATGGCAAGCCGACCCTCTTGGAGAACGACCCGCTGCGCTGAACGCGACTTTGCATCCTCGTCACGAAGCGCAACTATGCCGGCAACGCCCGATGAACTGGGCTGGCAGAGGAGGATCGCGATGAAGACCGCAGTGATGGCGCTCGCAGCCGCAGCGCTGGCGACGATGGCGCAGGCCGCCGATCCCGCGCTCAACACGCTGCTGCCGAAGCTGACGCGGTCGACGCAATGGACGCAGAAGGCTGCGGTCGAGCTGCAGTTCCCGACGCACCACCCCCAGGGCATGGTCAAGATCGGCGACGCCTTCTTCATCTCCTCGGTCGAGATCAGGAAGCCGACGACGCGCTTCACCGAGCCGAAGGATGGCTATGATCGCGACACCGGCGAAGGCACGGGCCATCTCTTCAAAGTCGATGCGCAGGGCAAGCTGCTGGCTGAGATCACGCTCGGCGAAGGCTCGGTCTATCACCCCGGCGGCATCGACTTCGACGGCAAGGATCTCTGGGTTCCGGTCGCCGAATACCGGCCGAACAGCCAGTCGATCATCTACAAGGTCGATCCCGCAACGCTGAAGGCGACCGAGGTCTTCCGCTTCAAGGACCATGTCGGCGGCATCGTCCACAACACCGACGGCAAGTCGCTGCACGGCGTCAGCTGGGGCTCGCGCCGCTTCTACGCCTGGCCGCTCGGCGCCGACGGCAAGATCACCAACGCCACGGTCGCGCCGGAAAGCCTGCGCGTCGCCAATCCCGCGCTCTATATCGATTATCAGGACTGCCACTATATCGGCATGGGCCGGATGCTCTGCTCCGGCCTCAACAATTACCGCGCCAGCAAGGACGGCCCGGTCTTCCGCCTCGGCGGCTTCGAGATCGTCGACCTCCGGGATAATCGCCCGGTCTTCCAGCTGCCGGTCGAGCTCTGGTCGCCCTCCGGCCTGCCGATGACGCAGAACCCGTTCTGGGTCGAACCAGCGGGTGAAGGCGTGCGCGCCTATTTCATGCCGGATGACGACAAGTCGACGCTGTTCGTCTACGAGGCGGCGGCGAAATAGAGCCGGTTCGGACGCCTTCTTCGTCATGGTCGGGCTTGTCCCGACCATCCACGTCTTCGTCCGTCGAGCGCCGTGTTCAAGACGTGGATGCTCGCCACAAGGGCGAGCATGACGGTGCGGTCAACTCCCCTGCCCCGCGGCCCATAGCCCGAAGAACAGCGCCGCGCCCAACACGGCGACAAAGGCGGCCGCCAGCACCTCCAGCCCGGCGATGATCCGGGCTCCCCGGAGTGAACCGCCACCGGCGAAGCGTAGGGCTGCGAACTTGAAGAACACCGCCAGCGCCGCCAGCACGCCGGTGGTCAGCGCTGTGCCAAGTGCCATCGCGAAGGTCGCGGCGATGCCAGCCCAGAGCAGGCCCTGCGCATTGGCGAAGACGAGGATGATCAGCGCGCCCGCGCAGGGGCGCAGGCCCGCCGCCAGCACGACGCCGGCCATCTCGCGGAACGAGCGCAGACGCGAGACCTCCTCGGCACCGGGCATATGGACATGGTCGCAGGTTGCGGGATCATGCGCCGCGCCACCGCCGAGCGCAGCGAGGTTGCCGGCCTTGCGCCAAAGCACAAAGAGCCCGACCAGCGCGACCAGCGCGAAACTGCCCTGCTCAATCACCCAGGTCGTCGAAGCCATGGTCTTGGCCGTCGCGTTCAACGCCAGCGTCAGCGCGCCGACCAGCCCGATCGCGACCAGCGCCTGCACGATCGCCGCTGCGAAGCTCAAAGCGAGCCCACGCTTCAGGCTACGGTTGTCGGCGACGATGTAACCGGAGATCACTGCCTTGCCGTGGCCGGGGCCAGCGGCGTGGAAGACGCCATAGGCGAAGGCGAGCCCGAGCAGGCCGGGCAGCGCCGCCGGCGATTGCGCGATCGCCTTCAGCGTCGCCGTCAGCTCGCGATAGAAGCTCGACTGCCAGGCGAGGATGACCGCGCCGATACCGGTCGTCGCCGGCAGTGCTTCACGTGGCAGCGCCGTGCCGAACGGGTTGCGCGGTGGCGGAGGCGGTGGCGGGAAATAGAGACTGGCCAGCCAGGCGATCAGCCCGAGCGCACCGGCGACGAGCGCCAGCGCCAGCAGCGCGACGAGCAGCCGGCGCGGCCAGAGCGGCAGGCCCGGCGCAGCGGGAGCGCTCAGGGACATGCCACCAGCGCCCTGGTGGTGACCTGATAGGCGCTCATGTCCGGCGTCGCGGTGATGTCCTCCTGCGCCAGGCGCTGCTGCGTCGCCGCGTCGAGTTTGGGTGGGCGCATGATCCGGACGATGCAGCCCTTGGGCGCATCGCGGGCCGCCACCGCATCGGCCTCCTCGCCGATCTCGAAGGCGACGAAATAGGTGGGGTCGCCGACCTCGATGCCGAACGAGCGACTGGCCGTCGCCGGGGTCTTCAGCGGCAGCGTATAGGTCAGCGTCAGAATCTTGTTTTCATAGGCGAGCGAGGCTTCGCCCGGCGTGCCGAATTCCTGCACCTTGCCGTTCGCCTTGGCGATGGTGAAGAAGCCGACATCCGGAAGCGATTCCATATTGACCTTGGCGAGCTCGGTCAATTCGTCCGGGGTGATCTTGCCGTCGCCGTTCTTGTCGAGGCCCTGGACCATATAGGCCGAATAGGCCTCGTCGAAGCTCCAGCGATGGCGCAGCGCTTTCACCGCGCCGCTGGCGTCATAGAGGATCTCGGTGCGCGAGGTCACGAAGACGTGCGGATGCGCCAGCGCCGGCAAGGCAAGGCCGAGCCAGGCCGAAATGGCGGCCAAGAGCGTCAGAAGCGTCGAGTATCGCAGCACGCGGCAATTTCCTCGAATCTGCGGCGAATCCGGCCGGGCCTTCATACAAAAGCGCGCCGGGCGCGCCTACCCTTGCAATCTCGTGCCGGAAGCTCTGCCGGCATCGCCCGCAAAGGCGGCCAAATCGCGGCGCAGCGCTATCGGCCAGTCTGGAATTGGCCCAGAGTGATTTGACGATATCACGTCGGTTATGTCAGCCTTGTTGACATAATATCGGATTGGAGGCCGGCCGTATCGGTCCCATAGTCGATGGATATGCGATCGTCGGGAGGTCGGCCATGGCCGGTACGCAGCAGACTTCGCAAGGCGCCGCGGCAGCCGAGCCCGAACTCAGGGCGGTCGCCCTCGACGACAAATACGATCTCTCCAAGCAGCAGATCTTCCTGACCGGCACGCAGGCCATCGCCCGCATGCTCCTGGTCCAGCACGAGCGCGATCGGCAAGCGGGCCTGAACACCGCCGGCTTCGTCTCCGGCTATCGCGGCTCGCCGCTCGGTGGGCTCGACCAGCAGCTCGCCCGCGCCGGCAAACAGCTCAAGCCCGCCAACATCGTGTTCCAGCCGGGCCTCAACGAGGACCTCGCCGCGACCGCGATCTGGGGCACGCAGCAGGCCGAGCTCTCCGGCGAAGGCAAATACGACGGCGTCTTCGCGCTCTGGTACGGCAAGGGTCCTGGCGTCGACCGCACCGGCGACGTCTTCCGTCACGGCAACATGGCCGGCACCTCCCGTCATGGCGGCGTGCTCTGCCTGCTCGGCGACGACCATACGGCGGAATCCTCGACCAACGCCCACCAGACCGAATTCGTCCTGGTCGACCGGATGATGCCGATCCTGAACCCGGCCGGCGTCCAGGAGATCATGGACTATTCCCTGCACGGCTTTGCGCTCTCGCGCTTCGCCAGCGTCTGGGTCGGCCTGAAATGCGTCAAGGACAACATCGAATCGACCGCCTCGGTCGACGGCTCGATCGACCGGGTCAGCATCGCGATCCCCGATGATTTCGTCATGCCGCCGGGTGGCCTCAGCATTCGCCGCGAGCTCGATTTCCTCGACCAGGAGAAGCGGCTGCACCTGCACAAGCGCGCCGCGATCCTCGCATACCTGCGCGCCAACAAGCTCAACCAGACGATCCTCTCCGGCGGCCAGGCGCCGCGCATCGGCATCATCACCGTCGGCAAGTCCTATCTCGACGTACGCCAGGCGCTGGAGGAGCTCGGCCTCGACGAGGTCCGCGCCAATGATCTCGGCATCCGCCTGTTCAAGATCGCCTGCCCCTGGCCGCTCGATCCGCAGGAGCTGAAGGACTTCGCAGGAGGACTCGACCTCGTGATGGTCGTCGAGGAGAAGCGCTCGTTGATCGAGGTGCAGTTGCGCGAGGAGCTTTACGGCACCGCCCATCAGCCCATGGTGATCGGCAAGAAGGACGAGCAGGGCGAGTGGCTCTTCCCCGTCCATGGCGCGCTCAATCCGAACGACATCGCCATCGCGCTCGGTGCCCGCTTGCTCCAGTACCGCGGCGATCCAGCCCTCAGGACCCGCCTCGAGGAGATCGCCGCGGCGCAAGGCCGGCTCGCTGAGGCGATCGAGGTCGCGAAGCGCACCCCCTATTTCTGCTCGGGCTGCCCGCACAACTCCTCGACTGTCGTGCCCGAGGGTTCGCGCGCCTATGCCGGCATCGGCTGCCATTACATGGTGCAGTGGATGGACCGCGACACCACCGGCTTCACCCAGATGGGCGGCGAGGGCGCCAACTGGGTCGGTGAAGCCCCGTTCTCGAAACGCGGCCACGTCTTCCAGAATCTCGGCGACGGCACCTATACCCATTCCGGCTCGCTCGCGATCCGCTGGGCCGTCGCGAGCGGCGTCAACATCACCTACAAGCTGCTCTACAACGACGCTGTCGCCATGACCGGCGGCCAGCAGGCCGAAGGGCATCTGTCGCCCGACCAGATGGCCCGCCAGGTCGCGGCCGAGGGCGTCTCGCGCATCGCGGTGGTCTCCGACGATCCGGACAAGTATCCGGCCGGGACGCTCTGGCCTCTGGGAACCACCCTGCACCACCGCGACGATCTCGACGCCGTCCAGCGCGAGCTTGCGACCGCCAGCGGCGTCTCGCTGCTGCTCTACGACCAGACCTGCGCCACCGAAAAGCGCCGCCGGCGCAAGCGCGGCGCCTATCCCGATCCGGACAAGCGCATCATCGTCAATGAGCTGGTCTGCGAGGGCTGCGGCGATTGCGGGGTCAAGTCCAACTGCGTCTCGGTCCAACCGCTTGAGACCGAGTTCGGTCGCAAGCGCCAGATCGACCAGTCGAACTGCAACAAGGACTTCTCCTGCGTGAAGGGTTTTTGCCCTTCCTTCGTCACCGTGCATGGCGCGCGGCCGAAGAAGGCGGAGCCGCGTACGCTGGATGCTTCCACGCTCGGTGCCGGCGACCTGCCGGATCCCAAGGTGCCGGCGCTCGACCGGAATTTCGCGATCGTCGTCACCGGCGTCGGCGGCACCGGCGTCGTCACCATCGGCGCGATCCTCGGCATGGCCGCGCATCTGGAAGGCAAGGGCTGCGGCATGATCGACATGGCCGGCCTCGCCCAGAAGGGCGGCGCGGTCTTCAGCCATGTCCGCCTCGCCCCGACGCCGGACGAAATCCACGCCATCCGCGTCGCGGCCGGCCAGGCCGACCTCGTGCTCGGCTGCGACCTCACCGTCACCGGCTCGAAGAAGGTGCTGGGCGCGATCCGTCCCGGCTCGACCGTGGTGGTCAACACCGCTGAAAGCCTGCCGGGCGACTTCACGCGGAATGCCGATTTCTCGCTGCCGACCGAGCGGCTGAAGCGGGCGATCGTCTCGGCCTCCGGCCGCGACAATACCCATCTCGTCGATGCGACCGCTGCAGCCGTCTCCTTCCTCGGCAATGCCATCGCCGCCAACATGTTCATGCTCGGCTATGCCTGGCAGCATGGCGGCGTACCGCTCTCGCGGGCCTCGCTGCTGCGGGCGATCGAGCTCAACGGTGAAGCCGTGGCGATGAACAGGCAGGCTTTCGAGCTCGGCCGCCGCGCCGCGCATGATCCGGCTGCCCTGCTCGCGGCGCTCGCCGAGGCCAAGGCGCCTACGGACGCCCGCCAAATCTCGCAGAGCCTCGACGAGATCGTCGCCCGCCGCGTCGACTTCCTCACCGGCTACCAGAACGCCGCCTACGCCATGCGTTATCGCGGCCTCGTCGAAAAGGTCCGCGCCAAGGAAGCGAGCATCCTTCCCGGCCAGAGTGCTCTGGCGGAAGCCGTCGCGCGCTATCTCTTCAAGCTGATGGCCTACAAGGACGAGTACGAGGTCGCCCGCCTCTACAGCGACGGCGCCTTCCGCAAGCAGCTCGCCGCGACCTTCGAGAAGGACAGCGCGACCGGCCAGCCTGTGCGCCTCGAATTCCATCTCGCCCCGCCATTGCTGGCAAAGCGCGATCCCAATACCGGCCTACCGCGCAAGATGAGCTTCGGACCGTGGATGCTGGGCGCCTTCGGCCTACTGGCGAAGCTGAAGGGCCTGCGCGGCACCGCCCTCGACGTCTTCGGCTACACCCAGGAGCGCAAGACCGAGCGCCGGCTGATCGCCGATTACGAGACGCTGGCCGCCGAGATCCTGGGCAAGCTCTCGCCGCAGAACCACGCGCTCTGCGTCGCGCTCGCCGCGATCCCGGAGAAGATCCGTGGCTTCGGCCACGTCAAGGAGCGCCATCTCGCCGCCGCCAAGGCCGAAGAAGCCGAGCTGCTCAAGCGCCTGCGCGACGGTTCGGATGCAGCGCTGGCCATGCCGCGGGCGGCAGAGTAGCCCCCGCTCGCGTTCAGCCGATCCGGGCGTGACGCTTGCGGTATTCCGCCGGAGTCACGCCAACATGACGGGCAAAAGCCCGCCTCAGCGTGTCGGCATCGGCGAAGCCGCAGCGGGCGGCGACCTGCTTGGGCGCCTCCTTCCCGCCTTCCAGCAACTGTCGCGCGGCGGAGACGCGCGCCGCCTCGACCCAGGCAGCCGGCGTCAGCCCGACCTCGCTGCGGAACAGTCGGGCGAAATGACGCGGGCTCAAATCCATGCGGCGCGCCAGACTGGCGACGCTGTGACCCTCGGCCGGATTGGCCGCGACCCAGCGTTGAACCTCCTGCAGGGCCGAGCGTCCGGCAGGTTCGGCCTCGCCCTTGCGGCTGAACTGCAGCTGGCCGCCCGGCCGCTTGAAGAACATCACCAGCTGGCTTGCGACCTTCAATGCGATCTCGCGGCCGAGGTCCTCCTCGACCAGCGCCAGAGCCAGATCGAGCCCCGCGGTGACGCCAGCCGCCGTCCGCACGCGGCCATCGCGGACATGGATCGCGTCCGCGTCGACCGTCACCGCCGGATAGCTCCGCGCGAGCTGGTCGGCGACAGCCCAATGCGTGGTGATGCGATGACCGTCGAGCAGCCCGGCGGCGGCGAGGATGAAGGCTCCACTGCAGACCGAGCCATAGCGGCGGGTACGCGGCACCTGCTCGCGGAGCCAGGCGAGAATATCGAGCGCGGGCGTTGTCTCCGCCGCCTGCGGCGCGCCGGCGACGAGCAGCGTGTCGATATCCCCGGCATCAGCGTCGGCGATGGACAGATCGGGCAGCAGCCTGACGCCCGACGAGCTCGTGAGTGGACCCGGGACGCCGGCGACGACGAGCAGGCGATAGCGCGCTCCACCAGCCTGCCGGTTCGCTTCGGCGAAGACGTCGAGCGGGCCGGAGACGTCCAGCAACTGGACTCCCGGTACGGCGAGGATGGCGATCGTCCTGATCGGCGGCATAGCGGCGCTCCATGTCTCCATGAATCTGCTTTTGGCAGAAATCGACGTAATACCTCAATTGAGGACAGATCCATGTCTCGCTAGCCTCCGGCCGAATTCATCCGCAGGAGGCCTTGATGACGACGATCCATGGCGTGAGCATTCCCGACAGCAGGCTGGCGCGCGCCGCGACCGAGCTGGTGCGCGATACCGAGACGCCGCTGCTGTTCCACCATTCGAGCCGGGTCTATTATTTCGGTGCGCTGGCCGGGCTGAAGCGCAATCTGAGCTTCGATCGCGAACTGCTCTATGTCGGCGCGATGTTCCACGACATGGGGCTGATGCCGCAGCACAGCAGCACCGATGAGCGTTTCGAGGTCGATGGTGCCAATGCCGCGCGCGATTTCCTGCGCGGGCACGGCATCGCCCAGGCGGATATCGACACGGTCTGGACGGCAATCGCGCTGCACACCACGCCGGGCATCCCCAAGCACATGCATCCGATCGTCGCACTGGTCACGGCCGGCGTCGAGATGGACGTGCTCGGCCTGACCTATGGCGAATACGGCGATGCCGAACGCGAGGCCGTCATCGCCGCCCATCCGCGCGACGAGACTTTCAAGGAAGAGATCATCCAGGCCTTCTTCGACGGCATCAAGCACAAGCCGGAGACGACCTTCGGCAACGTCAAGGCCGATGTGCTCGCCGACAAGGATCCCGGATTCAGGCGGGGCAATTTCTGCTCGGTGATCCGCTGCTCGCATTGGCATCGGCCGTCGCGCCTGGTCTGCGAGCCCTGAGCTCAAGGCGCGCACGAACGTTCAAGACCCACGATGGCTCTCCCGCTTTTCTTCGCGCTCGCGGCAAGGCGACCGGGGCGGAGAAAAGATCATGAACGGACTAACCGGGTTCCTGCTGGCCGGTGTCGCTCTCACCGGCAGCCCCGGCCCGGCGACGCTGAGCCTGACGGCGACCGGCGCCGCCTTCGGCATCCGCAGCGGCCTCGGCTATGGCGCCGGCATCACGCTCGGCATGCTCGCGGTGATGGCGCTGACGGCAAGCGGCGTCGTCGCCGTCATCCTGGCGTTGCCCGGCCTCGCGCCGATCGTCACGATTCTGGCGGCACTCTATTTCCTCTATCTCGCCTTCCGTATCGCGACGGCGCCGCCGCTCGCCGAGGCGAACAGCGATGCGGCCCCGCCCTCCTTCGCTGCCGGCTTTGCGCTCTCGCTGGTCAATCCCAAGGGCTATGCGGCGATGGCGGCCTTGTTCTCGGGCTTCGCGCTGCTGCCGCAGCAGCCGGCGCTCGATGCGACCCTCAAGATCGGCCTGCTCCTGCTCGTGATCGCCGCCGTCAACATCGCCTGGCTGCTGGCCGGCTCCGGCCTGACCAGCCTGTTCCGTGATCCCCGGAGCAACCGCATCGTCAATCTGATCTTCGCGGCACTGCTGCTCGCCTCGCTCGCCGCCGCGATCAGATGGTGATGCCGCTCCTTCCCTCGCCATAAGGCGCGGTTGAGTTCGCTGCCATTGCCGGCCCATAGTGCCTGTCCATCCGTGCGGACGATCGAGGGGCAGGCGAATCTTGATTTCCGAGGACGAGCTGCGCCGCATGGCCGCCTGGTCGAACGACCTGACGCCGGAGGAGTTCGAGGAGGCGCGTCGCGGCATCACGACCAAGACCTATGGCAAGGGCGCCTATGTCTGTCATGTCGGCGATCGGCTCGAATCCTGGACCGGCGTCGCCGACGGCCTGCTCAAGATGAGCACGACCTCGCGCAGCGGCAAATCGGCGACACTCGCCGGCCTGCGCGGCGGCGCCTGGTTCGGCGAGGGCACGATCATCAAGAACGAGGCGCGGCGCTACGATCTCGTCACTCTGCGCGAGAGCAAGGTCGCACTGATGCGACGCCAGACCTTCCTCTGGCTGTTCGAGCATTCGGCCGCCTTCAATCGCTTCCTGGTGCACCAGTTCAACGAG
This sequence comes from Bosea sp. 29B, assembly GCF_902506165.1. NCBI lineage: Bacteria > Pseudomonadati > Pseudomonadota > Alphaproteobacteria > Hyphomicrobiales > Alloboseaceae > Allobosea > Allobosea sp. 29B. The sequence continues at coordinate 1,965,648 of NZ_LR733817.1, forward strand.
CGCCTCGCCCAGTTCATCGGGCTCGCGGAGTACGACCGCATGCTCGGGGCGACCGGGCGCCTCGCCCGCAACCTCGCCTGGCTGTTCAACCCGATCCTCTACCCGAACAAGGACCGGACGCTGACGATCTCGCAGGAGGAGCTCGGCCTGCTCGCCGGCATCTCCCGGCAGATGGCCAATCAGAGCCTCGCCAAGCTCGCCGAGCTCGGCTTCATCAAGATCGGCCACAACGAGGTGACGATCCTCGATCTGGAGCGGCTGGCGCGCTACGAGGGGTAGCAGCGGCGCTGTCCGAACCTAGCCGGCTCCATGGTCGCCGAATTGTCGCATAAATCGCCCAATGCTTCGGGTTCACGCCCAGCGGAGCCGGCATGGACTATTTCAGGCGCTTCACCTTCCTGTTCGCGACGCCGAACTTCGATGCCGAGGATCTCGAGGGCATCCGCTTCAACCAGATCATCGAGGAGATCGAGCGGTCGGGCTTCGAGGTGGTCAAGGCGCGCAAGCTCGAGGATGCCGAGATCGCGGTCCAGACCGATGCCGCCATCGGCTGCATGGTGGTCGACTGGGGCAAGAAGGGGCTGGAGGGCAAGACCGCCGCGCTGATCAACCTGATGCGCCGGCGCGGCCTCGATTTCCCGATCATCCTCCTGATCCGCCGCAAGCGCTTCGAGGACGTGCCGGTCGAGGTGCTCGACTTCATCGACGGCTACATCTTCCTCTCGGAGGAGACGCCGCCCTTCATCGCCAAGAGCCTGATCAGCCGCCTCAAGCAATATGCCGAGACGCTGAAGACGCCGTTCTTCGGCGCGCTCGTCGATTATGCCGAGGAAGGCAATCATCTCTGGACCTGCCCCGGGCACAACGGCGGCGTGTTCTACAGCCGCAGCCCGATCGGCCGTGTCTTCATGGAGCATCTCGGCGAGGCGGTCTTCCGCGACGACCTCGACAATTCCGTGCTCGATCTTGGCGACCTCCTGACCCATGAGGGTCCTGCCCTTAAGGCACAGAAGGAAGCGGCGCAGATCTTCGGGGCGGAGAAGACTTATTTCGTCCTCAACGGCACCTCGACCTCGAACAAGGTCGCGCTCGCAGCCCTGGTCACCGATGGCGACCTCGTCCTGTTCGACCGCAACAACCACAAGGCTGCCCATCACGGCGCGCTGCTGATCGCCGGCGGCATCCCGGTCTACATCCCGACCGCGCGCAATGCCTGGGGGCTGATCGGCCCGATGCGCTGGGAGAGCTTCGACGAGGAGGCGCTGCGCGAGCGCATCCGCATCAATCCACTGGTCAAGGATTCCGAGGCCTGGACAAAGCCGCGCCCGTTCCGCGTCGCCGTGGTCGAGCAGTGCACCTATGACGGCACGATCCACTCGGCCCAGATGATTCTCGATAAGATCGGCCATCTCTGCGAGTACATCCTCTTCGACGAAGCCTGGGCCGGCTTCATGAAGTTCCACCCGCTCTACGCCGGCCGCTTCGCCATGGGACTGACGGGCTTAGGGCCGGAGTCGCCCGGCATCATCGCGACGCAGTCGACCCACAAGCAGCTCGCGAGCTTCAGCCAGGCCTCGCAGATCCACATCAAGGACCGGCACATCAAGGGCCAGAAGCGTCGGGTCGAGCACCGGCGCTTCAACGAGAGCTTCATGCAGTACGCCTCGACCTCGCCGTTCTATCCACTGTTCGCCTCGCTCGATGTCGGCGCGCAGATGATGAAGGGCCGTTCCGGCGAGGTGCTCTGGGATGACACGATCCGGCTCGGCATCGAATTGCGCAAGAAGATCCGGGCCGTGCGCCGGGAATTCGAGGAGAAGGAGACGAGGCCGGAGCGGCGCTGGTTCTTCGAGCCCTTCGTGCCGGACCGGGTCAGCATCGCCGACGCTTCGCGCGAGGGCGCCGTCCACGACGTCGCCTGGGAAATGGTCGCGACCGACCAGCTCGCCAGCAACCCGGCTTACTGGCAGCTCGCGCCCGATGCCAGCTGGCATGGCTTCACGCAGATGGAGCCGGGCTTCGCCATTACCGACCCCAACAAGCTGACCCTGCTGACGCCTGGCTTCGATCGCGAGACCGGTGCCTATGCCGAGCATGGCATCCCGGCGCCTATCGTCGCCCAGTTCCTGCGCGAGAACCGGATCGTCGCCGAGAAGAACGACCTCAACTCGCTGCTTTTTCTGCTGACGCCGGGCGTCGAGGCCAGCAAGGCCGGCACGCTGATCAGCGGGCTCGTCGCCTTCAAGAAGCTGCACGACGACAACGCCCTGCTGGAAGACGCCATTCCTGAATTCTACCGCCGCCGGCCAGGCCGCTATGACGGCGTGCGCCTGCGGGACCTGTGCGGGCAGATGCATCGCTTCTTCCGCGACCAGGACGTCAGCGGGCTGCAGAACCGGCAGTTCTCGCTGGAGCATTTGCCGGAAATGGCGATGTCGCCGCACGATGCCGCGCGCTGCCTGACGCGCAACGATGTCGACTATCTGCCGATCGACGCCATCGCCGGGCGGATCGCGACGACGCCCTTCGTCGTCTACCCGCCGGGGATCGCGACCATCGTTCCCGGCGAGCGCCTGACCGAGCGGGCCCAGCCGATGATCGACTATCTCAAGATGTTTGAGGCCTGCTTCAATCTCTTCCCCGGCTTCGAGGTTGAGATCCAGGGCGTCTATCGCGAGGTCGATGCCGAAGGGCGGGTGCGGCTGCACACCTATGCCGTCAGCGAGCAGGCACTATAGCATCGGACCGAAAAGTGGAATCCGCTTTTCGGAAAAATCCGATGCGATAACAATATGATAGATCATCGTGATCGCGTCTGTTCGGACGCGCGATGATCTAGGCTGAGGATCGCGACGACGCATGGAGACCGAGCTACCGATCATTATCCGCCCCTCCCGCGACGACGATGTCGAGCCGATGCTGGCGATCTATCGCCGGCATATCCGCCATGGCATCGAGGCCGGCGTCGAGGACACAGGGACGCCGCAGCCCGACGACCTGAAGGACCGGCGCAAGAACCTGCGCAGCCGCAAGCTGCCGCATCTGGTCGCGACGCGCAGCGGCGAGGTCGTCGGCTATGCCTATGTCGTGCTGTTCCGAAAGCGGCCGGCCTATCGCTTCACGGTGAAGCACTCGATCTACGTCCATCACGAGCATCTCGGCCGCGGCATCGGGCGGCTCCTGATGCAGGCGCTGATCGACGCCTGCGCTGCCGCCGGTTTTCGCCAGATGATCGGCTATATCGATGCCGAGAACGGCGCTTCGCTCGCCTTGCACGAGCGTTTCAGCTTCGCCCGGGTGGGGCTGCTGCCGGGCGTCGCCTATCGCCACGGCAAATGGTCCGACAGCGTCATGGTGCAGAGATCGCTCGGGCCGGGCGCCAGCCAGCCGATCGGGTAGGCTCTACCCGGTTGTTCGACCCGATCGCCGATCCAACAGCACCGGACGCTGACGATCTCGCAGGAGGAGCCCGGCCTCCTCAAGGTCGGCCGCAACGAGGTGACGATCCTCGATCTGGAGCGCCTTGTGCGCGACGAGGGCTGGGGCAAAGTAGGTAAGGCAGAATACTTGCCCGAATACATTTCCGGCTGCCTATTGTGCCGCCGCGGGAGTTGGCCTTTATTCTTGGCTCCGCGAAGTCATTCATTCGCAATTTTCTCGATTTGCAGACCGAAACCCGGAAGCCGGCGGCTGAATGCCGCCGGGATTGCGCCTGAAAGGGGAGACGTCCGATGTTGCAGAAAATCAGCCTGATCGCCGCAGTGTCATTTGCTCTGGCGGGGTGCGCGACCACACCTGTGGTCACCAGCCAGACGGTCGTCGTCGCCGGTGTCGGGCCGGTGGAAGTCGAGCGGCTCGATGTCGAGGTCGCCGCCGTGCAGCCCGCCGATCACATCGTCGTGGTCCGGCAGGGTCGCCAGACCTGGCCCGTCGCGGTGCCGGAGACGCTCGGAGACCTGCAGAACCTCAGGGCGGGCGACAAGGTCGTGGTTCGGCGTGCCGAGGGCGCGGTCCTCAGCGCCAAGCGGGCCCGCAAGGGCGCCAAGCCCGGGATCGTCTACACGGAGATGGTGGCCGACTCCTCCTTCCAGAACCTGCCGGAAAAATTCGTGGTGCGGACGCTGACGGTGACGGCAAAGTTCGAGAGCTATGATCCGGCGACGAACATCGTCAGCTATGTCGGGCCGGCCGGACCACGGACCCGTATCGTCTCGGATCCCGAGATTCAGAACGACGCCCGCCGCCTGAAGCGGGGCGACATGGTCGAACTGACCTTCGCCGAGGCTTTCCACTTCCAGAAATCCTGAACGCGATCCGCTCCCGCATCTGGATGATTCCGTCGGACGCGATCCTCCTTCCGAAGGAATGGAGGATCGCGTCCGACGACGATGCTCCTGTCAGGCGTGAGACTGGACAATCCACGCTCCCGAAAGCCTGAGCGAGCAGGCATGCCGTCCGCTTGAAGTAGCTTTTATACAAAGCTATTTTGCTGAGCAAAATAATGGACCGGGAGTGAAGCGATGACCATGCCCGCCTCCTATGTGGCCGACCGCCTGTTCGGCGGCGAGCATCTGATCCTCGCCAGCAATGACCCCGACGAGGTCATCGACGGCTGCAGCAAGGCGCTGCGGCCACATCGGCTTCACCTGAACGGAAGGGGCGCGGCGCTCGCGACGCGCCTCCATCATGTTCCGATCGGCTCGTTCTCGATGAGCCGGCTCTGCTATGGCAGCGACGTCACTGTCATCCCGGAGATTCCGCAAGGCGGGCATTTCCTGGTGACGTTGCCGCTGCGAGGCAGCGCGCGCTTTCGCTACGGCGCCTCCACCGCGGAGCTCAAGCCGGGCCGGGGCTCGATCGTGGGGCCCTATCAGGAATGCCAGCTCGATATCGATGGCGCCTTCGACCAGATCCTGCTGCGCCTCGACCGCCGGCGGGTCGAACGTCTCTGTGCAGACCTTGCAGGCATGGAACAGGCGGCGCCGGTCAACTTCGACCTTTCCCTGCGCGACACGCCGGCCTTCTGGCACAAATTGCTGGAGGCAGCCGCGAGCCTGTCCCTGCTCGGCGACGGGCTGGCGCATCCCAAGCTGTTCATCCGCCTCGAGGAACTCATCATCGAGTCGCTGCTGGTCACGCAACAGAACAATTTCAGCGCGGCGATCTCGGCGGCTACCCAACCGGCACGCTCGGCGCAGTTGCGCCGGGCCATGGAGCATATGCGCGCGCATATCGGCGAGCCCATGCGCCTGAGCCAGGTCGCCCGGCATTGCGGCTTGAGCTTGCGCAGCCTGCAGGCCGGCTTCCAGCGGGAACTGGGCGTATCGCCGAGTCGCTGGTTGCGGGCGGAGCGGCTCGATCGCGTGCATGCCGTCCTGGCTTCGGCACCACCCGGCACAGTGTCCGTCACGGATGTCGCCCTGCAATGGGGCTTCGTCCACCTCGGCGACTTCGCGGCCCAGTTCAAGGACCGGTTCGGCCAGAAACCATCTGCCGTCCTCGCCAAACGAACCTCCTGATCTACTGCGCCGGCTCGCGAAATTTTCGCATCGGCGATAGCGCCCTGCGCGCTTCCGATAGTCCGGGCGCCACCCCTCTCCATGATGCGGCGGATGAACTCTGCCGTTGCCCTCGCGGCTCCAGAGCAGAGCCGCAACGGGAGGGGACATGGTTTTCCGGAGAGTATTTTCTGCCGCGCTGAGTGCGGGAGCAGCCGCGCTGGCATGGCCGGCGACCGCCTTCGAGGCCGGCTATATCGGGGCGGCGCAGAAGCCGGGCATCGTGCTCGGCCAATCCGCAGCCACGCCGCCGCCCGGCCTCTACATGTTCAACAACGTCCTGAACAATTCGGGCTCTCTCGTCGGCCCGGGAGCGCCGAGCACGGCGGCCGGCGGGCGGACCTCGGTCGAGATTCCCGGCGGCGCGCTGGGGCTCATGTGGGTTCCCGGCTGGACGCTGTTCGGGGCGACCTACGACGCGACGATCTTCCAGCCCGCCATGAGAATCGGCGTCGGCGCCCCGATCCATACGAATCCGGGCGGACTGCACAACACTTTCATCGCCCCGGTCGGCCTGAGCTGGAAGCTGGGCGATAGCGGCTTCCACGTCAAAGCGGGCCTCGGCGTCTGGCTGCCGACCGGCACGCGGGGCGGAGCGAACGGCCTCGGCAATATCGGCGCGCCCTGGTGGACGTTCCAGCCCAATCTCGTGCTGTCCTATGTCAAGGACGGCTGGAACTTCACCGCCAACATCTCGCAGGAGATCAATACGGCGAATTCGATCACCGACTATACCAGCGGCGACGTCCTGCATGCCGAGTTCACGGCCACGAAAACGCTAGGCAACTGGACGCTGGGGCCGGTGGCCTACTATGTCGGCCAGGTCAGCAAGGACCGCTCCAGCCCGTTCTATGGCGGCGCGATCAACCTCAATCGCTACGATATCTGGGCCGCCGGCGCGATGGTCGGCTACAATTTCGGCCCGGCAACGCTGAGCGTCTGGGCGACCAAGGAACTCTCGGCCCGGACCTCCGGCGGAACGCCGCGGTACGGCGTCGACAGCGCGACGGTCGCCAAGGGCACCACCGTATTCGCCACCTTGAACTACCGGCTCTGGGGCCCCTGACACCCCGTGAGCGAGCGATCGCGCCTGCGCCCTGCTCCGGCAGACATTCGATCAGGCCCACCAAATCCACACGAACGGAAAGGACCGCTTCATGCTCTACGCAGTCGAACAATGGGGAGATCACGGCGACCGGATCATCATGGTCCATGGCAGCCTCGGGGTCGGCGCCGCCGCCTTCCTCGAACAGAAGGAACTGAGCGACAGCTTCGCCCTGTCGATCATGACCCGCCGCGGCTATGGCGACACTGCGCCGATCACCGAGTCCGACATCCATAAGGACGCCGGCGATGTCGTCAGCCTGCTTGGCGGCGGCGCACATCTCGTCGGGACGTCGATGGGCGGCGTCATCGCCATGAATGCCGCTGGCATGCGCCCCGACCTCGTGCGGTCGCTTACCGTGATCGAGCCGCCCGCCTTCGCGCTCGCGAGCGATCTGCCGGCCGTGCGGCGGGTCTCGCAGGCGATGCAGACGCATTGGGCCAGCGCCGACCCTGCCGATCGACATGGCTTCGTCACCGGCTTCCTCGCCGCTGTGGAGATGGACATGCCGCTGCCCAACCCATTGCCGCCGCCGCTCGCCGCCGCCGCCGTCAATCTCGTCACCGCGCACCCCTGGCGCGTCGACGTACCGATCGGCGCGGTCGCGTATGCACCATTTCCCAAGCTCGTCGTCACCGGCGGCTGGAGCGAAGCCTTCGACGGCATCTGCCAGCGCCTCGCCGATCTGCTGAAGGTCGAATGCCACTGTTTCCCGGGCGCCGGGCATGCCGTCCAGAAAATCGGCGCGCCTTTCAACACGCTGCTGCGGCGACACCTCGCCTCCGCCTGACACCATCCAAAAGCAGGGAGATCATCACGATGACGCTGACGACCGCAGACAAGATCGAAATCCAGGAATTGTCGTCGCAAATCTATATTTGCCTCGACGGCAAGGACGCTCCGGGCTTCGCCTCCTTCTTCGCGGATGACGGTGCGTTCGTCGCCCCCTATGGCGACTTTGTCGGCCCGGAAGCGGTCAAGGATTTCATTGCCAAGCATATCGCCGCCGGCAAGGAAGACAGCGTCCGCCATTTCCTGACCAATCACCTCGTCGAGGCGCATGACGAGGGCGCGCGCCATCGATTCTACATCCACAAGGTCAATGTCGCAGTGGGGCCGGTGGCGATCGCAACGGCCGGAGGCGACTGCCTGGTCAAGCGAACCAAGGACGGCTGGCGCTTCAAGCAGTTCAAGCTCAGCATCGATCCTGCGATGTTCGGCGATGCCAAGCCGGTCGTAGGCCCGCTTCCGAAGGACTGAGCTTTCGACGCAGCACGCCGGCGTCCCCTGAAAAATGTGGCCTGCCTGCCCCTATCGGCAGGCAAGCCGTTCCGCTTTGAAAGCGACCTACGATCCCCCACCCGGCGAGAAGAAACACAGCAGCTCCCCCGCATCGTTCATGCAGAGATGGAAGAAGCCGTCGGGCGAGAGGCGGGCCTTCTGATAGGGGATTTCGAGCACAACTGTTTGGCGGCGCTCGGTCGCCCACATCGGATGCCGCCCCGGCCTGATCGTCACCACGAAGCCGGCCGGGGTCTCCCGCACCTCGCTGACATCGATCTGCGCGCAATCCGCCTCCGAGCAGCATTCAAACGGGTAGTCCCAGCCGCCGAACGCTCGATGCGCATGCGTCTGCGTCGCTCCCACAGCGAGCAGCATCGCGATCGTGATCGAGGCAAGCGCACGCATCGGCCGGTCCTCGCAACGAGCCAGCGACCTGCGTGCGCAGCCGAAAACACTGCGCCAACCCAGTGAAAACCGGGCGCCTGCAAGCCTTGCGATGTCGGGAAATGCCGCCCGGCAGATCGCGGGGCTGAAGACCAAGTCGAACCTCGGCGGGATAATAGCGCCCCAAATGCGTCTTGTCTGTCAAGTGACTTCTTGCACAGCGCCGAGCCACCTGCAAAGCTTGCATGATCGCAAAAGGGCCCAAGGCCCCGGCAAACCCGCGACAGACGGGGCGACAGGGTGGAGACGACGATCGTGGCAAGCGCAGCCGCCGGCCAGGCGGATACCTTTCCCAAGCTCGTGCTGCGCAATGCGCGGGAGCGCGGCGCACGCGTCGCGTTCCGGCACAAGGACCTCGGCATCTGGCAGTCCTGGAACTGGGCCGAGGTCGCCGAGCAGGTCCGCGCCTATGCGAAAGGCTTCGAGCAACTCGGCCTGAAGCGCGGAGAGAAGGTCGCCATCATCGGCTACAATCGCCCGCGCCTCTATTGGTCGATGGCCGCGGCGCAATGGCTCGGCGCGATCCCGGTGCCGGTTTATGCCGACAGCGTCGCCGACGAGATGGCCTATGTGCTCGACCATGCCGGGGCGGTCTTCGCCTGCGTGCAGGACCAGGAGCAGGTCGACAAGGTTCTCTCCGTCGTCGAGCGTCTGCCGGCCCTGCGTCACATGCTCTATGACGAGCCGCGCGGCCTGCGCGACTACGACCACGCCAAGCTGCACGACATCGGCAACGTGATCGAGGCCGGGCGCGCCGCCCTCAAGGACGCCGCCGTCTCAGCCGCGCATGACTGCGAGATGGAGCAGGGCGCGAGCGACGATCTTGCCATCATCCTCTACACCTCCGGCACGACGGGGCGGCCCAAGGGCGTGATGCTGACGCATTACAACGTCATCACTGCCGCCGAGATCGGCTGCGGCTTCGACGGCCTCAACGAGAACGACGAGATCATCGCCTATCTGCCGATCGCCTGGGTCGGCGACCATGTCTTTTCCTATGCGCAGGCGATCATCGCCGGCTTCTGCGTCAACTGTCCGGAAGGCCCCGAGACCGTCGTCGACGACCGCCGCGAGATCGGCACCACCTATGCCTTCGCGCCGCCGCGCGTCTTCGAGACCATGCTGACGCTGACCATGGTGCGCATGGAGGATGCCGGCCCGCTGATGCGGAAGGTCTTCAACTACTTCCTCGGTGTGGCCAAGCAGCACGGCGAGAAGATCCTGAACGGCGAATCCGTGCCGCTCTCCGCCCGGCTGCTCTACAAGCTCGGCGACATCCTGATCTACGCCCCCTTACGCAACCGCTTCGGCCTGACCAACATCAAGGTCGGCTACACCGCCGGCGAGGCCATCGGCCCCGAACTCTTCCGCTTCTACCGCTCGATCGGCGTCAACCTGAAGCAGCTCTACGGACAGACCGAGGCCGGCGTCTACATCACCATGCAGCCGGACGGCGAGATCAAGGCCGACACCGTCGGCAAGCCGGCGCCGCAGGTCGAGATCAGGATCGCCGACAATGGCGAGGTGCTCTACCGCTCGCCCTCGATCTTCCGCGGCTACTACAAGGACGAGGAGAAGACCGCCGAGACGATGACCGAGGACGGCTATGTCCGCTCCGGTGATGCCGGCTTCTTCGACGAGAGCGGCCACCTCAAGATCATCGACCGCGCCAAGGATGTCGGCAAGCTCAACTCCGGCGAGCTGTTCCCGCCGAAATACATCGAGAACAAGCTGAAATTCTATCCGAACATCAAGGAGGTCGTCGCCTTCGGCCAGGGCCGCGACTACGCCACCGTCGCGCTCAACATCGACCTGACCGCCGTCGGCAACTGGGCCGAGCGCAACAATGTCGTCTACGCCTCCTATCAGGAGCTCGCCGGCCATCCGCAGGTCTACGAGATGATGGCCAAGCATGTCGACGAGGTGAACCGCTCGCTTGCGGCCGAGCCGATGATGGGCGGCGCCCAGATCAAGCGCTTCCTGATCCTGCACAAGGAACTCGACGCCGACGACGGCGAGCTCACCCGCACGCAGAAGGTCCGGCGCGGCTTCATCGCCGAGCGCTACGCCCCGCTGGTCGAGGCTTTGTACAATGGCTCGACCCAAGCCGACATCTCGACGGAAGTGACCTTCGAGGACGGCCGCAAGGGCGTGATCTCGGCGACGGTCAAGGTCGCCGACGCGAAGATCTATCCGGTCACGGCACCAGCAGCGACCTCTGCGACGAAGGAGGCGGCATGAACGCGCATTCCACTGACGTCGCCGGCGAGCCGATCACCCGCAAGGGTGAGGTGCTGCTCTCGGTCGAGAACGTCTCGCTGCGCTTTGGCGGCGTGAAGGCAATCACCGATGTCTCCTTCGACATCCGCAAGGGCGAGATCCGCGCCATCATCGGCCCGAACGGCGCCGGCAAGACCTCGATGCTCAACTGCATCAACGGCTTCTACCATCCGCAGGAAGGCCGCATCACCTATAAGGGCGTGCGCCGCGCCAAGGTCAGGCCACACCAGGCGGCGGCGGCCGGCATCGCCCGCACCTTCCAGAACGTCGCCTTGTTCAAGGGAATGTCGACGCTCGACAACATCATGACTGGGCGCACCCTCAAGATGCGCAAGGGCTTCTTCTGGCAGGCGCTGCGCCACGGGCCGGCGATGAACGAGGAGATCGAGCACCGCAAGGTGGTCGAGGACATCATCGACTTCCTGCAGATCCAGCACATCCGCAAGCTGCCGGTCGGCAAGCTGCCCTATGGCCTGCAGAAGCGCGTCGAGCTCGGCCGGGCGCTCGCCATGGAGCCCGAGCTCCTGCTGCTCGACGAACCGATGGCCGGCATGAACCTCGAGGAGAAGGAGGACATGTGCCGCTTCATCCTCGACGTGAACAACCAGTTCGGCACCACCATCGCCCTGATCGAGCACGACATGGGCGTCGTCATGGACCTCTCCGACCGTGTCGTCGTGCTCGAATACGGCCGCAAGATCGCCGACGGCACGCCGAGCGAGGTCAAGGCCGACCAGCGCGTGATCGACGCCTATCTCGGAGTGGCGCACTGATGGCCGCCGCAAGCAAGGACAAGAGCGCAAAGGACATGAGCGCATGAGCGACATCGCCGCGCAGGCCGCGCCCAATCTCCTCGGCAATAGCTGGGTCAAGGCCGGCCTGATTGCGGTCGGCCTCGTCGCCGCAGCACTCATCGGCGCCCGCATCGATCCGACCGGCACGATCCACGCCATCTTCGTCGACCCGTTCAACCAGATGGTCCAGGCGCCGGACCTGCTCGCCCAGACGATCTGGGAGGGCCTGGTCTCCGGCGTGCTCTACGCGCTGATCGCGCTCGGCTTCGTGCTGATCTTCAAGGCGTCCGGCGTCTTCAACTTCGCCCAGGGCATCATGGTGGTGTTCGCGGCGCTGACCCTGGTCGGCCTCTATGAAAAGGGCGTGCCGGCCTTCCTCGCGGTCATCCTGACGCTCGGCGTGATGTTCGCCCTCGCCGTGACGATCGAGCGCGTAGTGCTACGCCCGCTGGTCAACCAGCCCGACATCATCCTGTTCATGGCGACCTTCGGGATCACCTATTTCCTGATCGGCTTTGGCGAGGCCATCTTCGGCGGCAATCCCAAGCAGATGATCGCCGATCAGCTCTATCTGCCCAAGGGCGCGATCGACCTGAAGATCCTCGGCGGCATCGTCTCGTTGCAGAAGATCGACATCGCCGCCGCCATCATCGCCTCGCTGATGATCGCTGTGCTGGCGCTGTTCTTCCAGTACACCCGGATCGGCCGTGCGCTGCGCGCCGTCGCCGACAGCCACAAGGCGGCGCTCTCGGTCGGCATCTCGCTCAATCAGATCTGGGTGATCGTCTGGTTCACCGCCGGCATCGTCGCGCTGATCACCGGCATCATGTGGGGCGCGCGCTCCGACGTCTCCTTCGCGCTCGAGATCGTGGCGCTGAAGGCGCTGCCCGTGCTGATCCTCGGCGGCTTCACCTCGATCCCCGGCGCGATCGTCGGCGGGCTGATCATCGGCATCGGTGAGAAGCTCGGCGAGTTCTACTGGGGCCCGCTGATCGGCGGCGGCATCGAGAGCTGGCTCGCCTATTTCATCGCGCTGGGCTTCCTGCTGTTCCGGCCGCAGGGCCTGTTCGGCGACAAGATCATCGAACGTATCTGAGAGGCTGACCCGTGTTCTACCGCGAAGCCGGCCAATACAAGTCCACTTACGCCGCCGACATGGCCGTGTTCCCGCTCCGGCAGGACCGGATCGGCATCGCCGTCATCCTGGCCATCGCCTTCATCGGCATTCCGTTGCTCGGCAACGACTTCTTCATCGCCTCGGTGATGATCCCGTTCCTGGTCTTGTCCCTGGCGGCGATCGGGCTCAACATCCTCACCGGCTATACTGGGCTGATCTCGCTCGGCACCGCTGCCTTCATGGGGGTCGGCGCCTATTCCTGCTACAAGTTGACCACGTTCTTCCCGGGCGTGAACATCATTGTCCTGATCCTCTTGTCAGGGCTGTTCTCGGCCGCGATCGGCGTGCTCTTCGGCTTGCCCTCGCTGCGGATCAAGGGCTTCTATCTCGCCGTCGCCACGCTCGCCGCGCAATTCTTCCTGCAATGGGCCTTCGTGCGCGTGCCCTGGCTGTTCAACTACAACGCCTCCGGCGCGATCGAGGTGCCGCAACGCACGCTGTTCGGCCTGCCGATCACCGGCGCGGCAGCGACACCCGAGACCCGCTATTTCGTCTGTCTCGGCCTCGTCGTCGTGCTGACCTGGTTCGCTTCGAACATCGTCCACGGCAAGCTCGGCCGCTCCTGGATGGCGGTGCGCGACATGGACATCGCCGCCGAGCTGATGGGCATCAAGCTGCTCAACGCCAAGCTCACCGCCTTCGCCGTCTCCTCCTATTTCGCAGGGGTCGCCGGGGCGATGATGATCTTCCTCTGGTATGGCGGCGGCGAGGCCAACGACGTCTTCACCATCCGCCTCTCCTTCACCATCCTGTTCATGGTGATCATCGGCGGTCTCGGCTCGCTGATCGGCTCCTTCTTCGGCGCCGCCTTCCTGTCGGCCCTGCCGACGGCGCTGAAGTTCGGCCTGCCGGCACTGGGCGTGCCGATCGGCGGCGCGGCGGCCGAGCACGTCACCTTCATGCTGGTCGGCGCACTGATCATCATCTTCCTGATCGTCGAGCCGCACGGCCTCGCCCGACTCTGGCAGATCGGAAAGCAGAAATTGCGGACGTGGCCCTTCCCCTACTGACCAGCGCGCTTTCCGTTCGGCTGGACCCAGCCGAACGACAAGAATTCGCGCAAGATCAAATGGGGAGAGAGACCCAAGGACAACGACCCGCCGCGGTCTTCAAGCGGCGGGCAAGCGAAGACGGGGCGGCTTGGCCGGACCCGGCAACCACGGAGGAAGCCTATGACAAAGAGCAGCATCATCAGGAGCGTCGCTCTCGGCGCGCTTCTCGCCGCCGGCGCGATCGCCGCCCCGGCCAATGCGCAGGAGACGATCTACTTCTCCAACAACGCCTATCGCACCGGCCCGTTCTCGGGCTCGGGCATCCCGATCGGCGACGGCATGCGCGACTACATCAACATGATCAACGAGCGCGACGGCGGCGTGAACGGCGTCAAGGTCATCTATGAGGAGTGCGAGACCGGCTACGACACCAAGAAGTCGATCGAGTGCTACGAGCAGGTCAAGTCGAAGACCATCGTCTACAGCCCGTGGTCGACCGGCGCGACGCTGGCCGCGATTCCGCGCGCCCATGTCGACAAGCTGCCGATCCTGTCGATGGCCTATGGCCTCTCGGCCTCGGCTGACGGCACCAACTTCCCCTGGGTCTTCATCCCGCCGCTGACCTATTGGGACGGCGCCTCGGTGATGGTGAAGCACATGGCCGCCGAGCTCGGCGGCATGGACAAGCTCAAAGGCAAGAAGCTCGGCCTGATCCATCTCGACGCGCCCTTCGGCAAGGAGCCGATCCCGGTGCTCGAGAACCTCGCCAAGAAATACGGCTTCGAGCTCAAGCTCTATCCGGTCGCCGCGGCCGACATGCAGAACCAGGGCTCGCTCTGGCTCTCGATCCGCCGCGATCGGCCGGACTTCCTCTACAACCAGGGCTGGGGTGCGATGAACCCGACCGCGGTCAAGGAAGCCATCAAGAACAACTTCCCGATCAACAAGCTGGTCGGCGTCTGGTGGGCCGGCGGTGACGACGACGCCCGCGCCGGCGGCGCCGAGGCCAAGGGCTATCGCTCGCTGAACTTCAACGCGGCCGGCCAGAACTTCCCGGTGATCCAGGACATCCTCAAGCATGTCGTGGACAAGGGGAAGAGCACGACTCCGAAGGAGAAGGTCGGCGAGAACCTCTACAATCGCGGCGTCTACAACTCGATGCTCGTGGTCGAGGCGATCCGCACCGCCCAGAAGCTGACCGGCAAGAAGGTGATCAACCCCGAGGACATGCGCCGCGGGCTCGAGAACCTGAACATCGACGAGGCCCGGCTCAAGGAGATCGGCATGGCCGGCTTCGCCTCGCCGGTGAAGGTCAGCTGCACCGACCATTCCGGCCACCACAAGGCCTATGTCGCCGAATGGGATGGCACCAAGTGGACCCAGAAGGGCGACTGGATCGAGCCGATGAAGGACGAGGTCCGGCCGCTGATCGAGGCCAACGCCAAGGACTATGTCGAGAAGGCCGGCAATTGGCCCAAGCGCACCGAACCTTGCGAGAAGTCGTCCTGATCTGACGAGCGCCAATCCTTCTCCCCTCCGGGGGAGAAGGTGTCTGCGAAGCAGACGGATGAGGGAAGTCCAGCACCCGCCCTCATCCGTCCGTCCCTCATCCGACCCGGCTGACGCCGGGCCACCTTCTCCCCCGAGGGGAGAAGGAAGGAGCGCGCAAGATGTCGACCGCCACTCTCGAGAAGCCCACCACCGCCGCGGCGACGGACACCATCCTGTCGCTGAACAATATCGAGGTGATCTACGATCACGTCATCCTGGTGCTGAAGGGCGTCTCGCTGACCGTGCCGCGCAAGGGCATCGTCGCGATCCTCGGCGCCAACGGCGCTGGCAAGACCACGACGCTGAAGGCGATCTCGAACCTGCTCAAGGCCGAGCGCGGCGAGGTCACCAAGGGCTCGATCGTCTTCGACGGCGAGCGCGTCGACAAGATGTCGCCGAACGAACTGGTGCGCCGCGGCTGCATCCAGGTGATGGAAGGCCGGCACTGCTTCGGCCATCTCTCGATCGAGGAAAATCTCCTGACCGGCGCCTTCACCCGCCGCGACGGCAATGCCGCGATCAGGCGCGACCTCGAGAAGATCTACGAGCTCTTCCCCAGGTTGAAGCAGCGCCGCAACTCGCAGGCCGGCTACACCTCCGGCGGCGAGCAGCAGATGTGCGCTGTCGGCCGCGCCATGATGAGCAAGCCCAAGATGATTCTGCTCGACGAGCCGTCCATGGGACTGGCGCCGCAGATCGTCGAGGAAATCTTCGAGATCGTTCGCCAGCTCAACGACAAGGAGGACGTCTCCTTCCTCGTCGCCGAGCAGAACACCAACATGGCGCTGCGCTACGCCACCTATGGCTACATCATGGAGACCGGCCGCGTCGTCATGGACGGCGAGGCGAAGATGCTGCGAGAGAACGAGGACGTGAAGGAATTCTATCTGGGCGTCGCCGAGGGCAACAAGAAATCCTTCCGCGAGGTCAAGAGCTACAAGCGCCGCAAGCGCTGGCTGTCATAGTCCGGCCCGTTTCGGCAGGGCATGTCCAGCCCATGCTCTACCTCATCGTCGCCCTTATCATTCTCGCGTTGATCCTCGGTCCGCAATTCTGGGTCCGCCACGTCATGGACAGGCACGCCGCCGACAGGCCCGATCTGCCCGGAACCGGGGGTGAGCTCGCGCGCCATCTGCTCGATCGCTACGGGCTGGACAAGGTGGCTGTCGAGACGACCGCCGATGGCGGCGACCACTACGATCCCGATGCCCGCATTGTGCGGCTCTCGCCCAGGAATCATGACGGCCGCTCGATCACAGCGGTCGCCGTCGCCGCACATGAGGTCGCGCACGCCATCCAGCATGCCCAGGGCAGCCAGCTCTTTGCGCTGCGCACCCGCCTCGCCCGCCTGCTGGGGACGGTCGACAAGATCGCGATGGTGGTGCTGGTCGCGGTGCCGATCGTGATGATCTTCACACGGGTGCCGGCGATCGGCCTGTTCCAGTTCGGCGCCGTCATCGCTTTGCTCGGCCTCGGCGTCGTCGTGCACCTGCTGACGCTGCCGGTCGAATTCGACGCCAGTTTCGGCAAGGCACTGCCGATCCTCGACTACGACAAGTACCTCCACCCCGACGACATGCCCGCGGCGCGTGGCGTGCTGCGGGCCGCGGCGATGACCTATGTCGCGGCATCGCTGATGGGACTGCTCGACTTCCTGCGCATCCTGCGCGTCATCCGATAGGCGACCTCAAGGGCAAGAGCGATGAGCGAGCACTACGACGATCTCGAGACCCGGCCGCCCGAGCGGCGCGAGGCCGACCTGTTCGCAAAACTGCCGGCCGTGCTCGCCGCTGCGCTGGCGACACCGGGCTATGCCGCGCATCTGAAGGGCGTCGATCCGATCGGCGTCACCGACCGCGCCGCGCTCGCCAAACTGCCGGTGCTGCGCAAGGCCGACCTGCCGGCGCTGCACAAGGACAGCCCGCCCTTCGGCGGCTTCGTCGGTGCGCCGCTCGGCTCCTTCGGCCGGCTCTTCACCTCGCCCGGCCCAATCTTCGAGCCTGAGGGCGCCGGCATCGATCCCTGGGGCACGGCACGCGGCCTTTACGCCGCCGGTTTCCGCAAGGGAGACGTCGTGCTCAACACCTTCGGCTATCATCTGACACCGGGCGGCTTCGTCATGGATTCGGCCGCGCGCGCCATCAGCTGCGCGGTCATCCCGGCCGGCCCGGGCAATGTCGAGCAGCAGATGGAGGTGATCGGCGCCTACCGACCGAGCGCCTATCTCGGCACGCCGGACTTCCTGAAGCTGCTGATCGAGGCCGCCGACAGCCGCGGCGTCGACACCTCCTGCCTGAAGCGGGCGATCGTCTCGGGGGCAGCCTTCCCGCCATCGCTGCAGGCCTGGGTCCGCGACCGCGGCGTCGACGCCTACCAGCTCTACGCTACCGCCGATATCGGGCTGATCGCCTATGAGACCGGCGCCCGCGACGGCATGGTGCTGAACGAGAACCTGATCGTCGAGATCGTTCGCCCCGGCACCGGCGACCCCGTCACGGAGGGCGAGGTCGGCGAGATCATCGTCACCAATCTCGACCCGCACCACCCGCAGATCCGCCTCGCCGTCGGCGACCTCACCGCGGTCCTGCCGGGTGCCAGCGCCAGCGGCCGCACCAACCAGCGGATCAAGGGCTGGCTCGGCCGCGCCGACCAGACGGCCAAGGTCAAGGGCATGTTCGTGCGGCCCGAGCAGGTCGCCGAGATCGCCCGCCGGCATGCCGAGATCGCCAAGCTTCGCCTCGTCATCGGCCGGGCCAACGAGCTCGACACGATGACGCTCAAGGCCGAGATCTATGCAGAGCCGAAAGGCTTCATCGACGCGGTCTCCTCGACCCTGCAGCAGGTGACCAAGCTGAAGGGCTCCGTCGAGGTGCTGCCGCTCGGCGCGCTCCCGAACGACGGCAAGGTCATCGCCGACGAGCGGCCGGTGGGATAACCCTCACCACGCGATCGGCTCCTCCCCTTTCGCCTTCAGCCAGTCATTCGCCTGGCTGAACGGCTTCGAGCCGAAGAATCCGCGCCGCGCCGACAACGGCGAGGGATGGGCGCTGGCGATGACGAGATGCCTGCTCTCGTCGATCAGGGTGCGCTTGGCCTGCGCCGGCGCGCCCCAGAGCATGAACACGGCATGCGGCCGCCGTTGCGAGACGGCCGCAAGGATTTCGTCCGTCACCGCACGCCAGCCGAGCTTGAGATGCGAGCCGGCCTGCGTCGCGCCCTCGCGCACCGTCAGCGCGGTGTTCAGCAGCAACACGCCTTGCTTCGCCCAGAGCGAGAGGTCACCGCCAGCGGGGGCGGCATGTTGCAGATCTTCGGCCCGTTCCTTGTAGATGTTGACCAGCGAGCGCGGCAACGGCGGCGGGCCGACATAGGAGAAGGCGAGCCCGTTGGCATGACCGGGCGTCGGGTAAGGGTCCTGGCCGAGAATGACGACCCGCACCTGATCGAGCGGCGTCAGCGTGAGCGCCGCCAGGAAGCGCTCCGGCACGGGTGCCACGACCTGGCCGGTAGCGCGCTCGGCATCGACGGCGGCGCAGGCACGCGCCACCATCCCGTCGCGGAAGACGGAAAGGTCGCGCCAGGAGGCTGAAGCCGGCGAGGCCAGAAACGCATCAAGCGCCGCGCGATAGGTCATCGTCGATGTCATCGTGATCGGGTCATCCATCGTCATCCGGGCGAACCGCGGAGCGGCGCAACCCGGGACTCCAGATCATCGCAGGCCATGATGACCCGGTCGAGCTGCGGCAGGATCAACGGCAGAGCGGGCTGACGCTGTTGCTGATCACCCGAACGAGGCTGAGCGCGGCCATCTCCGACGATTTCGGATTGTCGGCGAGCGGCCTGTTCTCGATGGTGACGCTGAGGCGGCCGAAGGCGCCGCGCGCGCTCAGGCGATGGCAGTTCGCAGTGATCCCGGGATCGGCGATCAGCTCGACACGGGTCCGGTCCAGCCCGATGCCGGCGAGCGCCGAGATCACCGCGACATTGGCATTCTGGGGAAAGCGCCGAGCTGCCTCGCGGGCCGAGCCGGTGAAGAAGCTGGCCGGCGCGGTCAACGCATCGAGCGCGAGGAGCGCCTCGGCCGGCGTGCCCCGCCAGGCTGCCGGCGGCTTGACGATGGCATGGACGACCTCGTCGAGCGGCAGCGCCGAGGCGGCCGCAAGTGCATCTATGCCGGCGAGTGCGCCTGATGTGACGACGAGCTGGCTGCCGGCAGCTTCGGCGGCCGAGATGAGGCGCTCGAGCAGCGCCGCGTCGGCGAGAGCGCCGGCCGAGGTCACCGCGAATGCCCCTGCCTGCCGCAAGGCGCTCTCACCCCAGAGCGCGACGGCCGGCTGCCCCGCCGCTTCCGCCACGATGTCGAGATCGAGCCCGGCAAGCTGGCCAGGGTCGGTCACAAGGCTCGTGCCGGGCGGAACATCCTGCGCGCGCTCAGGCGAGCGCACGCCGATGGCGACGAGCGAGACGGCCTCAGCGACCGCCGATCGCGACAGCAGCCGGACGACATGCCGGTTGATCGCGCCCCAGCCGACCAGCGCGATCCGGAGCGGCTTGCGCCGGCGGTTCATCATCGCCCTGCCGTCTGCAAGGTGAGGTCGAGCAACGGGCCGCCATTCAATCCCTCGAGCATGCTGAAGTGATGCCCGGCGCAGAGCAGCGGCTCCGGCGCCTGCCAGGCCGCAGCCAGCGTCGCCGATTGCCGCTTGAACGCCTCGCTCTCGCCCTCGCCGACCGCAAAAGCAAGACGGGTGCCGGCAGGGCGCGGTCGCCCGAGCGGGCTGAGGCGCACCGCGCGCTCGGTATCGTCGAGGCCGAGCAGGCGCCCGATCGGCAAATGGCCGAGCGGTTTCAGATCATAGAGGCCGGAGAGCAGCAGGGCTGAGGCGACCGGCGGAGCAGCGGGGTCGCACAATGCCATCGCGGCAAGATGGGCGCCGGCGGAATGGCCGCTGATGTGCAGCTGTGTCGGATCGAAGCCGAGCGCATCGGCTTCGCGGACGAGGAAATTCAGAGCCGCGACAGTCTGGGCGATGCTCGCTTCCAACGGCGTCTCCGGAGCCAGCCCGTAATTCGGCTGGGCAATCGCGAAACCGGCATCGAGCAGCCCCTGCGAGAACTGCGCGTGCTGGACTTTGTCAGAAGCCTGCCAGTAGCCGCCATGGATGAAGACGAAGATCGGCGCGCGCTTCACACCGGCCGGGCGATAGAGATCGAGCGTCTCGAAGCGGCCGGGGCCATAAGCGAGGTCGAGCCCGCCATGGCCGGCGCGGAAGGCGGCGCCGTCTCTGCTCCATTGCCGAAACAGCGCGGTCATGTCGGCCTGCAGGCGTGGGCTGTACTGCCGGCCGAGCTCGCGCAGCGGATAGCCCTCGACCTCGATGTCGGGCAGCGGCTGCGGCGAGGCGTGGCGGGCGCGGATCGTCAGGCCGGCTTCGTTTCCGGGCCGCAGCCGGATCGGCGGGCGGAAGCCGGCAAAAACCTCGCGATAGGCCAGTTCGACCATATGGCGCGAGAGATGGAAGGCGGCGGGGTCGGCGCTCTCCCAGTCCATCCCGGTCAGGTGATGCGGGCCGCAACCAGCCGCGACCAGACCGGCGAGGATCTCGCTCAGCGTATCGCGCAAGGCCTCGACAGGGTCGGCCGCAGCGCTGCGCGCGACGATCTGCGTTTCAGACGCCGACATAGCGATGCACCAGTTCCGCATTGGCCGCGAGGTCGCTGCTAGAGCCGGACCAGACCGTGCGCCCCTTCTCGATGATGTAGTGGCGGTCGGCGAGGCGCTTCAGCACGGCGATGTTCTTGTCGATCAGCAGGATCGACTGCCCCTGCGCCTTCAGCGCCTCCAGACAACGCCAGATCTCGGCGCGGATCACCGGCGCCAGCCCTTCCGTCGCCTCGTCGAGGATCAGGAGCTTGGGATTGGTCATCAGCGCCCGGCCGACCGCCAGCATCTGCTGCTCGCCGCCTGAGAGCGTGCGGGCCGACTGGCCAGCGCGCTCCTGAAGGCGTGGGAACAGGGCGTAAACCCGCTCCAGCGTCCAGGGCGACGAGCGCCCGAGCCGGTTCGCGGCAGTGGCGACGAGGTTCTCGCGCACGGTGAGCGTTGGGAAGACCTGCCGCCCCTCCGGCACGAGGCCGATGCCGCAGCGGGCGATCGCCTCCGGCGTATTGCCCTTGAGTGGACGGCCGTCGAAGCTGATCTCGCCGCCCTTGGGCGACAGCAGCCCCATCAGCGAGCGCACCGTCGTGGTCTTGCCCATGCCGTTGCGGCCGAGCAGCGTGACGACCTCGCCCTCGCCGATATCGAGGCCGACATCGAACAGCACCTGGCTTGCGCCATAGGCCGATTGCAAGTTGCGCACGCTCAGCATCAGGCGTCCCCCTCACCGAGATAGGCGGTGCGCACATCGGCGTTGTCGCGGATCTCCTGCGCCGTCCCGGTCGCGATGATGCGGCCATAGACCAGCACCGAGATCCGGTCGGCGAGCGCGAAGACGGCGTCCATGTCGTGCTCGACCAAGAGCATGGTGACGCGACCCTTCAGCCCTGAGAGCATCGTGACCATCTGCTCGCTCTCGGCATGGCCGAGGCCCGCCATCGGCTCGTCGAGCAGGAGCAGGCGCGGCTCGCAGGCGAGCGCGATGGCGAATTCGAGCTGCTTCTGCTCGCCATGAGAGAGATCGGCGACCTTGACCTCGGCGCGGTGCGCGAGGCCGGCAGCGGTCAGATGTTCGCGGGCGCGCTGGCGCAGGCTTTTGTCGCGGCGGGCATCGGCCAGAAAACGGAAGCTGTGGCCCTGCCGCGCCTGAACGGCGAGCGCGACATTGTCGAGCATACTGAAATCGGGCAGCAGCTGGTTGATCTGGAAGGTGCGGGCAAGGCCGCGCCGGACGCGCTGCGGCGTGGCGAGGGTATCGATCGGTTCACCCTCCAACCTGATCTCTCCGGCATCATGGCTGAGCTCGCCGAAGAGCTGGGTCAGCAGCGTGGTCTTGCCGGCACCATTGGGGCCGATCAAAGCGTGGATCTCGCCCTCGACGACGTCGAGGTCGACGCTGTCGGTGGCGATCAGGCCGCCGAAGCGCTTGCGCAGGCCGCGGACGGAAAGGAGCGGCTGGCTCATCGCTCGCTCCTGCCGAGGCCGAGCCGGCTGAACAGTCCGTTGAGCCCGCCCTGCGTGAACAGGACGACAAGCAGCAGGATCGGCCCGAGGACGAGCTGCCAATGCTCGGTCCAGGAGGTCAGCACCGTCTCGAGGATGACGAGGGCGGCGGCGCCGAAGAGCGGGCCGAGCAAGGTGCCGACGCCGCCGAGGATGACCATGATCATCAGCTCGCCCGACTTGGTCCAGTGCAGCATGTCGGGGCTGACGAAGCGCAGATAATTCGCCATCAGCGCGCCGGCGAGGCCGGTGCCCATGCCGGAGATGACGAAAGCGGCGAGCTTGTAGCGATAAGGCGCGATGCCGATCGCCGCCATGCGCCGCTCGTTCTGGCGGATGCCGGCCAGCACCATGCCGAAGCGCGAGCCGACGATGCGCCAGAGCGCCAGGAACACCAGCGCCGCGACCGCGAGGCAGATGAAATAGAAGGTGATGTCGTCGCGAGTGTTGAGGCCGAAGAGCTCGTTGCGGCGGCGGATCGTCATGCCGTCATCGCCGCCATAGGCCTTGAGCGAGACGAACAGGAAGAACAGCATCTGCGCGAAGGCGAGCGTGATCATGATGAACTGCACGCCGCTGGTGCGCAGGCAGAGCGCGCCGATCAGCAAGGCGAGGAGGCCTCCGACCAGGATCGCGGCCGGCAGCGTGATCAGGAGCTGGCTCGTGCCCGGGATCAGGCCGAGGAAGAGGCTATCGTCGACGAAATTGCGATAGAGGATGCCGACGACATAGCCGCCGACCCCGAAGAAGGCGGCGTGCCCGAACGAGACCATGCCGCCGAAACCGAGCGCGAGGTTGAGGCTGGCTGCGGCGATCGCATAGATCAGCACGCGGGTCGCCAGCGGCACCAAAGCCGGCTGGCCGAGCGCCTGGACGATGAAGGGCAGCGCGACGAGCCCGAGAGCCAGTGCAAGCAGCACCAGTGCGCGGCCGGTGCTCGGCGTGTTAGGGCCGGCGTGTGTGATGGCGTCCTCAGACATTGGCGGGGAAGAGTCCCTTGGGCCGCACCAGCAGCACCACGGCCATCAGCATGTAGATGCCCATCGAGGCCAGGCCAGCGCCGAGCGCATCGGCTTCCGAGCCGGTCATGACCTGCCGCAGCAGGCCGGGCAGGAAGGCGCGCAGGGAGGTGTCGACGAGGCCGACGATCAGCGCACCGAAGAAGGCGCCGCGGATCGAGCCGACACCGCCAATGACGACCACGACAAAGGTCATGATCAGGATCTGCTCGCCCATGCCGACCTGCACGGCCAGGATCGGCCCGGCCATCAGTCCGGCGAGACCGGCGAGCAGGGCGCCGAGCCCGAAGACGGCGGTGTAGAGCAGGCGGATGTCGACGCCGAGTGCCCGGACCATCTCGCGATGGGTCGCGCCGGCGCGGACCAGCATGCCGATGCGGGTGCGGTTGATCAGAAGATAGAGCCCGAGCGCAACGGCAAGGCCGACGGCGATGATGATCAGGCGATAGATCGGATAGGTCAGCCCCGGCAGCAATTCGATGGAGCCGTTGAGCGCCGGTGGCACCGAGACGAAGAGCGGCTGGCGCCCGAACAGGATGGTGACGCTCTGGTTGAAGATCAGGATCAGCGCGAAGGTCGCCAGCACCTGGTCGAGATGGTCGCGGGCATAAAGCCGGCGCAGCACGAAGAGCTCCATCGCCATGCCGACCAGGGCTGCTGCCGCCAGGCCGGCCACTATGGCGAGCAGGACCGAGCCAGTCTGCGCCGCAGCGAAGGCGGCGGCATAGGCGCCGACCATGTAGAGCGAGCCATGGGCGAGGTTGATCACGCCCATGATGCCGAAGATCAGCGTCAGTCCGGCGGCGAGCAGGAACAGCATCACGCCGAACTGCAGGCCGTTGAGCAATTGTTCGAGAACGAGCGTCATCGCTGGTCACGTCCGGCTGGCGACGGGATGGGCTGGAAGCGGCCCATCCCGTCGATGCGGGAGCTTGTCAGTGGTTCAGAGCTTACAATCCTTGGCGTAGGCGTCGGCGTGATTGCTCAGCACCTTGCCTGACGTCTTCAGGACCGGCGTGCCATCCGCGCCCTTCTCGACCTTGAGCGCGTACCAGTCCTGGACCGGGTGCTGGTTCGGGCCGAACTTGAAGGCGCCGCGCACCGACTGGAAATCGGCCTTGGCAAGCGCCTTGCGCAGCGCCGGCACGTCGGTTTTGCCGCCGGTCGCCTTCAGCGCCGAGGCGATGGCGAGCGCGGTGTCGTAGCCCTGGCTGGCGTAATAGGTCGGCACGCGGTTATAGGCCTTGGTGAAGGCCTCGACGAAAGCCTTGTTCGAGGCATTGTCGAAGTCGGTATTCCAGTGCGCGGTGACGCTGAGCCCGAGCGCGGCGTCGCCGACAGCCTTCAGCGTGGTCGCGTCGAGCGAAGGCTCGGCCAGCACCATCGGGGTTTTGCCGAGGAGGCCGGCCTGCTGATACTGGCGCAGGAAGGCGATGCCGAGCCCGCCAGGATGGAACTGGAAGACGACGTCGGGATTGGCCGAGCGGATCTGCGCCATCTCGGGCGCGAAATCGGTCTGGTCGAGGCGGGTATAAACCTCGCCGGCGATCTCGCCCTTGAACAGGCGCTTGAAGCCGGCGAGCGCATCCTTGCCGGCCTGGTAGTTCGGCGCGAGGATGAAGGCCTTCTTGTAGCCGAGATTGGTGGCGTGCTGGCCGGCGCTCTCATGCAGGCTGTCGTTCTGCCAGGAGACGACGAAATAGTTCTCGTTGCACTCCTTGCCGGCGAAGTTCGACGGCGCGGCATTGGGGCTGACATAGAGCGCCCCCGCATCGACGATATCGGGCACGGTCGCGCCGGCGACGTTCGAGAAGACGATGCCGGTCATGATCTTGATGCCGTCGGTCTTCAGCATCTTCTCGGCGATCTGCTTGCCTTGGCCGGGCTTCAGCGCATCATCCTCGACAACGAGCTCGACCGGCGCGCCGCCGAGCTTGCCGCCGTTCATGTCGATGGCCAGCTTGAAGGCGTCGCGGATGTCCTGGCCAAGATAGCCGCCCGGCCCCGACAGCGTCGTGACCATGCCGATCTTGACCGGCACTTGCTGGGCCAGCGCCGGCATGGCGGCGGCGGCAGCCAGCATCACTCCCAGGCCTACTGATTTAAGGTGCTGCATGGTTCCCCTCCTCCGATCATTTGCGTCGGATTGTCAGAAATTATTTTAAGCTTAAAGCAATTTTGGATCGGCACGCAAGAGCCGCAAAGGCGCCGGCTGAGCCGACGCCTTCGCCGTCTTTCAGAGCGCGACCCAGCCGGCCGGCGGCTTCCTGCCAGGGTGGACGGCGCCGCACTGCTTGCAGGTGCGGGCCTTCTCGTCGGCGAAGAAGGCTTCGTAGAGCGGTGGCAGATCCTTCACGAGATCCCCGACCTTGAGCTCGATGCGATGCACCAGGCCGTTGCACTCGAAGCAGTACCATTCGAAGCCGTCGACCTGGTCGACATGGCGCGCCGGCTCGACAACGAGCCCGATCGAGCCCTCCTGCGGGCGCTGCGGCGAATGGCGCACATGCGGCGGCAGCAGGAAGACGTCGCCCTCGCGGATCGTGACGTCGTAATGCTTCCCGTCGTCGACCAGCTTGAGCATCATGTCGCCCTTGAGCTGGTAGAAGAACTCCTCCACCGGGTCGTCATGGTAATCGGCGCGCTGGTTCGGCCCGCCGACGACCATCACAGTCATCTGGCCGTCGTCGAACACCTTCTTGTTGCCGACCGGCGGCTTCAGCAGGTGCTCGTTCTCCGCGATCCACTTCTTGAAGTTGAAAGCCTTCAGCCGTCCTTCGGTCGCCATCGCTTCACCTCTCCCGTTGATGCTGTCCTGCCCGTTTTTCAACCAGCCTTCGCCAGGGGCCGGCCCGCCCCGAGCTTCAGCCCACAGTTCTCGAAAGCAGCGCGCGTCGCCGCCTTCTCGGCCTCGGTCAGCTCCAGCAGCGGCGTGCGCACGCGCCCGCCGACCTGCCCGAGCAGTTCCTGCCAGTATTTCTGATGCGCATGCGGCTTCTCGGCCGGCCGCGTCGTGCGCAGTGCTTCGCGCACCGGGTTCAGGCTGTCGCGCACCGCATGGGCCTTCTCGACCTCGCCGGCAAAGGCGAGGTCGGTGTAGTCGCGCATGCGCCGATCGGCCGCCGTCTGGATCAGATAGGGCGGCGAGGAGCAGAGATAGACCTGCCAGCCGAGCTCGACGATGTTGTCGAGCCATTCCTCCTCCGAGGCCGTGCTGACCAGGATGCGGTCGCCGGCGAGCCGGGTCAGCTCGGCATACATGGCGCGCGGCACGCTGTACTTGATCGCGACGACGTTCTCGATGTCGGCGAGGCGATTGCAGAGCTGCGGGCTCATCAGATAGCCGGAGTCCGGATGGCTCCACAGCGCGATGCCGATGTCGACCTGCTCGGCGATGGTCCGGTAGTACTCGTAGAGCGTCTCGTCCTGGGCCTTGAAGAAGTGCAAGAGCGGCGCGTGCACGACGATGTAGTCGGCGCCGACCTTCTGGGCGTGCTTCGCCAGATCGATCACGACGTCCATGTTCTGGTCGGAGCAGGACATGATCGTCTGCCCACGGCCGGCCGAGGCCTCGACGGCGAGCTCGAAGCTGCGCTTGCGCTCCTCGACCGACATCGAGAAGAACTCGCCCTGCTTGCCGGCGATGAACAGGCCGTCGATACCGAGATCATCAGTCCAGTGCCGGATGTTCTCGCGGAAACCGTCCTCGTCGATGGCGAGCGACCGGGTGAAGGGCGTGAGCCCGGCCGCCCAGATGCCCTTCATATTGGCGCGGGTGTAAGCCTTCGCGTCTTTCCTGGCGTATTTCATGTGGGCTGCCTCCTTGTCGCCCGCCGGTCAGATCGCCATGCGGTGCGAAACGGTCTTGATGATCGTGTAGTGCGAGAGCCCCTCGGCGCCGCCCTCGCGGCCATAGCCGCTGTCCTTGACGCCGCCGAACGGCGTCTCGGCGACTGAAGCCTCCAGCGTGTTGATCGAGACGTTTCCGGCCTCGATCTCGTCGGCGAGACGATCGGCCCTGCTCGCCGAATGGGTGAAGGCATAGGCGGCAAGGCCGAAGGGCAGGCCGTTCGCCTTGCTGATCGCATCGTCCAGCGTCGACACCGGGTTTATCACCGCGAGCGGCCCGAACGGCTCCTCGCGCAT
Organism: Bosea sp. 29B; assembly: GCF_902506165.1. Lineage (NCBI taxonomy): Bacteria > Pseudomonadati > Pseudomonadota > Alphaproteobacteria > Hyphomicrobiales > Alloboseaceae > Allobosea > Allobosea sp. 29B. Next base: position 1,993,160 of record NZ_LR733817.1, read on the forward strand.
GATCCTCGCATCATCGGGCACATCGGCGAGCACGGTCACCGGGAAGAAATAGCCGCGATTGCCGATGCGCTCGCCGCCGGCGAGAACGCGCGCACCCTTGGCCTTGGCGTCAGCGACCAGCGTCTCCATCGCCTCGATGCGGCGATGATTGGCGACCGGGCCCATCTGCGTTCCGGCCTCGAGGCCGTTGCCGACCACCACCGAGCGGGCCTTCTCGGCGAAGGCCCTGGCGAAAGCCTCGTAGATCGGCTCCTGCACGAAGAAGCGGGTCGGCGAGGTGCAGACCTGGCCGGCATTGCGCGACTTGCGGATCGCCGAGGCCATCGCCGCCGCGACCGGGTCGACGTCGTCGCAGACGATCACCGGGGCATGGCCGCCGAGCTCCATCAGCACCGGCTTCATATGGTCGGCGGCGATCCGGGTCAGATGCTTGCCGACCGCGGTCGAGCCGGTGAAGGCGATCAGCCGGGTCTGCTCCTGCGGGATCAGATAGGAGGAGATGTCGGCCGGCACGCCGAAGACGAGGTTGAACACGCCGGGCGGCAGGCCGGCGTCGTGCAAGGCGCGGGCGATGTGGAGCGCACCCGCTGGTGTCTCTTCGGCCGCCTTCAGGATGATCGAGCAGCCCGCCGCCAGCGCCCCGGCGATCTTGCGCGCCGGCTGGCTCATCGGAAAATTCCAGGGCGAGAAGGCCGCGACCATGCCGATCGGCTGGTGCATCACGACATATTTGATGCCGGGCTCGCTCGGGATCACCCTTCCATAGGTGCGCTGGCCCTCGGCCGCGTCCCATTCGAAGAATTCGCAGCCGCGGATCACCTCGAGCTGCGCCTGGGCGAAGGGCTTGCCGTGCTCGAGCGTGATCGAATGGGCGATCTCGTCGATGCGGGCGCGCATCAGCGCCGCCGCCTTGAGCATGATCTCGCCACGGACGCGCGGTGACATCCGGCTCCAGACCCTGAAGCCTTCCCTGGCCGCGGTCAGCGCATCGTCGAGATCGGCACGAGCGGCAACAGGAAGCGCGCCGATCACGCTCTCATCGGCTGGGTTGAGCACCGGCAGGCTGTCGGAGGTCTTGCGCCAGGCGCCACCGATATAGAGCTGCAGGTCGGGATAGGCGGTCATGAAAAGCCTCGAACGGAGCGGCCAGCGGCGCGATGTCGAGGCATGATGGCCTTGGCCATCACCATATGGAATTCAGCTTATTTGTCTGAATTGAGATGATCTGCTTATAAATACCGCCATGGCGGTCACGCTCCGACAAATCCAGGCCTTCCTCGCCGTTGCCGAACTCGGCACCTTCACCAAGGCGGCGGAGCGGCTGCACATGGCGCAGCCGGCGCTGTCGCAATTGGTGCGCGAGCTGGAACAGGCGCTCGGCATCCGCCTGTTCGATCGCACGACGCGCCGGGTCGAACTGACCGAGGGTGGCCAGGAGTTCCAGGGCGCCTCGGCCAAGATCGTCCATGATCTCGACCTCGCCATCCAGAACGCCAACGACCTCGCCGAGCGCCGGCGCGGCAAGATCACCGTCGCTGCCCCGCCTTTGCTGGCGGCGGCGATCCTGCCCGAGGCGATCGCCGAGATGCGCGAGCGCTTTCCCGGCGTGCAGGTCGCGGTGCTCGACGCGCGCACAGACACGATCATCGAGGCCGTCAGGACGAACCGGGTCGATTGCGGCCTCGGGACATTCGCGGCCGTCGAGGACGGCATCGAGCGCATCCCGATGGCGCGCGACCAGCTGATGCTGTTCTGCAGCCCCGGCAGCCGGTTTGCTGGAGCAACGGTGGATTGGCGGGAGCTGCAGGGCGAGCCGCTGATCACGCTGACGCGCGACAGCGGCATCCGGCTCCTGGTCGAGGTCGCCTATGAGACCGTCGGCATCCCGCTCGTCCCGGCCTATGAGGTCTCGCAGATCACCACCGCGCTCGCTTTGGTCGAAGCACGGCTAGGCGTCGCCGTGCTCCCGACCTATGCGCGTGCGGCGGCGCCGCATCGCCGCATCCTGGCGAGGCCGCTGACGAACCCCGCGATCGCGCGGGACATCGTCATGATCAGGCCCGGCGGCCGCTCGGTCTCGCCGGCACTGGCGACGTTCGAAGCCGTGCTGCGCCGCCATGTCCGCCGCCTGACGCCAGCCGACATCGACTGAGTTCGGCGCGGCCTATGCTAGGAAGCGCCTGCCAACTCGGCCTGGAGGAAGGCCATGAAGGCGGGATCGTCGGCGTAGGCGACATTGACCCGCATGCCGGCCGTTTTTTCATCGCCTTCGGGCTGGTGCCGCTCCGGCATGAAGACCGTGCCGGGCGCGATGAAGATGCCCTGCTCCGAGGCCCGGCGCGCCAGCGCCAGGTCGTCGAGGCCCGGCGGCAAGCCGACCCAGAGATAATAGCCGCCGCCCTGGCGCGAGAAGATTGGCAGGCCGAGGCGCTCCAGGCCGGCGAAGGCAGTGCGAGTTGCCTTGCCGATCCGCTCCCGCAGGCGCTTGAGGTGGTGGCGATACTGGCCGCTGGCGATCAGGTCGCTGACCAGCCGCTCCAGATAGCCCGAGGAGTTGACCACGGTCAGCATCTTCATGTCGCCGAGCGAGCGGGCGAGCGCCGGGCTCGCGGCGACATAGCCGATGCGCAGACTGGCCGAGAGCGTCTTGGAGAAGGTGCCGAGATAGATCACGCGCTCCAATTGATCGAGCGCAGCGAGCCGCGGCGCGCTCGCCGGCATCACGTCGGCGAAGGGATCGTCCTCGACGATGATCAGATCGTGCTGGGCGGCGAGCTGCAGCAGGCGATGGGCGATCGGCAGGGCGATCGAGCCGCCAGTCGGGTTATGTGCCAGCGACTGGGTGAAGAACACCTTCGGCCGGTGCCGCGCGATCTGCGCGGCAAGGTCGTCGAGGTCCGGCCCGTCCGGCAGCCGCCGGACGCCGGCCATCTCGATGCGGGCAAGCTTCAGCTTGCCAAAGAGCGGATAATAGCCGGGGCTGTCGACCAGGACGGTATCGCCGGGCTGCAGCAGCTGGCGGATGATCAGGTCGAGCGCGTGATTGGCGCCGAAAGTCATCAGGATCTGCGCCGGCGAGACCTGGATCGAGCGCTCGGCCAGCATCAGCCCGATCTGGGTGCGTAAGGGCGCATAGCCGACCGGATCACCATAGCCGTGCTCGATCGGCAGGTCGCCCTTGCCGCTGCGGACGCGCAGATGCCGCCCGAGCTCGGAATCCTCCATCCAGGAGCGCGGCGGGCGGCCATCGCCGACGCGCACGGGATGGACCTGACAGAGCTGTTCGCGCAGCAGCGAGACGATGTCGATCGCCTCGCTCATATGCGGCGGCGGCGCCTCGCTCGGCCGCAGCCCCGGCGCGCGGACATAGAAGCCGGCGCCTCGCCGGGCCTCGAGCCGGCCGCTGGCGACGAGCCGATCATAGACCTCGACCATGGTGTTCTTGGAGACGCCGTATTCGCCGGCCGCCAGCCGCAGCGAGGCCATGCGCCGGCCGGGCTGCAGCAGCCCCTCGTCGATCATCCGGCTGATCCGGGCGACGATCGCGCCGGTACGGTTGCTGTCGACCTGCTCGTCCATCAAGCCTCGCATCTGTACCAGTCAATTCACTAGTACAGAGAATGGGACATTGCGGAAATTGTGCCTTGCCGCTCTCCGGCGATTGTCCGAGCTTGTCAACCGAAGAAGCGCCGATGCTGATCGCGCGGTGCATGAAAAACCCCGGCTGGGGAGGACACGACATGGTGACGGCCGAGGCGCACAGCGCCGCCGGGCGCGAGGTGAATTCGCGCATCGAGAACTATCGCAATCTGAGCTGCGCCGAGCGGCTGGAACAGGCTGTCGCGGCGGCCGGGCTGTCCGATGCCGATCGCGCCTTGCTGGCGCGGCCCGGCGCACTGCCGCTCACCCTCGCCAACGGCATGATCGAGAACGTCGTCGGCACCTTCGAACTGCCGCTCGGCATCGCCACCAACTTCACCGTCAACGGCAAGGACTATCTGATCCCCATGGCCGTCGAGGAACCGTCGGTGGTGGCCGCCGCTTCCTATATGGCCCGGATCGCCCGCGGCTCCGGCGGCTTCCGCACCTCGAGCGACCGGCCGATCATGCGGGCGCAGGTCCAGCTGCTCGGCGTCGGCGATCCCGAGGGCGCGCGCCACAAGCTGCTGGCGGCGCAGGCCGAGATCGTCGCCGCCGCCAATGCCAGGGACAAGGTGCTGGTCTCGCTCGGCGGCGGCTGCCAGGGCATCGAGGTCCACGTCTTCCCGCAGACACCGCGCGGGCCGATCGTGGTGATGCACCTGCTCGTCGACGTCCGCGATGCGATGGGCGCCAACACCGTCAACACCATGGCCGAGACGGTGGCGCCGATCGTCGAGCGCATCACCGGCGGCACTGTGCGCCTGCGCATCCTGTCCAACCTCGCCGATCTCCGGCTGGCGCGCGCCAGCGTCACCGTCCCCGAGGCGGCGCTGGCGACCAAGGAGTTCTCGGGCCGGCGCATGATCGACGGCATGCTCGACGCCTATACCTTCGCCGCGATCGACCCCTACCGCGCCACCACCCACAACAAGGGCATCATGAACGGCATCGACCCCGTCGTGGTCGCGACCGGCAATGACTGGCGCGCGATCGAGGCCGGGGCCCATGCCTATGCCGCCCGAAGCGGGCGCTACACCTCGCTGACGACCTGGGAAGAGGATCGCGACGGCAATCTCGTCGGCTCGATCGAGATGCCGATGGCGCTTGGCCTCGTCGGCGGCGCGACCAAGACCCATCCGCTGGCGCAATGGGCGCTGCGCCTGCTCGGCGTCACCAGCGCGCAGGAGCTGGCCGAGGTCACCGTCGCCGTCGGCCTCGCCCAGAACATGGCGGCGCTCAGGGCGCTCGCGACCGAAGGCATCCAGCGCGGCCATATGGCCCTGCACGCCCGCAACATCGCCATCGTCGCCGGCGCGGAGGGCGCCGAGATCGAGGTGATCGCCGCCGAGCTCGCCCGCACCCACGACGTCCGCGTCGACCGGGCGCGCGAGCTTCTCGCCGAGCGGCGCAAGGGCTGACCTTTTCCAGGATTCACCACAGAACCGCAGCAAGCGGACGACAACCGGAGGAACGTTCATGGACAATCGCATCACCCGCCGCACGCTCGGTGCCCTGCTGGTCTCGGCCGGCATGGCGCTGTCGCTGCCGGCTTACGCACAGAACGAGATCAAGATCGGCTACAACGCCGACCAGTCGGCCTCTGGCGCGGCCGAGCTCGGCCTGTCCGGCCTCTACGGCTTCCAGGCCGCGATCGACGACCTCAACGCCCAGGGCGGCGTCCTCGGCCGCAAGGTCGTCGGCGTGGTCCGTGACGATGCCGGCGCGCCGCCGAAGTCGATCCAGAACATGAACGAGCTGATCGACAACGAGAAGGTCGCAGCCGTGGTCGGCCCGACCAACTCGGGCAATGCGCTGGCTTGGCTGCACATCCCACAGCAGAAGAAGGTGCCGGTGATCTCGCATGTCGCGACCGCGACCGACATCACCGCCCGCTATGCCAAGGAGCCGCAGAACTACATCTTCCGGGTGTCGATGGTCGATCGCGAGCAGCTTGCCCTGCTCGCCGCCTATGCGGTCAAAGCGTCGAAGAGCAAGAACATCGCGATCATCGCCGATACCACCGGCTACGGCCAGGCGGCGACCAAGGACCTGCAGGAAATCCTGACCCTGCACGGCATCAAGCCGGTCGGCATCGAGAAGTTCGGGCCGAAGGACACCGACATGACCTCGCAGCTCGCCAAGCTGAAGGCGGCCGGCGCCGACATGATCATCACCGGCTCGCTGGCGGATGCGACCGCGCAGGTGCTGAAGAGCATGGAGAAGATGGACTACTATCCCGGCCTGCTCTCGACCTGGGGCTCGATCAACACGCCGCTGGTCAACATCGCCGGTCCCAAGCTCGCCGAGAAGACCGTCTTCGCCGCCTCGACCACCGAGGATGCCAGCGACCGGGCCGCAGCGCTGCACAAGCGCCTCGTCGCCAAGCATCCGAACATGCCGGCCTTCGTCTCGGCTGCGCAGGGCTATGACGCAGTGATGCTGATCGCCGCCGCGATCAAGCAGGCTGAGGGCACCGACGGCCCGAAGCTGCAGGCGGCGCTGGAGAATCTCGGCGCGGTGCAGGGCATCATCAAGAAATACGAGAAGCCCTTCAGCAAGGAGCAGCACGAGGCGCTCGGCGTCGCCGACTTCCACCTCGCGCAGTGGAAGGACGGCCGGGTGGTCAAGCTCGACGACGCCGTGGTCAAGGGCCTGACGGCGGCTGATCTGAAGCGCTGACGTCTCCATCGGGCTTCCGCCCGTCATGGTCGGCCTCGTGCCGACCATCCATGTCTTCGCTTGATCGATCGAACGCGGTGTTCAAGACGTGGATGCTCGCCACAAGGGCGAGCATGACGAGGCCGGAGCGGCTTTGGCTGGTCATGGCGGAGAGACGATGACGGCATTCCTTCAGGCTCTGGCCAGCGGCTTGGCGCTGGGCGCGATCTACGGGCTGATCGCGCTCGGCTTCAACATCACCTACGCCACGACCAAGACCTTCAATTTCGGCCAGGGCGCCTTCCTCGTGCCGGGCAGCCTGGTCGGCGTCTCCCTGCTGCTGCTGGCGGCGGGCAAGCCGCATTTCGGCAATCTGACCCAGGCCGAGATGACGATGACGGCTTATGTGCTGGCGACGATCGCCAGTGTCGTCGTGGTCGGCGCGATCGGCATCGCGCTCTATTACTGCGCGATCAAGCCCTTCGTCGGGGCCGGTGGCCTCAACTGGGTGCTGAGCACGATCGGCTTCGGCATCATCATGCAGAACACCGCGCTGGCGATCTGGGGCCCGGCCTCGATCGCAGTGCCCTCGCCACTCGGCTCCGAGGTTTGGCGCATCGCCGGCGCCGGTATCCGGCCACAGGAGGTGCTGATCGCCGTGGTCGCGGTCGCCGTCATGGTCGGGCTCGACATCGTCCTGCGCAAGACGCGTTTCGGCAAGGCGCTGCGGGCCGTCGCCTTCAACCCGCAGGCGGCAGCGATCGTCGGCATCAATGTCGAGACGATCGTGATCCTCGCCTTCGTCATCTCCTCGGCACTGGCCGGGCTCGCCGGCATCCTGATCGCGCCGATCACCACGGCCTCCGTCTTCATCGGCCTCGGCATCGCGCTGAAGGCCTTCTCGGCCGCGATCGTCGGCGGCCTGACCAGCCCGCGCGGCTGCATGCTCGGCGGCTTCCTGCTCGGGATCGTCGAGGCGCTGGTCGGGCTCTGGCGCGCCGAGATGCGCGAGATCACCATCTTCCTGCTGATCATCATCGTCCTCGTCGTCCGCCCGAGCGGGCTGATGGGCGCGCGCAGCGTAGAGAAGATCTGATGCCGGCGCTCGCCCATGCCATCGGGGTGGCGGCGCTGGCAGTGGCCCTCGCGCTCGTGCCCCTGTTCGGCTTCAACGATTTCTACCTGCAGATCCTGTTCACGATCGGAGTGAACTATCTCGCCGCCGCCGGCCTCAACGTGCTCGTCGGCTATGCCGGCCAGAAATCGCTGGGCCATGCCGGCCTCTTCGCGGTCGGCGCCTATACGGCGGCGATCGCCAATATCGAATGGGGGCTCTCGCCCTGGCTGTCGCTGCTCTTGGCCTGCGGCTTCGGCGCGGTCTTCGGCCTGGTCATCGCCATGCCTTCGGTGCGCGTCTCGGGCCCCAGCCTTGCCATGGTGACGATCGGCTTCGGCATCGTCGTCGAGAAGATCGTCACGGAATGGACCGACATCTTCAAGGGCCAGGCCGGCTTCTACGGCATCAGCGCGCCCTCGTTCGCCGGTGTCAGCTTCACCAATATGCACTGGGTCTGGTTCGTCGGCACGCTCTGCCTCGCCACCCATCTCACGCTGCGCTCGCTGCTCGCCGGCCGCTATGGCCGCGCCTTCCTTGGCGTGCAGATGGCCGAGCCGGCAGCGCAATCCGTCGGCATCTCCGTGGTGCGGGCCAAGACACTGGCCTTCGTCATCTCGGCCGTGACCTGCGCCCTCGCCGGCGCCGTGGTCGCGCAGCAGAACCAGTATTTCAATTCGGACTTCATCACCTTCAACCTGTCGATCTTCCTGCTGGTCGTGGTGATTTTCGGCGGCTCGGGCTCGCTCTACGGGCCGCTCTTCGGAGCGGTGATCCTGACCCTGCTCGACGCCTGGCTGGCGCGTTGGCCGGCCTTGCAGCACTTCAGCTATGGCGCGCTGCTGCTGTTCTCGCTCTATCTGATGCCGAATGGCATCGCCGGGGCGGTCTCCGGCCTCGCTGCGCGCTGGCGGCAGGGGAAAGTGTTTCCGCCAGCGGTCCTCGGCCATAGCGCTCTGGCGGCGACGTCCACAGCGGCGGCCGGCGGCGAGATCCTCGTCGTCAAGGACCTCTACAAGGCCTATGGCGGCATCGTGCCGGTGCGCAACGTCTCCTTCACGATCAGCGCCGGCAAGGTCCATGCGCTGATCGGCCCGAACGGCGCCGGCAAGACGACGCTGCTCAACCTGCTCTCCGGCCATGTCGCGCCGGGCAGCGGCTCGATCCGCTTCGAGGGTCCGGAGATCGCCGGCTGGCCGGCGCATCGCGTCGCCTCGCTCGGCATCGCCCGCACCTTCCAGAACCTCAAGCTGTTCGGCGAGCTTTCGGCGCTCGACAATGTCCTGCTCGGCGCGCATCGCCATATCGAGACCGGCTTCGCCGCCTCGCTGCTCGGTCTGCCGTCGAGTCGACAGGCGGAGGCCACCGCCCGCGCCGACGCACTGGCGCTGCTTGCTGATCTTGGCCTCGGCGAGCGCGCCTATGAGCCGGCAAAGAGCCTGCCTTACGGCCTGCAGCGGCGGCTCGAGATCGCCCGCGCGCTTGCCTCAAAGCCCAAATTGCTGCTGCTCGACGAGCCAGCGGCCGGCCTGAACCCACAGGAGACGCATGAGCTCGGCGAGGTCATCCGCCGCATCCAGCAGGCCGGCGTCACCGTGCTGCTGATCGAGCACCATATGGACCTCGTCATGGGCATCTCGCAGCATGTGCTGGTGCTCGACTATGGCGCGCTGATCGCCGAGGGGCGGCCGGAGGCGATCCGGCAGAATCCCAAGGTCATCGCCGCCTATCTCGGCGCTGACGATGATGCCGCCGTGACCGGAGACGCCGCATGACCATGCTCGCGATCGAAGGTCTGAAAGTCCGCTATGGCGCTGTCGAGGCGCTGAAGGGCATCTCGCTGCAGGTCGGCCAGGGCGAGGTCGTCACGCTGATCGGCGGCAACGGGGCCGGCAAGTCGACGCTGATGCGGGCGATCGGTGGGTTGGTGAAGGTCGCCAACGGCTCGATCCGCTTCGAGGGCAACGACATCACCGGCATCAAGGGCCACGACTGCGTCCGCCTCGGCATCGGTCACTCACCGGAGGGGCGCTTGGTCTTCGGCGACCAGAGCGTGCGCGACAATCTTGTGCTGGGCGCCTATGCGCGCCGCGACGAGGATGGCATCGCCAGCGATGTTGAGCGCTATTTCGCCGTCTTCCCGCGCCTCGCCGAGCGGCAGGACCAACTCGCCGGAACGCTCTCCGGCGGCGAGCAGCAGATGCTGGCGATCGCTCGCGCCCTGATGGCGCGGCCGAAGCTGCTCCTGCTCGACGAACCCTCGCTTGGCCTCGCGCCGCTGATCGTGCGCGAGGTCTTCGCCGTGATCCGCCGGCTGCGCGAGGAGGGCATGACGATCCTGCTGGTCGAGCAGATGGCCAATCAGGCGCTCGCCATCGCCGACCGCGCCTATGTCATCGAGACCGGCACGATCACGCTCGAAGGCACCGGTGCCGAGCTGCTGCGCGACGAGCGCGTGCGCTCGGCCTATCTCGGCGCCTGACGATGGCAGGCGACAGCGTCACCATCGTCGAGGTCGGCCCGCGCGATGGCTTGCAGAACGAGACGGCCGAGATCGCGACCGCGGAGAAGCTGGCGCTGATCGGCATGCTCGCCGATGCCGGGCTTTCCCGGATCGAGGCGACCGCTTTCGTCTCGCCGCGCTGGGTGCCGCAGATGGCCGACCACGAGGCGGTGATGCGCGGCGTCGGCCGCCGGCAAGGCGTGAGCTATTCCGCCCTGGTCCCCAATGAGAAAGGCGCCGAGGCCGCGCTCGCCGCCGGCGCGCAGGCGCTCGCCGTATTCACCGCGGCGTCGGAGAGCTTCTGCCGGAAGAACACCAATTGCTTGATCGCCGAGAGCATCGAGCGCTTCCGGCCGGTGATGGCGCTAGCCGAGCGCGCCGGCGTGGCCGTGCGCGGCTATGTCTCCTGCGCGCTCGACTGCCCCTATGAAGGAAAGATCGCGCCCGAGGCAGTGGCAACGGTCACGGCCGAACTGCTCGCGCTCGGCTGCAGCGAGATCGCCCTGTCAGACACGCTCGGTCGCGGCACGCCGGAGCGCACGGCGACTATGGTCGAGGCGGCGCTGCGACGGGCGCCGGCTGCCATGTTGGCCGGGCATTTCCACGACACCTCCGGCCAGGCCATCGCCAATGTCGCGGCGGCCTGGGAGCTGGGCTTGCGTGTCTTCGACGGCTCGGTTGGCGGTCTCGGTGGCTGCCCCTATGCACCCGGGGCGGCCGGCAATCTCGCGACCGAGCGACTGGTCGCGCATTTCGAGGCCCAGGGCATCGCGACCGGGATCGACCGCGCTCGCCTGGAAGCGACAGCGGCATGGATCGCCGGCCGCCGAGCAGCTGCAGCACCATAGCAGGGCGGCCTGACGCCGCCCCGCCAGGAGGCCTGATCAGGCGACGAGGAAGCCGGCGTCGACCGGATCGTCGCGGTTGATCGTCCAGCGTGCGGTGCCGAGCAGGCCGGCAGTGCCCTTGACGGTGGGGCGCACGGCGCGCGTGCCGTTCAGGCTGGTTTCGCCGATCAGGCAACCTTCGAAGGTGCCGGAGCCGAGCAGGCCTTCCGAGCGGATCGGCTGGTGCAGCTTCATCAGGCCGCGCGCCTCGTACATCGCCATCATCGCGCTGGTGCCGGTCCCGCCGGGCGAGCGATCGAGCTGGCCGGCCGAGAAGACATGGACGTTCTTGTAGAAGGCGCCCTCGATCGTCGGCTCGTGCCAGAAGGTGACGAAGTTGAAGTTGTTGATATGCGCCGAGGCCGGGTGCTGGATCGCGACCTTCTGGCGAAGCTGCTCGCGGGCGATGATGCCGAGGCGGGACAGCTCGGAGCCGTTCTCCGGCGAGATCCGGAGCGAGGTGCCGCGCAGGTCGATGATCCCGAAATAATTGCCGCCCCAGACGATGTCGGCCTTGAGCGAGCCGACGCCCGGCAGGTCGAACGGCACGTCCTGCGCCGCGACATAGGCCGGCACGTTCTCGAAGCGGGTCCAGACCACGTCGGGACCGTCATTGGCGACCTCGGCGGTGACCAGCCCGGCGGTGGTCTCGAAGCGGATGGTGGTGCGGCCGTTCTCGCCGCGCCGGACGAGGCCGAGCGCGACCATCGCCATGCCGACCGCGATCGTGCCGTGGCCGCACATATGGGAGTACTGGGTGCCGTCGATATAGATCAGGCCGGCATCGTAGTCCGGGCTCGACGGCGGCGTCAGGAACACGCCGAACATGTCCTTGTGGCCGCGCGGCTCGCGCATCAGGGCGCAGCGCAGCCAGTCGTAGTTCTCCTCGAGGAAGCGGCGCTTCTCCAGGATGCTCGATCCGGCGGGGTACGGAATCCCGCTATGGATGATGCAGAGGGGTTCACCCTCGGTATGCGTGTAGACGACGTCGAAGACATTCTGCTGGCGCATGGTCCGCTCCTTGGGAAAACAGTTGGTAGACAGGGCTATCGGCGTCTCTCGGAGAGCACGTCGAGGCCGATGGTGAGGTCGAGCAGTACGATCACGATGGCGGCGACGATGATGGTCAGGCCGGAGACCGCGGCGATGGTCGGGTCGATCGTGTACTGGACGTAATTGAACAGCTTGACCGGGATCGTGGTCAGCTCGGCCGTCGTGTTGAAGATGCTGAGCTCGACATTGATCCAGGAGGCGATGAAGGCGAAGATCGCGCCGCTAACGAGCCCGCTGCGAATCTGCGGCAAGGTCACCAGAAAGAACGTCGTGAGAGGCCGGGCGCCGAGATCGGCCGACGCCTCTTCTAGGCTGCGCTGGTCTTCGCTGAGCTGCGGCAGCACGGCGCGCAGCACGAAGGGCATGATGATCACGACATGCCCGACCAGCAGCGCCGGAAAGCTGCGGACGAGGCCGATCGCGCTACCGTATTGCAGCAGCGCCGCGCCGAGCACGACATGCGGCAGGATCAGCGGCGACATCAGCGTTTCCGAAAGCAGGCCGCGACCGGTGAAGCGGTAGCGGGCGATCGCGATCGCCGCCGGCACCGCCAGCACAACCGCGACGACGGTCGCAGCGACCGCGAGCAGCGTGCTGATCAGGAAGGCCGAGACATAGGACGGATCGCCCAGCATCTTGCCGTACCAGGCGAGGGTGAGCCCCTGCGGCGGGAAGGCGAGGAAGCTGGTCGTGGTCAGCGAGGCCCCGACGAGGACGACGAGCGGCAAAGCGAGATAGGCGAGCGCGGCGAGGGAGACGATGCGGACGAGAGCTGACACCATCTCAGGCCCTCCTCGGCTCACTGAGCCGTCCGGCGATGGCGACGAGCGCCAGCGTCAGCACCAGCATGGTGATGCTGAGCGCACCGCCATAGTTGAAGTCGAAGACAGAGCTGTATTGCTGGAAGATCAGCATCGAGAAGACGGTGATCCGCCCGCCGCTGAGCAGCGCCGGCGTGACATAGGCGCTGACGGCCAGCATGAAGACCATGACGGCCCCGGCCATCAGACCGGGCAGGCTGAGCGGGAAGATGATGGTGCGGAAGGTGCCGGCGGGCGTCGCGCCGAGATCGGCGGAGGCGTGCTCCAGCGCCGGATCGACCTTGGCGAGCGCATTGCCTACTGCGAGCACGATGAAGGGCAGGAGGATGTAGACGAGGCCGATCAGGATGCCGAGCTCGGTGCCGAGGAAGCGCATCGGCCGCTCTATCAGGCCGAGACCGATCAGCCCGTCATTGACGAGGCCATTGCGGCCGAGCAGCACCATCCAGCCGAAAGAGCGCACGATGTTGCTGGTGAACAGCGGCACGACCAGCAGGATCACGCAGAACCGGCGCCAGGGCCGCCATTTGACGATGCGGACGAGATACCAGGCGAGCGGGTAGCCGATCAGCACGCAGACCAGCGTGGTCAGCGCCCCTATCCGGAAGGTCACCCAGAGCACATCCCAGTGATAGGCGTCGGCGAGGATGCGGACGTAATGCGCGAAGGTCGGCTGGCCGGCCGCCGTCGTCAGGCTCGCGATCAGGACGACCGCCATCGGCGCCAGGAAGAAGGCGACGAAGAAGGCCGCTGGCAGGGCGCAGAGCAGCAGGACCGGGCTCAGCCTTCCGCTCATCACGCATCCCCCGGCACGAGACGCAGGTCCGAGAGGCGGATATTGGCGAAGACCGGCTGGCCGACGCTCAGGCCGGCCAGAGCGGACGGGGCGAGCCGGCCGGTCAGCGTGGTGCCGCCGACGGTCAGCGCCACAGAGGCATGGCTGCCGACATGGACGATGTCGGAGACGATGGCCGGCAGAGCGAGGCGCTCGGCGACGGGTTCGGCCGTGACGAGGATATCCTCCGGCCGCAGCACACCGGTGAGAGCCCCATGTGGTGCATCGGAGGTAGAAAGGGTGATCGCACCATTGAGCAACGAGAAGCCGCCGTCACCGCGCCTGTTGACCGCGAGCAGGTTGGCGTCGCCGATGAAGTCGGCGGCGAAGCGGGTCGCCGGTCGGGCATAGATGTCCTGGCCGCGGCCGATCTGCTCGATGCGGCCGCGATTCATCAGCACGATCCGGTCGGCCATGGTCATCGCCTCCTCCTGGTCGTGTGTCACGAACAGGAAGGCGATGCCGAGCTGGTGCTGGATCTGCTTGAGTTCGCTCTGGACCTTCTTGCGCAGCTTGAGATCGAGCGCGCTCAGGGGCTCATCGAGCAGCAGCAATTGCGGCCGGTTGACGATGGCCCGCGCCAGAGCGACGCGCTGCTGCTGGCCGCCGGAAAGCTGGGCCGGCAGGCGTTCGCCAAAACCGGAAAGGCCGACGAGCTCCAGCGCTTCGGCGGCGCGCTTGCCCGCCTCATTCTTCGGTGTGCCTTGCCGGCGCGGCCCGTAGGCGACGTTCTCGGCGACACTCATATGCGGGAAGAGCGCGTAGTTCTGGAACACCGTGTTGAGCGGGCGCCGATAGGGCGGCAGCCGCGTCACATCCTCGCCCGCCAGCCTGACCGTGCCAGCCTCCGGCGTCAGGAAACCGGCGATGCAGCGCAGCAGCGTGGTCTTGCCGCAGCCCGATGGCCCCAGCAGGGCGATGAACTCGCCCTGCTCGACGGCGAGATCGATCGCCGTCAGCGCCGGCTGTCCGCCGAAATGCTTGGACAGGCCGTCTATGGCGAGGATGGGGCTCATGCTGCGGCTCGCGATGCTCGTTGCCGTGCGATCACTTGCGGGCGATCTGCCGGTTCCACTCGTCGACGACGCGCGAGCGCAGGCCGTTGATCTCGGCCCAGTCGAACAATTGCAGGTTCTTCACCGAGCCGGTCTCGCCCCAGGGCAGCTTGCGGGCGGTCTCGGGCTTGACCGTGACGTTCTTCACGGACGGGCCGAGATAGAGCTTCTCGGCGAGGCAGCCGGAAGCGTCCGGCGTCAGCGCCTGGTTGATGAACTTGGCGGCAGCGTCCTTCTTCGAGGTGCCCTTGACCAGATGCAGGCGGGCATCGGTCGCCCAGGCGCCTTCCTTCGGCACGACGAAGCCGATCGGCAGGCCCTTGTCAGCGAGGTCCCAGGCGCCGACGTTGAAATGCGCGCCGATGATCGCCTCGCCGCTCTGATAGGCATTGGTCGCGGCGCCCGAGGAATCGAAGAACAGCGCGGCCTTGAGTTCCTTGATCTTCTTGAAGGTCGGGGACAGATCGCCGGCCGGATGGCCCCAGATCCTCGACAGGAACATCACGAAGGGCACGCCGGAGGAATTCGCCGGCGAGGGAATCGTGACGGCGTCCTCGAACTCCGGCTTCCAGAGGTCGTTCCAGGAGGTCGGGACAGCCTTGACCTTCTGGGTGTTGTAGGTGAGCCCGAGCGAATAATAGCCGGTGCCGACCGCATAGGTGGTCGCGCCGCTCTTGTAGATCGCTTCCGGCAGGGTGCTGGCGAGATTGGAGATCGCCGCCGGGTCGAGATTGTCGGTCACCTCGGCGGCGAGGGCTAGCTCGCTGATGCCACCATCCATCCAGGCGACGTCGATGGTCGGCGCGGCCTTCTGTTGCTGCAACTTTGCGAGGGTGACGGTCGAGGTGCCGATCTCGGCGTTGACGGCGATGCCGGTCGCCTTGGTGAAGGGCTCGGCGACGCAAGCCTTGAAGGCGTCGCCCCAGTTGCCGCCATACCAGGCGACGGTGATCGACGAAGGCTGCTGCGCCAAGGCAGGCGTGGTGAGCAGGGTGGTGGCGAGCATGGCCGTGGCCAGCCGGACGGTACGGGTCATCGTCGTTCTCCTCTGCCGAGCGTCTTTGCGCTTCTGTAAGCACATGTTGGCGCGCAGGGTGCAAAAGGCACTAGAATGCACCGGCCCAAAATTTGAATAATCACGACATGAGCAACGTGCAGCTTCATCACCCCCCCAGCGATCGGCCACAGCCCGCGGCAACGCCAGTCTCGCGGCTGCGGATCGGCTTCCTCCTGCTCGACCAGTTCACGCTCGCCGCCTTCTCCGGGCTGATCGACGTGCTGCGGCTGGCGGCGGACCATGGCGGGCGCAGCCGCCAGCTGCATGCGAGCTGGACGGTGATGAGCCTCGATGGCGAGCCACGGCGTTCGAGCTGCGGCGTCTCGGTCACCCCGAACGCCGGCCTCCTCGACCCGGCCGGCTTCGACTACATCGCCGTCTGCGGCGGCAACGACTACCTCAACGACGCCCTGCCCGAGAGCCTGCTCGGCTATCTGCGCCGGGCGGCGGCGTCCGGCGTGCGTCTTCTGGGCATCTGCACCGGCACCTTCGCCATCGCCCGGGCCGGCCTTGCCGGACCGCGCCGGGTCTGCGTGCACTGGAACGTGCTCGACGCCTTCAAGGAGCGC
This sequence comes from Bosea sp. 29B, assembly GCF_902506165.1. Lineage (NCBI taxonomy): Bacteria > Pseudomonadati > Pseudomonadota > Alphaproteobacteria > Hyphomicrobiales > Alloboseaceae > Allobosea > Allobosea sp. 29B. Next base: position 2,009,354 of record NZ_LR733817.1, read on the forward strand.
TTCCCCAAGGTCTCGGCCGGGGTCGAGCGGCTCTTCATCGACGAGGGCGACCTGATCACCTGCGCCGGCTCGACCGCCGCGATCGATCTCGGCCTCTATCTCGTCGCGCGCCATTGCGGCCGCGACAAGGCCCAGCAGGCGATGCGGCACATGATGCTGCAGGACATGCGGCCGGCCGAGATGCCGCAGGCGCATTTCTATGCCGAGCTGGCGCCCAATCTCGACGTCAGGGTGCAGCAGGCCGCGCAGTTCATCGAGCAGCGGCTCGACAATCCCCCGCCGATCGCTGCCGTCGCGCGCTATGTCGGCGTCAGTCCGCGGCAGCTCGAGCGCCTGTTCGGCGCCTCATTGGGCCAGAGCCCGGCGGCCTTCCAGCGCAAGCTGCGGCTCGACTATGCGAAATGGCTGATCCTGAATAGCAGGCGCTCACTCACAGACATCGCCATGGGTGCGGGCTTTGCCGACAGCGCCCATCTCTCGCGGGACTTCAAGGCGGCCTTCCACGAAACCCCACGCTCCCTGCGGCAGAAGGCGCAGCTCGCCTGAGCCACTAGAGCAGTTCCGCGTTTCTGCGAATCGCAGAACTGCTCTAAGCTTTTGTTCTATCGCATTTTCTTCACGCGAACCGGCACCCACTTCGCTCGAAAATGCTCTGGTCCGTCAGAGACAGGCGGCGATCGCTTCGAGCTGCACGTCCAGCGCGGTTGCACGCGCCGGAAAGCGGCCTTCGAGCGCCGACGTGCCGATGGTAAACCCGGCGGCGCCGGCCCGCCGGACTGCTTCGATCTGCTCGGGCCGGTCGATCGAGCCTGCGACGATCACCGGCTTGTCGGTAGCTCCGCAGATGGCCGTCATCAGCGCGGGAACGTCGACGCCGGAGCGATAGGCGAGCAAGTCGAGCCCGTCGACGCCGTCCCGGCTCGCAAGGGCGCGGGCGCTGGCAGCGATTTCGTCGATCGAGCCGTTCAGCACGCTCGGATGCCCCGCGATCTCGCCGGGGAAAGGGTAATAGCGGATGCCGCTGCCACGCAGCAGCGGCAGGGCATCGTCGACATGCGTCCCGCCCAGCAGATGGTCGACGCCGAGATCGATGGCGGCGCGTACCGACATGATTTCGCTGGCGCGGTCGAGCGAGACGACTTCGAGATAGCTCGACGCACCACCGGCCTTGATCAGGCGGCCAAGCTCCCTGAGTGCAGCGAGCGGCAGCCCGACGTCCTTGAAGCCGATATGGCGGACGCCGGCTGCGAGCGCGGTCGCGACATGACCGGCGGCCTCCGGCACCGTCCGGTCGTGGCGCGTCAGCATGAAGATGAAATCGAGGTCAGCCATGGCGTTGCCCCGGCTCGCGGTTCTGGACACCGCTTCGTCCAGCTGCAGCAAGGTCGGCGGCTACCGGCCGCCCGTCAACTCCATCGGCGGCTTTCGGCGAGTGCGTCCCTGCCGCGTGAGCGTAGCGGCAGGGACGACGAGGCTCCGCTCGCTCAGGGCATGACCGGCGCGCGATAAGCGAAGGTGTGCATCAGGGCAACCGCGAGCAGCATCACCACCGGGAAGTGGATGAAGAACTGCATCGAGGTGTAGCCGATCAGGTCCTTCGACTTCAGCTTGAGTACGCCGAGCAGCGGCAGCATCCAGAACGGGTTGATGAAGTTCGGCAGGGTCTCGGCAATGTTGTAGACCATCACGGTCCAGCCGAGATGTGCACCGATCTCGTTGGCAGCCTTCATGATGTAGGGCGCCTCGATGATCCATTTGCCGCCGGCCGAGGGGATGAAGAAGCCAAGGATTGCCGAATAGATGCCGACGATGAAGGAGAACACGCTGGCATCGCTGGCGAGGCTGACGAACCAGTGCGCGATCGTGTCGGAGAGCGAGGCGCCCTCGGCCTTCACCCGCGTCAGCATGTAGGCGATGCCACCGTAGAACGGGAATTGCAGCAGCACGCCGGCGACGCTCGGCATCGCCTGCGAGAAGCTGACCAGGAAGCTGCGCGGCCGCCAGTGCAGCAGCGCGCCGACCAGCAGGAAGACGAAGTTGTAGGTATTGAGGCCCGACATGGTGATCAGCGGATTGCCGGACTTGAAGGTCTCGTAGAACCAGCCGGCCGCCAGCACGACGATCAGGATCGTCAGGAGCGGGCTGAATTCGAGATAATCACCCGGCCGGGTCGGCTTCTGCTCGGCCTTGACGTCGGTCAGGTCGACGCCGAGATCGGCGGCGGTCTTGGCCGCCGCGTCGGACGGCGTGGTGTAGTAGCAGATCGCGGCCGAGAGCAGCGTGCCGACCACGATCACCAGCAGGTTCTGCCAGGTCAGGATCGTCTCGTAGAAGCTGATCACGCCGGTGATCGGCATCAGCGAGGGCGGGATGCTCGCCGGGTTGGCCTGCAACTGCGCCGCCGAGGAGCTGATGCCGAGGGTGAAGCCGAAGCCGAGCCCGAGATAGCCGGCGGCCCCCGCGGCGCGATAATCGAGGCGGATGTCGCGGCGCCGCGCGATCTCGCGCACCAGCAGGCCGGAGAAGATCAGGCTGACGCCCCAGTTGACCAGCGAGAGCAGGATGCTGACCACGCCGACGAAGACGACGGCGCCGCGACCGGTCGACGGCACCGCGGCCGCCCGGCGCATCAGCGCCGCGACCGGCGGCGAGAGCGCGACGATGTAGCCGCCGATGGCGACCAGCGCCATCTGCATGGTGAAGGGGATGATGCTCCAGAAGCCCTCGCCAAAGGCGGTGCTGACCGCAACCGGCGAGCCGCCATGTGCGATCGCCGCCAGCGCCACTGCCACGGTCGCCAGCAGGACGAAGATATAGGCGTCCGGGAACCAGCGTTCAGAAAAGGCCACCATGGCCTGCGACAGGCGCACGAGGACGCCTTCGCGCGGCGCTGCCGCGCGTTCATTCAGGATCGTATCTGTCATTGTCCCCTCTTATGGCGGTTTGCCGCCGTTGGTTTGGTTCAGGCGTCGAGAACGAGGTCGCTGAGCGGCACCGCGCAGCAGGTCAGGCAATCGTCAGGCTCGCCGTCATAGGGCGAGAGATGGCTGGCCGTGCCGGAGACGACACGCAGGCGGCAGCTCTCGCATTGGCCGCTGCGGCAGCCGCTCGGCAGCGACAGTCCTGCCGCCTCAGCGGCGTCGAGCAGGCTGCCCGCCTGCGCAGACCAGTCGAAGGATCGCCCGCTGCGCTCCAAGACGATGCGGCGCGGCGCCAGATTTGAGGGTATCTCGATCTGCGAGACGAAGACCTCGCTGAAGACATCGAAGCCCGGCAGGCCAGTGTCGGCCAGCGCGGCCTTGGTATCGGTAACGAAGCCGTCGGGCCCGCAGAGATAGGCCAGCGGCCGGCGCGCGCCGTGCGCAAGGCCTAGCCTTGCGATATCCGGCCGGCCGGCATGGTCATAGTCGCGGCCAAGCTGGTCCTGCAGCCGCGGCCGGGTGAAGGCGCGGATCAGCCGCAGCTCCGGAATTCTGGCGGCGATCGTCTGCAGCCAATCGCCGAAGGGCTGCTCGGCGCCGTTGCGGCAGATGTAGACGAGCTCGAGGGAAGGCGGGCGCTGCTCCGGCGCGGTCCGCGCCAACGCCGCGAGATAGCCGACGAAGGGCGTGATGCCGACGCCGGCTGCGACCAGGATCACCGGGCGATTGCCGGTCAAGGGCGGGGTGAATATCCCCGCTGGCGGCTTCAAGGTGACGATGCTGCCCAGTTCCAGCTCGTGCAGGCGCGTCGACATCCGGCCGGGCGGCAGGCCTTCGCCGCCGGCCGCGATCCGGCGCACCGCGATCTCGTATTCGGCCGGGTTCTCGGTCGGGCCGGTCAGCGAATAGCTGCGCGACAATCCCGTTCCGGGCTCGGTGATCTCAACATGCTGGCCGGGCAGGAAGCCGGGCAGCGATCCGCCATCAACGGGCGCGAGGCCGAAGGCGAGGACATCCTCGGCCTCGCGCCGGCGCGAGCTCACGCGAAAGGCGCGCTCGCCCGTCCACCAGCCACGCGAAGCGACCTCGTCGCGGACGACCTCGCAAGCCACCGCCCGCAGCGGCACCGAGCCGCTGATCGGGTCGCGGTCGCGGTCGGAGAGGATCGCGTTGATGTTGCGCGTCGCCGCGCCCGTCACCGATCCCCCCGGACGCCCGAGCGGCGTGCAGGCCTCCCACCAGCCGAACTCGGCGATCACGGTCCCGGCCGGCTGCGTCGGCTCCAGCTTCGCCCGCAATTTCGCCTCACCGTCGCGCGTGCGCACGATCACCCAGTCGCCGGCGACGATGCCGCGCGCCTGTGCATCCGCCAGGCTGAGTTCGACCGAGGGGTCAGGCGCCTTGCGCCTGAGCGAGGCGACATGGCGGTGCGAGGAGTGGACGAACCAGCCGGACTTCGCTGTCGAAAGCAGCAGCGGCAAGTCGGCCGGGCGCCCGGCCGCGCTCGCAGGCTCGACATGGCACGGGAGCGCCGGGTGGCCAAGCGCCAGCAATTGCTCGGAATAGATCTCGACCCGGCGGCTCGCGGTCGGGAAGCCGGCGACGCCGCCTTCCTTGCGTACCGCAGCGTATTTGCGTTCCGGATTGGGCTGCGGCACGCGGATGCCGCCCGGCGCTTCCCGCAATTGCGCGACACTGAGCCCCAGCGGTTCGAGCTGGTGGTTCCAGCCGGCCTCGATCGAACCGCCGAAGAAGGCCTCGGCATGGCCGAGCCGGCAGGCGAGTTCGAAGGCGATGTCGTAATCGGCCCGGACATCGCCGCGCGGCGGCACTATGGCCTGGCGCAGCTGGATGTGCTCGACCGCTTCCTGCGTGATCTCGAAGCCGAGCCGTAGCGCCTCGCGCTCCCAGGGCATGCTCGCCGGCAGGACGATGTCGGCCTGCTCGGCGGTCGGGTTCATGAACATGTCGACATGGACATGGAAGTCGAGCGCCTGCAGCGCCGCGCGGTTGCGCCCGGAATCCCCCTGCGACACCACGAAATTGGTGCCGAAGCTCATCAGTCCGCGGACGCGATAGGGTTCGCCCTCGAGCACGGAACGGCAGAAATCGCGGGCGGTGATCCAGCCCTTGGCCGGCGGGCCCAATGGCAGCTCGGCGAGGCCGAGCGCCTTGCGGCGCTGGGCTTCCGGCAGCAGGGCATAGTCATTCACGGCGCGGAAGGGCGGCGCGCTCGTCCAGACATTGCCACCGATGCGGTCGCTCGCGCCGGTCAGCGCGTAGAGCGTGCCGATGGCGCGCTCGATCATCGTCGCGTTGGAATGCTGGCCGACGCCGGTCCAGGAGTGATAGGCGAGCCGCGGCGAGCCCTCGAACAGGCCATAGAAGCGGGCGAGGTCATCGATCGCGAGCCCGGTGATCCCAGCGACATGCTCAGGCGCGAAGGCGGCAGCTTCGCGCGCCAAGAGCCGCATCACGGTAGCGCAGGCGATCGTTCGGCCATCCGCGCCCTGCAACGTCGCCTCGCCGTCGAGGACGATGTCCTGCGGCCGCGCCAGCGCTTCTGATGTGTCATAGGCCGCAGCCGAACCATCCGGGCGCAGCAACACGAAAGCGTCAGTCGCGCCGTCCAGCCAGAGGTCGCGCGACCGGAGCAGGCGCCCGGTGGCAAGATCGACCAGCATCGGCGCATTCGTCCATTGCCGGACGAAGGCATCGTCATAGCTGCGCTTCGCCAGGAGATGGCGGATCGCGCCCATGGCGAGCGCTCCGTCGGCGCCCGGGCGGATGCCGAGCCAGAGATCGGCGCTCTCACCGGCGCCGCCACGCTTGGGATCGACCACCGCGACGGTCGCACCGCGCTTGCGGGCCTCGGCTATGCGGGTCGCCTGCGCCAGCCAGGTCCGCGTCGGGTTGTGCCCCCAGAGCACGATGGCGTCGGCATTGTCGTAATCGGCGGCGCCGATGCCGCGGCCATAGGTCAGGGCCTGGGCGAAATCCTTGTGCCAGCCGCAGATCTCGACGGCATAGATCAGATTGGGACTGCCGAAACAGCGGATGAAGCGCTCAACCCATTCGAAACTGTCCACCATCGGCGTGCCGCTCGGCGTCGTCACCGCGAAGGCGACAGTCTCAGCCCCGGTTTCGCGTCGGATGGTGCCGAGCCGCTCGGCGATCGTATCGAGCGCTTCCGGCCAGTCGATCTCGACCCAGTCCGGCGTTTCGGCGCCGCGCGGCGTCGTGCGCTTCAGCGGCTTGGTCAGCCGCAATGGGCTGTCGACCAATTCGGGCGCTGCCCGGCCCTTGGCGCAGAGCGCAGCCCCCGTCGGATGGGCCGGATTGGGCGCGACGGCCACCAGACGCCCGTCCACCACATGATTCAGTGAGCCGCAGCGGGAGCGACACAGGGTGCAATAACCCTCTTTGATTTCGGCATTCCGCACATCGGACATAAGGTAGTGTATTACGCGTGACGCGCTACTTCAAGTCAGAGATGCGACTCGCCATATCCGGGTTGAACGTGGCAGAGAGCACCAACTATTCGGCGCAAGGTAGGAAACGGATGCTGCTGGTCTCGGGAGACGCCAATCTGCGTGAACAGGTCGTCGATCAGCTGCGGATCGCGATCGTCTCCGGCGAGATGCCGCCCGGCACGGTCTGCTCGGTACCGTCTTTGGCGCGCACGCTCGGTATCTCGACGACGCCGATCCGCGAGGCCCTGCTCCAGCTCACCTCGGACGGGCTGCTCCAGCCGATGCGCAATCGCGGCTTCCGGGTCGTCGATCCCTCGCTCGACGAGCTGCGCGGCATCTTCGAGGTCCGCATGCAGCTCGAGGCATCCGCCTTCCGCAAACTGGTCAGGATGGGGGCCGACGATCTCTCGGAACTTCAGGCGCAGGCCGACGCCATCGCCCAATCGGTCGAAACCGGAGACGTGCCGCGCTATCTCGCGGCCGACCGGGCTTTTCATGCAGAGCTGCTGGCGCTCGCCGGTAACGAAGTGCTGGCCGACATCGTGCTGCGCCTACGCGACCGGATGCGGCTCTACGGGATCCGCTCGGCCCACGGCCTGGAGCGGCAGAGAGCCTCCGTGCCGGAGCATTACCGCATCATCGAGGTCATTCGGCAGGGGCTGGAGGACGAGGCCGAGGCGCTGATGACCAGCCATGTCATGGCCTGGGAACCGATCTTTACCGAGGCGATCGCCCAGAGAAACGCCGAATCCGCCTAGAGGTCGCTTTCGCCTGTCAGTGCCGTTTCTCCTTGAGGCTAGGCTGTCCTGATGAGTTGCGGCAGAACCGCCGGTTCCCATCTCTGCAGGACCTTGCCCGAGGAGATCACGCTCCTCGATGGCACCGGTATCGGCCTTCTGGAGTTGGCGGTGACCGTGGACATCGTCCAGTCCGCAGCGGCGAAGGGCGTTGCGACCGAGGCTGAGTTCTGAGCAGCCGCGGCGAAGCTGCTCGACCTCCGCGAGCTGCAACAGGAATTCTTGAGGCTATAGAGGTCAGGTCGCTTTAGGCCGCATTTCGGCTCGTGCTTCTGCGAGTGCCATTGGCCGTGGCTTGCTTCATCAAGCACATCAGTCAAATTTGATTGGCGCGCGAACATGCCATAGAGGCAGGTCAGCCAGCTGCAGACCGTGTGATCGGATGCGGATGTTCATTATGAATGACGACCGGCCCGGCCTTCTAGACCAAGCCAACGGAATGGCCCTCAGGAGGGCACGTAAGGAACGCGGCCTGACCCAAACCGCAGTAGGAAAGATACTGGACGTAAGCCAGCAACGCGTCAGCAAGTATGAGCGAGGCTCAGGTCACATCAACTTCAGGAAGCTGGAGATTCTGGCACCCGCATTAGGTGTTGATGTAATATTCTTTCTCCGGCACCTCATCCTGACGATCTCCTCAAGCGGTGCCTCTGACACTCCGCAAGCTAAATATTCTGCTGGGACTGTTATTGCCACCTGGCGGGAGTTGAAGGCCGAGTTCGAGATGCTGACGACGGCCGCCGGGCGCGAGGCCAGCATAACCGCGGTCAAAAGGATCAGGAAACAGGAAGCCGAGCTGGCTTGAATGTCTGAGAACCAGCCATTACGCAAAGAATACAAAAAACCCCGCCGCGGTTTGCGACGGGGTTTTTGGTATTTGTTTTGGTATATTGGTTGCGGGGGCCAGATTTGAACTGACGACCTTCAGGTTATGAGCCTGACGAGCTACCGGGCTGCTCCACCCCGCCGGCGAAGCCCAACGTTCCCGTGAAGCGCAGTAGAGCGGCCCCGCCAGCGGCGGCGCCGTCTCGATGGCCGCTTTATAGGGGGACCCAACTCAGACTGTCAACACGCTTCTTGAAAGTTTTTCGACAGCGGCTCATTTTTTTATCCGGCTCGCGATTTCCGCGGGTTTTACCCCTGTTCGGCGCAGGTCTGGCCGCCCTGGCTGGGCCGGCTGAGAGGCCTCGCCTGCAAACAGCCGCAATTTTTCCTCACAGCCACGAGGCCAACGCCGGGACGGTCTGCGGGGCGAACCCCGAGATTGATTCCCATGCGGGACGCGGGCATGGTCTCTGCTCTATATAAGACGGGGATCGAGCCCGTCCGTGGCATCGACTCAGCGCCCTCGGGCGTTTCAATGGATTCGCCAGACGCCCGATGAACGCCCCTCCGGATCTCAGAGCGCCGCATGAGCCGCTGACGCCGGAAGCGACGGCGCTGCTCGTCGACCTCGGGATCGAACCGCCGATCACTCCGGCCGGGACGACGCCCGCCGGCATGGACCGCCGCGGCGTCTCGCTGCGCTGGCTCGCCGCCTGCCTGCTCGTCGGCTCCTGCGGTGCGGCCCTGCTCGGCGGCGCCATCCTGGTCGCGGTGCGCGGCGACACCAGCTTCGCCGAGCGCCCCGAGCCGGTCACCCCGCATCAGACCACGTCGGCCGGCGGCGGCGCCCGTAAGGGTGACAAGCTCGTCGCGGAACAACCGATCGCCTCGGCGCGGCATAGCGTGCGCGCGCCGATGTCCCAGCGCATCGGCGATCGCGAGGTCATCCGGGTGCGCCCCTTCGTGCGTCTGTCGACCAATCTGTCGCTGACCAGCGGCGTCTATGCCGCCAACATCCCGCCCTTCAATCCGCTGCGGCTCTTCGCCGAGGGCGCTCCCAGCGGTGAACGCTATGCCGAACCGGTCACCGAGATGCCGGATGCGGACGTCTCGATCACCAAGCGCGATCTCGCCGACATGCCGATCACGCCCGGCAAGGCCAATCTGACGGACGCCGATGTCGTCAACCAAATGGAAGAAGAACGCGCCAACCTGGCCGCTGCCGACCGCCGCGCCGCCCTGCCGATCCCGCCTCAGCTGATGCTGAGCCGCACGCTGGCTCAGGGCAACCAGACCGCAGGCGCCGCCGGCAGCCTGTTGTCCTATGCCCCCGCCACCGACACCTCCTTCTCAGGCATCGAGGTTCGCGTCGTCCCGGAGAACGTGACCAATGCGCCGAAGACTCCGATGGCGGCCACGCGCGAGCCACAGGTCGAGGAAAAGCTCCTGATCACCCGCCGTGGCGAGAATTTCGAAACCGTGGTGCGCAATGCCGGCGCCAACCGCGACCAGATCGTCTCGATGATGAAGGCCTTTGACGGCCGCGTGAAGGTCGCCGCCCTGCCGGAGGGCCAGGTGCTGCAGGCGCTGTTCGCGCCCGGCCCGCGCCCCGGCGATCCCCGCCAGATCGTTCGCGTCGCCCTGCTCGACAATGGGCGTCCCTCCGCCGCCGTCGCGATCAACGACAAGGGCCTGTTCGTCCCGGTCTCCCTGCCGCGGGCGGAAGTTGCCGGGCCGCAGCAGAAATCGCAGGTCGGCGCGCAGGACGACGAGGAGGAAGAGGAAGAGGAGGGCGGCACCGGCGCGCGTCTCTACGAGAGCCTCTACGAGACCGGGCTGCGCCACGATCTGCCGCGTCCGCTGATCGACGAGCTCGTCCGGATCTTCTCCTATGATCTCGATTTCCAGCAGCGGGTGCGCGGCGGCGACAATCTCGAAGTCATCTTCACCGACGACGACGACGGCGAGCGCGCCGAGATCCTTTCGGCGAGCCTCACCGTCAATGGTGAGACGCGGCAGGTCTTCCGCTATCAGGCGCCCGAGGATGGGCTGATCGACTATTTCGACAGCGATGGCCGCTCGCTGAAGAAGTTCCTGCTGCGCAAGCCGATCAGCGACGGCGAGATGCGCTCGGGCTTCGGCATGCGCTACCATCCGATCATGCGCTATTCGAAGATGCATACCGGCATCGACTGGGCCAACAAGATCGGCACGCCGATCCTGGCCGCCGGCAACGGCACGATCATCAAGGCCGAATGGGATTCCGGCTATGGCCGGCGCATCGAGATCCAGCACGCCAACGGCTACGTCACCGCCTACTCGCACCAATCGGCCTTCGCCAAGGGCATCGCGCCGGGCGTCAAGGTCCGCCAGGGCCAGGTGATCGGCTTCCTCGGCAATACCGGCCTCTCGACCGGGCCGCATCTGCACTATGAGGTCCTGGTCAACGGCAACTTCGTCAACCCGATGAAGATCAAGGTGCCGCGCGGCCGCGAGCTCGACGGCAAGGCACTGGTCGAGTTCAAGCGCCAGCGCGACGAAGTGCTGGGCCTGATCGAAAAGGCCGGAGGCCAGACCGCGCAACTGCGCTGAACCTCGTTCCCCTGCCCGGCGGGCCTGATGCTATCGTCCTTCTTCATCGTCCTTCCCGTCTTCGGCCTGATCGCGATCGGCTATGGCGCGCGCTGGCTGAAGCTTCTGCGAGAGACGACCGGCGAGGGCCTCTCGGACTTCGTCTTCGTCCTCGCCATCCCCTGTCTGCTGTTCAAGACGCTGGCGACGGCCACGATCCCGCTGGACCAGCCCTGGGGCTACTGGATCTCCTATTTCACCGGCCTCGCCGTCGTCTGGGTGATCGCCCAGCTCGTGGCACGGCATCTGTTCGCCCGCAAAGGTCCCGAGCTCGTCGTCTCCGGCTTCGCCGCAGCGCAGTCGAACACCGTCTTCGTCGGCATCCCGATGATCCTGAAAGCCTATGGCGAGGCTGGCGCGGTACCGCTCAGCCTGCTGCTTGCCGTGCATCTGCCGGTGACGATGACGGCTGCGACACTTCTCGTCGAAGGCAAGGGGACTTCGCCGCTCCTGCTGCTCAGGCGTCTGTTCACCCACCCGATCGTCGTCGGCATTCTCCTCGGCAGCGCCGTACGCCCCTTCGTGGGCATGCTTCCGGCGCCGTTCTGGTCGATCGTCGACCTTATCGCCGGCGCCGCCGTCCCCTGCGCCCTGGTCAGCCTCGGCATCGCGCTGCGGCGCTACGGCCTGGCCTCCGGCATCGGCCTGCCCGCGATCCTGAGCTTCCTCAAGCTCATCCTGCACCCGCTGATCGTCTTCCTGCTGGCGACGAAGGTCTTCGCCATGCCGGTGGCCTGGGCCGGCGTCGCCGTGCTCTTCGCCGCCTGCCCCTGTGGCATCAACGCCTATCTCTTCGCCGAACGCTACAAGCAGGGCGTCGCCGACGCCTCGAGCGCGATCGCACTCTCGACCGGCCTATCGCTCTTCACCACGATCGGTTGGCTGACTTTTCTGGGCGTCGGCTGAGCGTCTCGCCGGAGCAGCAGCCCGCCGGGCAGCGATTCACGTGAAACCGAGCTGGCACCGGATCGCCTCCGGCGTCACCCCGTCCGCCCGCAGATCGGCGAGGCTCCGGGAGAGCCGGCTCTTCGCCAGCTTCTGCCCGGTCTCGTCGCTGAGCAACCGGTGGAAATGATAATGCGGCGTCGGCAGGCCCAGCAGGCGCTGTAGCAGCACATGGATCCCGGTCGCAGCCTCCAGATCCATGCCGCGCACGACGTGGCTGACGTCCTGCAGCGCGTCATCGACGACCACCGAGAGATGATAGCTCGTCGGCACGTCCTTGCGCGCCAGCACGACATCGCCCCAGCCAGCCGGATCGACGGTGACGTCCCGCTGCGCTCCAGTTTCGTCGAAGAGCCGGTAGACGAGCGCTTCACCGGCCATCCGCGCCAGGGCGCGGTCCATGGCGAGCCGCAGCACATGCGGCTCGCCGGCCTCCCGGCGTCGGCGTGCTTCAGCTTCATTTAGGTCACGGCAGGTGCCGGGATAGAGCGGCGCGCCATCGGGATCGCGCGGCCAGGGCGTTCCGCTCTCGGCTTCGCATCGGCCCACGGCCCCCTTCACCCGCTGGCGCGAGCAGAAGCAGGGATAGATCAGCCCCATCGCGTCGAGCCTGTCCAGCGCCCGGCGATAATCGTCGAAATGCCGGGATTGCCGCCGCACTACAGGAGCAAAGGAAACGCCGAGCCAGGCAAGGTCGTCACGGATGCCCTGCTCGAATTCGGGCCGGCAGCGCGTCAGGTCGATATCCTCGATCCGCAGCAGCAGCTCGCCAGCCGAACACGCCGCAAGCTGCTCGTTGAGCAGTGCCGAATAGGCATGGCCCAGATGCAGCCGCCCGTTCGGGCTCGGCGCGAACCGGAAGATCGGAGAAGACGGAGCCATCGCCTCCTGTCTATGGTCCTGCGCATCCCCAGCCAAGTCCGGTCTCCTGACACAGCCCGGACGTGCGATCGGCGATAGAGCAATTCCAGCAAAAGTGCGTAGCGATTTTGCGTCCGGAATTGCGTAAAACAAGGAGATAGAGCCCTGGAGGCGAACTTCTGTTCGCCGGAAATGCTCTAGACCGGATCAGCATGACCACGATCACCAGCACCGCCGATCTTGAAGAGGGCATGGCTGCCCTCGTCACGCTCGATCCCATCTGGGAACAGATCATCGCCCGGACTGGCATCCCACCGCTGCGTCGACGCGAGAGCGGATTCTTGAGCCTGGCCTCGATCATCGTCTCGCAGCAGCTCTCGGTGGCGAGCGCCCGCGCCGTCTGGGCGAGGGCCGAGAGCGTGCTTGCCCCCCTGACGTCGGAACGCGTCCTCGCTGCCAGCGACGAGGAGATGCGGCTATCGGGTCTGTCCCGACCGAAGCAGAAGACGCTGCGCGCCGTCGCCGCGGCGATCGCCGAGAACCGGCTCGATCTTGCAGCGCTGGAGACGGCAACACCGGAGTTCGTCCACGCGCATATGACCGCCGTCTCCGGCATCGGCCCCTGGACGGCGGATGTCTACCTGCTGTTCTGCCTCGGCCATCGCGACGGCTTCGCCGCCGGCGACCTTGCGGTGCAGGAGGCGGCGAAAGTCGCCTTCAATCTGCCGGCACGGCCGAAACCTGCCGAGCTGGCCGCTCTGGCCGAGGCATGGCGGCCCTGGCGCGGCGTCGCCGCGCGGCTGCTCTGGGCCTATTATGCGATGTTGAAATCGCGCGAGGGCATCAACGCCTGAAGCGTCAGCCGCGTGCGATCTTCAGCGCCGTCTGCGCCGCATTGCGCAGGAAGCCCGTATCGCTCATCACCGTGACCAGCCGCGCACCGAGCGCGATGCCTTCCGCGGCGCGCTCGGCGCTCGCGGCATAGAAGGCGACCGGCTTCTTCACCGCATTCGCCCGGGCCACGATATGGCGCAGCGCGTCATCGACTTCCTTGGCCCCGGCATTGACGGAGGCTCCGCCCGACAGCGCAATCGAGAGATCGGACGGGCCGACGAAGAGCGCGTCGATCCCCTCGAGCGCGAGGATGTCATCGACGATCGCCATCGCCTCACGGGTCTCGATCATCGCGAAGGTCAGCGAGAAATCGTTGGCTTGCTTGAGATAAGCGTTCTGGTCGAGGCCAGAGGCGCCGAGGCCGCCATAGCTGCCCCAGCTGCGCTCGCCGAGCGGCGGATACTTGGCATAGGCCGCGAGCCGGCGCGCATCCTCGATCGTGTTGATCATCGGCGCGATCACGCCGGAGGCGCCGGAATCGAACAGCTTCGAGACGTTCTGGAACTCGCCGACCGGAATGCGCGCCAGCGCCGGCTTGCCGGCAGCGTTGATCAGCGGGATCGCCCGGATCACCTCGGCAAGCGTGATCGGGCCGTGCTGCATGTCGAGCGTGACCGCGTCGAAACTTTCCTGCGCCAGGATCGCGGCGATGCTCGGATCCGGCAGCCCGCACCAGGCGGACAGCAGCGTCTCGCCCTTGGCGAGACGATCGGCGAGCGAGGACAGCACGGTCGGCTTAGCGGCGGTCATGAGCGCATTCATCCGGTTGCCCGCTCTTCACCACTGGCGGGTCCGGCGACCCTGGACCGAACCGGCGGTGAAAGGCAAACGATGCGGCATGCACCATGCTCAAGGGAGCAATGCGGAGATGGCCACCTCAGAGTCCGTTTGGAAAGTCGCTCCGGCCGGTCGGCTGGCGGCGTTTTCGAGAACCGGAGCGCAGCGGACATTCGTCCGTGAGCACCGGAAGCGCAGAAAACGCCGCCAGACGGCCGCCGGAGTAGAGTTTACAAATGGGCTCTCAGCGGCCGGCCTGGATCTCGTCGGCGGCCTTGATCAGGAGCTCGGTCATCGTCCGACGGATCTCATCGTCCGCGACCGCGACGCCGCCCGCGGCGAAATCGGCCTTGACCTTGCGCAGCACGTCGTCGTCGCCGGCTTCCTCGAAATCGGCGAGCACCACCGACTTGGCATAGGCATCGGCATCGGCGCTGCTCTTGCCCAGCTTCTCGGCAGCCCACAGGCCGAGCAGCTTGTTGCGCCGGGCCGTCGCCTTGAAGCGCAGCTCCTCATCATGCGCGAACTTGTTCTCGTAGGCATCCTTGCGCTGGTCGAAGGTGGTCATGTGGTTCTTATCCTCTTCGGAGCGGCAATCTTGCTGCGGCGCGATATCAGCTTCGCCATATAGCAATGTGATAGCGGTGCGGGCTAGAGCCGGATCAGGTCAGATTGAACCAAGCTGATCGGAACGGGCTCTGAGGCCCAGCTGTCCAACTTGATCCCGCACGGTCAAATCCGACGTCGCGACCCCGCCTCAGGCGCTTTGTTGCGTTTGCAGCACGAAAGGCCCATATAGCGCGACGTGTGGCCGGCTCCTAGGGAGCAGGGCCCGCATGAACCAGCCGGACCGGCGCGCCAGGATCGAACTCGACAGAGCAACGAGATTGCGCGAGAGCGTGCTGAAAAGGGCCATGATCCCGCCGCGGGCAACCGCGACCAGAGAGAGGCCGACCCTTTGGATTTCCTCAAGCCACGGTATATCCCGATGAACCGCCGCCGTCGCATTTACGAAGGCAAGGCGAAGGTCCTCTATGAGGGACCGGAGCCCGGAACGCTGATCCAGCATTTCAAGGACGACGCAACCGCCTTCAATGCCAAGAAGCACGAAGTGATCGACGGCAAGGGCGTGCTCAACAACCGCATCTCCGAGCACATCTTCAGCAATCTCAACGACATCGGCGTTCCCACGCATTTCATCCGCCGGCTGAACATGCGCGAGCAGCTGATTCGCGAGGTCGAGATCATTCCGCTTGAGGTCGTGGTCCGCAATGTCGCGGCCGGCTCGCTTTCGACCAAGCTCGGCATCGAGGAAGGCACCCAGCTGCCGCGCTCGATCATCGAGTTCTATTACAAGAACGACGCGTTGGGCGATCCGATGGTCTCGGAAGAGCACATCACGGCCTTCGGTTGGGCAACGCCGCAGGAGATCGACGACATCATGGCGCTTGCCATTCGCGTCAATGATTTCCTCTCCGGCCTCTTCCTCGGCGCCGGCATCCGTCTCGTCGACTTCAAGATCGAGTGCGGCCGGCTCTGGGAAGGCGACATGATGCGCATCGTCGTCGCCGACGAGATCAGCCCCGATTCCTGCCGGCTCTGGGACATCAGGTCGAAAGACAAGATGGACAAGGATCGCTTCCGCCGCGACCTGGGTGGGTTGATCGAGGCCTATACCGAAGTGGCGCGCCGCCTCGGTATTCTCGGCGAGAACGAAAAGCCGGGCCCGGCGGGCCCCCGGCTGGTGCAGTAATTGCCGCGCGTCGTGCTGTGAGCGTGACGGCTACCAAGTCTCTGACGACCGGACGGGGGCGCTTACGCTCCCGTTTGCGTTTCGGCGCGCTCGCGCTCGGCATTGTCCTAATCGCCGGCTGCGCCGATCATTTCGGGCCGGGCCTGGTCCAGCTCGCAGCCGGGCGCGGCTGGGAACCGCTGCCGATCCAGAACTGGGTCGTCAACGACGGCATCAATCCGAAAGCGATGGTCTTCTGCACGCCGCAGGACTGCCAACGGCCGGGCGTCGCCGCGCTCTTGAGCTTCGAAGGCAGCGAAGCCGCGGACATGGCGCGGACGCTTGCGCTCAACCCGGCGCGGCTGGCACGCGAGTTCTCCAAGCGCCCGAAGGCGAAGCAGGCCGAGAAGCCGAAGAGCACAACCACTGTCTCGCGCTTCAAGCAGGACGGCACCGACGGCATCCTCGTCGAGATCCGCGCCAAGGACGGCGGCCGTCTGGCTGCGACCGCGATCCTCTACGCGCGCAAGGACACCACGCTATCCATGGCGATCGCCGTGACCGATGATTCGCAGGCCGCACAGGACTTCGCCCGCGCTACCTGGGCAAGCCGCTGACATCATCGGTAGACCGGCAGGCAGGAGGCCTCGATGGGCGACAAGCCGCAACTCGACCCGCAACTCGTCCAGGATTTCGTCAGGGCCGCGCATGGCAATCTCGACAGGGTCACGGCGCTCGTCGCCGAGCATCCGACCGTGGTGAACGCAGTCTGGGACTGGGGCGGCGGCGATTGGGAGAGCGGGCTCGGCGCAGCCGCCCATACCGGGCGACGCGAGATCGCCGAGTTCCTGCTGGCGCGGGGCGCGCGGATGGACGTCTTCGCAGCGGCGATGCTCGGCCATCTCGACCTCGTTCGCGCCCATCTCGCCGCGATGCCGACCGCCCTGGATGCGCCCGGCCCGCACGGCATCCCGCTGATCACGCATGCCAGGATGGGCGGTGACTTGGCGAAGCCCGTGCTCGACCATCTGCAGGGTCTGCTGGACGGCCGCGTCACTGCCGCACCCGCGCTCGACGCGACAAAGAGTTGAGCCCTCGCCGATTCACCGCTAAGGCACCCCCACAATCCCGCCCGGAGATCACGATGAAAGCCCGCGTCACCGTCACCCTCAAGACCGGCGTGCTCGACCCGCAGGGCAAGGCGATCGAGGGCGCGCTGAAATCGCTCGGTATCGATGGCGTCGGCTCGGTCCGCCAGGGCAAGGTCTTCGACATCGAGCTCGACGGCGCCGACAAGGCCGCAGCCGAGGCCGCCCTCAAAGCCGCCTGCGAGAAGCTCCTCGCCAACACCGTCATCGAGAACTACCGCGTCGAGCTGGTCGGCTGACCGTCCGCTTCCATCGAGAAACCCGTCGACCATGCTCAAGATCGGCCTCGCTGCCCTGCTCGCGCTCACCCTGGGCGCCTGCCAGACGACTGCCACCAAGCCGCGGCGCCTGGCCGAAGGAGAGTTCGACACACCGATCAAGGCTGGCGAAACCCGGCTCCGCCTCCAGAACTTCGATCGCGAGAAATGGCAGAGCCGCGGCCTCGACACACTGAGCGCGGCACGCACCGCCTTCGTGTGCCGGCCATTGGCCTGCCCGGCCCCCTCATGGGTGGTATACGCTCGCCTCAACAGCCCGACACGCAAACCCGACCCGCAGGCGCTCCTCGATCTGGCGCAGCGCGTTGCCGACAAGGCGGCACAGGAGGGCGCAACCATCACGGCTCAGCCGCGCACCGGAACCACCAAGGGCTTCCCTTCCTTCAGCTTCGCCTACACCAAACAGCGTGACGGCAAGACGGAGTTCGGCAGCTCGACCTCGGTATTTGCCGGCTCGCTTGCCTTCAACATCCTGTCGGTCTCGCAGAACGAGGCGGCCACCGGCCGCCATCTCGACGAGTTCCTCAGAGCGGTCGAGATCGTCGATGGCGGTCCGCGCCGTAACGCCAGCCGTCGATAGGAAAGGGCCATCCCATGCGCGCCGCCGTCATCACCTTCCCCGGCTCGAATCGCGACGGCGACGTCGCCAAGGCCCTGCGCCAGGCGGGCGCCACGGTCGACCATGTCTGGCATAGCGACCATGAGCTGCCGGCCGGGACCGACCTCGTCGTCCTGCCCGGCGGCTTCTCCTATGGCGATTATCTGCGCTGCGGCGCCATCGCCGGGCGCGCCCACATCATGGACGCGACGCGGGCCCATGCGGCGCGCGGCGGCCTCGTGCTCGGCATCTGCAACGGCTTCCAGATCGCCTGTGAGGCCGGTCTGCTGCCGGGCGTGCTGGCCCGCAACGCCGATCTGAAATTCGTCTGCAAGCGCCAGCACCTCAAGGTCGAGCGCAACGACACCGCCTTCACCTCGGCCTATGCCAAGGGCCAGACGATCGATGTCTGCATCGCCCATGGCGAGGGCAACTATATCTGCGATCCCGAGACGCTGGCCCGGCTCGAAGGCGAGGGGCTCGTCGCCTTCCGTTACTCCGATGCTGAAGGCAACGTCACGACGACCGCCAATCCGAACGGCTCCCTCAACGGCATCGCCGGCATCTATTCGCCCGGCCGCAATGTGCTCGGCCTGATGCCGCATCCGGAGAACCTGATCGACGGCCTCGTCGGCGGCACCGACGGTCGCGGCATGTTCGAAAGCCTGGTCGGCGGCAAGAAGGCGGCGTGACAAAGAGCGTCATTCTCGGGCGGAGCGAAGCGCAGACCCGAGAATCTCATCCCGGAAAAGGCGCCCTCTTCTCCTGAGATGGTCGGGCCTGACCCGACCATGACGCGCTCATGCGCGTCACTTCACCAGCGCCGCCGCCTTCGCCAGCATGCGTGACGCCGCCTGCCCGTCGAGCGGGCCGACATGCTTGTCGAGAATGCGCCCGTCCGGCCCGATCAGGAAGGTCTCGGGTACGCCGTAGACGCCCCAGTCGATCGCGGCGCGGCCGGCACGATCGGCACCGACAGCAGAATAGGGATTGCCGAGCGCGCCGAGGAAGCGGCGGGCGTTCTCGGCCTCGTCCTTGTAGTTGAAGCCGACAAGCTGGACCTTGCCCTGCTTCACCGCGGCCGAATCAGCCATGGCGACGAGGAAGGGATGCTCGACCCGGCAGGGCGCGCACCAGCTGGCGAAGACGTTGACGATCGTCGCCTTGCCTTTCGCCAGATCGGCCATGCCGAAGCTGGGAACCGGCTGGCCGTCGCGCTGCAAGCCTTCGAGCGGCGCCAATGTGACCGCCGGAGCCATCTTGCCGATCAGGGCCGAGGGCACCTTGCTGGCATCCCCCGAGAACAGCCCCTTGGCGAACACCGCCGCCAAAGCCGCGAACATCAGCAGCGGCATCGCATAAAGCCAAGGCGAACGTCGCGGCGGTGAAACGGACGCTTCGCTCATGACGACGCTCCGCCACGACGGCCGGCGCCGCGCTCTTCCAGCGCCGCGAGTGCGCGCCTCTGCGCGCGCCGATCGAGCAGGATCGCTGCCGCGAGACCGCCGAGGATCACAGCCGCCGCCAGATAGGCGGCAAGGATGAAGCCGGCATGGGGTCCGAGCAGATCCATCATTGCGCCGCCTGGAGCGAGAGCCGGTCGAGCCGCTCGGCCTCGAAGATCGTCAGCGTCCGGACCCGCCGGCGCAGAATCTCGGCCTGCATCGCGGCGCAATGCAGCGCCAGCGCCAGCAGCGTGAAGCCGACAGCGGTGATCACCAGCGGCCAGAGCATCGAGGAATGGATGGTCGGCCCGCCCAGCCGCAGCACCGAGGCCGGCTGGTGCAGGGTGCTCCACCAGTCGACCGAGAACTTGATGATCGGGATGTTGACGCAGCCGACCAGCGTCAGGATCGCGACGGCCCGGCCGGCCCGCGAGGGCTCGTCGATGGCGCGGCGCAGTGCGATCAGGCCGAGATAGAGCAGGAACAGCACCAGCATCGAGGTCAGGCGCGCATCCCAGACCCAGTAGGTACCCCACATCGGCTTGCCCCAGAACGAGCCGGTGAGCAGGCAGATCAGCGCGAAGCAGGCGCCGATCGGCGCCGCCGCCTGCTGGGCGACATCGGCGAGCGGATGGCGCCAGACCAGGACGCCAAGCGCCGACAGCGTCATCATCGAATAGAACATCAGCGCCAGCCAGGCGGCCGGCACATGGATGTACATGATCCGAATCGTCTCACCCTGCTGGTAGTCGGACGGGGCGACGAACCAGACGAGATAGAAGCCGATCGCGAGCAGCAGCGCCGCAGCCCCCGCGAGCCAGGGCAACAAGACGCTCGACAGGCGCATGAAGCGCGCCGGGTTGGCCAGTTCGGTAAGGCTCGCCATGAAGTGGTGGCCGACTCTGCTCTTCTTTCGACCAGAGAGCATGTAGCAATCGCCGGCCCGGCTCACAATCGATGAGCCGTCCCTGCGACGATGAGGCCGCCCGCCGCGCTAGTCTTTCTCGGGAGCGCTCTCTGCCTCACGCTCGTCGCCATCGAGAACGCCAAAACTACCGGAACGCGCGCCTTCGGCGGCGACGGCAAACCCCTCAGCCTGCAGGCCTCGGCGCAGCAGCTCGCGCACCGCAGCCGCACGGCTCGGCATGCGCTTGTCGAAGCGCCAGTTCTCGACGGCGCGGAGTTCATCCGCGCTCAGCATGATCTGCAGCCGTTCGCCGCGTTCCAGATCCGACATGGCGCGCTCCCCATCGCGCTAAAAATGAGTAAGTGATGATATAGACGCAAGCGACTCATTCGCAAGGGGAGGCGTAACCCGCGGTACCTTAGCGTCATGCCACGTAAACGCTTTCGGCGTAAGTTGCTAACTATTTGATGTTATTCAACTTTTTATTTGATTCCCACACAGCTTTCGGCTAACCCTCAGCGCAGGAGGGATTGTCATGCTCATCACGCTTTCCGATCCCATGCGGCGCGCCATCGAAACGACGCTGCGTTCGAAGGCCGGTGAATCGCGGATCGTCAACGTCTTCGGCGTGGCCGAAGAGGTGCAGCTCCGCTTCATCGACGACAATGTCGCGCTCGAGGATATCGCTGCCGTCGTCGCGCATCTCGCAGCACAATCTGGCTGCGCGCTGGAACTCGACCGGGGTAACTTCTCTTAGGTCGGAGTTGTCAGTCCGGCTGGCGCAGCGCCGCCGCCGCGGCGATGCAACCCACTGCCGCGGCCATCAGTGACAGCGCCGCCAGTATCAGCAATGGGCTCTGCAGTGGCATCGGCCCGCGTGCCGCGTCGGAAGCCGAAACACCGAAGATCAGCACGGGCACGCAGAGCGGCGCGACCAGGATCGGCAGGATCAACCCGCCGCGGCGCAAACTGGCCGTCAACGCCGCGGCCGCCGCACCGATGAAGCTCAGCGCCGGCGTGCCGAGCGCGAGGCTCGCCGTCAGCGGCAGCACGCTCTCCGCCGGCAGCGCGACGAGCAGGCCAAGCAGCGGCGCGGCCAAGGTCAGCGGCAGCCCTGTCGTCAGCCAATGCGCCAGCGCCTTGGCGAACACGGCGAGTTCCAGCGGTAGCGGCGCGCTGCGGATCAAATCGAGCGAACCGTCCTCCTCATCGGCCTGGAACAGCCGGTCGAGCCCGATCAGCGTCGCCAGCAGCGCCCCCAGCCAGAGGATGGCCGGCCCGATCCGTGACAACAGGTTGAGGTCGGGCCCGAGCGCGAACGGGATCAGCACGACCACGGTGAGGAAGAAGACGAGCGCGAGCTCGCCGCCACCGCCAGCCCGGACAGCCAAGGCGAGATCGCGCCGGAGGATGGCGAGGAAGGCGCCGGTCACGGGCCGATCCTGAGTTCGCGCGCGCCCTCGAGGCCGAGCGGGCCGTGGGTCGCCGCCAGGATCGCGCCGCCCGCCGCCAGATGCGCTTGCATAAGCTGTGACAGCATCGCCTGCGAACTGGTGTCGAGCGCTGCCATCGGCTCGTCCAGCAGCCAGATCGGCCGCGCCGCCACCAGGAGGCGCGCCAATGCCACGCGCCGGCGCTGCCCGGCCGAAAGATAGCCGACCGGCAGAGGCCCGGCATGCGGCAGGCCGACCGTCGCGAGCGCCTCGGTCGGGGTGAGTCCGGGCTGCCCCAGCAAATCCTGCGCGAAACGCAGGTTCTCCGCCGCCGTCAACGCGGTCTTGAGGCCGTCGCGGTGGCCGACGAGATGGGCGGCCTCCGCCAACGGGGTATCGTCGAGACCGTCGAGCTTGATCGCGCCAGCCTCGGGGCGCAGCCGCCCGCTCAACATGGCGATCAGGCTCGACTTACCGGCGCCATTGCGGCCGGTGAGCGCGATCGCCGTGCCATTTTCCAGGAGGAATCCGACACCATCGAAGATCGCGCGCCCGCCGCGGCGGCAAGCGAGCCCCTCGGCCATCAGGGCGAATCTCTGGAATGGAATCTGCGTCACGCCGAGCCTGTCTTCCGAAGCGTCATTAGCTCTTCATCCGACGCATATCGAGCCTGTAGCGAGCTTCTTGGAATTGATCTATAGAACCCGTGGCTACGCCGCACGCCGATCCGGCGCGGGGCTCGGGCACTCCCGGGGCGGCGTGCGCGTCATGCGCAACAGGCCTTCGACCGGATTCATCCGCAAGGAGGGATTCGGCTCGTGACCGCAACCCCTTGATCAGGATGTAAGCCAAAATGGCCTCGCTCGATTCATTCAAGTGCCGCAAGACGCTGACCGTCGGCACGAAGAAATACGTCTATTACTCTCTCAAGGCTGCCGAGAAAAACGGCCTCGCCGGCATTTCGAAGCTGCCCTTCTCGATGAAGGTGCTGCTCGAGAACCTGCTGCGCTTCGAGGATGGCCGCTCGGTCACCAAGGCCGATATCGAGGCTTTCGTCGGCTGGCTCGACGACAAGGGCAAGGCCGGCAAGGAGATCGGCTTCCGCCCAGCCCGCGTGCTGATGCAGGACTTTACCGGCGTGCCGGCGGTAGTCGACCTCGCCGCGATGCGTGACGGCGTCGTTGCGCTCGGCGGCGACCCCAAGAAGATCAACCCGCTGGTGCCGGTCGACCTCGTCATCGACCACTCCGTCATCGTCGACGAGTTCGGCTCGCCCAAGGCCTTCAAGCAGAACGTCGATCTCGAATACCAGCGCAATGGCGAGCGCTACCGCTTCCTGAAATGGGGCCAGGGCGCCTTCGACAATTTCCGCGTGGTGCCGCCCGGCACCGGCATCTGCCACCAGGTCAACCTGGAATACCTCGCCCAGACCGTCTGGACGGCGAAGGAGAAGGTGAAGAAGGGCAAGAAGACCGAAACGGTCGAGGTCGCCTATCCCGACACCGTGGTCGGCACCGATTCGCACACCACCATGGTCAATGGCCTCGCCGTCCTCGGCTGGGGCGTCGGTGGCATCGAGGCTGAGGCCGCCATGCTCGGCCAGCCGCAGTCGATGCTGCTGCCCGAGGTGATCGGCTTCAAGCTCACCGGCAAGCTCAAGGAAGGCATCACCGCGACCGACCTCGTGCTGACGGTCACGCAGATGCTGCGCAAGAAGGGCGTCGTCGGCAAGTTCGTCGAGTTCTTCGGCCCCGGCCTCTACAACCTGACGCTGGCCGACCGCGCGACGATCGCCAATATGGGCCCGGAATACGGCGCCACCTGCGGCTTCTTCCCGGTCGATGCCGAGACGCTGAACTATCTGGAGACCACCAGCCGCAAGGCTGCCCGCGTCGCCCTGGTCGAGAAGTATGCGAAGGCCCAGGGGTTGTTCGCGACCCGCTCGACGCCCGATCCGGTCTTCACCGACACGCTCGAGCTCGACCTGAATACCGTCCAGGCCTCGATGGCCGGCCCGAAGCGTCCCGAAGGCCGCGCCGATCTCGGCGCGATCAAGAGCGGCTTCGCCGCCGCGATGGATACCGACTACAAGAAGGGCGGCGAGCTTTCCCGCCGCGTCAAGGTCGAGGGTGAGAAGTTCGATCTCGGCCATGGCGACGTCGTCATCGCCGCCATCACCTCCTGCACCAACACCTCGAACCCCTCGGTGCTGATGGCCGCCGGCCTGCTCGCCCGCAATGCCGTGGCCAAGGGCCTCAAGGTCAAGCCCTGGGTCAAGACCTCGCTGGCGCCGGGCTCGCAGGTCGTGGCCGAGTATCTCGCCAAGGCCGGCCTGCAGAAGGACCTCGACAAGCTCGGCTTCAACCTGGTCGGCTTCGGCTGCACCACCTGCATCGGCAATTCCGGCCCGCTGCCGGGCCCGATCTCGAAGGCGATCAACGATCAGGGCCTGATCGCCGGCGCCGTCATCTCGGGCAACCGTAACTTCGAGGGCCGTGTCTCGCCGGACGTGCAGGCGAACTACCTGGCCTCGCCGCCGCTGGTCGTCGCCTATGCGCTGGCAGGTTCGGTGCAGATCGACCTGACCACCGAGCCGCTCGGCATGGGCAAGGACGGCAAGCCGGTCTACCTCAAGGACATCTGGCCCTCCAACAAGGAGATCCAGGCCTTCATCGCCAAGAACGTCACCAAGGCGATCTTCAAGGCGAAATATGCGGATGTCTTCAAGGGCGACGCCAACTGGCAGAAGGTCAAGGCGCCGACCGGCCAGACCTATGCCTGGGACGACAAGTCGACCTATGTGCAGAACCCGCCCTATTTCCGCGGCATGGGCAAGCAGCCGGTTCCGGTCACCGACGTCGTCGGCGCCCGCATCCTCGGCCTGTTCGGCGACAAGATCACCACCGACCACATCTCGCCGGCCGGTTCGATCAAGGCGGCTTCGCCGGCCGGCGCCTATCTCACCGAGCATGGCGTCGCCGTCGCCGACTTCAACCAGTACGGCACGCGCCGCGGCAATCATGAGGTGATGATGCGCGGCACCTTCGCCAATATCCGCATCCGCAACCACATGATGGGTCCGAACGGGCGCGAAGGCGGCTACACCATCCACTATCCCAGCAAGGAAGAGCTGCCGATCTACGATGCGGCGATGCGCTACCAGGCCGAGAAGGTGCCGCTGGTGATCTTCGCCGGTGTCGAATACGGCAACGGCTCCTCGCGTGACTGGGCCGCCAAGGGCACCAACCTGCTCGGCGTCAAGGCCGTGATCGCCCAGAGCTTCGAGCGCATCCACCGCTCGAACCTGGTCGGCATGGGCGTGGTGCCGTTCACCCTGCAGGACGGCACCAGCTGGGC